>NZ_QVMJ01000024.1 GCF_010500955.1 Bacteroides sp. 519
CCTCAGTACAAAGTATCGCATGAAGCCTTCCTTTGGCGGAGACAAAGATAGAAAAAATATTTAATTTAATTTGGAATTCAACACAGTACCTCTGTGTTCAATTTACCTACAACTCAATAACCAATGACTCCCTTGCCGTCATTTTCAGTTTATTATCTAAACCAATAGTGCGGCCTGTTATCACATCTTTCCCTTGTTTCTTATCTTTCAGAACCTCTTTATAAACATGGAGTGGAAGAGTAACTTCCGAATCCTTGCCATTCAATATAACTAAAACTGTTTTTCCTTCGTGTTGACGGGCATAAACATATACACCGTGTTGAGGCATGAATTGTACCATTGAACCTTTTGCTATCACATCATTACCCTTGCGCCAGTGCAACAGTGTACGATAGAAATTGAAGCTTTCGTTCTGAATCTGTGTACGTCCCTGAGCAGTAAAAGCATTTGAGCCATCACCAGCCCATCCACCGGGAAAGTCCTGACGAATATGTCCGTCGCTACCTTTTCTTATTCCATTCATCATAACCTCTGTACCATAATACAATTGCGGAATACGACGGGTAGTAAGCAATAAAGTTACAGCCTGTTTTAATTTAGTAAGATCCTGAGTTTCGCGCAAGAAACGTTCAGTGTCATGGTTTTCGTAAAAAGCAAGAACCATTTCGGGGTTGGGATACAGGAAATCGTATACAAAGTTATTGTAAATACGGTTTAGCCCCTGTCCAAAATCATCAGTCTGTTCCTCATTAGCCATATTGATTTTCTCGAAGAAGCTGAAATCCATAACCGATTTCAAATGACTGTTTAAAGGAGCCGATATTTTAGAATCCTTCTGCCACCAGGCTGTATATGCCGGCTCGGTTACCCATGTTTCGCCAACCACATTATAATTAGGATATTGTTCGTTCAGTTCCTTCATCCAGTTGCTCATTGCATCATAGTCGGCATACGGATAAGTATCCATACGGATTCCGTCGATACCGGAATATTCAATCCACCAAAAACTGTTTTGTACCAGATAGCGGTAAACATGTGGGTTCTTCTGGTTCAGGTCGGGCATGGCAGTAACAAACCAACCATCGTTCATTTTCCAAAAATCATATTCAGAAGCATAAGGGTCTACCATAGGAGGCAAACGGAAGGAAGTTTGAACAAAATTTGTTTCGTGATCCGGATTGTTAAACCAATCTCTCGAAGGCATATCTTTAATCCATGGATGCTCAACACCACAATGGTTAAAAATCATATCCATAACAATTTTAATATCCCGGCCGTGACATTTAGATATTAACGACCTGTATTCTTCATTGGTTCCAAAACGTGGGTCAACACGGTAATAATCGGTTGTTGCGTAACCGTGGTACGAACCACCCGTCATGCTGTTTTCAAGGATGGGAGTAAACCAAAGGGCAGTAACTCCCAAATCGGTAAAATAATCAAGGTGCTGTTCAATACCTGCAAGGTCGCCACCGTGACGAACGTTAGGTTCACTGCGATTTACAGTATACGGAGCCAGTCCTTCTATCATATCGTTACTAGGGTCGCCATTGGCAAAGCGGTCGGGCATTAATAAATAAAGTGCGTCCGAAGCATCAAAGCCCATGCGCTCGGCTGGATCTTTTTCGCGGGTTCTTAGTTCGTATCCTTTCACTGTTTTTTTCTTCCCTTGTGTAAAAGTAAGATTTACTATTCCCGGCTTAACATCTTTCTCAAGATTAAGATAGACCAAAAGATAGTTTTTACTCTCAACACGAACCGTATTGCTGATATACACTCCGGGATAGTTAACCGTTACGGTTGCATCGCCAATACCATCGCCGTAAACCATGAGTTGAAGTTGTGGATTATTCATACCCACATACCAGAAAGGTGGATCGATTTTGTTAACATTAGCTGCGTACACACTCACTGTGAGCAAGAAAATGCTGAGAGATAGAATTAATTTTTTCATGATATCATTTATATTGGTTTATGTAATTTAATCCGCCTGCTAATATAAAACAATTTATCCGCTTGCATGTTTTTACCTATTTTAATAAAGACAGGTATTTTATGCAAACGTTTGTATCTTACCTGAGGCACTTTTGTATCTTACCGAAGATACTTTTGTGTCTTGCCTAAGATACTTTTGTATCTTGCCTAAGATACTTTTGTACCACCGGCGTGGTACTTTTTTCTCAAGGGTAAAAAAACGGTGGTACTGTAAGATTTTGATTTTCAGAACAATAGATTTTCATCGAAATTGAAACGCTAAGTTACTCGGAGTTTCGCGGAGTTTTTATTGCGATGCCGCAGGAAAACTCCGCGTAACTTAGCGTAACTCAGCGTTTCAAAAATTCAGCCACTAACTGAACGAGTATGAATAATGTAGGTTATAGATCTTTAAAGTAAGTGCTAATTCACAATTTTGTGAGGAGTGGTATGGCTAAATGATATAACTAGAATTTTGAATCCATGCAGATATTTTACAGCTCCAACAACTCCAAAAACCGCCCTACATGGTAACCATCCATCAACCCATGATGGCAGGTAATTGAAATGGGCATCATCAATCTATCCCCTTCTTTAAAGTATTTCCCAGTTGAAATCTTAGGTATACTATCGCCCGACCGCATACTGGTAGGATGCTTCATATCTGTAAAGTTAATCCAAGGCACGGCAGAATAATGTATGGCATTGGGTCTGTATACACCACCACCTTTGTTTAATCCTGTGGTATGTTGCAGACGTTCTATTTCGGCTTTTGCTTTCTGAACAAATACAATTTCGTTGGCATCATACTCAAAAGATGCAAAAGAAAAAGTATGATCGGCCCGGGCAACGGTTCCTTCGGGCGAAAGACTGTCGTAACAAACAATCTTATCTCCCTCTATACGATAGCGGAACTCCTCTACTTTGCATGCAGTAGTAATGATGCGGTGCAAAACTAATAAAGAAAAAGATAATCCTGTTTCTTTTGCGTATTGATAGGTATTTGTGCAGTCAACGTTGGTAGTAACTCCGAAGAAAGGATCATCAAAAGCACTAAAGTGTTCAAAGTGTTCTTTACGATTCCAGTTTTCCTTATCAATAATTTTTTCAATCTGGTTCATGTTGAAGGATTTAGTAATTATCGGGCAAAGGTAATACTACCATCCCGAAACTAATAAATTCCTAGCAGCTTTTTCACCACACTTCTGGAATTTTGAATATGCCAGATAAGCCCTTCTTCTTATTTCTTCTCTGGATTCATTGTTTATATAACCGGTTATTGCATCGTGTATGGTATAGGCTTCGGGAGCCATAAGATGCGATGTCCATACAAGAGGATTTACATTTGCACGTTTTAAATGAGGTGAGAAGAAATGTTTGCTGTAACATGCCAGTACAATTACATCTCTTGTTTGTTTATCGGTATTCTCGAAAGTGCCCGGTAGTGCAAAATCCATTAAGCCATCGTGACCGATATAAGCTATTAGTTTAGAGTTACCTGCAATGCCAATCTTTTTTCCATCAACATCAATACTTTCCTTGAGTTTACCACAACTGCTGTTCATAAAATCTTTGGTACATTGATAGATGTGTTTGCCATTGTATGCATCGGCAACCAGATAATAATCTTTAGTGGCATGTTTAAAGATAACTCGTTCCAGTTTTATGGAATCTATCTTTTCGGTTTTAATAAATTTCCACTCCTGACTTTTCTTAAAGTAGGTTCGTATGCCATAGCCACATCCCCAATAAAGGTTGTTGTCAGGGTCTTGTCCATTTCCTATTTTCACAGGAACCTTCACTATCCCCTGATATTTGTTATCGCATAAAGCTACATAGATATGAATTGTATTACTTAAAGAATCCGAAGAAACACCAAGTGCTTTGCTGCTTATTGCAACAAAGCACGTTATTAAAAGAATAATCCTATAAGATTTCATGATAGGGAATTAATGGTTATCGCTGTAAAGATAAACATCATTTTTTAATATCCTCTTCTTTTACTCCATCTCTGAAAAATTTTTCTACACGCATATCTTTCAATCTGGCATCAGCCTGAATGTAATAGTCTATTTCTTCCCTTTTCTTTTTTTTCTCTACCATTACAGGGGCAAACTTTCCATCTTCTAGTAGAAATTGGGGAGATTTTATGTCCATGCTTTCGGGTTTAGTTTTCATGAACATTTCCAGATACCGTTCAGCATTTTTCTCATCCTGTAAGAAATCGTGGTAAACAGTCCCTATCCGATATAGTATAAGATTGTTTTGCGGATCGTATCTTAATTGTTCTTTTAATGCTGCAATCTGATTTTTTCTATTTTCATCCCTACCGTACGATTCGGCTAAAGCAGCATATAACTTTGCCATTTCAATATCTTGCGGAATAGCTAAAGCAAGTGCCATTTCAAGATACATAATACCTTCTTTTACTCGTTTAGTTCTACAAGCAGCTGTTCCTACATAATACAAGAGATTAATGTTAGTTGGATCATTGGCTAATGCCAAAAGCAGATACTTGTATGCGTTTTCGTAGTCTAACAAGCTAATACAGCTTACACCGTAATAATAGCAGGTTGTTTTGCTTGTGTCTCCTCCTTCAATCAGAGGCTTGTATCTTTCTACTGCTGTTTTATAATCTTGCGCTATACAGTAAGCCTGTGCATTGACTCTGTTTACAAAAATATTGGTAGGATCAATCTTGCGATACTCCTCTGTTAACCTAAGAGCCATCTCTGTATCGACCTCAATATTTAAAGTGGCAATTCGGGAAACAGAGATATAATCGCGCGGATTCTTTTCAATTGCTTTTTGATAATGCAGCATTGCCATAGTGTCATTTAAAAGTGCGTCGTAAGATTGTGCTGTTAATCTCAAAACATAAGCAGTACTATCATTTTTTAGCATTTCCTTGCATACATCAATAACCTGATGATGTTTATCGAGCCTGTAAAGCAGGTTGATATATTGAAGTTTCAGGTATTTGTTATGAGGTTGCTTGTTTATGGCTTCTTCGTAATACTTTAATGATTCGGAAAACCTTCCTCCCAAACGATAATTGTCTGCAAGTTCAATTGTAGCCTGATTGTTTTCGGGGTCTGTTTTAAGTATTTCCTGTAAACAGTTTGCAGCCTCATCGTACAAGAATAGTCCTCTGTAAGCTTTGGCTTTAAGTAACATAAGAGGTATTGTGGATTCTTGCTGATCAATCAGTTTAATAACAGTTTCGTACTCATAGTTATCCATTGCTCTGGATATAGAATCGGTCTTTTGCGCTTGTACTACTGTACATGCTAACAAGCAAAAAAGAAAAATATTCCGTTTCATAGTTCTCTATTTTTTAATATCCTCTTCTTTTACTCCATCTCTGAAGAAACGTTCTTCTTTCAGTTTCTTTAGCCGGCTTTCTGCTATCCGGTAAGTTGCATTTGCATCAAGCACCAAAGCACCGCCTTCCATGGTTGGATCGTTGTTTGCTTCCTTTGGCTTGGTTTTCAAATACATTTCCAGGTATTTTATGGCATTCTTTTCATCCTTCATATAATCCTGATATCCGGCACCTATCATATAAATAAGGTAGTTTGTGGGCGCATATTTTCGTTGCAGGTGTAATGCTTCCATGTACTTCCCCCAGTTCGAAGCACGTTTTGCACAATCAACCATGCCGCCATATAAACTGCCAACAGTCTCGTTTGCAGGTATGGTGATATCTAAAGCCTGTTGCATATATTCAATTGCCTGATTTTTCCACGATGTTCGGGCACATGCCTTTGCCAGATAAAAAAGTATACTCACGTTTTGCGGATCGTACTTTAATGCTACTTCTAAACAATCGTGCGCATCGAAAAAGCGATCTTTCGCAAAGAAACTCACACCTGCATAATAGCAAGTGTAGCGGGTACTGTCTCCTTGATTCAGTAATTGGGTATATCTTTCAACGGCCATATCGTGCTCCTGACTAAGACAATATGCCTGAGCGTTTTGCCTGTTTATATAGATATTGTCCGGGTCTTTTTCTCTGTACTTTTCAGTAACATCGATAGCATAGGCATAGTCGTTGGTTTGTATATATATGTTAGCAAGTTTACTTACCGAAAAATAGTCGTCAGGTTCTTTCTCTATTACTTTTATATACCAGTCTCTGGCCGAAAGGATTTCAAGTAGCCCTTCATGACATTGAGCCATCATTCTTATAAATACAGTTGAACTATCTCTTGCCAAAGCATTTTCGCATACGGTTTTGGCTTTCGAATATTTATTGATCATCAACAATAAGTTGAGATATTGTATTTGAGCGTAAGTATGATTGGGATTAAGTTTAAGCAATTTCTCATAGTTTTCAATGGCTACATTGAATCTACCAGCCTGTCGCGAGCATTCTGCCAATTCCATAATAACCTGAGAATTATTGGGCAGATCGGTAATTATTGTTTGCAACAAATCAGTTGCTTCAGCATATTGATACAATCCTTTCAAAGCTTTTGCTTTCAGAAAAAGTAATTGGGGAGTGGGTGATTGCTGATCAATGAGATTGATTGCTGTTTTGTAATTGTAATTATCCATTGCCTCAGTAATGGATGTAGATTGTTGCGCCCATACAGTAGAACTAAGCAACAATAAAACTCCTAACAAATGCCGTTTCATGGTTTTATTATGTTTAAGTTTGAACTATTATACGGACGCTAAGGTAATAAAAAGATTCAGTCTACTAAAAATAAGTAGAAGCTTTAAGGATGATTAACTTAAGCTAACTTCTTTATAATTTAATACCCTCACGGCATTTAAGATGGCTAATAAAGCTACACCCACATCAGCAAAAACAGCTCCCCACATGCTTGCAAAGCCAATTGTACCCAGAATTAACACAGCTAATTTAACAGTGAAAGCCATAGTTATATTCTGTTTAACAATCCGTCGGGTTTTCTTGCTTATTTTTATTGCCGAAACAATTTTAGAAGGCTCGTCGGTTTGTATTACTACATCTGCTATTTCAATTGCTGCATCAGAACCCATTGCTCCCATGGCTATACCAATGTCACTAAGTGCAAGCACAGGAGCGTCATTAATGCCGTCGCCCACAAAAGCCACTTTATGTTCCGGATTCTTTTTTAACCGTTCTACATATTTGATCTTGTCTTCCGGAAGTAGGTTTCCATAGGCTTCATCAATACTAAGTTCGGATGCCATTTTCTCAACAATGGATGCTTTATCACCGCTCAGCATAACTGTTTTTATACCATACTCTCTCATCTTACTGATTGTATATGCTGCATCTTTTTTAACCTCATCTGCAATAGTAACATATCCGGCATATACATTATCTATTGCGATTATAACAATTGTTTCGGGAATTGAATCAATTTGTTTGTCATAACCAACATTGTATTTATCCATTAACCGGGCGTTTCCGGCAAGAATTGTTTGGTTATTTACAACACCTTTAATACCATGCCCTGCAATTTCTTCGGCTTCACTAACTGGCATAATAGGTATCTGCTTTGTATTGCAATAAGATAATATCGCTTTGGCAATTGGGTGTTTAGACTGACTCTCAATACTACCGCATATCGACATAAAGGTATCCGGATTATGGTTTGTAGCTATATTCTGAACTTCGAATACCCCTTTGGTTAATGTTCCGGTTTTATCCATAGCCACTACGTTAATGGCTGGCATCATATCCAAATAGTTGGCGCCTTTAAAGAGAATACCATTTCGCGAAGCTGCTCCAATCCCACCGAAGTATCCTAACGGAATGGATATTACAAGTGCACAAGGACAAGAGATTACAAGGAAAACCAAAGCACGGTATAGCCAGGTTTGAAAAACATAGTCGGAAATAAACAATGCCGGAACAGTTGCAATAGCTAAGGCCAAAAAGAACACAATGGGAGTATATATCCGGGCAAATCTTCTGATTAACAATTCGGTTTTGGCTTTACGAGATGTTGCATCTTGTACCATAGCAAGGATTCTTGAAAAAGCACTATCCTCATATAGTTTCTGAACTTGTACTTCAATTACCTTATCTATATTCATCATGCCAGAGAGTACTGTTTCATCTTTCCGGATGGTTCTGGGTTTACTTTCGCCTGTAAGTGCCGAAGTATTAAAGCTGCTTTCCTGCGAAAGCAATATTCCGTCTAAAGGAACTTTCTCGCCAGCTTTTACCTGAATTGTTTCACCAATCTTTACCTCCGAGGGAGAAAGAGTGATATACTCTCCATCACGAAGCACAGTTGCCATATCTGGTCGGATATCTAAGAGTGCTTTAATATTACTTTTGGCTTTGTTTACAGCGGCATCCTGAAACAGTTCTCCTACCGAATAGAAAAGCATCACTGCAACCCCTTCCGGATACTCTTTAATGAAGAATGCTCCCAGAGTAGCAATAGTCATTAAAGTAAACTCATTGAAGAAGTCTTTGTGCGAGATGCTTTCAACTGATTCTTTTAACACCGGAATACCTACAGGTAAGTATGCCAGAATATACCATGCAAGTTTTATGTATCCGGTAAAGAATGCTACATGAAAAACATGTTCTGCTAGAAGTCCTGCAACGAGCATTAAGAAACTGATTATTGCCGGAAGGTATTTTTTCCAACTTGAATGTTCATTGTTTGGTGTACAATGATCGTTATGACAACAGCAAGTATGTTGAGTTTTTATTAAATTTGCCATATCATTAATTGTTTTATATGTTTAATGAAGGCAAAGGTCGGTAAAAGTTGATGCAACTTGGTTGCAAATGGTATTGCAGGAATAGTTTCTGTTTATGGAAACATTTACTATCTTTGTATTGTTTAAACATAATGAATCGATGGAAGTAAAACGGAAATTTGAAGTTGCTTATCTACAAGAAGCCTTAGAATTCTTGCAAGATATTGAAGATAAAGCACGAGATAAGATTATTTACAACATAGATAAAGCAACCTATGTGATGGATCCTAAATTATTCAAGAAGTTAGAAGATACCGACATTTGGGAATTTAGAACCCAATATAATAACAAACAGTATCGTTTATTAGCTTTTTGGGATAAAACAGGAGAAAAAGATACGCTCGTTATTGCTACACATGGTTTCATTAAGAAAACAGATAAAACGCCTTTAAGGGAGATTGAAAAGGCAAATAATATAATGAAAGAATATTTTAAATAATATAGCTATGGAAAAGAAAGTTTATACACATGAGGAAGTTGTAAATGAGTTTATAGGCAAAAAAGGTACTCCTAAACGTGATAAATATGAGGAAGATTTAGAAATGTTTCTTATTGGCGAGGCTATTAAACAGGCACGACAAGCCAAAAACCTAACTCAAGAGGAATTAGGTAAATTGGTAGGCGTACAGAAAGCTCAAATCTCTCGGATTGAAAGCGGTAAGAATCTAACATTTTCCACAGTGAGAAAACTATTCAAGGCAATGGGATTAGCCGTCTCTTTGGAAGTGGAAAGTTTAGGCAAAGTTTCCCTTTGTTAAAACTATTATTTTATATTTTTACTCGTTTGTTACCATAAAATAGGTATCCAATACCAATAAATAGCGATTGTGAACTTAGAAAAGTTTACGTTAATTTGCATATTGAAAACAGATGCATGGATAATACACAGAAATACAAACCAACAGATAAGATGATTGACCTGATAAGCAATAATTATAATTTGTTACAGGTAATGAGTCGTTTCGGACTGTCGTTGGGATTTGGTAATAAAACAGTAAAAGAAGTATGCGAGATGAATGGAGTACATTGCCCCACATTTCTTGCTGTTGTGAACTTTGTTGAGGAAGGTTTTTCAAGGATAGACAATACACACTATGAAATTTCAATACCTGCATTGGTCGACTATCTTAAACAAGCACACATATATTTCCTTGATTTTTGCCTTCCCGGTATTCGCCGGAAGTTAATATATGCCATTGATTGTTCGGATGATGATGTTTCTTTCCTGATTCTAAAATTCTTCGATGAATACATGAATGAAGTAAGAAAACACATGGAATACGAGGAAAAAACCGTTTTTAAATATGTAGATGCATTACTCAATAATAATCCCCCCAAGAACTATCAAATCAGTACATTCTCCAAGCACCACGATCAGATAAGTGAGAAACTTACCGAGTTAAAGAATATAATAATTAAATACTGTCCGGCAAAAGCGAATAAAAATATGTTGAATGCTGCATTATTCGATATATACACTTGCGAAGAAGGACTGGACTCTCATTGCAGTGTTGAAGATTACCTTCTGGTTCCTACCATTTTGAAACTCGAAAGGAGGATATTGGGAAATGAAAAATAGCGAGGTTATACGAATTGCTATTGCCGAGTCTTCTATTATTATTCGTAGTGGTATGATGCAGGCTTTAAAAAGATTACCTAATTTAAAAATTCTGTCTGTTGAGTTGGCGTCGGTAGATGCCTTGCGAGATTGTATCCGCAGCCAACCTCCTCATATTCTGATGGTAAACCCTACTTTTGGTGATTATTTTGATGTAGCACAATTCCGCGCTGAAGCCTCTGCCCGGAACATACGTTTAGTTGCCTTGGTTAGTGCTTTCACTGATGCAACCTTGTTAAGTAAGTATGATGAAAGCATTTCAATATTCGATAGTTTGGAGGTTATTAATGATAAAATCAATTTGTTGCAGAACATTAAGCCACAAGAAGAAGAAAATCCGGACGCATTAAGTCAGCGGGAAAAAGAGATAATTGTATGTGTGGTAAAAGGCATGACTAATAAAGAGATTGCAGAAAAGTTATATTTGTCTATTCATACGGTTATTACTCACAGAAGAAATATTTCACGCAAATTACAGATACACAGTGCATCTGGTCTTACTATTTATGCTATAGTGAATAAGTTAGTTGAGTTAAATGACATTAAGATATAAGGCACTTAGTTCACACCAAGTATTCGTTTAAAGCCCTCATATCCAGCATTTGTACTGTTTTACCTTCTGCCTTAATCAATCCTTCTTTTATCAATTTATTTATTTCCTTTGATAAAGCCGGACGGGTTACACAAAGATACTCGGCAAGTTGTTGCTGATTATGTTCCATAACAGCTACAGTTCCATTGGGTTGCAGATGTTCGAAGAGATATTGCACAAAACGATTACGAACATTTTTATGCGAAAGAGCTTTTAAGCGTGTTACAGTACACTTATTACAATTCCCAGTAATACAAAGAAAGCTTTTCAGAATGCCGGGTTCTTCACTTATCAGTTTAAACAGGGAGTCTTTTGTTGCTGTAAATAAATAACCATCATCTAAAACAGTGAATGTAGCTGGCAGAGTATTATCTGTACTGAATAAATGCGGAGTAGCAAATGCTCTGGGAGCAATAATGTATTCAATCATTACTTCATTTCCCAGAGCATCTATAATATCTACCCGAAGTTTGCCTTTTAACAAAACCATTAAACGTTTGCAAGGGGTACTTTGCCGGGCAATTATATCTTTTTTTCTGATATCATATAGTGTATAATCCAATCTGTTGAGCAGAGTAGACTTTACATTTAGTGGTAAATCTCTGAACAGAGGAATATCAAACAATATTTTCTCATGTTCGCCAGTGCATTCTATTTTGTCCATGCGCAGTTATATAAATAACATTCACCAGACAAAGATAGTAAATTACACCGGATTTACCCACATTGACACATCCTCATCGGCAGTAGAAATTGTACCAAGTCCGAATTTGTCAACCAGAATATTGGTTATATTGGGCGAAACAAATCCCGGAAGTGTTGGTCCTAAATGGATATTCTTTACCCCAAGACTGAGAAGTGCCAACAATACAATTACTGCCTTTTGCTCGTACCAGGCTATGTTGAAAACCAAAGGAAGATCATTTACACTATCTAATCCAAAAGCATCTTTCAAAGCCAATGCGATAAGAACAAGTGAATAACTATCGTTACACTGTCCGGCATCCAATACACGAGGGATTCCATTGATATCACCTAATGGTAATTTATTATATCGGTACTTTGCACATCCGGCAGTTAATATTACAGTATCTTTTGGAAGAGCAAGTGCAAAATCAGTATAATATTGGCGCGACTTCATGCGTCCGTCGCATCCGGCCATTACAATAAACTTACGGATAGCTCCACTTTTAACCGCATCTACAACCTTATCGGCTAAAGCAAGAACCTGATTATGGGCAAAGCCTCCGATAATCTCGCCATGTTCAATTTCCTGTGGAGGTGTACATTTCTTAGCATGTTCAATCAGGGCAGAAAAATCTTTTGGTTTACCATCCTTACGCGGAGGGATATGAGTTGCCCCAGGATACCCTGCCGAACCTGTTGTATAAACACGATTGGTATAGGTAGCTTTACTTAAAGGCGGAACAATACAGTTGGTAGTGAAAAATATCACTCCATTAAATGTTTCGAACTCTTCACGTTGTTTCCACCAGGCATTTCCATAGTTTCCGGCAAAATGCGGATACTTTTTAAATGCAGGGTAATAATGTGCCGGCAACATTTCGCTATGGGTATAAATATCTACTCCCTGATCTTTGCTTTGTTCCAATAGTTCTTCCAGGTCTTTTAAGTCATGACCGCTTATCAGGATTCCCGGTTTGTTGCGCACACCGATATTTACTTTGGTTATTTCAGGATTGCCATAAGTAGAGGTATTTGCCTTATCAAGTAATGCCATTGCTTTTACCCCACCCTCGCCTACATTCAGTACAACACTGGTTAACTCATCAAGAGATATGTCTTTCCGGCTGACTTCGGCTAATGCGTTTTCAAGAATTTCGTATACATCATTGTCTTCATATCCCAGATTAAGAGCATGCTCTGTATAGGCCGACATCCCTTTAACTCCATAAACAACCATCTGTTTTAACGAGCGGATATCTTCGTTTGGTTCTGATAGAACACCCACTTGGGGGGCAACAGTTTCATATTCAGCCTCGGCAGGTGCAAATACTATTTCATCGGCTTCGGGAAGCTCTATTCCACGTTTCTTTGCAGTACCAATTAATTTGTTTTTAGTTTCAATAGCATGTTTAATACGTTGCTTAAGCGCATCATCATCAAAATTAGCATTGGTAATGGTAGCAAAAAGCGCATCAAGTATCTGGCGACTTGCTTCAACATCAGAAGCTCCTTTTTCGCGCAAAGCACGGTTAACAATTGCTATTCCCCGAACCGTGTACACCAATACATCCATAAGTGCGGATGTGTTGGGTTCTTTTCCACATACTCCTTTTATTGTACAGCCTTTTCCAAAAGCTGTTTCTTGGCACTGATAACAAAACATGTTCATAGTTTTTTCCATTTAGTGTAATATAATTAATTTATCAAATCCATTTCTCGCTTTGGACATCTCCCTCAACACCAAGAATAACAACTTTAATGGGAATATGTTTAGCTTGTTCGCGTGCCATTTCTGCTATCCGAAGCAAACCTCCGCAACAAGGAACTTCCATAATAAGTACAGTAAGTGTTTCCAGTTGGGCATGCTCAATCATTTGTGCCAGTTTATCCACATATATTTGTGTGTTACTATCTAATTTAGGACAGGCAATAGCTAATGTTTTTCCTTTGAGAAAACGACTATGAAAATCACCACAAGCAAAAGCTGTACAATCTGCAGCCAACAAAAGATGCGAACGATGAAGATACCCTGCTCCCGGATTGAGCAGATGAAGCTGAACAGGCCATTGTTGCAATTCGGATAACTGAGGTGCCACTGGTTTTACTCCCATACCTCCTGAAAATGTAACAGTTTGTTGAGGGCGTTTAATCTCTCTATCCATTGTTCCGGGGCATCCACAAGGTAACTTTTCCTTTTGATCTTCTTTTTGATGAAAACCTATAGAGATATGATGTGTTTGCAAATAATCGAGCCCTTCTTTCAAAAGTCCTTCTTCACCATGTTCTTTTAAATGATTGAGGTGTGCCTGAATTATCTTTTCACCTTTAGGAACCAACCGTTCCATTACGGCTACTTCGCTGTATGGTTCGGCTTCGCGTTCTTCGAGCGTAATAGCACCTACAGGGCATTCGCCTATGCAAGCTCCTAAGCCGTCGCAATACAGTTCGCTAACAATCACTGCTTTATTATCTATTAATTGCAATGCTCCTTCATGACATCCGCTTACACATTGTCCACAACCATTGCAAAGGTCTTCGTCTATCTTAATTATAGTTCTTTTCATAAGTTTCTGATTTTAATTTAGTGCAAAGGTAAAGGATGATGAAGTGAGAGAACTGTCACAAATGTTACAGATGGTTCTTTTTATTAATCGAAGATTTTATTTAAGTTTGCAAATATGAACATCAATCTAACTCCCCTAACCCAATGCAACCTTTTCAGGTCGTTGAATGAACAGGAAATAAATTCTCTGTTTTCAACTATCCCTGTTAAACAGCAACAATTTAAGAAAGGCGAAATACTCGCCTGGCAAGACGAACCTTGCAACCGATTAATCTTTTTACTCAATGGTAGTGTAAAAGCTGAAATGACCGACCCTACAGGAAAGATTATTAAAGTTGAAGACATCCATGCCCCTAACCCGCTGGCCATTCTTTTTCTGTTTGGTGACAATAACAGATTTCCAGTTCAGGCAACAGCAAATGAAGAAGTAACTGCACTTATCATCCCCCGCTCTTCTGTATTAAAAATGTTGATGGAAAATGAATCTCTGCTGAAGAACTATCTGGATATCTCGGCCAACTTTGCAACCCGATTAAGTCGTCGGCTACATTTTATGTCTTTCCGAACAATCCGCCAAAAGGTATCTGTGTACATACTCGAATTGGCTAAAGAGCAACAATCCGATACGATTGAGCTCCGAATGTCGAAAAGTGCAATTGCTGAATATTTCGGAGTGTCGCGCCCTTCACTGGAACGTGAATTAACACACATGCAACAAGAAGGATTAATTGAATCTGAAAGAAGAAGGATAACAATTAAAGAAAAGAACAAATTGATTAAGTTGATTAATTTCTGATCTAAAAAACTGTTAATACACAGTTGCATACATCATCGTTTTTTTGTATCTTTAGTTTAAGATATGCAGGTATTATATGGGAATGCGGGTAATTTGAAATTACTACCATTCCCGTATTTTATTTTAGAAAGCTACAGAGTTTTCTGTAGAAAACTACAGACTTTTCCAAAGAAAGCTACGGAGTTTTCCAAAGAGAACTACAGAACTTCCCTAAGAAAACTACAGAGAAATACGCGGATAGAATAGAAAATACTTTTGGTGAGAATGGTTAGAGGAAAAACGAGGGTTAATAATATATAAAAGCTAAAAAAGTTGAGAGGTAATTCAAGGTCTATGGCATCTTAATAAACTTTCTTTAAAACAAAAAAGGCCTACAACACGTAAAACGTAATTGTAGACCTTTTTAGCGGAAGCGGCGAGATTCGAACTCGCGGAACAGTTGCCCGTTCGTCAGTTTAGCAAACTGGTGGTTTCAGCCACTCACCCACACTTCCTTGAAGTGTCATTCCCTCTGGAATGCGGATGCAAATATAGAGCGAACTTTTGAACTATACAAATGTTTTCAGAAGTTTTTTTTGCAAACAACAGTACGAGTTATTATAACAGTCTAGCTTTCAATCTCATAAGTTTTTAGTTTATTTTTATAAGATTCAAACAATAACAATTGGGGCGTTATATCGTTACTTTTAAATAACTTTGCGCCTCGAAAGCCCAAAGGTATGACAAATACGTTTTTAAAATTGCTAAAAAATACAATTTCACTCGAAAATGCATTTGGGTAAAATCTTCTATTGATATTTAAAACAACAAAAGAAAAGTCAAGATGGAATGGCTTAACAGTATATTATTCGAGCACTCAGCAATACAGGCAATCGTAGTATTGGCTTTGGTTTGCGCAGTTGGTTTGGTATTAGGGAAAATACATTTTCTGGGAATTTCGTTAGGAGTTAGCTTTGTGTTTTTTGCCGGAATTCTTGCCGGTCATTTCGGTCTTTCCATTGAACCGGAGGTACTGACCTTTGCCGAAAGTTTTGGCCTTGTTATCTTTGTCTATGCACTGGGGCTCCAAGTAGGTCCTGGTTTTTTTAGTTCATTCCGAAAAGATGGAATTACACTCAACAGTTTAGCAATCAGTGTAGTGCTTTTAGGAACCTTTCTTACGGTGCTAGCCAGTTTCATTACCCAAATATCTTTGCCCGATATGGTAGGCCTATTATGTGGAGCCACAACAAATACGCCTGCTCTTGGAGCTGCTCAGCAAACCTTAAAACAATTAGGTGCAGATAGTAACTCACCGGCTTTGGCATGTGCAGTGGCTTATCCACTAGGTGTTTTAGGAGTAATACTAGCCATCATTTTTATTCGTAAGGTACTGGTTGATAATAAGAGTTTAGAATTAAAAAAGAAAGAAGAGATTAATCGTCCATACATAGCTGCGTTTAAAGTTAGAAATCCGGCTGTATTCGATAAAAGCATTCAGGAAATAGCTTCGATGGGACGTATAAAGTTTGTTATTTCGCGCGTATGGAGAAACGGAAACGTATTTATCCCTACCTCGGAAAAACTAATCAGGGAAGGAGATCAGTTATTGGTTATTTCATCAGAAAAGAACCTTCCATCACTTAAAGTTCTTTTCGGAGAGCAAAATACGGACGACTGGAACAGTGAAGATATTGATTGGAATGCCATAGATAGTCAACTGGTTTCGCGACGCATAGTTATCACCCGCCCCGAACTGAATGGAAAGAAATTAGGAACCTTGCGTCTTCGTAACATTTATGGTATTAATGTGAGCCGTGTATTCAGATCGGGGGTAGAACTACTTGCAACCCCGCAACTGACATTACAGTTTGGCGACAGACTTACTGTTATTGGCGAAAAAGTAGCTATCCAAAATGTAGAAAAAGCATTGGGAAACACAGTTCAGAACCTTGAAGAACCCAATCTTGTAACTGTATTTATCGGAGTAATTCTGGGATTAGCACTTGGAGCTGTACCTGTGTTCCTGCCGGGAATGAGTATGCCAATTAAACTGGGACTTGCTGGTGGTCCGATCATTGTTGGTATATTGATTGGTACATTTGGTCCAAGATTGCATATGATAACCTACACCACACAAAGCGCCAACCTGATGTTACGTGCATTAGGTTTATCATTATTCCTGGCTTGTTTAGGAATTCGTACCGGAGGCGATTTCTTTGAAACTGTTTTCCGTCCCGAGGGTCTTTTGTGGGTTGGATTAGGATTCGGACTAACTGTACTCCCAGTACTGCTGGTTGGAACAATAGCACTTAAAATATTAAAGATTGATTTTGGTTCGGTCACCGGAATGATATGTGGCAGTATGGCCAACCCTATGGCACTTAACTTTGCCAACGAAACTATTCCGGGTGATAATCCTTCGGTGGCTTATGCAACTGTATATCCTTTAAGTATGTTCCTAAGAGTTATTCTGGCGCAGATTACTTTGATGTTTTTCTTATAGCTATGGCTATTGAGTAAAATAAAAGGAGGTAAAACAGATTGTCTTACCTCCTTTTATTATTTCAATACTTTATCTTAGTAGAACCAACGCACATAACAGAAATCCTGTCTGTGAGGTAGATCCTGATTTTTAGGGAACATACGATAAGCAATCTTGAAGCTTCCGGCATTAGACAAGCTATGTTTTACCTGGAATGTGTACAGATTACCTTCTTTCTTAATTACATCAAACGGTTCAACAGAATAGATGTGTTGTTTTCCTTCTGCATTGGTGAAGGTAGAAACCAGTTCTATACCAATTGCATCATTCAAACCTTTTTCGTCAACAACATACGTTATTGTGTATTCCTTACCACTTTCAATTGATCCGTTGATAAGTTCTTCTGTTTTCTCGGCCGATACAATTTCTATCGAATCCCACTTAGCAACTACTTCTTCTTTCCATGCAGCCAATTCTTTTGCTTTTGCATTGTTATTAGCAGATAGAAGTTTGAAACGGGTAGCCAGTTTTGTATAGAACTTGCTATAATAATCATCTAACTGACGCTTCATTGTATAATGAGGAGCAATCTGAGCGATAGAGTTCTTGATGAATTTCACCCAACCTTCAGAGTAACCTTTCTTGTTATGAGCGTAATACAACGGAAGTATTTCTGTTTCAAGAATACTGTAAATTGTAGCAGCATCTAACTGGTCCTGATGATCCTGATTTTGATAAGTGCGTTTTTCTGTCAAAGCCCATCCAGCACCTTCGCGATAGCCTTCCAGCCACCAACCGTCGAGTACAGAGAAGTTCAATACACCATTCATTAACGCTTTCTCGCCCGATGTACCCGATGCTTCTAAAGGACGGGTTGGAGTATTCAACCAAATATCAACACCGCTCACCAACCGACGGGCAAGGTGCATATCATAGTTTTCGAGGAATATAATCTTTCCTAAGAATTCAGGACGACGAGATATTTCTATAATTCTTTTGATTAATCCTTGTCCGGCTCCATCGTGTGGATGAGCTTTACCGGTAAACAAGAATTGAACAGGATAGTTGGGGTTGTTTACAATCTTAGCCAAACGGTCCAGATCGGTAAACAAAAGATGTGCACGTTTGTATGTAGCAAAACGACGTCCAAAGCCAATCAGCAATGCATTGGGGTTGATTTTATCCATCAATGATACAATGCGCGAAGGATCTCCCTGGTTTTTCAACCATGATTCGCGGAATTGTCGGCGGATATAATCAACTAATTTATTCTTCATGGCCTGACGGGTACCCCAGATCACTTCATCGGGAACATTATAAATAGCTTCCCAGATTTTAGGGTTCGACTGGTCGAACATGAAGTTTTCGTTGAAATATTTACCATAAAGTTGCTTCCACTCAGTAGCACTCCATGTTGGGAAATGCACACCATTGGTAACATATCCTACATGACTTTCTTCTGGGAAATATCCTTTCCAAACAGTCGAAAACATTTCCTGAGATACTTTTCCATGCAACCAGCTTACACCGTTCACTTCCTGAGAAGTGTTACATGCAAATATAGACATACAGAAACGTTCGTTTTTATCACCCGGATTATTACGGCCAAGGTCCATTAAATCGTCCCAGGTTATACCCATTTTTTCGGGATAGCCACCCATGTATTTGCCAAAGAGTGATTCGTCGAAATAATCATGTCCGGCAGGAACAGGAGTATGAACAGTATACAATGACGATGCACGAACAAGTTCAATGGCTTGGTCGTACGTCATTCCATCGGCCACATAATCACAGATACGCTGTACATTAATTAAAGCAGCATGTCCCTCATTGCAATGATATACATTTTTTTTGATTCCTAATGTTTTCAGTGTTAGCATACCGCCAATACCCAAAAGTATTTCTTGTTTCAAGCGGTTTTCCCAATCGCCACCATAAAGCTGATGTGTTATTGAGCGGTCGAATTCACTGTTCATGTCGTTGTCGGTATCTAACAAATAAAGAGAGATACGACCTACATTTACTTTCCATACATACGCATGTACAAAGTAATTAATATAAGGTACAGTAACAATAAGTTGTTGACCGTCTTCGCCCAATACTTTTTCAAGAGGAAGCTGACCAAAGTTTTGTGCTTCGTAGTTAGCTATTTGCTGACCGTCCATTGCTAACGACTGAGTAAAATAGCCGTATTTATATAAGAAACCAACCGCACACAAATCAACATTACTATCAGATGCTTCTTTTAAATAATCACCTGCAAGCACACCTAAACCACCAGAATAAATTTTCAACACGCTTGTCAATCCATATTCCATACTGAAATATGCAACAGAAGGACGTGTTGAATCTGGCTTCACACTCATATATTCATTGAACTTAGCATACACCTCGTTCATTCTTTTAATGATAACTTTATCTTTTGCCAGTGCTTCAAGTTTTTCATAACTCATACTTTCCAGCAAAAGAACAGGATTATGACCTGAATTTTTCCACAACTCAGGATCAAGATCTCTAAAAAGTTCTGTGGCCTCGTAATTCCATGACCACCAGATGTTTCTTGCTATTTCTGATAGTTTTCCCAATTCCTCCGGCACGAAAGATCTAACTGTTACATCTTTCCAATTCGGAGTATTTGCATTACTCACTTTAACCTTCATAAACTCGTTTTTTTATTAATACCTAAAATACCTAATTTAACTGACGTTTCTCAGCATTGCGCAAAGCAATATCGTATGCTTCGTAATAATACTGTATAAAATGTTTCCAAAGTGCTTTCTCGGCTACTTCGCTTGCATTTTTACGTATTTCTTTTATTTCATTTTCTGTTTTAGACGAAAAGAAAGCTATTGTTTCTGTTATTCCATCTGCTACATCAAAATAATTATTGTCCGAACGATGTATAACTTCTACTCCATCGTTTATTCCATGATTCTTGAAACTTTTTACCCATAATCCAAACCCAGCTAAATCTGTAGTTATGGTGGGCACCTTAAATGCTACACTTTCTAAAGGAGTATATCCCCATGGTTCATAATATGAGGGATAAACACTGAGGTCTTGTCCAAGAAGCAAATCGTAATATTCTTTATTAAATATACCGTCTTTACCATCCAGGTAACATGGTACAAAAATAACTTTCACATTATCATCTGCACTATTATGCATGTTCAGATATTGTAACGTTCTTAACACATTATCGTGTTCCATATTATGAAGCCAATGTGTTAAATACGGACATTCCAAAGGGGTAGTATATTTTTGTTTGCTTTTCAGGCGTACTTGCAAATCCTCACGGGCACCTGCTACCCACGCCGGAACATTAATAAATGCCAGAACATTTTTCTTTAAGTTTTTATCTTGTCTTAATCTACTTAAAGATTCCAGAAAAACATCAATCCCTTTATTTTTGAATTCATATCTTCCGCTGGTACCAATTATCAATGTATCATCTCCCCAATCTGTTCCCATTAATTTATTGGCAACATTCAACATGGCTGCACGAGCGCGCTTACGCTTTCCCGAAAAAGTAACACCCTTTGGCACAAAATCATCTTCAAAACCATTCATTAAAATAACATCAGCAGGTTTTTCCAATAACTCCTTACATTCATTGTTAGTGATTTCGCTCACTGTTGTAAAACAATCCACATAATGGGCTGTTTGTTTCTCAATAGAATGTTTGGATTGCATATTAAGTTCCTGTGCCATCTGATCGCCATTATATGCAAAAAGATAATCATATAAGGGTTTGTTATTTCCTGCTATCGACCTTCCGATAGAGGTTGCATGGGTAGTAAAGATATTGGCTATTTCAGGGACACGCGTTCTCAGATAAAGAGCAGCAATTCCGGTCATCCACTCGTGCGCATGGAAAATAACTTTATCTGTTCTTGATAGGTTATACAGATAGAAGCTTTTCACTACTTTTCCTGCTGCGTAGGCAAACATGGATGCTTCATCGTAATCACCATAAGCGTGTAAAGAATCAACTTGATAGAATTCCCAAGCTAAAGTATAAATTTCATTTTTACTTTCAAAGAAGGAATTAAAATCTACCAGTATAACAATTGGATTTCCGGGAATGTTCCAACGACCTATCCGGACCGAGAGCCCTGACTTTTCTTTTGCATACTCTCTCCATTCTGCAAAGAGGGTTTCTGACTCAGTGAATAAGGGATTTTCCTTATCTTTCCAAATATCCGGTCCTACAAAAAATAATCTATCTCTAAAGATTTGTTGTAGTGTATTTGCCCTGGTAGACAATACAGTGTATATACCTCCTACTTTATTACATACTTCCCAACTTGCTTCGAAGATGTAATCGGGAGTTAATAACTCGTTTATCATATAATGTTCTAGAACTCATTTAATTCCGTGCAAAAATAGGGAATATTTATTAAAAAATCATAGTTTCTCAAAAAAAACAGTACAAACAGCCTACAAACGTTTGCGGTATTCAACATCTTTGACCTCTTTATTACACAGATACTACATTAACTAAACTATTTGTATTTATCCTACCGGGATAAAGCTGTTGTCCTACCGGGATAAACCGTTTCTCCCGGTAGGATGAAGCCTCTATCCCGGTAGGACAAAAGAGTTATCCCGGTAGGATAAAAAAAACCGGAGCAATCAACAGTAATCGCTCCGGGTTCTAAGCTTTATAATAAACTGTTTTTTAAGCAGGAATTAATCCTGAGATCAAAATCAGTACTAATAATCCAAGAATAGCATAAAGTTCAGGGAATACGGCAAGTACCATTGTTGTACCAAACACATTGTGGCCTGAACCAATAGCAGCAATACCGTTTGCACAAACCTGTGCCTGACGAATGGCAGAGAACAATGCTACAAGTCCTAAACCTAATCCGGCTCCGAATATAGCTGCTGCTGCATACCAGGTAATACCTTCAACAAGGAAAGCACTTAACAAGAAGTATCCAACAAATCCATATAGTCCCTGTGATGATGGTAATGCAGAGAGTGCAATATAAGATCCGGATGCACCAGGATTTTTCTTCAAAGCGCCTACAGCAGCATTACCACAAATTGTTACTCCATAAGCACTTCCGGTACCTGATAACCCTACCATCAGTGCAATTCCTAAATAAGCTAATACAATTGGTTCCATAATTTTCTGTTTTATATTATTATTATTAATTTATTTGTTTGTTTTCTATTTCTTAAATGGTTTATATGTTCTTCCACCACCTTCGAAACCTGCATTTTTATAAAATTCGACAAAAGTAAGACGCATAGGATGTACTAAAGACGAGATTAAGCAAAGTCCAAAGTTTATTGAATGCCCAAATATAAGAATCAGGAATGCTGCAATAAACCGGGGAACAGGCGATAACGTCTCTGTTAAATCGAAAGCTAAAGAGTTAAAAACTCCACCTAAAATACCTCCGGTTAATCCTAACGCAAATAAACGAATGTACGAAAGTGTATCTCCTAATAGCCCTGTAGCCATATTATATGTATCCCACAAGCCAGAACCGAAGTTCGAGAAAATACTCTTATCGGGCGAATTGTAGAACATTATAAACAACACACTAATAGCTATAATGCCATATAACAAGTAAGTTACTACAGCCGGAAATGCTACACCTAAAGCCGGAACACCAAATGTAACTGCAATAGCTAAAAGAAGCACTACCCAAGCTATTTTGGCTAAAGCATACTTAATGCCAAATTGTTTAGTAATCTTAATTGCATTTACACACATACCAAAGAGTATTTGTACAAGCCCGATAACAATGGCAAATACCATTAGCGGACTATACCCTCCTAATAAATGAGCATAGTTCTTTTCAGTAATAAAATACTGTTTAACTCCTTTCAGCCACGACCACTCTACCGAGTCTAAAGCTATTCCAAAGAATGAACCGGTAAGAATACCTACCACAATGGTAGCTAATCCGAAAAATTCGCCAAGGGTACAGAAACTCTTTGCCGATTCGGGTACTTTCTTTTTCAGGAACCAACAAGCCAGGAAGATTAATAAGCCATATCCTCCATCGCCCATACACAATCCAAAAAACAGCATAAAGAATGGAGCAAACAAAGGTGTCGGATCTAATTCACTGTAATTCGGCAAAGCGAACATGCGTGTTATAGGCTCGTATAATTTTGAAAAAGAATTATTTTTCAGCAGAATAGGCACATCATCAGTCATTGCAACTTTTTCTTCCTGATAAAAATGGTGTTCCCCTTCAAGGAAATCAATTAATGCGGTTTCCTTATCTTTGGGTATCCATCCTTGTAGAAGAACCAGTTTATCGCCGGCACATTTATCGCCCCCCAAAACTATTCTGGAGAACTCAATTTCGGAAAGCACTTCATCCTTTGCCAGTTCTAAAGATTCGGCTTCGGTATTTGAAAGAGTAGCTAGTTTGTTCTTTAACGCTTCCAACTCTTCTTCAATGTGCTGGTGTTGTTCTTTCAATTCCGAAAGAGAATGTGTGCTTAATCTGGCACGTTCAACAGGAATATCTATATATTCTCCATCTTTGCTGAGTACAACAAAACAATAATGAGAACCCGTTTGGTTTATAATAACTGCCTGATAAAGATCAATCCATTCCTGCTTGAAATCTCTTGTTGTAGAGATATAGAAATGCAACTTATATCCGGCTTTTTCAAGGTCTTTAAGTACAGTCCAACTAAACTCTCCCCAAGGTTCCATTATATCTGCTTCCTTTTGTACAGATTGGAGTTGTTGGGTTAGCTTTTCGGACTTTTGTTTAAGTACCTCTACCTCTTTAGCCAGTTCCAAACCTCTTTCAACAGATGCCGGTTGAGTTGTTCCTTCTAACTTTTTATCAGTAAACTTTTGCAGATAAGCAATGGAAGAGTTTATCGATGAATATGTTTTCATCGACTCTTGCAGTTCAGGATTAATAGCCTGTCCTTCTTGCTTTTCTTCAATGTGTACTGCTCCTAGTTCACGCAGTTTGAGCAAAAAATCTTCGTATTCCTTGTGAAAGATCAGGAAGGTAAATTTCTTCATTTTCGTAATCATACCTCAGCCTCCTTTCTTTTCGCTTGAATTGACTTTAATATTTTCTGAGAAGATTTAGAAAGGTTTTCTTCATCTTCCATGAACCGTTTTATCTTCCGCAAAGCATCTTCATAACCAGGTATTTGCACTTTCTCAAAAAGATTCACTTTTTGAGTGGTTTTCCTACGGGCATGTTCAAGTAAACTAAGTTTTGCCAAAGTAAACTCGCGTTCAATAGCCGTATGAGCCAGTTGCTTAAGAATATGTATTCCATCGGCATACCATTTAGGGCTTGTAAAAAGACTAAATGAACGTATCTCGAAATCAATATTATCAATTAACGGAACTCTTACTCCAGCAATCTTTTTTATTCCCAGATGAACATCTTTTACTTTTAACAATGATGGATCAAACTCGTTCCAAAGTGCAAACATGGCTTCGTATGCCTGGATTTGTTTCTCCAGTTTCTCTTCATATCCGGCAGCTTCTTCTTTACTCTTTTTTACCTCCATACGAAGCGCACTTTCCTTATTCTTAATAATAGGGAGTGTTCGCTTCCGGACTTTGAGTTGTTTCTCAAGCTGCTGAAGTGAAGTTTTATTATATTGAAATTTTATAGCCACTTTGTTTTATTTATTTCTTCCAGTATTTATCAACCAGTTCTTTCTTGATGTTTACTTCCTCAGGACGGAAATATTCTCCAAACAATCCCCAGGCAGTATCAAGCATCTCTGTTGTATTAACATTCACATCAATCGCCAATAATTTATCGGCATACGATTTTGCAAATGCCAGCGTACGTTCGTCATAGTTGGTCAGGTCGAAACCATTCTCCATTTTGGTTCTTGCATTCGAAGCATCAGCATACAAACGAACCGCAGCGTTCATTACCTGTGGATGGTCTTCGCGGGTTTTCTTTCCGATAACCAATTGTTTCAAACGTGAAAGCGAACGGAACGGATCAACTATTACTTTACCAATGTCACTATCACGTCTCAGGAACAGCTGTCCTTCTGTAATATAACCGGTATTATCGGGTACAGCATGGGTAATATCTCCACCCGAAAGCGTTGTTACAGCAATAATTGTGATAGAACCACCATCGGGGAACTGCACTGCCTTTTCGTAAATCTTCGCCAAATCGGAATATAACGAACCGGGCATAGAATCTTTAGAAGGGATCTGGTCCATACGATTCGATACAATAGCCAAAGCATCGGCATATGAAGTCATATCTGTTAAAAGTACAAGTACTTTCTGATTATGCTCCACAGCAAAATATTCGGCGGCAGTAAGTGCCATATCAGGAACCAGCATACGCTCAACAGGAGGGTCTTCGGTTGTATTGATAAAACTTACAATTCTGTCGAGTGCACCTGCATTAGAGAATACATTCTTAAAATACAGGTAGTCGTCATTGGTCATCCCCATGGCTCCCAGAATAATTTTATCTGTTTCGGCACGAAGGGCAACATTTGCCATTACCTGATTAAAAGGCTGGTCGGGATCGGCAAAGAATGGAATCTTTTGTCCAGACACCAAAGTGTTGTTCAAGTCGATACCTGCAATACCTGTTGCTATCAGTTCTGATGGCTGTTTACGTCTTACCGGATTTACTGATGGACCACCAATTTCTACTTCTGTACCTTCAATCTCTGGTCCACCATCTATCGGTTCGCCAAACGGATTAAAGAATCTTCCGGCCAGTTGTTCACTTACTTTAATGGTAGGAGCCTTGCCCAGAAATACTACTTCAGCATTGGTAGGAATACCTTCTGTACCACCAAATACTTGTAGTGTTACCTCATCACCGGCAATCTTAACTACCTGAGCCAGTTTACCGTCGATAATTGCCAGTTCGTCATAACCAACACCCGTTGCTTTTAAAGCACAGGTAGCTTTTGTTATCTGGCTAATCTTAGTGTATATTTTTTGAAAAGCTTTTGTTGTCATATTCTTATCTCTTATCCAACTTTTTTCTCGGCGATTAATGATTCAAGTTCCTTTTTGTATCCTGCATACTTATCCGATTGAAATTCCGAATAGTTCATTTGTTTGCATATATTGATCATCTTCTTGAAGTAATCCATAACGTTTATAAAGTTTTCGAACTTAAATTCGGTATGGCAAATATCCATTACCATATTAAGTATCTCTTCCTGACGTTCCATTGGTGTTACTGCATCAATATCGTCGAATGCATCTTGCTGAAGGATAACAAAGTCTATCAGTTCCGACTTCCAGAATGTAACGTGGTATTCAACCGGAACTCCATCATCACCAAGAATGTTTATTTGCTCGGATATTTCCTTACCACGCAGAAGACGGGTTTTGATTTCGTTAACCTTGCCAGTCCATTGGTCATTGATTCTTTCGGTAATATATTCTTCGAACTCCGGATATTCCAGGTATTTGGAGTAAGAGTCGATAGGATTTACTGCCGGATAACGTTTTCTGTCGGCACGTTCCTGTTCAAGGGCATAAAAACATCGTGCAACTTTCTTTGTATTTTCGGTTACCGGTTCTTTGAGGTTACCACCTGCAGGCGATACAGTACCTATAAATGTAATTGAACCTGTTTTATCATTATCCAATATCACATATCCGGCACGGCCATAGAAGTTTGAGATAATAGATGATATATCCATAGGGAAAGCATCCGGCCCTGGAAGTTCTTCCAAACGATTCGACATTTCGCGTAGAGCCTGTGCCCAACGTGAGGTTGAATCGGCCATCAACAATACTTTCAATCCCATTGCGCGGTAAAACTCGGCCATTGTCATTGCTGTATATACAGAAGCTTCACGGGCTGCAACCGGCATGTTCGAAGTATTTGCAACAATGATAGTACGTTCAATCAGTTTACGTCCGGTATGTGGGTCTATCAGGTGAGGGAACTCAGCAAAGATTTCCACTACCTCGTTAGCACGCTCTCCACAGGCAGCCATAATAACGATATCGGCTTCGGCTTGTTTAGAGATGGCATGCTGAAGTACCGTTTTACCAGTACCAAATGGTCCGGGAATAAATCCGGTTCCACCTTCAACGATAGGGTTTACAGTATCGATAACCCTCACTCCTGTTTCCAGTAATTTAAAGGGTCTGGGTTTTTCCCGGTAGTTAGTCATGGCTTTCTTAACCGGCCATTTCTGGACCATATTTACTTCAATGTCTTTACCATTTTCATCGGTAAGAACAGCTATTGTATCTTCAACTGTATAGTCTCCTTCTTTGGCTATAGACTTAACGGTAGCCGTACCCACCATGGTGAAAGGAGCCATTATTTTAAGTGGTTGAAAGTTTTCGTCAACTTCGCCAAGCCAAGCTGATGATTTTACTTTATCACCTGGAGTTACCAAAGGTACAAAATGCCATTTCTTTTCCTTATCGAGCGGATATGTATATTCGCCACGTTTAAGGAAAACGCCAGTCATTTTATCCAAGTCGTTTTGCAAACCATCATAATTCTTTGATAGCATTCCGGGGCCTAATGTTACTTCCAGCATGTGCCCGGTAAACTCTACTTCAGCACCAACTTTTAATCCGCGGGTGCTTTCGAATACCTGAACATACACATTGCTCCCCACTACTTTAATCACCTCAGCCATTAAATTATCGCCACCTGTCGAAATATAACATATTTCGTTTTGTGAGACAGGGCCGTCAACAGTGAGGGTAACCAGATTAGATATTACGCCATTAACAGTTCCTTTTGTTGCCATATATTTGTATATTTATTTTCTGAATTCTTCAGGTATCCGAACATCGTCTTTTAAATTCTGAATAAACTCCCTGAATTGTTTACTTCCTGCTTCTTTATCAAGATATAACCAACGTTCAATGGTTTCTAGTTTTACAAGAAAAACAAATAGTTTTTCTACAGTAAAATAGTTGAAGAAAGATTCTTCTTCCATCCAGCCCCATTTAAGCAGGTCTATTTTCTTTTCTCTTTCTGTTAGTTCATGGATTTCACTTATTCGAACCAACTCTTCCCAATAGGTTATTGTACCTGTAAGTCCAAAATCGCGTGCGTTTGATGTTTTCACTGCTTCACTTACTTCGGTATTCCCTATAATATGAGTAGCTATTTCATATTTATACTTCCGGGCTATTAATGCAGCAAATATGTTGTTAACATTAAGATTAAATTCAAACCAGGAAGATACAAACTGATTTTTGTTTCCTATCGCATATTCATAATAATATGCTGCAAGTATATTTTCCGGCAATCGTTCATCATCATCCGAAAGTTGGAAGTACTCAGTCAGGAAAAAGAAAAGATAAGATGGGTATTTTTTGTCTGGTTGATCACCATCTTTAACGCCATCTATTAAGGCCAGAAGTTCATCAGCCGAGTAATTCCCTTTTGTATTGATGGACGATTCTTTGTTTTTCAACAAATCCAGTAAATTAGCGTTATCATATTGCAGATAGAATAAATCAATAACCTTTTTGTCATTATCGGTTAACTCCGGATAAATCTCTGTTTTGAAATTCTCTACCGTATAACTTAATTTACCATCATCCAGAGTAATGTCGGGTAATCCGGCAATTAGATAATAGTATTGAGCCATAAATTTCTTTTAAAACAACATTTCGATTAGTTGAGGACGGAGAAATGATTTGAAGTAGTTTTCGAACTCTTCTTCACCAAAATTCACCTTGTAAGAGCCGTCGGCAGGCGATACGGAAAACAATGTTTTCATGCCGTTAACCTGTTCAATAGTAACTCCTTTGTCTAGCAAATCTTTGGCTTGAGATGCAAAATGTTTTTTCAATGAATCCGCATCTGCTGTAGAAATAGTAATGGCTTCTGTTTCACACCACTTGGAAGCCAGCGAAAGTATAAAGTTATTTAGCAAATCTTTATCTGCTGTGAATGCTTTTACCGAATCGGATATGGTTTGATTGGTTAATAAAGTTGTTATTTCCGATTTCAAAGCATTTACTGCCTGTCCTGCAAACAACTTTAATTCCGACTTGGTGTTTTCTGCTAATTCGTTAGCCGACTTATTAGAGGCTGCCAAAATAGAATCGGCTTCTTTTTTAGCGTCTTCTATAATTTTCTTTGCTTCTTCCTGAGCTTTTTCAATAAGACGTTGGGCTTCTTCGTTTCCTTTCTCAACGCCTTCACGATAAATCTTATCAGTCAGCTCTTGAATTTTGTTTTCCATATGCACGGGTACTATTTAATGTTTATATTATATTTTGTTACTTAACTAAGATTTTGGTCAAATTTAAAAAAATTAATCCGATAATAGAAAATTGAAAGAATAAAAGTCGGCTAAGTTTAGAAAAGTTTTATGGAAGGATGCAGTTTTTGGCGAAAAGAGGCTAAATGATGAACAAAACATAAAGAGTTTCCATGTTTTTAGATGCTATCTTTTTAGAGATGCTATCTTTTTAGACACGGATTACACGGATTGCACGGATTAAAAAACACGGATATAATTTAGTTTTTAATAAGTAAGCAATTACCCCTGCCGGGGTAATTGCTTACTTACAATTTTAATCCGTGTTCTTAAATCCGTGCAATCCGCGTAATCCGTGTCTAAAAAACACAAACTAGCATAAACAAAGAAATCCCTCTCAATCTTTCGACTAAGAGGGATTCTCATTAAAACGGCAACTACCTACTCTCCCACTATTACGCAGTACCATCGGCGTAACAAGGCTTAACTTCTCTGTTCGGAATGGGAAGAGGTGGAACCCTTGTGCTATAGTCACCTAAATAAGTTAGACACGAAGCAAAGCAAAAAATAAATAGAATATTATAATAGTTATGTTGACTGTAGTCGAAACAGATAGTCAACTAAACCAAAAGTATCAAACAACCAATAAAAAAAGTGACCGGGCAATTAGTAACGCTCGGCTAAACACATCTCTGTGCGTACACCTGCGTCCTATCAACGTTGTAGTCTACAACGACCCTAGAGAAATCTAATCTTGTGGCCGGCTTCGTACTTAGATGCTTTCAGCACTTATCCGATCCCGACGTAGATACTCGGCAATGCAGCTGGCGCCACAACCGATAAACCAGAGGTCAGTCCAACACGGTCCTCTCGTACTAGTGTCAGAGCCACGCAAATTTCATACGCCCACGATAGATAGAGACCGAACTGTCTCACGACGTTCTGAACCCAGCTCGCGTGCCACTTTAATGGGCGAACAGCCCAACCCTTGGGACCTTCTCCAGCCCCAGGATGTGACGAGCCGACATCGAGGTGCCAAACCCCTCCGTCGATATGAGCTCTTGGGAGGGATCAGCCTGTTATCCCCGGAGTACCTTTTATCCTTTGAGCGATGTCCCTTCCATACGGAAACACCGGATCACTATGCTCTAGTTTCCTACCTGATCGACGTGTATGTCTCCCAGTCAAGCGCCCTTATGCCATTACACTCTACGGACGGTTACCAATCGTCCTGAGGGCACCTTTAGAAGCCTCCGTTACGCTTTTGGAGGCGACCACCCCAGTCAAACTACCCACCAAACAGTGTCCACCTTACTAGGTGTTAGAGCTCAAACAACCAAAGGGCCGTATTTCAAGGATGGCTCCACAAATACTGGCGTACCTGCTTCAAAGCCTCCGGCCTATCCTACACATCAATTGCCCAAGCTCAATGTTAAGCTATAGTAAAGGTTCACGGGGTCTTTTCGTCCCATCGCGGGTAATCGGCATCTTCACCGATACTACAATTTCACTGAGCTCACGGTTGAGACAGTGTCCAGATCATTACACCATTCGTGCAGGTCGGAACTTACCCGACAAGGAATTTCGCTACCTTAGGACCGTTATAGTTACGGCCGCCGTTTACTGGGGCTTCAATTCAATGCTTCTCTTGCGATGACATCTCCTCTTAACCTTCCAGCACCGGGCAGGTGTCAGGCTATATACTTCATCTTTCAATTTCGCATAGCCCTGTGTTTTTGATAAACAGTTGCCTGGACCGATTCTCTGCGCCCTCCCATCGCTGGGTAGGGACCCTTTATTCCGAAGTTACAGGGTCAAGTTGCCTAGTTCCTTAACCGTGAATCACTCAAGCGCCTTAGAATATTCATCCCGACTACGTGTGTCCGTTTACGGTACGGGTACCTTAAAGATTAAGTTTAGCGGATTTTCTTGGAAGTATGGTTACATGTACTATTGGATTGTTCAAAGAACGCTCCATACTATCAGGTTCGACTCAGATTGCGGATTTGCCTACAATCATCAACATCTACACCCTTCAACGGCCTATTCCGTCAGACCGCGACACTTTCACAACTCCGTCCCCACATCACTCTAAAAGGTAGTACTGGAATATTAACCAGTTCTGCCATCGGCTGCGCCATTCGGCTACACCTTAGGACCCGACTAACCCTGATCCGATTAGCGTTGATCAGGAAACCTTAGTCTTTCGGCGAGGGGGTTTCTCACCCCCTTTATCGTTACTTATACCTACATTTGCTTTTCCACACGCTCCAGAGTAGCTTACGCTACGCCTTCAACGCAGAGTGGAATGCTCCCCTACCGATGTAATTAATACATCCCACAGCTTCGGTAACCTGCTTATGCCCGATTATTATCCACGCCGGAGCCCTCGACTAGTGAGCTGTTACGCACTCTTTAAATGAATGGCTGCTTCCAAGCCAACATCCTAGCTGTCACTGGGCCCTGACTTCGTTAGTTCAACTCAGCAGGTATTTCGGGACCTTAGCTGATGGTCCGGATTCTTCTCCTTTCGGACATGGACCTTAGCACCCATGCCCTCACTCCCTGTCTTAACTTGTACGCATTCGGAGTTTATCAGGACTTGATAGGCGGTGAAGCCCTCGCATCCAATCAGTCGCTCTACCTCATACAAGTAATAAACAGAGGCTGCACCTAAATGCATTTCGGGGAGTACGAGCTATCTCCAAGTTTGATTAGCCTTTCACCCCCACCCTCAGGTCATCCGGAAGCTTTTCAACGCTTATCGGTTCGGTCCTCCAGTTAGTGTTACCTAACCTTCAACCTGCCCAAGGGTAGATCACTTGGTTTCGCGTCTACTCCTACTGACTACTCGCCCTATTCAGACTCGCTTTCGCTTCGGCTACTGCTCTCAAGAGCATTAACCTTGCCAGTAAAAGTAACTCGTAGGTTCATTATGCAAAAGGCACGCCGTCACACCATAAAGATGCTCCGACCGCTTGTAGGCACATGGGTTCAGGAACTATTTCACTCCTCTATGCGAGGTGCTTTTCACCTTTCCCTCACGGTACTGGTTCACTATCGGTCTCTCGGGAGTATTTAGCCTTACCGGATGGTCCCGGCAGATTCACACAGGATTCCTCGTGTCCCGCGCTACTCAGGATACTACTAGGGTTACTATATCTTCAAGTACAGGCCTGTCACCTTCTATGGAGCAACTTTCCAGATGCTTCTTTTCGATATAGGTCGTCCCACAACGTAGTCCTACAACCCCAACAATGCCGTAACAATGTTGGTTTGGGCTAATCCGCGTTCGCTCGCCACTACTAGCGGAATCATTTTTATTTTCTTTTCCTACAGGTACTAAGATGTTTCAGTTCCCTGCGTTTGCCTCCTGCATAGCAGGATGACTGGTCTTCAACCAGCCGGGTTGTCCCATTCGGAAATCTTGGGGTCAAAGGTTATTTGCACCTTACCCAAGCTTATCGCAGCTTATCACGTCCTTCATCGCCTCCGAGAGCCAAGGCATCCACCATGTGCCCTTATTTACTTTCTTTGTTCACAGTAGCTAGGAGTTAGGAGCTAGTAGTAAGTAGCCTTGCGGATACTTATATACTAGATAACACTAGCTAAGTGGGTTGAATCATACTTTTAGCTCGTTACTAAAAATATTGTTTACTTTTTGCTTGTACATCATGTCAAAGATCGTGTATTAAATGGAAAATTATCAATTTTCAATTTAAAAGAGTGGAGAATAACGGATTCGAACCGTTGACCCCCTGCGTGCAAGGCAGGTGCTCTAGCCAGCTGAGCTAATCCCCCGAAAGTAATGAAGAATGAAAAATTAATAATGAAAAATTTACATTAAAGCGAATTCTTAATTCTTAATTCATAATTCTTAATTTAATTCGTAGTCCCAGGCAGAGTTGAACTGCCGACCTCTACATTATCAGTGTAGCGCTCTAACCAACTGAGCTATAGGACTAGTTCAACCTAACCCCACGGGGCTCGGCTTCTAATTTCTCTTGTTACAGATCATATATATAAACATAACAAACAAGAAAGTACAAGAAAAAACCTTGTAACGATAAGTCAACTCCAATTAAAAATAGAATTACGAATTAGTAATTCCAAATTCCTAATTAATAACAAGACATGCTCCAGAAAGGAGGTGTTCCAGCCGCACCTTCCGGTACGGCTACCTTGTTACGACTTAGCCCCAGTCACCAGTTTTACCCTAGGACGATCCTTGCGGTGACGTACTTCAGGTACCCCCGGCTCCCATGGCTTGACGGGCGGTGTGTACAAGGCCCGGGAACGTATTCACCGCGCCGTGGCTGATGCGCGATTACTAGCGAATCCAGCTTCACGAAGTCGGGTTGCAGACTTCGATCCGAACTGAGAGAGGCTTTCAAGATTAGCCAACTGTTACCAGTAAGCAACTCGCTGTACCCCCCATTGTAACACGTGTGTAGCCCCGGACGTAAGGGCCGTGCTGATTTGACGTCATCCCCACCTTCCTCACATCTTACGACGGCAGTCTCATTAGAGTCCTCAGCATGACCTGTTAGTAACTAATGATAAGGGTTGCGCTCGTTATGGCACTTAAGCCGACACCTCACGGCACGAGCTGACGACAACCATGCAGCACCTACACAGATGCCATTGCTGGCTATATCGTCTCTGATATATTCATCTGCATTTCAAGCCCGGGTAAGGTTCCTCGCGTATCATCGAATTAAACCACATGTTCCTCCGCTTGTGCGGGCCCCCGTCAATTCCTTTGAGTTTCACCGTTGCCGGCGTACTCCCCAGGTGGAATACTTAATGCTTTCGCTTGGCCGCTTACTGTATATCGCAAACAGCGAGTATTCATCGTTTACTGTGTGGACTACCAGGGTATCTAATCCTGTTTGATACCCACACTTTCGTGCATCAGCGTCAGTTAAAGTCCAGTCAGCTGCCTTCGCAATTGGAGTTCTTCGTGATATCTAAGCATTTCACCGCTACACCACGAATTCCGCCAACCTTTACTTTACTCAAGACTCCCAGTATCAACTGCAATTTTACGGTTGAGCCGCAAACTTTCACAGCTGACTTAAAAGTCCGCCTACGCACCCTTTAAACCCAATAAATCCGGATAACGCTCGCATCCTCCGTATTACCGCGGCTGCTGGCACGGAGTTAGCCGATGCTTATTCATATGGTACATACAAAAACGTACACGTACGTCACTTTATTCCCATATAAAAGAAGTTTACAACCCATAGGGCAGTCATCCTTCACGCTACTTGGCTGGTTCAGACTTGCGTCCATTGACCAATATTCCTCACTGCTGCCTCCCGTAGGAGTCTGGTCCGTGTCTCAGTACCAGTGTGGGGGACCTTCCTCTCAGAACCCCTATCCATCGATGCCTTGGTGAGCCGTTACCTCACCAACAAGCTAATGGAACGCATCCCCATCTATTACCGAAATTCTTTAATAATCAAAACATGCGAATTGATTATACTATCGGGTATTAGTCTCCCTTTCGAAAGGTTATTCCCGAGTAATAGCCAGGTTGGATACGTGTTACTCACCCGTGCGCCGGTCGCCATCAATCTATTGCTAGATCATGCTGCCCCTCGACTTGCATGTGTTAAGCCTGTAGCTAGCGTTCATCCTGAGCCAGGATCAAACTCTTCATTGTAAAAATATTGTTGATTTGTAATATAAACCTATTCTATCACCTTTATGCAAAGTGTAAAATAAACAAATTATACAAAAATCTTAGCTCTGTTAGGATGTCTTATTTATTGAACTTATCACCTGATATAAATCAAGTTATTGACAAGGTTATTTTTTTCCTCTTTACTTTATTATACATAAAGCAAAGATGCTTGTACTACTTGTTGTTATGAAAATAATTCAAAGAACGATTGCTTTTTAAGAGCTGCTTCATTTCTGAAAGCGGATGCAAAGATAAAGACTTTTTAGTTTAACTTCCAAATTTATTTTAGATTATTTTTAGAAAAGTTTTAAAGGCTTCTAAAACTTAAAATAAATGTGAACAATACTTCAATCTTTTTGTTGCTGCTGTACTCTCTTGTAAAGCGGGTGCAAAGGTAGGAACTTTATCCGTAAATCCAAATTTTAAAGAAGAAAAATATGAAAGTTTTTTAGAGATAAACGCTAAGTAACTGATAATGAAATGTGTTGTAGAACATAAATTTTGGAAGATTAATTAGGGAGCGAAAAAGGTACACCTTATTATATGTATAGGACTTACTAATACTATGTGTTTTTTCTATCTACCCATATAAATATTGAGAATAATAACAGCAGTCACTTCATAGTTTGGGTTTTATCTTTTTGTTTTTAGACGAGCAAAGCTGGAAAAAATTGCAATCTTAGCAACTAAATATTACTTTTGAACCTCAATAAACAATAGATATATGAAAAAGAACGATTGGAAAGACAGATTAAATGTTGTATACTCCACGAATCCCGATTATAATTATCAATCCGAAGAGGAAGAAGAATTGGAAACTCTTGAACCTGCCAAACAAAACCTGCGTGTACAGTTAGACCGTAAAAACCGAGGTGGCAAAGTTGTAACCCTTATCACCGGATTTGTGGGTACAGAAGATGATTTAAAAGAGCTTGGTAAACTTTTGAAAACCAAATGTGGTGTGGGTGGAGCAGCCAAAGATGGAGAGATCATAATACAGGGAGATTTTAAGCAGAAGATTCTTGATTTACTCATAAAGGAGGGATATTCCAAAACCAAGCCCAAAGGTTGAGCAATGAAACGAAGAGAATTCTTAAAACTATCCGTATTTGCAGGTATTGCCCTTGCCGGATGTTCCAATAATTCTAAGGGCACACCTGTTGCGCATTACCTGGACAGCAAAGTTGGGAAAGATATTAATCTGGAAGGACAGATTGTACATGTTTGCCCCATTGAAAAGCGCATGATAAAATTAAAGCTTGCTGATGGTGAAATTATACGTGTGATAAATCCGGACAACTCGGTATTCGATACAGAGCTCAATAATAAGGAAGTCCGTGTTTCGGGAAGGTTAAGCCTTGATAAATTATCAAGAGAAGAAATTGCTAAGAACTTCAACGAAAAAAAGCTGCTTTGCCATATAAGCCATAAACCCTGTCTTGATGAAAAATGGGTTGCAAACCGTTGGAAGGATGGATCGGCAGAGAAAATGCTTAAAAGGGATAATAATAAACTGTTAATGAGGATGAAAGAGTATAAGGTCGATTTTGTAAGAGTGTTTACTATTACGGTAGGGAAACTGACGATGTTATAATAGCCTTAACTTCAATAGTGACGAATTTGGCATTAAAAAAGCCGCACTGTAACCAGCGCGGCTTTTCTATTATATAGACCTTGTTTTTATTCTACGTTCAAAGTGAAACGTTTGAAATCAACTACAGTTAAACCAGCACTTGTTTTAGTAAGGTATTCACCGATAGTCATTTTAGCGTCTTTTACAAATTCTTGTTCAAGCAAGCAAACTTCTTTGTAGAACTTGCTGATACGACCTTCAGCAATTCTTTCGATCAGGTTTTCTGGTTTACCTTCCTGACGAGCTTTGTCGGCAGCGATAGCTTTTTCTGATTCAAGAACGTTTGCAGGAACACCATCAGCGTTGATAGCGATAGGGCTCATTGCAGCAATCTGCATAGCAACATCTCTTGCAACTTGTGGGTCAACGTTTGGTTGATTGAAAGCAACGATTGTAGCCAGTTTGTTACCTGGGTGGATGTAAGAAGAAACACTTTCGCCTTTAACGATTCCGTAACCATCTACTTCCATTTTTTCGCCTGTAATACCGCTACGGTCAGTAACAGCATCGGCAATAGTTGCACTTCCAAGAGAAAGGGTCTTCAATGCTTCAAGATCAGCTGGTTGGTTGGCGGCAGCGATGTCAAGGATTTCCTGAGTTAAAGCAACGAAGTCGGCATTTTTAGCAACAAAGTCAGTTTCGCATTTCAAAGCTACCATTGCAGCAAGGCCATTTTCATGTTTTGCCAATACGCAACCTTCAGCAGCTTCACGATCCGAACGTTTTGCAGCCACAGCCTGTCCTTTTTTACGGATAATTTCAACAGCTTTGTCGAAATCGCCATCCGAGTCGTTCAATGCATTTTTACAGTCCATCATACCAGCTCCGGTCATTTTGCGCAGCTTGGTTATTTCAGCCATAGTAACAGCCATAGTATTTTTCCTTTCTTTATTTTTAAATAGTTAGTAAAGATAATAAAGGAGATAAAGTTAGGTAAAGTTTAACAGAGAAAGTCTTTTTACTTTATCTCCTTTACCTATCTTTACCTCCTTTTATTCTATATATATTATGCTTCTTCGTCTTCCTTAATGAAAGCTGCTGCTTTTGCAGCATTGATTGCTTCTTCGTCAGACTTATCGAGTCTTGCTTTTGCAGATTTTCTCTTGCCTTTGTTAGCAGGAGCTTCACCGGCAGCTTCCATATCTATTTTTTCAGCTTTTCTTTCTTCCAAGCCTTCAGCGATAGCTGCACAACAAGCTTCCAGAATTACTTCGATAGATTTTGTTGCATCGTCATTTGCAGGGATTACGAAATCGATATCACTAGGATCCGAGTTAGTATCAACGATACCAAATACAGGAATACCTAAACGATTAGCTTCGCGAACAGCAATATGTTCTTTCATTACGTCGATAACGAACAATGCAGATGGCAAACGGGTAAGATCGGCAATTGAACCTAAGTTCTTTTCCAATTTAGCGCGTTGACGTGAGATTTGAAGAACCTCTCTTTTAGACAGGTTTGAATAAGTACCATCGTTAGTTAGTTTGTCGATAGTAGCCATTTTCTTCACAGCTTTACGGATTGTTGGGAAGTTAGTCAACATACCGCCTGGCCAGCGCTCGATTACATAAGGCATATTTACAGAAGCAGCTTTGTCAGCAACAATCTGTTTAGCTTGTTTTTTAGTAGCAACAAAAAGTACCTTCTTGCCCGATTTTGCAATTTGTTTTAAAGCATCAGCTGCCTCATCTACTTTAGCAACTGTTTTGTGGAGGTCAATGATATGGATACCATTGCGTTCCATGAAAATATAAGGAGCCATTGCTGGGTTCCACTTTCTTTTAAGGTGTCCGAAGTGTGAACCGGCTTCCAATAATGTATCGAAATTTGTTCTTGACATTTTTTTATTGTTAAATTGTTTACCTTCTTTTTTGTTTTTCTAAACCAACCGCCGAGTAGCCAAGGTGTGGATCTCAGTGGTTTAGATACTAAACTCCTAACTTTAAGCTCATAACTCCAATTAGCGTTTACTGAACTGGAATCTTTTACGAGCTTTCGGACGTCCTGGTTTCTTACGTTCAACAGAGCGTGGATCGCGAGTCATGAAACCTTCGGCACGAAGAGCAGCTTTATCGTCTGCATTCATTTTTACCAACGCGCGAGCGATAGCCAAACGTAATGCTTGTGACTGACCAGTGTAGCCTCCACCGTACAGGTTTACTTTAATATCATATTTTTCTGCAACGCCTAATTTGTTCAATGGTTGTTTCACAACATATTGAAGTATAGAAGATGGAAAATACACTTCAAGATCTCTCTTGTTAATAGTAATTTTTCCGGTACCTTCGCTTACATAGATACGGGCTACAGCTCTTTTACGTCTGCCTAATGCATTTACTACTTCCATTATATCTTATTTAAGTGAGTTTATATCAATTACTTTAGGGTTTTGAGCTTCGTGTTTGTGTTCGCTTCCAGCGTAAACATACATGTTACCCAATAATTTAGCTCCCAGTTTGTTTTTAGGTAACATACCCTTTACAACCTTTCTCAGCAATCTGTCGTCGCCATTAGGTCTTGATTGTAAACGTGCGGGAGTCATTTCTCTTTGACCGCCAGGATAACCGGTATATGATAAATATACTCTGTCATTCCATTTGTTTCCTGTCATTTTAACTTTGTCTGCATTGATGATAATTACATTATCGCCGCAGTCAACATGAGGGGTAAAGTTTGGTTTGTACTTTCCTCTCAACAATTTCGCAACTTTAGAACCGAGACGGCCTAATACCTGATCGGTTGCATCAACAATAACCCATTCTTTGGTTACAGTTGCTTTGTTTGCAGAAATGGTTTTGTAACTTAAAGTATCCACTCTTAATTTAATTTTTTAATTGTTACTACTAAAAAGCTTCACCACAACTTACTTTTCCCCGGACAAAGGATTGGCTAAGTTGCTATGAATTAATCTCTTATATGCTTCTGATAATAATCGGCTTGCAAAATTACGGCTTTTCTTTTAATTGGCAAACTATTTCTTTCTTTTTTTGGGAATCAGGGGATTAGGGAGAAGGACTACTTTTTCCTGATTATAGTATGAATAATTCAGGTTAGATTTGACCTGCATTACTCATACTTCATCAATTGGGTTCAAATCAGATTGGTGTTGAACCGCTGAGTTACGCTAAGTTACGCAGAGTTTTATTTCGATGCCGCATGGAAACTAAAACTCCGCGTAACTTAGCGTAACTTAGCGTTTCAAAATTTCAGCCTCTAACTGAGCATCATTTTAGAAAAATATAACCTCATTTTTTCCCTCTCCCAGAGAATAAAAACCGTTTTTTCTCGTCACATCAACACGCACGCGCATATCTCACTGAGCAACAACTAATTACCCCGTGTTGAAAAGCGTGTTGTCAAAATAGAGGAACCTTTATTCGTCACGCTCTACTACATGATAGAATATACCGAACCGGGTACGCTTGAATGGAATGCTGTGCTTGCGTAATATCCTTCCGAACATCCGTACTTTACCGGGCGACAATGGCATTTTCAGTTTCCCCAGTATTTCGGCAGGCGATAACCACTTACCCTCATCATCATTCTCTGCAATACGAAAATAGCGATCAAAGAGTTGCTCTTCGGCCGGGATCTGTTCAAAATCACGGTTGTGCTCAGTCATAATCTGCTCTTCCTGTTGGTTGAACCAATAACGTTCGCCATTATCTATTTCGTGCATAACCTGAGCATAGAGTTGGTTGTAATCTATGGGGCCGGTATTGATAACGCCAATTACCTCGATACAAATAAAACGGCGGCTGCCCGATGGGTCGGTAAGCAAATCCATCTGGTTGCTGGTAGCTATAAACGATGCATAACGTTGCATCTCCAGTACAGCATTGGCATACGGCTTGCGTACATTTACTACAGGCTTTTGCAGGATATGTTTTAAAAAACCTTGCTGGGTAGGGCTAATCTGATCGAACTCATCAATATTGATCAGCGCAAAACGGTTGAGGTAAAGTTCGGCATCGCGCTTGCGCGAAAAATCAATGCTATCTGTGTAGTAGTTACGAAGCTCGGGCGGAATAAGGTTACGGCAGAAAGTAGATTTCCGTGTTCCTTGCGCTCCCACCAACAAGGGCGATACGTTATTGGCAAACCGCTTGTCGGTATTGCCCCGCCAGTGTGCTACCATCTATGATACAAAAGTACCACCCCGGTTGGTACTTTTGTTTCATGCTTAAAATAACCAGTGAAACTTTTGTCTCAGCGTTAAAAAAATAGTGGTACTGTAATTTGTTGATTGTTAGATTATTGGTTGTGCTGTTTTAAATTTCCTTATAGCTTATCTTGTTTTTCTGAAATATACCTTTAAATTTGCCCTCTCATTTATCAATACTTAAAAACCATGGAAGAAGAAAGACTAAAAAAGACTGAAACACCCAAAACTAAAAGTCCATCACCCGCTTATGTAACAGCAACCTGGCTGGTATTGATTGTTGGAGTAGTAGCTTATCTGGTAGGTTTATACAATGCCGAAATGCAATTGAATGAAAAAGGATATTATTTCACCCTCCTGCTTTTTGGTCTTTTCTCGGTAGTTGCTTTACAAAAAAGTGTACGCGATAAGATGGAAGACATTCCTGTTACCAACTTATTTTTATATATCAGCTGGTTTGGTACACTTGCATCCATTACCCTATTAATTATTGGTTTATTCAATGCCGAACTTCTTTTAAGTGAAAAAGGATTTTATGGCATATCCTATATGATGAGTGTTTATGCTGCTATATCTGTGCAGAAAAACATCCGGGATAGTGAATAACTAAATCCTGAAGTCGCAAATTGCGGCATCAAGCTAACAAAGGACGCAACGTTTCAGGTATTGTAATAGCATCGCACGAAACTGTATTCAGTTTGTCTCTTCCTATAGTGGTTAGCGAGAAATACATCTGCCGTTTATCTACCTTACCAACAGCCCGCTCTATCAATCCTTTATCCTCAATCGAGCGAATCACTTTCGATGTATGCGATGTTGTCATCTCCGTTTGTTCGGCAATGGCGGTTGAGGTCATACCCTCTTCTGTATCTTTTAGTAAACACAAAACCATGGCCTCATTCAGTGAGAGGCCATAAGTTTTTTCAAACCCCATTTCAAATGTGGTGATGGCCTTGTAGATATCCCTCATTACACAAATTGATTTCATAATTAAAAGAAGTCCTTTTTTATATAAATAAATTAATATTCGACTGATCGGCACGCTCCATATATGTGGCAACACCACCTATTGTAACCTCATCCAGTAGTTCTTCCTTCTTTACCCCCATTACATCCATAGACATCTGGCAGGCAATAAATTCAACACCACTATCCAATGCTTGTTGGCGGAGCGATTCTAAAGAGTCGATTCCCTTTATCTGCATAATGTGACGCATCATCTTTCCACCCATACCGCCCATGCTCATTTTAGATAATTTCAGTTTCTTAGAGCTCGAAGGCAACATCATACCAAACATTTTTCCCCATATATCTTTCTCTACTTTGGGCTTGCGAGGTTTCTTTATCACATTCAGTCCCCAGAAGGTAAAGAAGATGGTAACCTTCTGTCCGGTGGCAGCCGCTCCGTTTGCCAGCACAAAAGTAGCTAAAGCTTTGTCTAAATCGTCGCTAAACATGATAAAACTTTTGTTTTTACTGTCGCACGATGAAACAGTATTGCATGCTTTCGGTTCATCTTTTTCAATAACTACAGTTGTTTTTCCGCCTTCCGAATTCCGGGAAATAAACTTGTTGCCTGTGCTTCTGGCCCATGCTTCGGCATCGCGTGCAAAACCCGGATCGGTTGCAACAATCTCTGCGCGCTCGCCTGTGCTTAAGGTGTCGATGGTCTTTTTCATTTTCAGGATAGGACCCGGACATTGCAAACCGCAAGCATCTACACGAATGGTTTTAAACGGAACTTCTGCCAAAGGCTCAGCAATCTTATCCGGTTTATCCTGCCAGTGAATAGCAACCGGCGCTGTTGCTGCAATGTAGGTTTTGTACCCACCCGAAAGATTCCTGACATCCTTAAAGCCGTGCTGCATTAAAATGCGTGTGGCTAGATTTCCTCTTAATCCAATTGCACAATACACATAGATTGGTTTATCGGTTGGTATCTCGTGCAAACGGTCGCGCAATTCATCTACCGGTATATTAACCGCTCCCGGAATGGCACCCAGCATAAACTCGTGTTGGGTACGGGCATCCAGTACAAACACATCGCCCGGCTGCATACCTGCCAAATCACGCCAGTAGTAAAGCCTCATCCTATCGGCCATAATATTGTCAGCCACATATCCGGCAATGGCTACCGGATCTTTTGCCGATGAAAATGGAGGTGCATACGCATGTTCAATCTGCATTAAATCGTAAATGCTTCCCCCATGTTTAATAACCATAGCAAGCTGATCAATACGTTTATCAACACCATCGAACCCCACTATCTGAGCCCCATAGAGTTTGCCTGTCTTTTTATCGAAGGTTATTTTAATACTTAATGGCAGCGAGTCGGGGTAATATCCGGCATGCGATGATGAATGCGTTGTTGACGATACATACTCAATACCTTCCTGCTTTAAACGTTTAGCCGGAAGTCCGGCAGATGCCACCGTCATATCAAACACTTTAGCAATAGATGTTCCGATGGACCCTTCGTAGGCCGTTTTATTACCTAACACAATATTATCGGCAACAATACGGCCTTGCCTATTGGCCGGCCCGGCCAGATAATTTAACCAAGGTTTACCTGTTATGGGATGCGGATATTCGATAGCATCGCCAATGGCATAGATAGCCGGATCGGATGTTTGCAGGTAATTGTTAACCGCTATACCACCCGCTTCGCCAATAGTTAACCCGGCAGATTTAGCCAATGACGTTTCCGGACGAACACCTATTGACAGTATAACGATATCGGCAGGAATCGATTTACCATCTTTAAACATCACTTCAATATGATTATTTACTTCTTTAAACGAGGCTACTGCATGTTCCAGATACAGGTTTACTTCCTTCTGCATTAAATGCTGATGCACCAGCGAAGCCATAGAGTAGTCTATCGGTGCCATTACCTGATTGCCCATTTCAACAATAGAAACAGCTGCCCCAAGTGTATGCAGGTTCTCGGCCATTTCTAAACCAATAAAACCAGCACCTACCACTACGGCCCGTTTAATGTTATTACGGGTTACATATTCTTTTATAACATCGGTATCGTTAACATTGCGCAGGGTAAAAATTCCCTTTGTTTCTATTCCTGGGAAAGGCGGCCGCACAGGGTTGGCTCCTGTAGAGATTACAAGCGTATCGTAACTTTCGCTATATGTTTCTCCGCCCGGTTGGCGCACCGTTACTGTTTTTGCATGCTTGTCGATAGAAAGCACTTCGTTTTCTACACGCACATCAACCCTGAACCTTTTCGAGAATGTTTCGGGTGTTTGCACAAAGAGTTTCTCACGATCTTCTATAACTCCACCTATATAATAAGGTAGTCCACAGTTTGCATAAGAGATATACTGCCCTTTTTCGAGCAGTATAATCTCTGCAGTTTCATCCATTCGTCTTATTCTTGCTGCTGTTGTAGCGCCTCCTGCAACACCGCCGATAATAATTACTTTCATTGTATATGGTTATTTGTTTTAAATCGAAATAGTTTCCATTGGAAATAACATCTGCAAGATATAACTTGTTCAAAAGATGGGCAAATATATGCTGATAGAAACTTTCTATCAGTAGTAAGAGTTTATGTATGTACTCCGATTTTTCGTAAATGAGAAACCGGAGTTTGATAAGGAAGTGCAAATGTTTTAAGGAAGAGTTTTACGATGCCGACGGAGTATCAGAATCAATACAGTGAATAACAAACCGTGTCCAGCCATCCCCTGAATTCAAACTGAATTTACACCCATGGTTCATTAAAACATCCCTAACAAACATTAGTCCAATACCTTGGCCCGTAGATTTCGTTGTAAAGAAAGGAGTGAATAATTTTTCTTTAACTTCCTGCGGTATCCCCGGCCCATTATCTTCAATAGTAATTGTTGTGGGATAAGATTGGGTGCTGATCTTTATCTCTCCATCTGAGCCTATTGCTTCATAAGCATTCTTAACTATGTTCACCAATACCTGTTCAAACTGAATTCCATCTATATGAACCAATCTATCCTTTATATCAGGCATAAGGGTTAACTTGATGTTGCGTTTCTGACACTCCATACGGGTAAGAGCATCGACAGAACAAACCAATTCATTCAACGAAACACTGGTAACAGACGGCTCAGGTATTCGTACCACATGTGCCAGATTACTGATGAATTGTGCCAGATTACCACACCGGTCATGCGAAGCCTCAACTGCCGGAAGAACATCTTCCCATTCTTTTTCCTCTCCCTGCCGAAATATTTCTGAAACAACACTTAAGGTTGATCCTATGGCACCTACGGAATTATTCACTTCGTGAGACATCATGCGGATAATGCGTTCGTAAGATTCCTTTTCGATCCTCAAAAGATCACGTGTGAGCTCTTCAATCAAAATAAACGGATGTTCAAACCCTTGGTCAACAAAGGCCGACCGCACACAACGGTATATGGATATACTGGAAGTGCGAACCACAATTTCATCTTCCTTCTTCATGGCTCCCAGTTGTTGTGCTAGCTCCAAACCCGATTCCTGAAGAAGCTTACCTTTCACCAGAGATAAATCTTTGATATCCAACAAATGAAGCCCAGCGGGGTTAATGTCGCTTATTCGTTCATCAAAGTTAAGGATGATAATTCCTTGTGGAGATGCTTGAATAAGTAGATCAAGGAATTTATTCTTTTCCCTCACCAGTAGCCTTTCTTGCCGTAAGCTAGTCATCATACGGTTAAAAACCTCTATCATCTGATTGGCTTCTTTGCCTTTAACGGGGCGTAAACGTGTAGAAAAGTCTTGCTCATTCAACATTTTTAGCCCATTAATGATTAACTGATAGGGCTTAATCAATTTCCTGTTGAGAAAGAAATAAATAATAATAGGGACAACAAGAATACCTGGTAGAATCCATAAAGGTTTGGATTCCATTTTTAAATACATATAAACGGCTCCCATGCCGATACCTGCCAGGAAAACAATAAGTAAGCCCAAAAAGAGTTTGTATCTCATATTATAGTTATGAGTTACAAGTTATGAGTTACAAGTATGCTTATTACTTGTAACTCGTAACTAATAACTACTCTGGTAATTTTATGTCATATTTCTCAAGCCGCCGATACAAAGTCTGTCTGGTTAATCCTAACGCTGTAGCTATTTTCGAATGATTGCCACCATATAGGGCAATGGCTTTGCGGATCATATTTTTTTCGACAGTTTCCAACGATTGCACAGAGTCGGGTAAGGAACCTGCTGACATTGGTATCTCGGTATATTGTTCTTTAAAGTCAATATCTGTAATAACATCCTTGCCGGATATAAGAATGGTTCGGTCTACAAGATTTTTAAGTTCGCGTATATTACCCGGATAAGGCAGGCGTTTTAAGTAACTGATAGCCTCGGATGATATCTCAATTTTATTCTTCCCCAGCACACTGGCCTGTTTGGTAGCAAAGTGATTAACCAGCAATGGAATATCTTCCAAACGTTCGCGAAGTGCCGGAACCCTGACTGTTATCAAATTAATACGATAAAAAAGGTCTTCACGGAAAGCACCGTTTACCACCATTTCCGGAAGGCTGCGGTTGGTTGCACTGATTATCCGGGTATCAACCTGATGAGTTTTACTATCGCCCAACGGCTCGAATGTTTGATCTTGCAATACCCGTAGCAATTTTACCTGACAGGTGAGGTCTAGTTCACCAATCTCATCCAGAAAGATACTGCCTTTGTTGGCCATTTCGAACCGACCGATACGGTCATGGTGTGCATCAGTAAAAGCCCCTTTCTTATGGCCAAACATCTCACTTTCGAATAAAGATTGCGAAATTCCTCCCAGGTTTACTTTTACAAAAGGGCTTTTATTCCGGTTGCTGCTTTCATGTATAGCTTCGGCAATCAGTTCCTTCCCAGTTCCACTTTCTCCTGTAATAAGTACAGGGGCATTGGTGTTTGCAATGCGGGATACTGTATGTAATACCTGTGTTAACAGGGGTGACTTACCTATTATTTTATGGAAAGCATCGGTTTGGTTTGACATGTCTTCTTTTCCGCTTTCTTCGTATAGTTGAATGGCGGTTTCTATGCTGTTAAGAAGCATCAGGTTATTCCATGGTTTAGTAATGAAATCGAAAGCACCAGCTCGTATGCCTTGAACTGCCAAACCTATTGATCCCCAGGCTGTGATTAATATTACAGGTACATCGGGGCAGAATATTCTTACTTTGGCCAGGAGTTCCAATCCTTCTTGTCCGGTAGTGGTATTGGAGTAATTCATGTCCATCAATATAAGTTGCGGACAAGTATGGCGCACAAAATCTATAACTTCTTTAGGGGTAGCGGCTGTAGCTATCTCGTAGCCGGCCCTTTTTAGAACAAGGGTTAACGAAGAGCGTACAGTTGCGTCATCATCACAAATTAATATCATGGCTTAAACTTTCTGCTACCTATCATAAATCTAATTTCTTGGGGTCTTGCCGACAGTTCCATACACGAGCTATAACAATATATTTACCTTCAACATAATAGAACATCTGATACAAACCATCAAGAATAACAAGTGAACGTACAACTCCCGGAGTATTTGAAAAGCGATGGTCTATTTTACCTATATTAGGCCAATTAAGTAGCTGTTCGGCTTCGTCAATAACTTCGTTATATAAGCGGGTAGCCACTTGAGGTGCAAGTACATAATAATAGTTGTATAAAGTATCGAGATCATTTAAAGCTTTAGAAGACCATTCGAGTTCTAATGTCATAATACCTTACGCTTAACTTGTTTGTGCGGAATTGTTTTTCTTTGATGGAATTCATCTATTGCTTCAGATATGCTTTGATGCAGTTCTTCCTGAGTTTCACAATGGTTATTATCTTTGTTAGAAGAAACAAGTCGTTTTAATAAAGCGATTGCTTCTTGTAACATATCCTCTGTGTCTATCTTATTGGCTATAAGTTTGAAGAGTTCTGTTTTCCGAGTTTCCAATTCTATTGTTGTCATAATATTCTCCTCTTTATTATTGTTATCTCTAACAAAGATAAGCAAAAAATAAATCAGTTTCAAACTGTAAATAAATTATTCCTCCCTTAAAGCATCTGCCGGATTCATATCAGTAGATAGCTTTGCCGGAAACCATACGGCTATTCCTGATAATAAAGCAAGTAAAACAAAAGTTACAATATAGTTAATAAAGTCCTGCCCTGATCCTATGCCTGCCATTACCCTATCAGCCAGTGGTATACCTAACCCTTGCAGTATTTCGGTCTGTCCAAGGTTGAGACAGATATAAGTAGATACAATGCTGGCAAGAAATAACATTAACAAGGCCTCGGTGAGCATCATCCAACGAATTTGTTTTTTCGATGCTCCCAATGCTAAACGTAATCCTGTTTCGGCTTTGTGCGATTGTACTTTCACCCAGAAAGTACCGATAATACCCAACAGAATATTGGCCACCAGAAAAATTATAATGGCTGATATACTTTTCACATTATTATCGGCTCGCCATGAGAAATATTGTTCTTTCCGTTCGCTTATTTTTGATAATTTGGTAAAGCTATAAGGAGGTATTGCAAGCTGAGCCTTCATGTCGGCACTGAACCGGATAACAAAATCTGTATTATCCGCTTGTGGAGATACTCTGATAACAATTTCCTGCTCGGGGCTTATGTCGTCTTTTTCCATTGGAATAAAAATCCCACTATAAAAGGGATCAAGGAAATGTGTTCTTACCCTTTGAGTAACCCCTGATACATTATATGTTTTTTCACCATAACTAATCGTTTGCATATCCATTGCATTGATACTGGCATTGGGATATTCGCCAAACTTTCCGTTACGGTCGGGGAATACCACCAACTCTTTATCGCTTTCGTAAGGACTGAAAGCTTTTCCGCGTTCAAATTCTATTTTAAATACTTTAAAGAAATCGGGGGTTACTCTTCTTACCTGTGCTGTGTAATAAGTAGAGTCATTATTTACCCGAACACCCCATGAACTGCTGCTCCATGCATAAGGTATGGCTGCACTCGATATGCTAACACATTCAACTCCGGGGTAATTTCTTATACGCTCTAACAGGGTGTTGGTAATTGAATATTGCGTATCTTCATCGGGCTCTTGTTCCAACGAATTAGCACTTATATCTACTATATATGTGTGTTTATCATCGTATCCGGAATATTCGAAATAGCTTTTCCCCAGAAAATAAAAGTAATCAATACAGAACCAAAGAATACAAAATACCACAATAAACTCCAGTACAATCCAAGCATTGGTTTTACGCTCGTGCCATATTATTTTAAATAGATGTTGTATCATACTTCTCTGTCGTTTTGATTAATAGAATTGGTGATAGGCAACCGGGATGCTTTCCAGGCTGGCAGCCCTGCCGATAAGAGGTTTATAATAACACATATACCAAATACAGCGATAAATATCCATGGAGACACCAGGGTGTTGATTGGAATATTGCTATCTGTTGGAATATCCAGAAGCCAGGTTCGCATATGATAAATCACCAGATAAGAAGCCAACAATCCCAGTATGCCACCAATAAGTGAAGTGATAAAGTTTTCGTAAAGAACCTGCATTAGTATCACATACTTTTTGGCCCCAAATGCTTTGCGTACACCAATCTCGCTCATTCTCTTTTTAATACGCGATAAACTGAATCCCGACAGATTAATGGCAGGAACAAGTAACAGGATGATAAATATGAATATCTTTTTGCGATACTGAACAGCAAGTTTACTTTTAAGCTCTTCCTGATTATTGGCATTGATTTGCATAGCGAATGTTTTATGATTGTAAGGCCCTGCCCATGCTATTGTCAAGGGTTTATTATCTGCATTAAATTTCTGCTCCGCCTCTCTTGTTTCGGCATAAATTGCCGGGAAATCTTTTTTATCTTTGGCCTTAATAAAAACACTAAAAGCCTTTTGTTTATGTGGTACCGAGGTATATGGTAACCAAATAGGTGCATAAGCATTACGGAATATATGCGGAACATCTTTTACTATGCCAATAACCCGGTAAGGAATGTTATTCAGCAAAATGTCCTTGCCCAGAATATTTTCTCCTTTGGCAACCTTACGGGCGGTACTTTGAGATACTACGGCATATTTTACACCCGATGCAAATTCTTCAGCAGTATAACCTCTTCCTTCAATAAAAGTAAAAGCAAACAAGTTCCAGTATTTTTCGTCGGTTAGTTTGGCATATACATTTAGTTCTTCCATTCCTGGTATGGATAACTTGAAAACTCCCGTAGTTAGCGCTGATACATATTGAGGAGTTTTCATCTGCGACAGATAGTCGCGATAAGGTGCGTATCCAATATAACCACTGCTGGTTGAGTTATTAAGTGTATCTTTTTGCACTTCCCGGCTCAAATAGAATGTAGTATTTCTGTTTATTTCAGGTGCTACACTTATATTCTTTATTTCTTCGGATACTATAATAGTCATTATCATCATAATGGCCAGTGCCGTACCTAGTATGGCAATGATACTCATCAGTTTATTCTGTTTTAGTATCTGTATGGCCTGCTTGAAGTATATTTTCATTTACTCAATTCTTCTTCCATCAAAAAAGCGGATAATGCGTCCGGTTTCTTTAGCTAGGTGTTCATCGTGTGTTACCATTACAATGGTGGTTCCTTCTTTATTCAGTTTGTGAAGAATATCCATAATCTCGCGTCCCATTTTGCTATCCAGATTTCCCGTAGGCTCGTCGGCAAGTATAATCTTGGGGTTACCTACAATAGCGCGGGCAATGGCAACACGCTGGCACTGTCCGCCCGAAAGTTGAGTTGGATAGTGCCTCATACGATGAGTCAATCCCACTTTTTCCAGTACTTCTTTTGCCAGTTCCCGACGTTGTTTTTCGCTCGACTTCCGATAAAGCAAGGGCATTTCTACATTATCGAGCACATTAAGAGAGTTAATAAGGTGAAAACTCTGAAACACAAACCCCAATGTTTTATTCCGGAACTCCGCCATTGGGCCATCTTTCATACCCGATGTATCTATATTGTCGATATAAACTTTCCCTTCCGAGGGTAAGTCCAGCAATCCGGTAATGTTTAGCATCGTACTTTTTCCACAGCCCGAGGGGCCCATAACCGAAAGGAATTCGCCTTGTTCTACTTCAAGATTTACATTTTCCAGTGCAATAGTCTCCACCTCGTCTGTATGATATATCTTGGTAATGCCTTCTAAATTGATAATTCCCATATTCGTTTTTTAAATTGTGAGTTATGCTTTTATAAGGCAATGAGTGTGCCAGATTGATTTTATGGCTGATAATGAGATGATTATAAAATAGTACGGGTGTCCGAACGCGGACAGTTTTGTCCACACAAACACCCGGTTTTACCATTACATACTTACACAATCTTTTTTAAAACGGATAACCAATAGCCAGATGCCACCCCATTCCATCTTTAAACTTTGGTATATTGTAGTATCCGCTTTTGCCGGTTTCGTAGGGAAGATGCAGAGCCACTCCACAATCTAACCGGATTACAAGGAATGACAGATCATAGCGGAGGCCGGCACCTGTACCTAACGCAATATTGTTTCCAAAGCCTTTGAGGGTAAATTTACCACCCGGATGGTCATTGTTCTGATCGCGCATAAGCCAAACGTTACCGGCATCAAGAAATATGGCGCCATGCAGATCTTTGATTATGCGGAAACGGTATTCAATGTTTGCCTCCATCTTAATATCACCTGTACGGTCGAGGTAGGAGTATCTGGAAACCTCGTCGGGTGCATAAGAACCGGGCCCTATGGTGCGTACGGTAAATGCCCTGATACTGTTTGCTCCTCCTATAAAGAATTGTTCGGTATATGGAATCGTTTTATTTGATCCGTAAGCATAAGCTACCCCACCTGTTAAACGGGTGGCAACAGATTGATTTTTATCGATATTCCATGTATAGCGTATTTCGCTGGTTAGTTTAATAAATTGAGCCATCTTTGAACCAAGAAGATACTTCTCCTCGCTAAACTTTTTACCAAAAATAGCTCCAACGGCCGATGTAACATTGCCTGCCGATGTAAAACTGGTTTGCCACCAAAAGCGGTTAGTACGTCGGCGCAGGGACATATCATCGTATGTATAGGTATAGTTCATTGCCGGAATAAACTGGTTTTCCATGCTTTGTGCTAATGCCTTGTTGTTGTCCATTATGGTTTTAAAAGTATCGGTGGTACTTTGCAATACATTAAATGTTAGCTTAGCCGGTGTTATAGAGTGTTTACTAACTACTGTGGGCTGAAAATTATAAGTTACATTCCCTCCAAAGGCAAGCATTTTGAAAAAGTTGGCTCTGTTCAATAAGTCGGCATTCAGGCTGAATGTGGTTGTTGCCGGAAAGTTCCATTCTTTACTACCCAAGTGCGGAAAAACAATCCGGGGGAAGTTTAAAGAAGCATTTAAACCTACCTCGTACGAATTGATTTTCGAATCGCTTGCTCCGGGGGTAGACTTGGTTTGCCATTCGTAAGAACCTTTTATGCCCACTGTAAGACTTTCGCCACCCCGGAAGATATTCTTTTTAGTGACAGTGAATGTGGCACCGGGCCCGGCATAATCGTTGCTTTTGGTGGCCAGGTTTAATTCCAGCTGACTGTCGTAAGGCAAATCGAAAGCTGTTTTAATATCAAGATTCAACAGGTTATTGGTTGCAGTGCTGTCTTTTGGGCTAAACTGCATTTCGGTATAGCGGAAGATACCCAGTTCGGCAAACCGTTCCTGGGTACTGGTACTCCGGTTTTGCGAATACAATTGTCCACTTTGCATCCGGATGCGGTTTAGTAGCACCTTAGGACGTACTTGTAACTTATCGTGGTAATGAATCGTCAGGTTTTTGTACAAGGTAGAGTCATTAGGTGCTTCGCCATTCACCCCGAAAAGAAGTACAGATATATCGCCAATGCGCCATTGCTTGTTGGCAGCCATGGGTATTCCTACTTTGGGTTGCACACGCAAATCAACCAGACCATGTACGCGAGTTGTGTCTGCCTGATAACCAATAAAGTCGGGCCGGAAATAATAATATCCTCTGTTACGGAGACGGGCACTTATGCGCTGACGCTCGTTCTCCAAATCGTCTACATTAAACTGGGCTCCTTTTCGCAGCAAACTACGGTTCTCCGAAAGTTGTTGCTTGCGCCTGCCTTGTCCACCCATAATGATGCGCATGGCGTTGTCAGAGAAGTTACGGTATTCTATAGAATCAAGAAAGAAAGGGTCTTTCATATCTATAAAGTACGAAACATCGGCTGTTTTCTTGTCCTTTCTCTGATTAACGGTATGACTAACTGTACCGTTAAAGAATCCGTAGTTGCGCAGTTGGTTGGTTGCAATCTGTGTACGTAACCCCGGATTAACAGTAGATATGTAAATTGGTTTAGAACCGAACTTTTTCAGAATCCACTGGGACAGTTTGCTTTGAGAGTCATTGTATTGATTAAAAATCCACAACCCTATGGGCAACGGTTTGGGTAGTGTTGCCGAACTGCTTCCAAACAATGCTCCATTGGGTGCTTTGGCCAATGCTGCTTTTACCTCGGCAATGGCTTCGCTGCCTACGGCCGATTTGGGGTCGTTTGCTATTTCGGTTTTTTTGATTCCTTTGTAAAGCATCTGACCCTCGTCGAGATTCTTGGTGGTTGAACAGGAGGAAAGGAGCAACGCTATTGCTATAAGGCTTTGGATATTCTTTATCATAATTACTTCTTCTTTTTAAATATAAACAACTCGCCCAACCTGTTTACCTTCTTGCGAAGCACCAGGCCGACACCTGTTTCAACAATCTCGCCTTCGAACACATTCTCGTAATTGCGGTCGTGGTAGAGGCGTACATATCTTGTTCCTGAATTATCCAAACGATATTCAAGCGAAACATTATCTATAAACGATTCTGCCTGTTCGGCTGTATCTGCGGTCGACACTTTTCCTCCGATAATAACCTGTACCCGATCGTTAAAGAAACGCTGAGAGTATTTAAAGTTAAAATCGGTGCGGGTTCCCGAGGCATCGTTGTATGTATCTGTATCAATCGAGAAGTTCGATGAGTTAAGCAAATCGCCTGCAAACCCAAAAAGCTGTCCTTGAATAAAGTTGCTTAATGCCGACATATTCAGTCCTCCGCCAGCCGAACCGCGGGCAAGGTAAATACCGGCCGCCATTATGCCAACGGCTTGCTTGCTTCGTTCTTCGGGTGCCATGGCTTGCAACTCGGCTTGTATGTCCGAGTTTTCGGGAGCACTAACATCGAACTCTAGTTCCAGATTCTCCAATGTATTCTTTATTACAATAGAGGGCTCAAAAAATACCATCTGCGATGTGTTGTTATCGCCTTGGTCGGGCACTTTTACCCGTACTTTCTCCGAGGCTCTGATGTTTAAATTGGGGTTCATCAAATTGTTTGTCCATTCTACATAACTGCCTTCATCAATCGAAAACTCTTTCAAAGGAATAACAGGTAAGGAGTATTTTAAGTTACCACCTGTAAGTGTGTACCGGCCCGTTAGTGTTACATCGCCCTGAGGAGTGTACTGAAATGTTAAATTGCCACCCCCTTCCAAGTCAACATAATTGCTGCGGTCGGTAGTGAGGTCGACCCCTATCTTTACAGCCTGATCTATGTTTATAGTCATTATCATATCCAAACCGCCCAATGCAATGGTTGGTTCGTTTTGTGCAACCGAAACAGTATCGGCAAAAGATACAAACTGAACCATATCGCCCAACCTATCTTGTACGGTAAGGGGCGAGTCGGTAAGCACATAATTAATATCGGTTGTGCCAAGTACATTTATATTACCGCGCATAACCAGTTCGCTCAATGGCCCTTTTATGGTAGAATTAAGGTCGAAATAGGCTTTTCCATAAAGTAACCGACCGCTGCGGCGACGGGCATTGATTAGTTCGTAGTTTCGGGCTGTTAGTGATAAATCGGCTCTGGCATTGCTTGGATTACTGAAGTCAACAACACCATCAATCGTAAATGGATTATTGCCCGAAGTATATATTCCATACTTGTCTAGCACCAAACGACTGTTCTTAATCTTTACCGGCCGGTTTTCGAAACGGAAGGTTAATCCATACGGGTTAGAATAGAATTCTACATTATCCAGTATCAACTCACCATTCATTAGTGGTTTATTGATAGAACCTTCAAGGTTTAAGTTACCATCCAGATCGCCGGCAAACTCAATGAGGTCTTCGTTCACAAATAGATTGGCAAAGTACATTGGCACATGTTCCAGATTGGTATTTATATCGAATTCATCTTGCTTACCACCCTGATAACTGCCATTTGCTGTTAGTATCTGTATATCTTCCAACGTTACATAGGCATCAATGTAATGTTTGTCTTGGTTGCCTGGTAGCCAGGTTGCACCAATGCCAATGTTGCCGGCCCGTTTTCGTTCGTAAAAAAGGTCGCCTATGCGCATTTCGGTAGATAGTTGTATGTTCTCTTCCGACTGCTGAAAAGTAGCTTCGGCCGAAAACAGTCCCGAGAAACTGGGGTAGTAAGGCAATAGTTTGCTGATATCTTCTAACTCTATTCTTCTAACCTCAATATCAAGGTTTTGCAGATATGTGGTATCGGGCAACGATTGCACACTGAGGCCCATGCCTTCGTTATTAAACATCTGCACATCGGCCAGTACTCTTCCGTTGTTGCGGATAAATACCTGGTTGTGATTGTTGAAACTGAACTCACGGAATGCTACAATAGGATTCTCGGGAATGAGTTGCACCTGAAAACCATTGCTTGCAGGCTTAACGTTGGCACCCAACCGAAGTCCGGTTATACCTTTTTCGTTTTTAAAGTCTAACAATACTTCGGCGTCGTTGCTTCGTACCTCTCCGGTTATGGATGCTTTGAAGGTATATTGTGGATTCCTGGGACCATTTGCTACACCGGCACGAAGGTTTAACCGGGCAGTATCCTGGAAAGCAACTATAAATACAGTGTCCAGTTGCAGGGTATCGGCATGTAAACCGTAAATCCTTGCGGCACCGTTAATTCCCCGGTTGGGGTTTACTACAAAGCCCGCTCTGAAGTTGGCAAAGCGGATGTTATCGGGTAACATAAAGCGGCTCACCGGATTCTTTTGTCCGGCTTTTATGTTGAGGTGGGCAGTAGGTAACGAGTTCCTTAAATCTTTGTGATTTAATTCCTGCGCTTCTATTTGCTTGGCAAGTTCTTGGCTAAAAGCCATCGACTGGTTGATCAGTTTTTGCAGCGGACCCTGTGCGCGCAGTCTGGCTTCCAAATCACCGGATACTAAAAACAAGTTCACCGAGTCTTGTTGCGCCTCGGCGGCGAGGGATAAAGACAGGGTGTTGGTCATTGGTTTATCAATCAACCGCAATTCATATAAGTCTGCATCGGCTATGTTTACAGAGGCGCGTGCATCTAAGTTGCGCGAGTTCGTTTTGTATTCGCCCCAGGCATCCATAACCAAGAGTGCGTTGTTACTGGTAAGGCGGGCAGTTGCCAGTGCATTCTTTAACTCTGCCGTAAGATCAATGCCGGTTATGTTATAACGGCCATACTGCAACGCATTTACAGATGCTTTGGCCGAGGCTGTTGTGCGGGTAGATTGGAAATTGATTCCTCGCCCGGTAACACTGGCAGTAGCCGATACGCTGTAAATGGAATCTTTAGGCATAAAATGGTTTACTTGTAAAGAATCTATTTCCAGATTGGCTTTGTATGCTTCGCTGTTTAGGTTGTAATCAGCATTTAGTTGTATGGTTCCTACGCTTTCGCGCGCCAGAAGATTGGCTACCAACTGCGGGCCATTCATCTTAATGTTGGCATTGGCTGCTAGTGGAGGAATTACAATCGACCCGTCTTGGGCTACATCGGCCATACTAAATAGGAAGTCAAGACGCTGGGTTTGCATCTGCATGTTTATATCGGCCGAACGGTTCAGGCTATCTTGCAGATTAAGTATTTGGCCTTCGCCTTTCAGGCTGAACGCTCCCGGAAGGTCGGCAGTAAGGCGGGATATCTGTATCTTTTCCATATTTCCTTCTGCACCGATTTGTACAACCAATGGCTGTTCCGGATAATCTTTTTGAAAGGATGCAGGCATATTACCTGCAAATAATAGAACATCTTGTTTTCCCAGTCGGGCATCGAAGTAGGCCTCTAAGCTATTTATATCGAATGGTGTATTGGAGTTCCAAAGTGTCTGGGCACGCAGGTTCAGTTCCGAATATGGTGTTTGCAGGTTTAAGTTGGGCACCATCAATTTTACAGAATCCATATAAAACTGTCCCGACATGGATGATATGTTTACTATATTATCCTGTCCGTAAATTGCCCGGGTATTATTGATTGAGATATTTTGCACACTGTATAACTGTTGCCCCAGGTCGGCAAGAATGTCTTTTATCTTTCCATCGCCAATGTAGGTAGCTACCTCCATACTATCGGCAGGCATATTTAGGGTAAAAGCAACGTTTTTTACTTCAAGGTTTGGCAGGGCAATTTTCCAGTTGGCAGTCTCAGTACTATCCTGCGATACTACTACGGTATCTTTCATTGTCAGTAACAGGGTAGCATCGTTCAGCTCGGCTGTTTCAAGATCTACCAGTTGTTGTGACAGGTTTATTACCCGTGTATCGAGGTAAAAGCGTCCAAGGGTCCCTTTGAGTTGCATTGTTGGTAGCATGTTTGCTGTATTTACATGTACATTTTCAAGAAATACACCATGAGCTTCGATATTACCACTCATTAAAGGACGTAGTTTTACTTTTAACCCAAGACTTTCGAGGGCAAGTATAGTGTCGGGTGCCTGTATAATTCTTACGTTTTTGGCAACAAGGTCAAGCGGAAAGCGAAGATTAACACGATCAATGCTTATGTCCATCCCAGTAGTTTGGGATACATAAGCTGTGACTTTTCTCTGCAAAAAGTTCTGTACGGCAGGTATGTATAATAGAATAATGATTATTAAAAGAATAGCTATTGGGGTTGATAAACCAATAACTATTCTCTTTATCCACTTTTTAGTCATGTTAAATTGTTGCTAATGATGTTATACAAAAGAAACAAAATTTAGGCTGAAAAGATCGGTGTTATTCTATAATAACTAAAAAAGCCACTAAAAAGTGGCTCAGGCTATCCAAGAAAGGATAGCGGGTCTTTAATTATAGTATAAATATAATATGTTTCTGCAATGTATGCAAGTTATTCTTTAATTATCTCTTCTTTTTTTGCTTCAAGGAGTATTTGTTCAGTATAGAAAGCATATGCCTCTTCATTAAATTTTTCTCGCTCTGGTGTGGCATGTGCACCAAATTCTTTTTCAAGTTCTGCACTTATATCAGTTAGCATGTTCTTTTTTATATAACAAAAGTAATATTAAATTCTGTTTTAGACAAATCAAGAAACAAAATAGACAAATCAAGAAATCATTTAACTTATCTGTATATACTTTTGATGCATAATTCCCAAGATAGTAAATCTTTTATTAAACATTTAAATTTAGAATTATGAGACAAAGAAAAAGGCAATTATTTCTATCCATGGTCCAGATCCCTCTGAGATGTCTTATATATATACACATGAAGAGTTTCAGTATTCATCAGAAAGATTCCACATGAATTGGGGTTGGAATGGAACTAATGATGGTTTTTATTCTGATGGAAGTCTAGGACTTTACCTTGATAATAAATATTACAATTTTGATAATGACAGGCAGGAAATTATAAATATATATCCTCCAAGATAATTATATGGTATAATGAAAACTCAAATTATTCTAGTTGCTATCCTAGCTATTTTATCGGTTAACCCAATAAAAGCACAAATCAAAGAGAAAGGTTTTCTCATAGAAGGAACAGTCTCTTATGCTGATACTCATAATGGTAATTATATTATTATTACACCAACTATTGGTTATCAATTTAATAAGTATATAATAGGAGGATTTAAGGTGGGTTTTGAAACTCGTGACTATCCATACACAATGTATACGCCATTTGTACGTTATAACTATTTGACTATTTCAAAATTTCAGTTATTTATTGAAGCACAGTTCAATATTGCAGAACGAGATGTATCTGGAGGACAAAGTGGCTACAGCGAAGGGGGCTTTACTTTTGGAGCAACATATCCTATCTGTAAAAACGTTAAAATATCAGGGCAATACTTGTTTTTGGGCTGGAGTGAAAATAATAGAAAAGAGGGAGCTTGGCTTAATAAGAGTAAATTTGGCTTGGATGCTAATATACAACGGCTTCATCTGGGAATACAGATTATTATTTAAGTAATTATTAAAGGCTGATTCCTCATATCAGCCTTTACTCTTTCCTAACCCTCAGCATTTGAAACCCCATTGTCCTCCCATCAACAATAAGCAAGCGATTAACAAGTAATTCTCCTATCCCTGTTATATACTTAATAGCTTCTGTTGCCTGAATAGAACCAACTATTCCGGCAACAGCACCCAATATTCCCACTTGTGAGGAAGTAATCGCTTCGGCATCATCGGGTGGCGAACCAAACACATCCCGGTAACACGCATTACCGGGAATATATGTCATTACTTCGCCCTGCATGGCTACTACCGAGGCATGACAATAGGGTTTATGCAATTGTACACAGATATCATCAATCAGGAACTTGGTAGCATAATTATCAGCACAATCTAATATAAAATCGTAAGGTTCAATGAGCGCTTCTGCATTGTTGTTGCAAAAACGTTCGTTATGGGTTATGATATTGATATCCGGATTCAATGCCTGTAGCTTTTCCCGGATAGATACTACTTTAGGTTTTCCTACATCTTCGGTAAAATGAATAATCTGGCGTTGCAGATTGGTGATATCAACAGTATCGTAGTCAATAACTCCTATTGTACCTATTCCTGCGGCAGCAAGGTAGTACAAGGCGGGTGAGCCTAATCCACCGCCACCGATAACCAGAACTTTAGATGCTTTCAATAAGGCCTGACCTTCCTGGCCAAGACCATCTATAACTATATTACGGTTGTATCGCATGATCCCAATCTTTCCAGATTACTTCATATCCCTGACCTTTAACTGCCGAGAATACCTCTGCCGGAGAACGATCATCGTTCACAGCAAACTGTTCCAGTTCTTGTTTATACACCGCATAACCTCCCGGGTCTGTTTTAGACCCCGCACTGAGCGAAGTAACCCCAAGCGTTGTCATATTATCTCTGAACAACTGATTCTCTCTTGTAGATAGCGCAATCTCAATATCATGATCGAACAACCGATAAGCAAATATTATCTGTGCCAGTTCCTTATCCGACATAATAACATTGGGCTGAAACCCTGCACCCACATGCGGACGCATACGGGGGAAGGAGATGGAATACTTTGTTTGCCAGTATGTTTTTTGCAGGTAACGAAGATGCAGAGCCATAAAGGTTGCATCCGTGCGCCAGTCTTCCAACCCGATTAATACACCCAGACCTATTTTATGAACCCCAGCCTTTCCCATACGGTCGAAGCCATCTAAACGCCAGTCGAACTTAGACTTCATACCTTTTGGATGGTAAATTTTGTAACGTTCGCGGTTGTATGTTTCCTGATAACAGTACACAGCATTCATGCCGGCCTTTGTTAATAGGGTGTATTCGGGTTCTTTCAAAGGCTGTACCTCGATAGATATGGATGCAAAATAAGGCTTTACCAGGTTTATAGCATTCTCTATATAATCCGCTCCTGCAGCACGCGGATTCTCACCAGTAACCAGAAGAATGTGCTGGAAGTCGCCAATCTTCTTGATGGCCTCTACTTCCTGCAATATCTGATCGTCGGTAAGAATGATGCGGTGTATATCGTTGTTATGATTGAAACCACAATACACACAGTGGTTTACACATGAGTTTGTAAGATAGAGAGGTACATAAAACTGAATGGTTTTACCGAAGCGTTGCTGTGTGTACATACGGCTTAACCTTGCCATCTGTTCCAGATATGGTAGGGCGGCAGGCGATAGTAATGCCATAAAGTCCTCAATATCGAGTCGTTTGCCAGAGAGGGCAAGTTCAACATCGGCCGAGGTTTTGGCGTATATCCGGGATCTGATATCATCCCAGTTATATTGGTTTATTTGTTCTGTAAATAGCATAAATTTTTCTTTTAAGGAGGTAAAGGAGGTAGAGGTGAGGTAAAGGAGGTAAAGAAGCGATGCCGCAGGAAAACTTTACCTCCTTTACCTCCTTTACCTCACTTTACCTCCTTCACAATCATTCATTTCCTTCGTTAACTTCATCGCGCAAAAATTCGGCCCACACATGGTACAATGCCCGCTTTCATCATCCAGCCTTCCGGCTTTGTAGTACTCCAAAGCTCTTTCCGGGTCTAAAGACAGATTAAACTGATCCTTCCAACGGAAGTCGAAGCGTGCCTTGCTCAACGCATTATCTCTTACCTGCGCTCCCGGATGGCCTTTCGCCAGATCGGCCGCATGAGCCGCAATTTTGTAAGCAACCACACCGGTGCGCACATCTTCCTTATCCGGTAAAGCCAGATGCTCCTTAGGCGTTACATAACAAATCATAGCTGTACCATAGCGGGCAATCTGTGCCGCACCAATGGCCGAGGTAATATGATCGTACCCCGGTGCAATATCCGTAGTTAAAGGACCTAATGTATAAAAAGGGGCACCGTGGCAATGTTTGAGCTGCTCATCTATATTCGGCTTGATTTTGTGCATAGGTACATGACCCGGCCCTTCAATCAACACCTGTACATGATGCTTCCAGGCAATCTCTGTAAGTTCACCCAGAACCGACAGTTCGGCAAACTGGGCAGCGTCGTTAGCATCGGCAATAGAACCCGGACGCAAACCATCTCCCAACGAAACCGCCACATCGTATTGCTTCAAAATGAGGCATATCTCTTCAAAATGGGTATAGAAAAGATTCTCTTCGTTGTGTTGAGTCATCCAGTTGGCAATGATTGAACCTCCCCGCGAAACGATTCCCGTTACACGGTCTTTCACCAGTGGCAGATGGGCACGCAACAGCCCTGCATGAATAGTAAAATAATCAACTCCCTGTTCGCACTGTTCTATCAGGGTGTCGCGGTATATCTCCCAGTTCAGTGCAGCGATTTGGCCGTTCACTTTCTCCAATGTTTGATACAATGGAACAGTACCCACCGGAACAGGTGTGTTACGGATAATCCATTCGCGTGTTTCGTGAATGTGATCGCCGGTAGAGAGGTCCATCAGCGTATCTCCACCCCATTTGCAACTCCAGAGTGCCTTCTCTACTTCCTCGTCAATACCGGATAACAAGGCCGAGTTACCAATATTGGTGTTAATCTTTACTAGGAAGTTTGTGCCGATAATCATCGGTTCGGCTTCGGGATGGTTAATGTTAGCCGGGATAATGGCTCGTCCGCTTGCCACTTCTTCACGCACAAACCCGGGCGTAATATGGCTTTCTATGCCCAGTTCCTCGTTTTGAAGATTCTCGCGGATAGCTACATATTCCATCTCCGGGGTAATAATTCCCTGTTGAGCATAGTACATTTGCGATACGGTCTTGCCCGGTTTTGCCCTTCGGGGATAGTTGATAAGTGGGAAGCGAATACTATCCAGAGAAGAATTTTGTAGTCGCTCGTTGCTGTAACAGGATGTAAATTCGGTAAGTTGCACTGTATCCTCCCTGTTTTCAATCCATTGTTCGCGCAAGCGGGGCAAACCTTTGCTGATATCTATTTCTATATCCGGGTCGGAGTAAGGGCCGCTTGTATCATAAATGGTTACGGTAGGATTCTCTTCTACCAACCTTTTTCCGTTTTCTATTTTAATGGTATCCAGTTGCGAAACGGCACGCATGCCAACAGCCACCGGATGTATTTTCCCCTTCACATAGATTTTATTAGAAGAAGGATATGTTATACGTTGATTTAATTTCATAAATGATAATGTGTTAATGTGCCAATATGCCAATGTGCCAATTAACAATGCGCAGCCAATTGGCATATTGTCGCATTGGCATATTGTCGGATTAGTTAGGTTACATCAGAAATGAAGTTAACGGACTACTCGCATCGGCCACCGGTGTTTTCCCCGCCAATCGTGCCTCATGAGCCATTCGACCAGCCTCAACGGCAAGGCAGAAAGCACGGGCCATGGCTACCGGATCTCCCGCTATAGCTATAGCTGTATTTACCAATACTGCATCAGCACCCATCTCCAGTGCTTCGGCTGCATGCGATGGAGCACCTATGCCCGCATCTACAACCACTGGTATATTGCTTTGCTCAATAATGATTTCCAGCAGATCGCGCGTAAGCAATCCCCGATTTGTTCCTATGGGAGCGCCCAGCGGCATTACCGTAGCCGCCCCGGCACCTTCAAGCAATTTGCACAATACCGGATCGGCTTGTATGTATGGTAAAACCACAAAACCAAGTTTGGCAAGTTCTTCAGTGGCTTTAAGTGTCTCTATCGGGTCGGGCAGCAAATAGCGCGGATCGGGATGAATTTCTAGTTTCAGCCAGTTTGTTTCAAAGGCTTCGCGTGCCAGTTGAGCAGCAAAAACAGCCTCTTTAGCATTCCGAACGCCCGAAGTATTGGGTAATAATTGAATGCCGGGCTTTTGAATATGCACCAACATATCGTCTTCTTTGTTCTCTAAGTCGAGGCGTTTCATGGCTACAGTAACCATTTGAGTTTGTGATACCGCAATGGCTTCACGCATTACGGTATTGGAACTGAATTTCCCAGTTCCTAAAAAGAGCCGTGAATCGAACTCTTTTCCTGCAATAATTAACTTCTTCATATCTTTTATACTATAAGTTTAGTGTTTATAAAGCATTGCATTTGGCTTATGAACACCCGGGTGTTCACTCTTTGTACACCCGGATGTACGGTGCTTGTACACCTGGGTGTACAGACCGTGTACACCCGGGTGTTAGCATGTCGTACACCCGGGTGTTCCGAAACAAAATGCAATAGCATTCAAAAGGAATACCATTATGTATTGAACGTGATGCTACTTATATGAAAGTTAAAATCCGGTTTGTTTCCATTATCGGGTCATCAGCTTGTAATATGGTTGATGATAAAGCAATACCGGCAATACCAGTGCGCATCAATACTGGGATATCGTTCAATGTAATTCCGCCAATAGCCAGAATGGGGATATCTATGCTGTGCAGCCTGCATTGGGCTATTATCTCCTGATAACCGGATAGTCCGAGAACGGGACTAAGATTCTTTTTGGTGGTTGTGAAACGGAATGGTCCCAGCCCAATGTAATCTACTCCCTGCGAAACAAGGTGCCGGATATCTTCGAAAGTATTGGCTGTTCCACCAATCACAAAATTGTTTCCCAGTATTTTTCTGGCTTCGGCAGGTGGCATATCCAGCTTACCAAGGTGAACGCCGGTAGCTTTTACATTCAGGCAAACCTGTACATGATCGTCAATGTAAAGTTGGGCACCGTAAGCATCGCACAATTCTTTGGTTTTGATGGCTGTTTGTTCTACTTCGGCAACTGGTGAGTCTTTCATCCGGAGCTGTATATTTTTGCAACCTCCTTTCAATGCAATTTCTGCCGATTGCAGATAGGTATATCTATCAGTACAATGGGTGATAAATAATAATCCGTTCATATTGTGTTCTTTTTCATAACTTGTTTTGTAATCTATAAAACCGGGTAAGCAGTGCATCTATATCCCCATCCAGGTGAAAATTACCCCAAAGTGAACCCAGAACAGCCACCCCTCCAAAACCATAACCGGCTACCAGCGGAATTTTATCTATTGATATTCCGCCTAATGCGTATATCCGGTGATTAATAATCCCTTTATCCCTTGCAGCAATTAACTCGCTGTTTGTGAATGCTTTATTATATCCTGTTTTAGAGATACTATCGAATATAGGACTCAGAAAGCCATACTCCCAGTTGTCCGTATCGGTTAATTCACTCAAGGAATGAAACGATTTACTAATCGTTAGAGACTCTTTTTGCGGAGGCTCCGGGTTTCTTCGGTTAAGATGTACTCCTTTTATTGTATATTCTCCGGCAAGCGAAAAATGATCGTGCAGCATAATCCGGGTACGATACTCCGGTTTAATTTCTTCCAGAATAGCGGCCAGTTGTTGTTGGGTGGAGTAAGGTTTCCGCAGATGCAAAGTCTCTAACCCTTCTTTAAACAACAGGTTTATGATGGCCGCTTCATTATACAACTCCTTTTCGGGCGTAATAACAATTAGTTTCATCTGGCTATCCTCCCGATACGGCATGGATTAGCATCAGTTCTACTCCATCAGTCAGTAGTACTTCTGTCCATCGGGCTTTGGGTATTACTTCATAATCAATAGCTACGGCAATTCCAAGTAGTTTAATGCCTGTACTCTCCATAAAATCGGCAAGGGATATGCCTTCTTTAACCTCGTACGGTTTTTGGTTTACATAAACAGTCATATCTTTTTTGTTTTTAGTGGTTGCGGCGAAAAGAAGTGATTTAGCGGTCCGTTTCCTTGTCCGGTGGTGATATCTTTTCCGGCTTCAATGGCAGCAGTTATGTAACTCTTTGCCATCTCCACCGATTTAATCAGCTCGTACCCTTGCGCCAAACAGGCCGTTATGGCCGATGCATACGTACAACCGGTACCGTGCAGATTGTTCGACTTTACAAACGGTACAGAAAAAGAAACGGGAGATTGATTGGGGGTAAAAAGAATATCGGTAGATTGTTTGCCTGCCCGATGGCCTCCTTTAATTAAAAGAGCACAACATCCCTCGGCCAGCAATACATCGGCTGCCCGGTGTATATCGTTTTCGTTGTTTATCTCAATGCCCGATAGCCTGGCTGCTTCGGGGATATTGGGAGTTATCAGCGTTGCTCGCTTGTATAATAATGAGCGAAAGGCAGAGATAGCCTTATCCGAAGTCAGTTGCGAGCCGCTGGTTGAAACCAGTACGGGATCAACAACCAGATTCGGCAGCTTGTACTGGTCTATGGTTTGGGCAACTACCTCAATGATTTCGGCATTGGGCAACATTCCGGTTTTAACGGCATCAATAGTGATGTCGCTTAATACAGTTTGCAGTTGTGTGCGTATAATTTGGGGGGATAATACTTCTACCGAACGGACTTCGTGCGTATTTTGAGCGGTAATAGCTGTTATTACAGATGTTCCGAATATGCCCAGAGCGGCAAAGGTTTTCAGATCAGCCTGAATGCCTGCCCCACCTCCACTATCGGAGCCGGCAATAGTTAATGCGGTAAAATATCTTTGTTTTGGTTCCATAATCTCATTCCTACGGCGGCATTATCCGCATCAGGTTATAAGGGTTTAATCTCAGCCATAAGTAGGCACCCCTTGATGATGGTGGCAAAGGTAAGTATTTTAGTTGAAAGATGAAAGATGAGTATTGAAAGTTAACTCTAAATGATTACATTTGTGTTTTAGAGTAAACTGTAATGCTCGAATAACTGTTATAGATAGTATGAATAATTCAGCCGATACCCGTTTCCCCCGTCGTTATCCCATAGGTATACAAAGTTTTGAAAAACTTCGTAGCGAGGGCTATCTGTATGTAGATAAAACATCACAGATGTATAAACTGATTCAGATGGGCAACCCTTATTTCCTGAGCCGTCCTCGTCGGTTTGGTAAAAGTTTGATGCTTTCTACTTTAGAGGCTTACTTTCTGGGAAAGAAAGAACTTTTCAAAGGGCTCTTTATTGAAACAGTAGAAAAAGACTGGAAAACATATCCTGTAATTAAGCTCAGTTTGAATGCGGAAAGGTATGAAAACCGACAAAGCTTGTATGATATACTTGAGCGGAAACTCCTTGAATGGGAAGAGTTGTACGAAACCGGTGGTAAAGGAATTACTCATTCCGGACGCTTTATGGAAGTAATTAAAAGTGCTTATGAAAAGACAGGGCTTCGTGTTGTGGTACTAATTGATGAATATGATAAACCTCTCTTGCGTAGTTTCCATGATGAAAAACTTCAAGATGATTTCCGTGAGATACTAACTGCTTTTTACACAGTACTTAAAGATGCTGATGAATGGATTCAATTTGTTTTTATTACTGGGGTTACTAAATTTGCTCAGGTAGGGATATTCAGTAATCTTAATCAATTAATGGATATCAGTTTCGATCCGCGCTTTGCCGATCTTTGTGGATTAACACAACAGGAAATAGAAGACAATTTTGCACCTGGATTAGAAACGCTTGCCCAAAACAATAACATATCTCGTGAGATGGCTGTACAAAGGCTTACCCGCATGTACGATGGTTATCATTTCAGTTACAACAATATGGTAGGAATGTTTAACCCGTTCAGTGTGTTGAATTGTTTGTCTTCGGGTATGTTTGAGCATTATTGGTTTGCCAGCGGTACACCTACTTTTCTGGTCGAAATGTTGAAGAAAACCGATATGGATTTGCGTGGACTTGAAGATATTGAAGTGTCAACTGTATTTTTAGCTTATGACCAGACAAATTGGGGAAATACTACACAAATGCTTTATCGAATGGGATATCTAACAATTAAATCGTATGATGAACGGTTTCGTATGTGTAAATTGGGATATCCGAATGAAGAAGTAAAATCAGGTTTATTACATTATACTACACACATAGCATAAAAAAGGGATACCCCCAAGAGTATCCCTCACATATATATTCAATACTTTTACTTAGAATTCCGCATTATTCGGTGTACGTGGGAAAGGAATCACATCACGAATATTGCTCATGCCTGTAACAAACAGTAATAAGCGTTCAAACCCAAGTCCGAAGCCAGAGTGGGGTGCAGTACCGTAACGGCGTGTATCCATGTACCACCAGATATCTTTTTCGGGTACTCCCATTTCTTTGGCACGACGCGACAGTTTCTCGTAATCCTCTTCACGTTGCGAACCACCAATAATTTCGCCAATCTTAGGGAACAGTACATCCATGGCACGAACTGTTTTACCATCTTCATTCTGTTTCATGTAGAATGATTTGATTTCTTTTGGGTAATCAGTCAAAATAACCGGCTTCTTGAAGTGGTTTTCCACCAGGTAACGTTCGTGTTCCGAAGCTAAATCGGCACCCCAGAATATTGGGAATTCAAACTTATGACCATCGGCTACAGCCTTTTCGAGTATTTCTACCCCTTCGGTATAAGTAAGACGTACAAATTCGTTTGAAAGAACAAAGTTCAAACGGTCAATCAATTCTTTGTCGAACATGTTGTTCAAGAACTGAATATCATCCATACAGTTATCTAATGCCCACTGCAAACAGTACTTGATGAAATCTTCGGCCAGTTGCATGTTGTCCTCAATTTCATTGAAAGCAACTTCCGGCTCAATCATCCAGAACTCTGCCAGGTGGCGTGGAGTATTTGAGTTTTCGGCACGGAATGTAGGACCAAATGTGTAAATCGCTCCCAATGACATTGCAGCCAACTCTCCTTCCAACTGACCGGATACTGTCAGGCTGGTTTGTTTTCCAAAGAAATCGTTCTTATAATCTATTGCTCCTGTTTCGTCGTGTTTCAGATCGTACAGGTTCATGGTAGTAACCTGAAACATTTGTCCGGCGCCTTCACAATCCGATCCTGTAACGATAGGAGTATGGAAATAGAAGAATCCCCTGTCGTGAAAGAACTTATGTATGGCAATAGCCATGTGGTGACGAATACGGAAGATAGCTCCAAATGTGTTGGTACGTGGGCGCAAGTGAGCCACTTCGCGTAGAAATTCCATCGAGTGACCTTTCTTTTGCAAAGGATAAGTGTTATCGGCTGCACCAAGAACTTCGATTTCGGTAGCTTGTACCTCAGCGCTTTGACCAGAGCCTACCGACTCTGTCAATGTACCATTTACACTAATACATGCACCAGTAGTAATAAGTTTCAGCATCTCTTCGTCGAAGTTTGCCAAATCAACAACTACCTGTATATTATTTATTGTAGAACCGTCATTTAATGCGATGAAATTCACTTGTTTACTTCCTCTACGGGTGCGTACCCAACCTTTCACATTGATTGTTGTTCCAAATTTATCGGAAGCCAACAAATCGATAATCTTTGTTCTACTAATCTTTTCCATAAAATTTTTAATTTACGATTTACAAATTTACGATTTACGATTGAAATTACATTGTAAAATCAATTGTAAACCGTAAATCTGCAAATCTGCTCTTGTTATAATTGGTGATTCACGATGTTATTTTGATCGTAAATCGTAAATCGTCAAATTGTAAATCAAGTAAACGATCCCATTCTGAGGTAGCTTACTTCATTTTCGGTTAAATAACGCCAGTCGCCACGTCTTAGTCCCTTTTTAGTGAGTCCGGCAAAATAAACGCGGTCGAGCTTGATAACTCTGTAACCTAATGATTCGAATATACGACGAACAATACGATTTTGACCGGAGTGGATTTCGATTCCTACCATATCACGTTTGATATCGTCGACATAACTAATAGCATCAGCTTTTATTTCGGTTTCTTCGTCCAACTTAATACCGGCAAGTACTTGCTCCATATCAGCTTTGGTTACGTTCTTATCAGTTGTTACCTGGTATATTTTCTTTTTCAGGTATTGAGGGTGAGTAAGTTTTGATGCCAAGTCACCATCATTTGTTAACAACAGAACACCTGTAGTATTACGGTCGAGACGTCCAACAGGATAAATACGTTCAGTACAGGCTCCTTTTACAAAGTCCATTACTGTGCTACGTTCTTGTGGATCATCTGATGTTGTTACACAGTTCTTAGGTTTATTTAAAAGGATATATACCTTACGTTCAATACTTACAGCCTCATTGTGAAACTTAACAAGGTCTGTACGTTTGATTTTTGTTCCTAATTCTGTTACTACTTCATCATTTACAGTTACTACTCCTGAGGTGATAAATTCATCGGCCTCACGACGCGAACATACTCCGGCATTAGCCAGGAATTTATTTAAGCGGATTGGCTCATTAGGATCGGTGAACTGCTCCTTATATTCAATTCGTTTCTTTTGACTGTATTTAGCATTCGGATCATAATCTCCGGTACGGCGAACCGGACGCGAATATCCTCCTCCTTGCTGTCTGTAACCACCGCCGTTGTTATAACCACCGTTGTTGTAACCACCGCCATTGTTGTAATTGTTGCTTCCTCCGTTTGGAGTAAATCTAGGCCGGCGTGGACGATCGCTGGAGTTTCTGTTTCCATAACCACCGCTGTTTCCATAGCCACTATTGTTACCATAGTTGCTGTTTCCGTAACCGCCTCTGCTATTTCCATAGCTATTACCACTGTTTCCGTATGAATCACCGCTACTGTTAGGGTTGTATGAATTGCTTGTGATTTTACGTCTTGGCTTTTCAGTACCATCAGTGCTTTCGGCATTATTAGTACGGCTGTAGTTAGATGAACCTCTGTTGTAATCTGAATTCCTGTTATAATTGGAATTATAAGAACGTTGTGGACGATCACCTGTGTTGCGGTTGTATCCGCTACGGTTGTCGCTACCTTCTTCACGATTAAAACGTGGGCGATACTGACGTTCTCCACCTTCCCGGTTATATCCCGAGTTGTTGTCGTCCCTGTTATAGGAAGATCTTTGTGGACGATCGCCACTATTGCGGTTGTAGTTCGAAGAACGGTCGTTGCTACCATACCTATTGTACGAAGTGCGTTGTGGTCTGTCGCCATACGATGATCTTTCGCCATACGATGATCTTTCACCATACGGTCTGCTTGGGCGGCTTTCACGGTTATAGCTACTGTTATTGTCGCGATTATAGCTACTACTGTCTCGGTTATAGGAACGGTTGTTGTCATCCCGACGGTTGTACCCGTCTCTGTTGTAAACTCTGTTACCATCACGGCTGGCGTCTTCTTCATTGGAATTTTCGCGCCAAGATTCATTTTCTGTATTCATGCCTTTATTCGAATAAAATTATAACTAGTGGCCTCACGGCCTTTAATTCAGACTAGATTCCCGTATAATTGCGGGGATTTATAGCTCTCAATTCTTTTTTAATATCTTCATTTACGTTTAATCCCTCAATAAATTCTTTTATCGACTTTTCGTTGATAGCTTCGTTTGTACGGGTTAACGCTTTTAATGCTTCGTAAGGGTTAGGATAGGCTTCTCTACGTAAAATGGTTTGAATTGCTTCGGCAACAACGCTCCAGCAATTATCCAAATCGTTGTAAATGGCAGCCTCGTTCAACAATAATTTACGCAATCCTTTCAGCGAGCTTTGTATAGCTATCGAAATATGGCCTAATGGCACGCCTACGTTGCGCAACACAGTTGAGTCTGTAAGGTCGCGTTGTAAACGGGATATGGGTAATTTAGCCGATAGATGTTCCAGTAATGCACTGGCTATTCCCAGATTACCTTCGGCATTTTCAAAGTCAATAGGGTTAACCTTATGAGGCATGGCACTTGAACCTACTTCGCCTGCTTTGATTTTTTGCTTGAAGTACTCCATTGAGATATATTGCCAGAAATCCCTGTTCATATCAATCATAATGGTGTTGATGCGTTTCAGTGCATCAAAAACAGCCGACAGATTGTCGTAATTGGATATCTGGGTAGTATATTCTTCGCGTTCTAAGCCAAGGTTTTCTTTCACAAACCGATTGCCAAAAGCTTTCCAGTCAATTCCGGGATAGGCCACATTGTGTGCATTGAAGTTACCTGTTGCGCCTCCAAATTTGGCTGTAAACGGAATGTTGTTCAGTATTTCCATTTGCTTTTCCATGCGGTATGCAAATACCATCACTTCCTTGCCTAAGCGGGTTGGTGATGCTGGCTGACCGTGGGTTTTTGCAAGCATAGGAATATCTTTCCACTCATTAGCATATTGCTTAAGTTGGTCGATAAGTTCGTTCATCAACGGATTGTACACTTCTTGAATTGCATCTTTTACCGAAAGCGGTACAGAAGTATTATTGATATCCTGCGATGTAAGTCCGAAGTGTATAAACTCTTTATACGCATCCAGTCCACCCAGTTTGTCGAATTCCTCTTTCAGGAAATATTCTACAGCTTTTACATCGTGATTGGTTACACTCTCTATGTTCTTAACACGTTGAGCATCTTCTTCTGTAAAATTGCGATAGATGTTTCGGAGTGATTCGTATGTTTCGGGTTTGAGCCCGGTTAATTGCGGCAAGGGAAGATTGCATAGTGCAATAAAGTATTCCACTTCTACCTGTACCCTGTATTTAATAAGAGCAAATTCAGAGAAATAATTAGCAAAAGCTTCAGTTTTGCCTCTATATCGACCGTCAATAGGAGATATTGCGGTAAGTTGATCCAGTTTCATAGTTTGATTGATGTATTATCAGACTGCAAAAATAACTATTTTTATTGACTCTGGGGATATGTTCGACATAAAGTTTGTATCTTGCCCCTTAAAATAATAAAAATAACTTTGAAAAGTTTATTCTATTACATGAGTGTTACACTAAAATATCCTTTAATTCTTGTACATGGTATTGCAGCGAAAGACAATACTCTTTTTTGGGGACGGATTCCCTCTGTATTGAAACGTAGTGGAGTTAATGTGTTTTGGGGAAATATGGATTCGTGGGGAAATATTGAAACGAATGCGCAGTCTCTTCAAAAGTCTGTTGATGCAGTTTTAAATCAAACAGGAGCTTCTAAAGTAAATATTATTGCACATTCAAAAGGCGGAATTGATGCACGGTATCTTATCAGTAGTTTAGGATATGCAAACAAGATAGCAAGTTTAACAACAGTTTCTACTCCTCATCGGGGAGTAGAAATTGTAGATTATATTCTTGGATTTAAGCAAATACAGACACCTCTGGCGCGCAAGATAGCAGAGTTTCTTGCGAAACTGTATGGCGATAAAGCTCCCAATCCATATGGAGCAACTATCGATTTATCGACAAAAAGCATGAAAGAGTTTAATTTGAAAAATCCGGATAGTACAGACGTTTATTACTGCAGTTGTTGTGCTGTATTGAAGAATAGTTTTGATGATCTCTCTTATTTTCTTACCTATAATTATATAAAGAAGGTTGCCGGACACAATGATGGTATCATAAGTGCCCAATCGGCCGAGTGGGGCGAGAATTTCTATCTGATACATGGTGCCTCGCATGCAGAAATTGTCGATATTAAAAGAAAAAGCATTTCGGGTTTAAATATTCCGGGAGAATATATGAAAATGGTGGAAGATTTAATATCGAAGGGATTCTGATTACGCAACGAATGGTGTTGTAAAAGCCAGACCTCCCAGTAAATATTTTATTTTCATGATAATAGGTTGTCGATATCACCAACGTTAATATAAAAAAAAGGTAGACGAATACAACCGTATGTCAAATTTCATCCATTCATAAATCAGTACTAATTTTTATGCTGCAAATCGTGATTTCAAAATGCTGCATTTCACACTTTCAAAATGCAGCATTTCGATTGAACGAAATGCAGCATTTTAGCATCTGGGGTCAGCCCCATAACCCTATTAACTAAAAAAGCGCTTAAGGATTCCTTAAGCGCTTTTTCTAAGTTGCGGAGGCAAGACTCGAACTTACGACCTTTGGGTTATGAGCCCAACGAGCTACCAACTGCTCCACTCCGCGATGTTTTGTGAGTGCAAAGGTACTGCTTTTTTTATAAGAAACAAATAATTCGATAATTATTTTTATTTATTTCTGGTCGACAATTCGTAATTTGCTGATATATAGTATTGTATTAAGTTGTTTTTTTAATCATTATTATCGTCCTCATCAACGAAATTATTTAAGTCGAAGGATAATTGCACATATTCATCTTCCAGAATCTTCTTAATATTTGTCGGAGTATCTGCCGGCATATTTTCCAACCGTTCTTTGGCCAGTTGTACTTCTTGTTCTAATCTATCTCTATTACTCATAATTATATGTTTTATAAATTAAACACCTGTGTTGGCAAAGTTGTTCATACGTAACTTAATGCAACTTGGCGTTTCAACTGTTGTTAAGTTTTAAATGTTAATAATAACCCTGTTTTTTTTGTATTGTATAAAATAAAAAAGTATTTTTGCTCACATTATTAAGCAATGTGCAATTTTATGCCTGTATCAAAAACAAGAGCCAAGTTAGTAGATATTGCCCGTCAGCTTTTTGCTAAGACGGGAGTAGAAGGTACTACCATGAATGACATCGCCGTTGCTTCAAAAAAAGGAAGAAGAACACTCTATACCTATTTTAAAAGCAAAGACGAGGTTTATCTTGCTGTAGTACAGTCTGAACTGGAAATCCTTTCCGAAACATTGACGCGTGTTGTGGAACGAAGCATATCGCCCGAACGCAAAATTGTGGAACTGATTTATACACGTTTGGACGTAGTGAAAGAAGTAGTGTATCGTAATGGTACATTAAGAGCCGATTTTTTCCGCGATATATGGCGTGTGGAAAATGTGCGTAAGAGATTTGATTGCAAAGAACGACAATTGTTCCGCAAAGTATTGCAAGAAGGACAGGAAAAAGGCGTTTTCCATGTTGACGATGTGGATATGACTGCCGACCTGATACATTATTGCCTGAAAGGAATTGAAGTTCCTTATATCCGCGGACGTATTGGCGAAGGACTTGATTTATCAACTAAAAAGAAATATGTGGCCAACATAGTGTTTGGTGCACTGCATGCAACGAAAAAACAATAATTAGAGTACTGAGTTTTAAGTTGTGAGTTTTGAGTTCTATGCAGCATCAAAACTCATTACTCAAAACTCATTACTCAAAACTTTAAAACTTAAATTATGGGATTATTAGAAGGAAAAACTGCAATCGTAACCGGTGCTGCTCGTGGCATTGGTAAAGCTATCGCTTTGAAATTTGCTTCGGAAGGAGCTAATATTGCATTCACAGATTTGGCAATAGACGAAAATGCGTTGAATACAGAAAAAGAAATTGCCGCTTATGGTGTAAAAGCAAAAGGATATGCATCGAATGCAGCTGATTTTGAAGATACAGCTAAGGTAGTAGCTGAAATACATAAAGAATTTGGTCGCATAGATATCCTGGTAAACAATGCAGGTATCACCCGCGATGGTTTAATGATGCGTATGAGCGAGCAACAATGGGATATGGTTATCAATGTAAACCTCAAATCGGCATTTAACTTTATCCATGCTTGTACACCTGTAATGATGCGTCAGAAGGGTGGTAGCATTATCAATATGTCGTCGGTTGTGGGTGTATCGGGTAATGCCGGACAATGTAACTATTCGGCATCAAAAGCTGGTATGATTGGTTTGGCTAAATCTATAGCAAAAGAATTAGGCTCACGCGGAATCCGTGCCAATGCTATTGCTCCCGGATTTATTATCACTGAAATGACCGACCAACTTACCGATGAAGTAAAAGCCGAATGGGCAAAAACAATTCCTTTACGTCGTGGAGGTACTCCCGAGGATGTTGCAAATGTAGCAACGTTCCTTGCATCTGATATGTCGTCGTATGTTTCGGGCCAGGTATTGCTTTGCGATGGCGGTATGAATATGTAATATGACTGTTGTTTACGAAGACAACCATATAGTAGTTGTAAATAAAGCACCCTCGGAAATAGTTCAGGGTGATAAAACAGGAGATATTCCTTTATCGGAAACGGTAAAGGAATATTTGAAAGAGAAATATCAGAAACCGGGAAATGTGTTTCTTGGAGTTACCCATCGGTTAGACAGGCCTGTTAGCGGATTAGTGATCTTTGCCAAAACCAGCAAAGCGCTTTCGCGCCTCAACGAAATGTTTAGAACCGGTGACGTTAAAAAGACCTATTGGGCCATTGTTAAAAACGCTCCCGAGCATACCGAGGGTGAGTTGGTGCACTATCTGGTGCGAAACGAAAAGCAAAACAAAAGCTATGCTTATCCTAAAGAGGTACCCAACTCTAAAAAAGCTATCCTTGATTATAAACTGATTGCCCGATCGGATAATTACTATCTGCTTGAAATTGATTTGAAAACAGGACGGCATCATCAGATACGTTGCCAACTTGCTAAAATGGGGTGTCCCATTAAAGGAGATTTGAAGTATGGGTTTCCACGCTCAAATCCGGATGGCAGTATCAGTTTGCATGCGCGAACAGTAAGTTTCATTCATCCGGTTTCGAAAGAAAAGATAGAACTTGAAGCACCTGTGCCTGAAGATAATCTTTGGAAGGGTTTCTAATGTGTCAATGTGCAAATATGCCAATATGCCAATTGGCTGCGCATTAAAATTGGCACATTAGAAATTGGCACATTGACATATTAGCATATTGGCACATTAAAAAAGCTGCTCCCAGAATAGACAAGGGGGAACAGCTTTCTTAAATGTGCTTAATACATTCAGCAAAATTGGCCGCTAGGTACCACACCCAGCGGCTCAACTGCCAATTCTCTGTCTCAAGGCTCTCTAGCCGTAGATTTTGGGGTCACACTTCATCTCCATTTTTATGCACTCTGTTTTCTCTCTCTTATTGATCAACCATTTGGGGTTTCGAGATAAAAGTGTGTAACCACCGACACAAACATTCACAATGTAGTTAACAGCTTTTTTATAGTTAAGGTTTATTATTATGTCTGTTAACCGAAGTTTTTCACACTTAATATATGCCAAAGCTTGTGCCAAACTGGGCGGAAAAAGTTTGTTCGTTGATATTCAGTGGGTTAGGTAGAGTGGGGAAGTGTGCCAAAGTGTGGACCTGTGTGGAAACTGTGGAAACAACTGTGGAATTTTTCCACAGTTTACACATCAAGACCGTATAGCTTTATTTTATTGTAGAGGGTTTTTCTGTCTATATTCAAAAGTTGCGCAGCTTTACTTTTATTATATCCGGTGCGCTTTAATACTTCCAGAATATGTTCTTTCTCAGTATTTTCGTCGTGTAAAGCCAGGTTATTGGTAGCAGGAGCAGTAACGGTAGGAGTGGAGGTAGCCGTTAACTCATCATCTAAATCGTTGGTAGTGATGTATTCGCCCTGTGCCAACAATGTTGCCCGCTTTATAATATTCTTCATTTGGCGCAGGTTGCCTGGCCAGTGATATTCTAAAATAGTTGATGAGGCTTTATCATCGAAACCTTTTATGTCTTTGTGGAACTCTTCTTTTGCATGTTCAAGAAACAAGTTTGCAAATAACAGAATATCTTCTTTTCTCTCCTTCAGTGCAGGTATATGAAGCGTAAACTCATTGATACGGTGATATAAATCTTCCCTGAAGTTCCCTTTCTCAATGGCCTGTTCCAGATTCTCGTTAGTGGCCGATATCAACCGGATGTCAACCTCTACTTCTTTGTTCGATCCAATTGGACGAATTCTTCGTTCTTGCAATGCCCGCAACAATTGTATCTGGATTTCGTATCCCAGATTACCAATCTCGTCGAGAAAGATAGTGCCGCCGTTTGCTTCAATAAATGCACCGGTTTTATCGGCTAAAGCACCAGTGAACGAACCTTTCATGTGGCCAAAAAATTCGGATGCAGCCAATTCCTTTGGAATAGCTCCACAGTCAATAGGGATAAAAGGTTTGTCTTTGCGATTGCTGAGTTCGTGTATTCTGCGTGCCACATATTCTTTACCTGTTCCACTTGCTCCGTTTATAAGCACAGACATATTGGTGGGTGCAACCAGTGCCACATAATTGTATAGCTTTTGTGCTGCCTCACTATCGCCTTCCAGATAAACAGTTGAACGTGGCGGACTTGTTACTCCTGTTGTTACAATTGGTTTCTTTTCGGTAGGAACAGACAATGCTTCGTTAATTTTATTCAGAAGTTCTTCGGGGTTTACTGGCTTGGCTATGTAATCGTTAGCGCCCAGCTTCATTGCTTGAACAGCCGATTGAATATCGGCATAGCTTGTCATAATGATAATTGGAATCTGCATTCCATTATCACCAATCCATTTCAGAAGAGATATACCATCACCATCCGGTAAACGTAAATCGGATAGTATAATATCAATCTTCTTCTTTTCAATACATTTCCTTGCGCGGGCAATATTACTTGCTGATGATACTTGAAAACCTTTTTTACTCAACCATGTTTCCAACATCATACCAAAAGTAATATCATCTTCGACAATCAGCAGAGATCTCATTGGCAGGTTTTTACTACTTTTACCACACAAAGGTAAAACTTTTATAATTAAATCGTACTTTTGCTGCAAATTATTAAAGAATTACGCAATGAAAACGAAATTATTCACACTATTATTTATTGCGGCTGCTGTATTTACAGCATGCCAATCAAACAAAAAACATAACTATATGGTAACGATTGAAACTACTATGGGTAATATCGTAGTGAAACTATACGATGAAACCCCTAAACACAGAGATAATTTTGTCAAATTGGCAAAAGAAGGAACTTACGAAGGCACCTTGTTTCACCGGGTTATAAAAGATTTCATGATTCAGGCCGGCGATCCGGATTCCAGAACAGCTACAAAGGGACAGATGCTAGGCAGTGGTGATGTTGGCTACACTATTCCTGCCGAGTTTGTGTATCCACAACTTTTTCATAAAAAAGGAGCACTGTCGGCTGCCCGTATGGGTGATAATGTAAATCCTGACAAAGAATCATCGGGCTGTCAATTTTATATTGTAACCGGTAAAGTGTACGATGAGGAAACTTTGTTGTCAATGGAAGCCAATAAGAATAACATGAATGCAAAGATTAACTCGTTATTCTATTCGTTGGCAGGCGAACACAGGGACGAAATCCAAAAGATGCAGCAGGCTAACGACACTGCCGGCTTGCAGAAACTGCAGGATAAACTGGAAGCAGAAGCTAAAAAGAAAGCTGCTAAAATGCCTGAATTCAAATTTACTCCCGAACAGATTAAAGCATATACTACAGTAGGAGGAACCCCTCATCTGGATAACGAATACACTGTGTTTGGCGAAATAGTAGAAGGCATGGATGTAGTAGAAAAGATTCAGGAGGTAGAAACCAACTCGCAGGATCGTCCGGAAGAAGATGTAAAAATCATCAAAGTAACTGTTTCAGAATGAAGATAAAGAAGCATACTCTGTCCAACGGATTGAGGCTTGTACATTCAGAGGATTTGAGCACACAAATGGTTGCCCTTAACATTTTATACAATGTGGGCGCCCGTGATGAAGACCCGGAGCATACCGGGTTTGCTCACCTTTTTGAGCACCTGATGTTCGAAGGGTCGGCTCATATACCCGATTATGATGAACCATTGCAGCTAGCCGGAGGAGAGAATAATGCATGGACCAATAACGACATCACCAACTACTACCTCACCATCCCCCATCAGAATGTAGAAACTGGCTTTTGGCTGGAGTCCGACCGCATGTTAAGTCTCGACTTCAACCTTAAAGGCCTTGATGTTCAAAAAGGAGTAGTGATGGAAGAGTTTAAGCAAAGATGTTTGAATCAGCCTTATGGCGATGTTGACCATCTAACCCGGGCGCAGGCATACAGTGTGCATCCTTATCAGTGGCCAACAATCGGAAAAGAATTATCGCATATTGCGAATGCTACACTCGATGAAGTAAAAGATTTCTTTTTCCGCTTCTATGCTCCCAACAATGCAATAATTGCTGTTACCGGAAATATATCTTTCGAAAAAGCTGTGGCACTAACCGAAAAATGGTTTGGACCCATTTCGCAGCGCGAGATTGCCAAAAGGAAACTACCACAAGAACCCCGGCAAACCGAACAAAAACGTATGGAAGTGTTGCGCGATGTTCCTGTCGACTCTTTGTTTATGAACTTTCACATGAGCGATAGGTTAAGCCCCGATTATTATGCTTTCGATATTCTATCGGATATATTAAGCAATGGTCAATCGAGCAGGTTGCAACAGCACTTGGTAAGAGATAAACGGATATTCTCGAGTATCGATGCCTATATATCGGGCAGTATAGATCCCGGTTTGTTTCAAATTAGCGGAAAACCCAACACAGGCATATCGCTGGAGCAGGCCGAACAAGCAGTTTGGGATGAATTGCAGATACTTCAAACCGAATTAATAAACAATCAGGAACTGGAAAAAGTAAAAAATAAGTTTGAATCGGGCCACATTTTCGGAAACATAAACTACCAGAGTGTTGCAACAAATCTGGCATGGTTCGAGTTGATTGGCAAAGCCGAAGATTTGGAGAAAGAAGTCGATAACTACCGTTCGGTAACCGTTTCCCATCTCAGGGATTTGGCCGGAAGAGCTTTCCAACCATCAAGCAGTTGTATATTATATTATAAAAATGGTAAGGTTAACTGAATATAAAGGACACTATAAAGCCCTTTTTGTTTTAGGAGTACCCATCGTGATTGGACAACTGGGGATGATTATCCTCGGCTTTGCCGATACACTTATGATTGGGCAACACAGCACAAACGGACTGGCAGCTGCCTCTTTTGTGAACAATCTTTTTAATCTCGCAATTATTTTCAGTACAGGTTTCTCCTATGGATTAACTCCCATAGTGGGTGGCATGTATGGACAAAAAAAACTAACCTCGGCCGGGCAGGCATTAAAAAACAGTATATTGGCAAACATGCTGATAGCATTGTTGCTCACATTAATAATGTTTTTGCTTTATCTTTTTATTGATAAACTAAGGCAACCCGAAGAACTTCTTCCTTTAATTAGACCATACTACATAATTCTTTTAATATCACTGGTGTTTGTAATGCTCTTTAATTCTTTCAAGCAATTTGCCGATGGCATAACAGATACCCAAACAGCCATGTGGATATTACTGGGAGGCAATACCTTGAATATTATTGGTAACTATGTGTTGATTTACGGTAAACTGGGTTTCCCCGAACTAGGATTGGTAGGTGCAGGAGTCAGCACATTGATTTCGCGCATTCTAATGGTAATGGTTTTTGCTTTCATCTTTTTTACAGCAAAAAGATTCGCCGAATATCGTGTAGGATTTAAACGTTTGAGCATCTCAAAAGCACTGTTTAAACAACTAAATAGCCTGGGATGGCCCATTGGCTTGCAGATGGGGATGGAAACAGCCTCTTTCAGCCTCAGTACCATAATGATTGGGTGGTTGGGAACAATTGCATTAGCCTCTCATCAGGTAATGCTTACCATATCTACCTTTGCTTTTATGATGTATTACGGTATGGGAGCCGCAATAGCCGTAAGAGTAAGTCATTTCCATGGGCAGAACGATTGGAAAAACGTTCGGCGGTCGGCCTTTGCCGGTTTCCACATCATCATGTTAATGGCATTGGTTTTTTCTACATTGTTGTTTTTGTTACGTTATCAATTAGGCACCTGGTTTACCGAGAGTGACGATGTTGTACTTACTGTAGTTTCGTTAACAGTGCCGTTATTACTCTATCAGTTTGGAGACGGTTTGCAAATTACCTTCGCAAATGCTCTGCGTGGAATTTCGGATGTAAAACCAATGATGTTGTTTGCGTTTATTTCTTATTTTCTTATATCATTGCCAGCCGGCTATTTCTTCGGATTTGTACTTGAATGGGGAACCTTGGGCGTTTGGATGGCATTTCCTTTTGGCTTAACCACAGCCGGCGTTTTATTCTGGCTCAGATTTAATAAAAAAACATTGAAGAAATTCAAACGCTAAGTTGCGCTAAGTTACGCAGAGTTTTTATTTCGATGCCGCAGGAAAACTAAAACTCCGCGTAACTTAGCGTAACTCAGCGTTTCAAAATTTCAACCACTAACTGAACCAGACAAGGTGTTCAATCTATCGACAATAAATATAATACGAACTAATTATGAACACTTAAAAAATAAATTATTATATTAGCGCATTGGAATATTTGACACATTAAATCACATTTTCGTATCGGCACATTGGCCGTATTCACATTAGAACCCTATGAGCAAACCTACCCGTTTTACGAAATTCAAAGTAGCTATTGGCTACTTAGTGTTATTAGGAATCATCTTTTATTCTTTACGCTATATCGAAAGAGAGTTGAATAATATGTCGGTTGTGGATAACAACCAATTGCTGCAAACCGATAGCTTATTGAATTTAATACGGGCAAAAGACGAAAATGCCCTGAGCATGTTACAGGATATTACTATTATAAATGATAGTATGATAACTGTAACAGAGAAAGAAGAAACAATTGCCATAAGAGATTCCATCATAGAACTGCAACGTGTACAACATAATGTAGTTGAAAGTCGCGACTCTATTGTAACCACACGAGCCAAAAAAGGATTCTTTAAAAGAGTAGCCGAAGTATTTGTACCATCGAACGATACCACCGTAACTGTAAAAAGCCAGGTGCAACAATCAACAGATACGCTGTTAAGCGATTATAAACCCCAAATAGCCCCTCAGCTGGTAAAAAGAGTTACCCGAACAAGAGAAGACACTCCTTTAAAAGCACTGAGACGAGGAAACGCCCGGTTGCGTCAAATTAACAATGTGATAAACGTTCAGATTGATAGTTTGATAAACGATTATAAAGAAGAAGTGTTTTTGCAAGCCAGGCGAGAAGCCGAAAAGCAACAAGAAGTACGCTTGCGTTCAACTAAAACAGTAACAGCAATAGCAGTAGGTGCCATTATGCTTGCTGCAATATTCCTGATAATTATTTGGTTTGATTTGCAACGCAACGCCAGATACAGACGAGAACTGGAAATTGCCAATAAACGAGCATCCGATTTGTTGAAAGCACGCGAAAACTTAATGCTTACCATAACACACGACTTTAAAGCTCCGCTTGGGTCTATTATTGGTTATATTGATTTGCTGGGCGATTCTATGGATGCCAACAATCAGCAACAGCTTTTCCTGAGCAATATGAAAAGCTCGTCCGACCATTTATTGAAGCTGGTGAACGATCTGCTTGATTTCCATCGATTGGATTTAAACAAGGTTCAGATTAATAAAACAACATTTAATCCGGCAGAGCTATTCGATGAAGTACGCATCAGTTTCGAGCCATTAACCACAAGCAAAGGGCTATACTTTAAATACGATATCGACCCACAACTAAACGGATATTATAACAGCGACCCATTGCGAATACGGCAGATAGTAACCAATCTGCTATCTAATGCAGTAAAGTTCACACCCAAAGGGAGTGTAGCTTTAACAGCTCAGTATCAGGCATCGTATGTAACAATAACTGTTTCGGATACCGGAAAAGGTATGAAACAGGAAGATAAAGAACGAATTTTTCAGGAATTTACCCGTTTGCCGGGTGCACAAGGCGAAGAAGGATTTGGGCTTGGTTTGTCTATTGTGCATAAACTGATTTATTTGCTTGGAGGTACCATTAAGGTTGAAAGCGAAATAGGAAAAGGTAGTAGCTTTACTGTTAGATTACCACTGGAAACGGCTCAATCTAAAGTACAGCAAAAGAACAGCAAACAACTTCCGGCTGAAAAAAGTATCCAATCTTTAAAAGTATTATTGATTGATGATGATAAACTTCAGTTAGACATGACCACTGCCATGTTGAAAAACAAAGGAATTACCGCCGTTGGTTGTGATCAACTGGATGATTTAACCGATTATTTGCGCAAAGAAAGATTCGATTTATTGCTAACCGATGTGCAAATGCCGGCAATGAATGGATTCGATTTGCTAAAATTGCTTCGTAATTCTAACATACCTCAGGCACAAACCATTCCGGTTATTGCAGTAACTGCCCGTAGCGAAATGAGTGGAGAAGACTACTGCAAACATGGCTTTAGTGGGTTTTTAAACAAACCATTCTCGGTAAACGATCTTCTGCAAGTTGTTGGATTAGGAAAGAAGGAGAGTAATAAAAAAGCTTCGCGAAAATCCAATAAACTAAACTTTGAAGCCTTAACAGCCTTCTCGGTCGACGATGAGAAAGCCGGAAAAGAAATAATCGAAAGCTTCATTACAGAAACAAGAAAGAATACCGAGAAAATGTGGCAAGCGCTTGTGGCAAAAGATGTAAATGGTGTAGCTGCTATGGCACATAAAATTGTTCCCTTGTTTACATTGGTAGGATCGAAAGATACAACCGATATTCTACTGGTGTTGGAAGGTAAAAAGGATACCAGTTTTACACCTGCAATAAAGCAACAAACAGAGGATGTTATACAAATGATCTACTCTGTTGTTAATCAGGCAGAACAATATCTTATACAGTTAAAAGAAAAAGGAAAGAGTTAATTATAGGAGTTAAAGCTAATTTTAATTACACAACAAATAAAGTTGTTACCGATATAATAATCCATAACACAACCCCCATAACCACTGGCTTTACACCAACAGCTTTTATAGCTTGTATAGAAAGTGAACTACCAATGAGGAATAGAGTCATTGACAGAAACTTATGCGATGCTATTGATATTATACTCAGTAGTGTTTGCGGAATACTTAGGTAGGTATTGGCAATCATTGCCCCTATAAACAAAAAGATAAACCAGGGAATTGATATCTTTTTATTGCCGTTTTTGCGAAATAACACCATTGTAACAAATAATAGTGGTATAATCCAGAGGGCACGCGTAAGTTTAACTGTAGTGGCAAGTGCCAGCGCCTCGGGCCCGTAAGCAAACCCGGCCCCAACAACAGAACTAGTGTCGTGTATGGCAATGGCAGCCCAGATACCAAATTGTTCTTGCGAGAGTCCCAAGAGATGTCCTAAAGGGGGAAAAATAAAAAGAGCAAGTGCATTAAGAGTGAAAATAACAGCTAACGATATAGACGTTTCGTTATCATCAGCCTCAATAACCGGCGCAACAGCTGCAATGGCGCTTCCGCCACAAATTGCAGTTCCAGAAGAGATGAGGTATCCCAATTTATGTGGTATTTTAAGCCAACGTCCCAGAAAATATCCAATAACTAATACACCCACTACAGAAACAATGGTAAAAAGCATTCCATCCCGTCCGGTGGCAAGTGATTGGTGAAGATTCATGCCGAATCCAAGTCCTACAACAGCAACCTGCAAAAGATATTTGGATACCTTTTTACTTGCTTTGGAGTAAGGATTAGCAAATAAAAGTGCAAAGACTATTCCTGCAAATAGTGATATGGCAGGGGCAACAAAAGCAGAACCAATGAAAAGGAGAATAAAAAGGAATTGAATCATTTTGATTGTTATTTTTGTACAAAGATAGGATGTAAGGTTGATAAAACTCTTATATTTGTATTACTAATTACAGACTTATGGAAAACAAATTCGACTATCAATCAGTACCCGCCAATTATAACCATTGTTTCAATGAACAATGTAGTCGTAAAAACCAATGCATGCGCTATCTGGTTGCGCAAAACAGCACATCGCAATACCCTAGCCTGCACATTGTAAACCCAAAGTGCATCCCCAATGATGTTGCCAATTGTCCTTTTTTCAAGAGCTTTAGTAAAGTGCGGCTGGCCTGGGGCATCAAGCACCTATTAGATAATGTGCCCTACAAAGACGGTAGCATTATGCGAAAACAACTAATTAGCTACTTTGGAAGAAACATCTATTACCGCATCTACCGATCCGAACGTGGGCTGCTCCCCGAAGAGCAGGAGTACATCCGGCAATTATTTCATAAGAACGGTATTGAGAAGGGGCCGGAGTTTGAAAGATACACTGACGAATATTATTTTGGATAAGAACCCTCTACACAAGTTTTAATTTTCGTATTTTACTCGTCATTCAACACGGAGCGTGGTTATTCGCTTGATTGCAAGCATGTTAGGGCGTGACGAAAACCCGTGTTGAATGCGTGACGACAAAATTTTCGTCACGCGCAAATCTCGGTAGAAAGCCGACAGTTTCATGGTAGAAAGTCAACCGTTTCACGGTAGGAAACCAATTGTTTCTCGGTAGGAAACGAGTTGTTTCCTATGTAGAATACCAGTTGTTTTCTATGTAGAAAACAAGTAGTTTCCTATATAGAAAACAACTTGTTTCATTGGTAAAAAATTATATAAAACTAATATGTTATGAAGATCACTCAACAGAGATATACTGATACAGGTACAATACTAAGCACAATGGATATCAATACCTTTGTGTAAAAAATAGAGACAGAAGCCAAGGCACAGCCCGTTTCCGGTTTTCGCGAACAACTAAAAGGTATATTACCCGATATGTCTATTGATGAGGAACACAAGCCGCCCCGGATATTGCCTGCGGCAGAATTTCGCAAAGTAAATAACCAAAAACAGTTGAAGGCATATAATGGTATAATAGAGTTAACTGTTGGTCCCTTATCAGGTAAAGCAGAAATTGCACTTGTAAAGCGTATTGCATGGGATCAGCCGCAAACACGGTTGGTATTTACTGGTTCGAGCGGACGAACAGTGAAGATATGGACAACTTTTACCCGCCCCGATAATTCGCTTCCAACCACCTATGAATCGGCAGAAACCTTTCATGCACATGCTTACCGATTGGCGGTGAAATGTTATCAACCCCAAATACCTTTCGATATATTGCTTAAGGAGCCCAAACTGGAACAATATTCGCGACTTTCTTTCGATCCCGAACCAATGTATCGTCCGGATTCTATTCAGTTTTATTTGGCACAACCAGTTTCAATGCCCGATGAACAAACGCATCGGGAAGCAAAACTGGCCGAAAAGTCGCCTCTGGAACGTGCCGTTCCGGGGTATGAAACCGAAGAAGCCTGCATAATGCTGTTCGAAGCCGCCGTGCAGAAAACATATACCGAACTAACCGCAGCCGAGAACAGTGGGGCAATTCCTATGGGCCAAGATCTGCAACCCATAGTTACCCGTTTGGCCGAGAACTGTTTCCTTTCCGGTATTCCTGAGGAAGAAACGGTTAAACGCATAAGTTATCATTATTACATGCGGCTAAAAAGCGATGTTATCCGTCAGATAGTGCGTAGTGTTTATCAGGAATACAAGGGTTTTGGTACACAAGACTCCATGAGCAAAGAACAGCGATTGGCTTTGCAAATAGACGAATTTATGAAGCGCCGTTACGATTTTCGTTACAACACACAAGTGGGCGATGTAGAGTATCGCGAACGGCATTCTTTCCGTTTTCGCTTTTCGCCTATCGACAAACGTGCCATGAATAGCATTGCAATCGATGCCCAACACGAAGGTATCCCGCTGTGGGACAGGGATGTAAATCGGTATATTTACTCCAACCGGGTGCCGGTATTCAATCCGCTAACAGATTATCTCTATAACCTTTCGCGTTGGGATGGAGTAGATCGCATAGGTCCGCTGGCACAAACAGTTCTTTGTGCCAATCCACATTGGCCTGCGCTGTTTCATCGTTGGTTTCTTAACGCGTGGTACGAAAACGAAAAGACAAGGAAAGCCTTTCAACGAAGCACTGCATATCAGGTCATTAGCAGTAACGATCAAAAGATCAAAAAATCTGAGTTAAGATATTCGCTGGAAATACCAGAAATAGGGAAATAGGAAATAGGAAGATTCGGAGAGTTACTTCATCGCCTTATAAATAACCTCTTGTATCTGCCCCCGGATATTCATCTGCCCCAGCTTATTGTTCCATGGTTCGGGATATGTGCGGTTACTAACAAAAACATATACAATCTTGTTATCCGGATCAACCCAGGCTCCGGTACCAGTAAATCCGGTATGGCCATAAGCCGACCATGGGGTGGAAGAACTGCATGGGCTTTTGGCCGGATTCTTTCTGTCGGGTTTATTATACCCTAATCCCCGGTGACTGAGTTTAGACTTATCGGTAGTAAATACATGGCAGGTTTCTTTGCTCAGGTAGCGTCTGCCATTGTATTCGCCTCCGTCCAATATCATTTGATGGATAGCAGCAATATCTCTGGCGGTTGAAAATAATCCGGCATTTCCGGATACCCCACCTTGGAATGCAGCAGTTTCATCATGAACATATCCCTGCAAAGTTGTTTTCCGGATAAAGTTATCGGTTGCCGACGGAACAATATCATCTTTCTTAAAGTACCTCAATGGCAGGAAAGCGGTGTGAGTTAGCTTCATGGGGTTATAGAATTCTTTCATCAGGTAATCGTCTAACGACATTCCGCTAAGTTTTTCTACCAATTTCTGCAAAACAACAAAACCTACACAACTGTATCTGTAGCGCTTGTCACCCAGTTTAGCCTCCTTAATGGTGTTGACAACCGTATCGCTAAATGCTTTACTCAACCAAAGGTTTTCGGATACCTGAAGCGGGTGTTCATTATCCGGTTTGGATGAAGTAAGCCCTTTGATAAACTTAAAATTGGGCTGCCCATACATCTTGGCATCAATCTGGGCAGTGTGTAATTCGTCACTGCCTTGGCGAAGCAAACGCCCCGGATAGCTGCTCTTATCAATTGCGCGTTGGTAAAAAGCAATCGAAGAAGGTAGTCCGGATTGATGATACAACAGTTCCCGTATTGTAATATCTTCCTTATCTGTACCTGTAAAATACTCAAGATGCTTGGATATCTTATCCGAAAGGTTAAACAATCCCTTATCGTATAGTTTCATTACAGCCAGCAAAGTAGCACTTGTTTTGGTTAACGAAGCAATATCGTAAATGCTTTCGGGGGTAACAGCAGTGCTTTTACTATCCGTGGTAAATGTACCAAATGCTTTATCGTACATTGCTTTACCGTTTTTCAGGATAACCACCTGAGCACCCGGAAACGCTCCTTCTTTAATCCCTTTACTAACAATAGAGTCGATATTTTGCAGCACTTTCGAACTTAATCCATACTCTTCCGGAATGTACACCTGCGGCTTGGTTGGAATGGTATATCCTACCCCTGCCTTAAATGCATTGCCTATGCTGGCAGATAACCGTCCGTTGATGGTAGCTTCGCCAAACACTGCATTGGCGGTGTACTCTTGAATATCCCTGTCGTTAACATGACAAAGAATAACACCGGCAGCATTATACAAAGGAACTTCAATCTGTGTAAGTTGTTTCATGGGGATGAAACACACATAAATCACTTGCGCTTCTTTAGCAAATTCGGCAAAGAAAGCCTGATAAGGTGCTAGCTGGCGCTCGTTGATGTTAACAATAATCCGTTTAAATGCAGCCAGTTTACTATGCAATGCTTTCCGTTCGGCAGCAGGCATATTGGCTTTTAAGTCGAATATTGTAGGAGTAGCATGTTTCTTCAAAGTCTGGTTAAAGGTGCTTCCGTTTCCTACATTTATTACTGCTACCTCTTTTACATCCTTGTCGATAGGCAATACACCATTCTTGTTGCTTAACACAGTTAGGGCACCTACTTTTAAACGAATGGCCAGTTCGCGGGCGTTTTGTGTATTGATGCGGTTGCTCAACCCCGATATTTGTATCTTACCCTGATCGGCAACCCCCAGAATGTATTTGTAGGTTAGTACCTTTTTACACTTCTGATCTATATCTGTTTCGGTGATTTCTCCTTTTTTAACTGCTTCGAGTACTGCGTCGATTTCGGCCTTCAGGTTACGTCGGGCCAGTACCATGTGGTGTCCGGCCTTGAGTGCATCTAACGATACATTCTTGAACGAGGCTACACCCTTCATTTCCAAAGCATCGGTAAAGATAAGCCCCTGAAAGCCGAGTTCTTCGACCAACAAATTGTGTGTTATGGCTCTTGATAGTGAAGCCGGAACGCCTTTGGTTGATTCTAATGCAGGAACTTCTAAGTGTCCTACCATCATACCGCTTACCCCGGCGTTGATTGCTTCCTTAAAAGGATAGAGTTCAACAGTATCCAAACGCGCGCGTGGAAAAGATAATACCGGAAGCGCATGATGCGAATCTACATCCGTATCACCGTGTCCTGGAAAGTGTTTGGATACGGATAATACGCCGCCACTTTCCAAACCGAGTGAATAGGAGATTACTTTATCGGCTACATCCTTGGGAATCTCGCCAAACGAGCGGGTGTTAATAACCGGGTTCCGTGGATTGATATTCACATCGGCCACAGGCGCAAAGTTAACATGTACGCCCAGCTCGCGACATTGACGGGCTATTTCTTGTCCGTACTCGTAGATCAGTTTATCATCCTGAATACAACCCAACACCATATTGCGTGGATAGACCGGAGTATCTTTCAGGCGCATAGAGAGCCCCCACTCACCATCAAAAGTAATCATTAATGGTACTTTGGCTTCTTCTTGGGCCAGGTTAATAAGCCGGGCCTGATTCTCTAATACCCCACCCGAGAACAAAAGTCCGCCAACTTTATTGGTCGACACGGCATTCTTCAGGTTATTAATATTGGCCTGACTTTCCAGCGGTGCAATGGTATGGATAAATAACTGCCCAACCTTTTCTTTTAAAGATAGCTTGTTGAACACCGAGTCTACCCATTGTTTGCACTCTACATCCTGCGAGGCTTTATAAAGCAGTAGAGGCTCGGTTTGCGCATTAAGGTTTAAAAGACATAATAGTAAGCTCAGGCTAATTAAAAATTTTCTGATCATTATTGCTTTGGTTTAATTTTACATCTGGAAAGTGTGCTAGTTACTAACTACTAGCTACTAACTACTAGCTACTAACTACTGAATTGATTTATACAACTGTTCTTGAATATTTTGCAAGAGATTCATTTGAATAATCTTATCATTCCAAACATCAGGGCATACCCGGTTGCTCAGGAAGATATAAATCAGATTGTTTGTAGGATCTACCCATGTGCAAGTGCCTGTAAATCCGGTAATACCATAAGTTTCTAATGGAGCTGATGGTGAGCACGGATTGGCTATTGGTGCTGCCGGATCAAAAATACTGGGCTTATCGAATCCCAATCCCCGGCGACTGATAGTAGATTTCAAACTTGTAAACAGCTCACAGGTTTCTGCACTGAGATAGCGTTTGCCATCCAGTTCGCCCCCATTCAATAACATCTGGTAGATGCGGCCTACCTCATGAGCAGTAGAGAATAAACCGGCATTACCCGAAATACCTCCCTGGCAGGCGGCCAGTTCATCGTGAACATATCCACACAAATCCTGACGGCGGAAATATTCATTGCTTGCAGTTGGCATAATTTCTTCTTTGGTAAAATAACGTAGCGGCAGATATTTTGTTCTGTCAAGCTGCATAGGAGTAAAGAATTCCATTTCAAGATATTCGTCCAAAGGTTTTTGGGTAATTGCCTCAACCACCAGTTGTAGCAATATAAAACCTGCCGGACTGTATATGTAACGTTTGTTATCCATTGGCGATTGGTTAATAACCTGCAACATGGTATTTTTAAACGAGTTAGTAAGCCACATATTATCGGCCACATGCAATTGGTGGGTAGCAGTCTGGGTTTCGGAGAATAAGCCTGTCTTAAATTTGAAATCGGAACATGCCCATGTAAACTCTCCGATACGTGTGTAATGCCACTCGTCAATCCATCCTTGGGTAAAAGGACCGTTTACACTATTGTCGTCAATTGTTTCGCGATGGAAACGTACATTGGGGGCTAAGCCCGATTCATGAAAAAGCAAATCCTGAATGGTGATGTCTTTTTTATTGCCCGACCGGAAGTAAGGTACATATTGAGACATTTTATCGGTAAGCTTCAGTTTACCTGTATCGTATAACCGCATGATGGCAAGCAATGTTCCTGTTGTTTGAGACAAGTCGGCAAGGTCAAATAAATCAGTTGAACGTACCGGGGTCATGTCTTTATCAGAATGTACGCCGAATACCTTATCGTATATGGGTTTGCCGTCTTTCAGGATAAGTACCTGGCAACCCGGGAATGCTGCTACCTGTAAGCCAACGTTTACAATAGAGTCTATTCCACGATCGAAGACATACGATTTCATTCCGAAATCTTCGCCAACAAAGCCGATAGGTGTTTGCGGTGTAATAGCAACACCATCGCCAACAGCAAACAGTTCGCCAACAGGCATAGACATCTTACCTGTGGCAGATGCTTTGCTGTACATTATATCGGCAACTTGTTGCTGTAATTCATCATGAGCCGAATGCGCCAATATAATAGCCGAGGCTTTTCTTAAAGGAACAGCAGCAGGCAACAACTCTCTGTAGGGAGACAAGAAAGCATACACAACAGGAGCCTTGGTGTCTATCATTTCCAGAAAATCAATGTAATGTTCAATATCCAGGTTATCGGTAGTAACACTGATAATTGCTCTGCGACAATTCTTTAACTCGGACGCAATGCGTTTTTGTTCGCTTTCGCTGGCATCTATTGGCAAGTGTAATTTAGTGATTGATGCATATTTACCCAAAGCAGCAAGGAAAGCATCATCTTTTCCGGACTCGCCAATACTAACTACAGTAATATCCGATGTGTGGTTTGTTAACGGAAGCACATTACCGTAATTAGATAATACAGTAACCGATGCTTTGCGCAGGTCGGATACTAATTGTGTAGCTTCGGGAGTATTGATGCGTGTATCCAAACCGTTAACCGATACATTCATCGGCCTACTGTTAAGGCCGAACATATATTTATAAGCCAGTACTTTGCGGCATTTGTCTTCAATATCTTTTTCGGATATCTCTCCGCTTCTTACGGCTTGCATTACTTCTCTTTGAATTCTTTCAAGATCGCCATTAACCAGAATCATATCGTTTCCGGCTTTCAGTGCTTTTATTTCAAGTCTGATGGTTCCTATTACATTTCTTTTGTAAAGAGCTTCGCTGAAAATAAGTCCTTTAAAGTTGAGTTCGTCTTTCAATAATCCGGTGATAATGTTGGACGAGAAAGAAGCTCCGTTCCTTCTTTCGGGATCAAGAGCAGGAAACTTTAAATGGCCAACCATGATTCCACCAATCCCTGCATCTATTGCTTTTTTGAACGGATATAACTCTACAGTATCCAGATGTGCGCGTGGGTAAGGAATAATCGGCATGGTAATATCAGCATCGGCTTTGGTATCTCCCTGGCCGGGGAAATGTTTCAATACGGGTAGAACACCTCCTGTTTGTAAGCCCCGACTGTAAGCCAGTACTTTATCGGTAACAAGTTTGGTTTCTGCTCCAAAAGATCTTACGTTGATAGATGGGTTTTCGGGGTTGCGTTTAATATCGGCTACGGGAGCAAAGTTTACATGTACACCCAGTTCGCGAAGTTCGCGTGCTACTTCTCGCCCGTAGGCTTCAATCAGGTGATTGTCTTCAATACATCCCAAAGCTGAATTCTTTGGAAACTCCGGAGTTCCCGGTAATTGGGCTGCTATTCCCCATTCTCCTTCAAAGCAGATCAGTGCCGGCATGGCAGAGATGGATTGAATATAATTGGTAAGATTTGCCTGACTGCTAAGGGTTCCTTCGGAGAATAGTATTCCACCAGGCATAACCTTCTTTATTGTTTTAGCTATCAACTTTTTGTTGTCCGAACTGTTGTTAGCCTCAACAGAATAAACAAGCAATTGTCCAATCTGCTCCTTAAGCCCCATACCCATCATAACATTGTTTACCCATTGCTGGCATTGACTATCATCCGGATTGGGCAGGAATGATTTTTGCTGGCCATACATAAGAGCTGCACAGCAGAAAGATAGAATGGAAACGATTAGTTTTTTCATTATTGTTTTGTTGTTAGTTTTAGTAGTTAGTAGATAGTAGTTAGTAGTTAGTAGTTAGTAGATAGTAGTTAGTAGATAGTAGAACGATGCCGCATGGCTACTAGCTACTAGCTACTAACTACTATCTACTATTTACTTTTCAAAAGTTAAATCAATACGGCCTACATAGATTCCGCTTTTTCCCATTTGCGAGATGTACACTTCCTTGCCATCAAGGTTCTTATACACATGTAGTTCTTCGAGTAATGTATGTGAGTGACCTCCCAATATAACATCAATATTGCGGGTATTTTTTACCAGTTCTGTATCGCTGATTGGGTTTTTGGTTGAAGAATACATGCCCAGATGCGAAAGGCAGATAACAACATTGCAACCTTTCTGGCGAAGCAAAGCAGCTGTTTCGTTGGCCTTTTCATACGGGTTTAAGAACTTTACTCCTTCATAGTTAGATGCTTGCACCAAGCCATCGGGATCGGGGCTTAAGCCAAACACACCAATTTTCAATCCTGCTTTCTTAATGATTGTGTAGGGTTTAACAATGCCTTCAAGAACGGTTTCTGTAAAATCGTAGTTAGCACATACAACAGGGAAATTGGCCATTTTACATAACCGCATCAGGTTATCCATGCCAAAGTCGAACTCATGATTTCCTATTGCACCTGCATTGTAACCAATGGTGTTCATCAGGCTTATTTCTACATCTCCCTGAAAAAGATTGTAGTAAGGTGTGCCTTGCGAGAAATCGCCACAATCGAACACCAATAAGTTTGAAGTTTCTTTTCTTACTTCATTAACATAAGAAGCGATTCGTAAGAAACCTCCGTTTCCGGCTGATACCGGATTTTCCAGTTCCGGACTAAGTGCCTCAATACGACTATGCACATCGTTAGTGTGCAATATTGTTAATGTTTTGGTTTTCTGTGCCTGCACCGAAACAGACATGCACAACATCAGGACTAATATTTTTCCGGATAATATAGAATATTGCATAGCTAATTTTCAACTTTCAATTTACTCAATGATGATTCTTCCTTCTACTGCCGAGGTAATTTCTTTTCCCTGTTTGGTTTGCTCCACTACATAATCTAAAAAGATTTGCCGGATGGTAGCTTCGGGAATAAACTGTTTGCTTTCGGTTTTTTTAAAAGCAACCAGTCTGTCGTTGCCTTCGGCCAGATAGTCTATAGTAGCAACTTTGTAGGTCCGGTTGCGGTCGAGCGGTTCGCCACCAATGGTACAACTTATAATTTGTCCATCGTTGGTTGCGTGTAGCTTTACATTGCTAATGCCTTCGCCCTTTACGGAAACAATATTCTGCATTAATTCTTCTACCAGATCTCCTTTCATTGTTACCATACAGAGTGCGTTCAGAAAAGGAAGTATTTCGTAAATATCACCATAAGTAATATCTCCCTTTTTCAGGCTATTACGCAATCCGCCAATATTCATTACTGCTATATCGGCCGTTTCATTGAGGTAGTGGGTTGTAGATTCTCTTAAAACATCTGCTACAAGATTCGACAGTAAACTTTCCGGTCGCAAAGCGGGCATATCCATAGCACTTTTACCCACTACGGGAGTCATGATACTATCAATCTTTGCTTTGTAAGGAGCCAGTACTGCAATGGCTTTAGTATCGGGTTTGCTATCCCAGGAAGCGTTTGTTACTGTTTTTTCTCCTGTTATTGTTGTTAGTTTATAAGGTGAATTGCAGGAGGATACAATCATCAAAGACACAACACACATTCCTCTTACAACCCTTGAATATATTTGATTCATGTTTGTAACGTTACTTATATGATACAAAGATACTTTTTTTTACGCGTAATAAAAAAATCCCCGATATAAAGAGTCAATTTATATTTTAACCGCAGAGTTTCGCGGATTAACGCGGAGTTTTTAATTTCTATGCAGCATTGAATCTTAAACTCTGCGAAACTCCGCGTACTCTGCGGTTAAAAAAGAATAACCAAAAAGCCCGGACAACAAATTAATGTTGTTCCGGGCTCTATTTCTTTTTATTCAATCTTTTTATTTAGAACAATTTCTCTGGATACTCACCAGCATCAACCAGCGCCTGAATCTTATCAACTACACCTTGACGGTCGGCAGCGTAAGTTACGCCAAACCATTTAGAAGTAGTATCCAACACTTTTACGCGGGCAGTGCCATTGTTTACAAGTTTGTTTACCATCAATGGAATGAAGTATTCGCTTTTCAGGTTGTCTTTGTTTTCTTTCAGGAATTCGATGAAATCTTTTTCCGAATATTCGAAATAGTCGGGAGTGAAGCCCCACATATTCATAGATACCGGAGTGTTATCGTCGATAGTAATCAGGGTACCATTTTCGTCGGTGAACGATACTTTACCGTCGATGCGCTCAATGGCAGTACGTTCAACAACACCGGTTAAGTAACCATCGGCATCGGTTTCGCATACACCACGGGCAACAGATCCGCTTTCGCTTAAGGTGTTACCTACACGGTAGCCAATCATGCAATAATCGTTTTGCTTACCAGTCATTTCGGCAAGAGCTTTGCCTAATACAGCGAAGCTATCACGACCATAAAAATCGTCGGCATTGATTACAGCAAACGGTTCTTTAATAACATCTTTTCCCATAAGTACGGCATGGTTAGTACCCCATGGTTTTACACGGCCTTCGGGTACAGTAAAACCTGCCGGAAGAGTATCTAATGCTTGGAATACAACTTCTACAGGAATATGGTTTTCATATTTACTTATGATTTTTTCGCGGAAATCCTGTTCAAAGTCCTTACGGATAACAAAAACTACTTTACCAAATCCTCCACGGATAGCATCGAATATAGAGTAGTCCATTATTGTTTCGCCATTAGGGCCAAGTCCATCTAATTGTTTAAGACCTCCATAACGGCTGCCCATTCCGGCAGCAAGTACAAATAAAGTTGGCTTCATAATCAGGTAATTAAAGATTAGTGTTTATGATAAGGTTTGTTTACGGGGGCAAAAGTACAAAATAATAGATAAACCAGACACCTCCTGGCAACAAATTATTCTTCGGGTGCTGTCTCTGTTGTTTCGCGCGTGCTTACATATTCGCTCTCATTGAGCTCGCGTTCTTTGATAGCACGGCTTTCGCAACGGTTACACAAACTGGTAATGTTTTTATGCTCGTGTGCACCAGCAACAGTACCTTCAAATATCTCGTCGGTACGCGAGGTGTTAATATACGAACAGTCGTTATACAGGTGATATACTTTTCCCGATTTGGTCCAGTACACATTGTCTACACCTCCGTTTAGCCATTCTACACGGTTGGCTTCTTCGGTATATTGTTCTACCGAGGGCGGATTGAAATCTGTTCCTACCACTCCGGCAATAAGTAGTGCTACACCGGCAATTGCACCCAGAATACCTTTTTGTTTACCATCCAGATTTTTGCTGGTTAATATCACAACCACTAGTGGTAAAAACGCAATTACTGCTATTACCATTCCTAACTGGCTTTGCATAAAGAACTTAAATTTATTCTTCTCCAAAGCCGGATCTAGTCGGTTTGATTTTTTCCATAGGATACCACCGGTTATTGCCAGAATTAAATCAATAACAATCAGTACAATAACCCACAACATTACAACAGGTGGTCTTAACACCATAATAATAGCACCTACTTGTGCTGCTATTGCTAAAAACCATAAAACACCTGCTATTACACGCAAATTAGTAGCTTTACTTTTTGCTTCGGCCGTTGGCACAAATGTTTTTGTGGATTTAGGAAAATCTTCACTACCCTCTATACGGGTTACTTTCTTTTTTGTTGTCATAGTCACTCTTTCTCTCTATTAAATGAAACTTAATTTAATACAAATATAGTGTTTCATTTCTAAAAAAACATAGAACCTGTTTAAAAGCATATTGGAGAGGGGTATATGTTCCGATTACTCTGGAAACTCATCATCACCTATAATTCAACAAAACCTTTACCGGGTAATGATCCGATGGCATTCGAACATCAGCTTCCATAGAGAATACCTCTTTTGGAAAATCACCCACCTGTAATTGCACCGAACTATCTTTAGGTGTGCGATAGCTATCGGTAAGTATACCATAGCGGTCAACAACAAACTTATCCGAAACAAAAATATGATCAATCCGGCTGTTTGTCATCTGGTTTGCTTTAAAGGCATTGAATGTGCCATTTAATTCGTAGCGTATACGAGCTTTGACATAAGAGTCGGATAGGATATCCGAGTTTGCAAGCAATTCATAGCTTTTGTGGGTTTGATCTACATTAAAATCGCCAGTTAATATTACAGCATCTTTGCCACACATCTCTTTAATTTTCTGTAATACAAGTTTGGCACTCTGTCTGCGAGCCTCTACTCCTACATGATCCATGTGTAGATTGAAGAACCATATCTTTTTCTTCTTTTTCTTATCCCGGAACTGTGCCCAGGTACATATACGAGGCAGGGCAGCATCCCATCCTTTATTGGGATGATCGGTTTGTTCGGCCAGCCAGAAATGGCCCGAGCTTAACAGTTTAAAACGATCTTTTTTATAAAATATCGGTGCATACTCTCCTTCTGTTTTTCCATCGTCGCGGCCTACTCCAACATGCATGTATTCGGGCAATCCGTTTAATAAATCTCCCAGCTGATTGTGTAGAACCTCTTGTGCACCAACAATATCAAAGTCGTTAAATTGTATGAGGTTTACTATTACTGGGCATCGCTTGTTCCAACCGTTGCCTTTCTGGGCATCATCCTGGTTGTTGTAGCGTACATTATAACTCCCTACAGTAAGATCTTGCGCATTGATTGCACCAACACATAGCATTATACATGCTACAAGTAACATTGCTTTTTTCATTTCAAAAATCTGTTTTTGTATTTGTTTGTGAAATAATGGTGGAAAGTTAATATAAAAGTTTTATGCAAACAAAAAAAAGGGTAGACGTTTTCAGGTACAGAAAATCAAATTATAAAACTGCATTTCCAAAAAAAAAGATGTACATTTGTCAGCAATTAAAATCACTAATCCAACCATCAGGCTGCCATGAGTAATGAGATACGACATAAAGCCGACACGAAAGTACCGGAACCTACTTTACGCAGGCTCCCCTGGTATTTATCGAATGTAAAGCTGCTAAAGAAAAGGGGCGAGAAGTTCGTATCTTCCACACAAATTTCTAAAGAAATCAATATCGATGCTTCGCAAATAGCTAAAGACTTATCGTACGTAAATGTATCCGGACGCACACGCGTGGGCTACGAAGTGGATTCGTTGATTCGGGTTCTGGAAGATTTTCTAGGCTTTACCAACATTCATAAAGCCTTTCTTTTTGGTGTGGGTAGTTTGGGAGGCGCTTTACTGGGCGACTCTGGTTTGGCGCATTTTGGTTTGGAAATAGTAGCAGCATTCGATGTTAATCCATCAAAAGTAGGAACCAGTATAAATGGTATCCCTATTTTTCATTCGGATGAGTTTGCCGAGAAAATGAAAGAATACAATGTAAACATCGGAGTGCTGACTGTGCCTATTGAGATTGCCCAACAGATAACAGATACAATGATTGCAGGTGGCGTTAAGGCGGTTTGGAATTTTACTCCTTTCCGTATTCGTGTACCCGAGAATATTGTAGTGCAAAACACTTCTCTATATGCGCATCTGGCTGTGATGTTTAACCGTTTAAATTTTAATCAGGACGATAAATGAAAATTATTGCCGTTGGAATGAATTATGACCTTCACAACAAAGAACTGGGTCATACATTAGTTAACGAAGAACCTGTTATTTTCATGAAACCCGATTCGGCCATCCTGAAAGATGGAAAGCCGTTTTATATTCCGGATTTCTCCCAAATAGGCGCTTATGTGGGTAAAGACGAAGTTATTCACTACGAAACAGAACTGGTAGTACGCATAAACCGTTTAGGAAAAAACATTGCCGAACGTTATGCCAGTCGCTACTATGATGCTGTTACTGTGGGCATTGACTTTACAGCCCGCGAACGACAAACAGAGTTGCGCAGTCAGGGCAAACCTTGGGAACTGTCTAAAGCGTTCGATAATTCGGCTGTACTGGGTAAATTTGTATCAGTTAGTAATTATCCGGATCTTCAGCAATTAAACTTCAGTTTAACAATTGATGAAAAAGAAGTACAACGCGGCTATACAGGCGATATGCTTTTTAAGATTGATTACATTATTCACTACGTAAGCCGGTTTGTTACACTGAAAATAGGTGATTTAATTTTTACCGGTACACCTGCCGGAGTTGGTCCGGTTTCGAAAGGACAACATTTGAAGGGATATCTGGAAGAACAAAAACTTCTTGATTTTTATATTAGGTAAAGGAGGTAGAGTGAGGTAAAGTTAAAAAGTAAATGTTATGAATATACGTGTAGGATTTGGGTTTGATGTGCACAAGTTTGCTGAAGAACGCGATTTGTGGCTGGGTGGCATAAAGATAGACTATGAAAAGGGCTTACTGGGGCACTCGGATGCCGATGTACTGATACATGCCATTTGTGATGCTTTGCTTGGAGCTGCCAACATGCGCGATATTGGTTATCATTTCCCCGATACAGCTGGCGCTTTTAAAAACATCGACAGTAAAATACTGCTTAAAGATGTTGTTAAATTACTCACAGAAAAAGGCTATGGTATTGGTAACATTGACTCGACCATCTGTGCCGAACAACCCAAATTAAACCCACACATCCCTGCAATGCAATCTGCTTTAGCCGAGGTTATGGGTATCGATACCGAAGATATTTCCATAAAAGCAACTACAACCGAGAAACTTGGATTTACCGGCCGGCAAGAAGGTATAGCTGCTTACGCAACTGTATTAATTGAAAAAAGATAAGATATAACCCTTAAACAAATCTCTTATGAACAGATCATTAAAAGCTGCATGGATCGCATTTTCCATGCTTTTTGTTGTTGCATTCAATGCATCAGCACAAACACCCAAAACATTGAAGTTTACTAAAGAGGGTAAATTCAAAATTGTACAATTTACCGATGTACATTTTAAATACAAAAATCCGGCTTCGGATATTGCTTTAGAACGCATTAACGAAGTGCTGGAAGCAGAGAAACCCAATCTGGTTATCTTTACCGGAGATGTAATTTATGCTCCACCTGCCGATACAGCCATGCGTGTTGTGCTGCAACAAGTGGCCAACCACAAAATACCTTATGTGGTTACTTTTGGAAACCACGATGACGAACACAATATGAGCCGTCGGCAGCTATACGATGTGATAAGAACTGTACCGTATAACCTGATGCCCGAATACATTGATACCTTCGATTTTGTATTGCCTCTTCAGGCATCCGATAGTAAACAGGATGCGGCTTTACTTTATTGCCTCGATTCAAACTCGTATGCTCAACCCAAAGAGATAGGTGGCTATGGCTGGTTTTCGTTCAATCAGGTAAACTGGTATTTAAACCAAAGTAAACAATATACCGAAAAAAACAACAATACTCCATTGCCGGCACTGGCATTTTTCCATATTCCTGTACCCGAATACAACGAGGCCATGACCCAAGACAATGTTATTATGGTTGGTAAAAAAATGGAGAGAGAATGTTCTCCTAAAATAAATACCGGCATATTTGCAGCCATGAGGCTATCGGGTGATGTTATGGGTATTTTTGTTGGACACGATCACGACAACGATTATGCAGTAATGTGGAAAGACGTCTTGCTTGCCTACGGCAGATACTCGGGTGGCAATACGGTTTACAATAATATTCCGAATGGTGCGCGAGTAATCGAAATGTACGAGGGAACCCGGACTTTTAAATCATGGATACGGCAGGCAAATAACGAAATTGTTTATCCAGTTACTTACCCGGATAGTTTCAGAAAGAAGAAAGACTGATGAATATGTAAATTTTCATCCATTCATAAATCACTACTGTTTTTTATGCTGCATTTCGTGATTTCAAAATGCTGCATTTCACTCTTTCGAAATGCAGCATTTTGATTAAACGAAATGCAGCATTTCGCAAATGTAAAATGCAGCATTTTGAAAATTGCCTATAAAATAGGCTCCACAGCGCGTATAACGAGGGGTAGCTGAGTTGTTTTTCTTTTTTTGATACATTTGACGGTCGTGAAATAAGTATACAGAAAGGATGCTGATGGAAAGTTTTTTTATTTTCGTGTGGTGAAGGCTATGACACTACGATTTACATTCGATAATTAACTTATCAACCCAAGCACTAAATCTTGTGCATTTATTCATAATATTCTGAATCCCTATTTCCAAAGCTATTAAATTTCCTTCAATAACCTTATTGTAGTTGTTATTTATTGCCAGAAGCCGCTTTGATGGTGCACCTTCTGGTGTAGTATTTATTTCTTCCGGATTACAAAAACTATTTACTATTTTTTCAGTCTCAATCCACACTATTTCATTATAATAATATTCAAATCCTTTGTTATGCGAAAAAAGTAACGCCTCAAATTCATGGAGCTGTATATAGGGAATGAATCTTCTGTCGTTTATTTTTGCTGCCATACAATGTTCCAAAGCAGCAATTTGCTCTTCTCTTGTTTTCTTTGACATACACAACTCATAATCAGGCATATTATTAGGGATACGGAAGAAATCAACAAAAGTTGTTACTAAGAAATCATTCTTCTCAGATGGTTTTAATAAACCATTTATTGTTTTCTCCAGATGCAGAAAGTTTACAAATCCCCCTTTACCAGTTTTACTTGTATTAATAAGAATAGGAATAACACTGTATATATTATGAGTCTGTAAGTACGGTGCCAAAGTTTCATTTATAAATTCCTGCTCGGTTTGTCCTTCAACAACAATATATAATCTTCTCATAATTGCCCTCCTATAAGGTTCTTCTCCCAGATTTCGCCAAGTGAGTATTCATAATCATTTATCCAAACAGACAAATCTTCAATAGAAAGGTGTTTAAATACAGATTGATTATTTTCTCTGTTTACAACAATTACATCATTTGCCTCAAAACAGTTAACAAGATTGGTTGATTGAGTTGAAATTATAACCTGACTGGTTTGAGATGCCTTTTTTACTAAAGCTGAAAATTTGTTGATCGCAACTGGATGAAGTCCTAATTCGGGCTCATCAATAATTATAATTTCGGGTAAATTGGGTTGCAACAACAATGTAGCCAGAGCTATAAAGCGTATGGTACCATCAGAAAAGCTATAACCATTAAGATACATATCAGAATCGACTTCTTCCCACTCAAGATTTATTTTATTGGGAGTTATTGGGTCTGGCTTCAAATTAAATTTTTTGAAATAAGGAGCAATAGAACGAGTTACCCCTTCAATTAATCTAAATGCTTTTTCATCTGTTTTCTCTAATTTATAAAGATATGCGGCTAAATTTGATCCATTGCTCCTTAAATACTCATTATCGTCTATTTCACTGCTTCCTCTCATCGGAGATGAAAAACTGGTGTCATGAAAATGATATACAGTAAAACTACTCAAATATTTCTTCAAGTAGGATGCCCGCCATTTGGAACTATTAATCAGATTGGATTCCTCGACAGCGTTATCCCATTGAGTTCGATCCCAAGAAGAATAATCTTTCTCTTTATTATGATCATAGTTAAAAAAGTCTCCGGTTTCTTCTATATAACCCTTATTTGATTGCGTAGGCTTCAATTGAAAAAAGAACGCATTGTTATTATCGAAATCAATTAATCCCTGAATGTTTTCAGATATTTTACGCCCATGATACAACAAACTGTCAATACCACCTTTTGTTAATGTGTAACTGCCAAAACGTTGTTCGTATATTGCTTTTGTTAACTCAAAGAATGAAATGAAATTACTTTTACCTACCCCATTAGCACCAATCAAAACATTTAATTTATTGAGAGGAAGCCTCAGTTCTCGTATGGATTTATAGTTTCGTATAATAACTTGTTCTATCATATTGAATTATTTATAAAACACCTGTTACAAACTTAGATAAAAATATTCGATTATGTGTCTAACAAAAATAATAATTATAAAAAGCAATAGTAACCACCAACTTTAAACGGAAATTAAAAGCTTTTTTTGTACTTTTGTTGCATTATGCCCGTAGTTTACAACAAAAGTGGGCAACATAAAGCAATATGAAGGTAATTGATTTAATAAACAACACCAATAAAACAGCTTTTTCATACGAAATATTGCCTCCCCTGAAAGGAACAGGGATTGAGAAATTATACAAAACCATTGATGCACTGCAAGAGTTTGATCCGAAATACATCAATATCACTACTCACCGCAGCGAATATGTGTATAACGACCTTGGTAACGGAATATTTCAGCGAAACAGGCTTCGGCGGCGTCCCGGCACGGTAGCTGTGGCAGCTGCAATTCAGAATAAATATAATATTACGGTAGTACCGCATTTATTATGTAGTGGTTTCTCGGAAGAAGAAACAGAATATGTATTGCTCGATCTTCAGTTTCTTGGAATAACTGATTTACTTGTTCTTCGTGGCGATAAGGCAAAACATGAGTCTGCCTTTACACCAGAGAAAGATGGGCATCGCAATGCTATTGATCTGCAAAAACAAATCAATAATTTTAATAACGGAATATTTGTTGACGGATCGGAAATGCAGGTAACCAATACGCCCTTCTCGTATGGAGTGGCTTGTTACCCCGAAAAGCATGAAGAATCGCCCAACATTGATACCGATATTCATTGGCTGAAGCAAAAAATAGAGTTGGGGGCCGAATATGCAGTTACCCAATTGTTTTACGACAATCAAAAGTATTTTGATTTTGTGAACAAAGCACGCAATGCAGGGATTACCGTACCCATTATACCTGGGATTAAACCTTTCAAGAGGCTTTCGCATTTAACCATGCTTCCGAAAACTTTTAAAGTTGATTTACCGGAAGAGCTTACGCGGGAAGTAATGAAATGCAAAACCGATGAGGATTGCAAACAGGTTGGCATTGAATGGTGTATCCAGCAGTGTAAAGACCTGATGGCACATGGAGTACCAAGTATTCACTTCTATTCCATATCGGCTGTTGACAGTATTAAAGAAGTAGCTAAAGCAATCTATTGATATGTTTTTCAGGGATGTAATTGGACAAGACACAGTAAAGCAACGGCTTATTCAGGAAGTTCGCGAAGGCCGTATTCCGCATGCACAACTAATCTGCGGACCCGAGGGGATTGGCAAATTGCCTGTTGCCATAGCTTATGCGCGTTATATTAACTGCCAAAACCGGGGCGAAACAGATGCTTGCGGACAATGTCCATCGTGTACAAAGTTCAACAAGCTGGTGCACCCTGATGTACATTTTGTTTTCCCAATTATTAAAAGTGCCAAAGGTAAGAAAGAGGTTTGCGACGATTATATTGCCGAGTGGCGGCCTTTTGTTATCAACAATCCTTATTTTAACCTGGGGCATTGGCTAAACGAAATTGATGCCGAAAACTCACAGGCCATTATTTATGCCAAAGAGAGTGATGAGATTATTCGCAAACTCAATCTTAAATCGAGCGAGGGAGACTATAAGTTTGTAATTGTATGGCTGGCCGAGAAAATGCATCCGGTTTGTGCCAACAAACTTTTGAAATTGCTGGAAGAGCCACCCGCAAAAACTATTTTTCTTCTGATTGCAGAGGCGCCGGATATGATTCTGACAACCATACTGAGCCGTACACAACGCCTCAACATGAAGAAAATTGATGATGAAAGCATTGCACAGATTATGCAAAACAAATATGGAATAGACGCAAAGGAAAGCTATTCTATTGCTCATCTGGCAAATGGAAACTTCATCAAAGCGATGGAAACCATCCATCTGAACGAAGAGAAACAACTTTTCTTCGATCTTTTTGTAAGCCTTATGCGCTTATCGTATCAACGGAAAATAAGGGAGATGAAACTGTGGAGCGAACAGGTAGCCGGCATGGGCCGTGAACGGCAAAAGAATTTGCTCGACTACTGCCAGCGCATGATAAGGGAGAACTTCATCTTCAACCTGCATAAACCCGAATTAGTTTACATGACAACAGACGAGAACAACTTTGCAACCCGCTTTGCCCCGTTTATTAACGAACGGAATGTTATGCAACTAATGGAGGAACTTAGCGAAGCCGAAAAACATATTCAACAGAACGTGAATGCCAAAATGGTGTTTTTTGATTTCGCACTAAAAATGATTGTATTGTTAAAACAGTAGCTAGTAGTTAGTAGTTAGTAGTTAGTAGATTCTGTTCTTCTAGCTACTAGCTACTAGCTACTAACTACTAACTACTATAATATATGGAATATAAACTACATAACGGAAGTGGTAGCCTTTGTTGCAAAGGTTGCTCGCGACAAGATAAGAAACTGAATACGTACGACTGGCTGGCGGATATCCCCGGTAATGCCGAGGAAAGCGATATGGTAGAAGTACAATTCAAAAATACCCGCAAAGGATATTTTCGCAACAGTAACCGTATACCGTTGGAGAAAGGGGATATTGTTGCTGTAGAAGCTACACCAGGACACGATATTGGTGAAATAACCCTTACCGGAAGATTGGTTCCGCTACAGATGCGAAAAGCAAATCTGAAACCGGATGTTGAAATTAAACGTATTTACCGCAAAGCAAAACCGGTAGATATGGAAAAATACGACGAGGCAAAAGCTAAGGAACACGAAACTATGATTCGTTCCCGCCAAATTGCTGCAAGTCTTAATCTGGCCATGAAGATTGGTGACGTTGAATATCAGGGAGACGGCAATAAAGCTATCTTTTATTATATTGCGGATGAGCGTGTAGACTTTCGCCAACTGATTAAGGTACTGGCAGAGGTGTTCAAGGTACGTATTGAGATGAAACAAATCGGAGCACGCCAGGAAGCAGGACGTATTGGTGGTATTGGTCCTTGTGGACGCGAGCTTTGTTGTGCTGCCTGGATGACCAGCTTTGTATCTGTATCCACCAGTGCAGCAAGGTATCAAGATATATCACTGAATCCCCAAAAGCTGGCCGGACAGTGCGCTAAACTGAAATGTTGCCTCAACTACGAGATTGATTGCTATGTGGAAGCTCAGAAAAGATTGCCTTCGCGCGAGATTGAACTGGAAACAAAAGATGGTTCGTTCTATTTCTTCAAGGCAGATATTCTGGCTAACCAAATAACATATTCTACTGATAAACAAATTCCTGCTAACCTTGTTACCATCAGTGGTAAACGGGCTTTCGAAATAATCGGACTGAACCGCAAAGGAATCAGACCCGATAGCTTGCTGGAAGCCGAAAGAAAACCGGAACCCAAACAGCCTATTGACCTGCTGGAACAGGAAAGTCTTACCCGCTTTGATAAACGAAACAAGCCGGGTGGCGAAAATGGAAACGGAAATAAAAAGAAGAAAAAGAAAAGAACCAATCCGAATGGCCAAAACCAACAGCAAGAGGCTCGTCAGCAAGAGCCACGACAGGAAAGGCGCCAACAGGAATCTCGCCAACAGGAACCTCGTCAGCAAAATGGACAACAAAAGCATAGAAACGACCGGAACCGGAACAGGCAAAACAATAATAATAACAATAACAGAAATAAACCAGAGAATAAGGATCGTAAGGAATGAGTTTAGTAAAGAAAATCTGTTTACTCTTTCTTTGTGTTTTCATGGTTGCCTGTGAAAATCATATAATGTATCACTCTTATCACCACTTTACACGAGATGGTTGGAAGAAGAGTGATACTCTTTTATTTCATCTGGCTGTAAACGATTCGTTAGTTAACGATTCTACCCCAGGGTTATATGTTTTTGATATTCTGGTAAGAAACCGTACAGAGTATAATTACCAAAACCTGCTGATAGCTGTTAAGCATAACTTTCCGGATAGTATGGTGTGGAAAACCGACACACTGCAATTTCAAATTGCCGACGAAAACGGCAGATGGTTAGGAAATGGCATAAGTGGATTATATGAGAGTTCGCTGACTTTGGATGCTTCTCCGCTTGTTAACCCGCACAGGTTTACTTTTAAAGTAGTTTCGCTAATGCAAGATAGTGTGTTGGTGGGGCTGAACGATTTGGGAGTTATTGCACATAAACATAAAGAATAGAACTAAAACTTATTTTGCTCTCTATACTCCCCCGGTGTACAACCATATACCTTAGCAAAGGCTTTATAAAAACTCACCTTGTTAGCAAACCCCGATTTAAAAGCTATTTCATCAACAGTAAGTTTTGACTTTGTTAATAAATCCTTGGTTATATGTAACCTACAATCCCGAATCATATCTGCAATACTTTTATCACTTATCTCTTTCATTTTACGGTATAAGCTTCGCGAACTGATATTCATCTCATTTGCAATAAAATCTACATTCAAATCCTTATTCTGAATATTTTTATTGATAATATCAAGAATCTCCTTGATTAGTTTTTTGTGTTCTTTGTGCTTCAATTTTCCGTTGTTAAGATCATAAGCACTTTTAGGAGACGCAAAATAATCCTTGAGTGTTTTTCTCCTAGAAAGAAGCTGTTTGACAGACGTTTTCAGAAACTCTGTATTAAACGGTTTGGTGATATATAATTCGGCTCCGGCATCCATTCCTTCAATCTGTTTTTCCATTTCGTGCTTTGCCGAGATAAGTACTAAAGGAATATGTGCTGTTTCCGGGTTGTTCTTTATGTGTTTGGTAAAAGTTATTCCGTCCATGGTAGTCATCATAATATCGCATATTATAATATCCGGATAAATGTCTTTCAAAAAGCCGAAGGCGTTAGTCGTATTTTCGGCAGTGATAACATTAAAATCATCATTAAAAATGTCTCTGATCAACCATAAAATTTCAGGCTCATCATCAATAATTAATAATGTAGGTTTTATCTCATTAATACTTGACGGAACAATTGTATCTTTAGTTTCGGAAATGATATGTTTAATATCAGGAAATGTTTGGGCTTTTATTTCTCTTTGTTCACTTTGTTCGTTATGAACAAAAGGCAGTTTAACAATAAAATGAGTATATTCGTTCAAAGTACTCTTTATTTCTATTTTTCCACCTAACAAGCCAACCATGTTGTTGGAAATAGCTAAACCCAGTCCATTACGCGATGATAAATTAGATTGTTCCTGGTTTTCGAAATTCTCCAATACAGTGTAACGGTCAAATATTTTAGAAATATCTTCCTGTCTGATACCTTTTCCGGAGTTCGATACGATTATTCGCATTTCTTTCTCGTTTTTTTCAACATTGATATAAATGTTACCATTGTTGGGTGTATACTTAAAGGCATTAGATAACAGGTTTGTAATAATAGTAGTCAAGAATTCTTTATCGGAATTCCAGGAAATATCCGGGCTGGCATAACATTCCATCTGTATATTTCTGGATTCGGCCAAGTGGGTAAAGGCATTTTTTATATACTCAATCAGTTTACTGATTTCTATTTTCTCCACACAGATGTTTTTGTGACCGGTTTCAATCCGCCGGAATTCAATCAAATCCTGTATCAGCTGATTCAATCGTTCGGCATTCTGTTGTATAATTTGCGTGTATTTCACAACCGATTTATCTGTGTTTTTCAGGCTTAATATTCTGTTACAGGGCCCATATATTAATGTAAGTGGTGTACAAAACTCGTGCGCAATGTTGGTAAAGAAACGCAATTTAGATTCATATACATCTTCTTTGTGCTTCTGTTCTATAATTCTTAATGCTTTAACCTTTTTCTTCTTTTCGCGAATAACAATAAATCTAACTCCCAGAGCAACCAAACATACCACCAAGAGCCAATAGAAAGTATAAGCCAGAGTGGTTTTATACCAGGGTGGAAGTATTTTGATTTGAATTTGATGAACAGGGCTTTCCTTACCAATAGCCATGTTATGATACTTCACCAACAAGGTGTATTCGCCCGGAGTAAAGTTAGTAAGTGATATAGAACCTGAATTTCCGTTATTTACCCACTGTGAACTGATTTGGGTAAACTTATACTGATAGTTGTAGTTGCCTCCGTTCAAAAAATCGATGGCATTGAATGTTATGGAAAAGAAATTCTGATTGTGGTTAAGTGTTAATACCTCAATGTTGTTTTGCACAGAAAGATAGTCTGAAATGATGTGCTCTTGTCCGAAAATTGTAAGACCTGTAAAATAAATAGGAGGAGTATATTCATTAGCTCTGTAATCAGTGTTTTCGATAATTGAAAGAAAACCATTTGTTCCTCCGAAGTATAAACAGTGATTTTCAGAAAAACAAGCTCCATCAGCAAATTCAAAAACTTCCAATCCGTCCAGATGATTGTATTTCCGGAAAGAATCATCTTTACTGTTATAATTAACAACTCCGTTATTTGTACTTAACCAAAAAGTATCATTTTCCTCTGCCAAAATACAATGAATAATATTGCTGGAAAACCCAAAGAAATTGTTTATAATCTTGTAATCGCTCTTGCTTCTGTATTTAATGAGGCCCGCACTTGTTCCTATCAAATAATTATTCTCACTATCTTTGGTTATTGAATAAATCTCGTTCAGGGTGTTAGTATTGAATGTAATATTTTCCAGTTCATCTGTGCGGGTGTTCAGTATAAAAACTCCCGACCCTCTGTTGGCAATCCACAGTTTTTCACCATCAACAAAGAAAGAGAAAAAATAATTCGATGAAATATCGCCATCATTTATCAGAAATCGTTTTATTACTTTTAAGACAGGTGTATTTCCCTGCCAGTTTATTTTTGCTTTTATAATTCCCATACCCACACTTGCCACCCACAAAACAGAATCTTGTTCATATATATGGTGTATGTATTTAACAGGTGTATCCTGGTCTATAAGCATTGCTCTTTTTACTTGCTTTTCTGTTGAAGAATAGTAATTCAAACCTTCTTCAGTGCCAATCCATAGAATTTTTTTCTGGCTTTCGGCAAAAGAATAAACAGCATTATCCCATAAAACACTGTTATTTACCGTAATCTGTTCTGTTTTGCAATCGGAAATGTTTTTGTCAACATTGTGATTAAACACTTTGGTAATGCCATCTCCTTTGCTGCCCAGCCAAAGGGTGTTTTCTTTATCTTTATAAATAGCTCGTACCGGACGATTTATCCGGGATGTGAAACTACTGAACAGGGTAGAACGGATTGAGTAGGTGTCGTTGAAATACGAGTAAACTCCTTGTCCATCGGTTCCAATCCAAACAATGTTCTGAAACCGGTCCTTAAGCAGGCAAAAAACTCCACTGTTAATCTGTATTTTTTCTGTTGTATATCCATAAATATTACTTTTTAGCCGGTATAGGCCATCCGTGGTAAATCCGATAAAATAATCATCATGAAATTTAATAACCGATGATATTGAACCATTTCCGGCACAAAGTTCCTTTATGTTTATAACAAAGTTTACTTTTTGTTTTTCTGTATTATATTCATATAAATTATAGATGTTATCAATAAATAGGCTTCCATCTTCATTGCTGAAAGCATAAGAAATAGAGGAGGTATGCTGATATCCTTTTACGGCATTCAATACAATATTACCTTCATTGTTTGTTTGTGTACCATAATTGAGCGAAGTACCATCTTTATTAATAATCCGGATAATATTGTTTGTATCAATAAAAAAGGAGAGAATATTATTAAAAACAAGATTGGGTACAGGCTGTTGGGTAAACGAATCATCAGAAGGATTATTTATAAAAATACAACTGTCTTTTTGAATGATATAGAAATAATTACGGTTGTCTTTTTCAGTGAATAGTCTTTTAGTAAAACTACTATATTTTTCAATACTTTGTTGCTGCATATTAAATTTGTCTACTCCATAGTAAGTTTGCAGCCACAATGTGTGATTTTCGGTATTGGTTATTTTATCGATCAATGTGCCCGATAAAGCCTGATCTGGGTTAGCCGACTGATAAGGTGAAACTTTGTAGCCATTATACATGTTTAATCCATCGCATGTTCCTATCCAAAGATTTCCTTTCTTGTCCTGACACAAAGATGTAACAGAGTTGTTAGAAAGGTTTTCCATATTGGTTATCTTGCGTAAATTGTAGCTATACACAGGATGGCACAATGTGGCAAGCAGCAATACTAAAAAGTAGTAGTGTTTACGGCTGGTGGCGGAAATGTTTATCATGGAACCAGATGTTTTTGTTATCAACAAGATTTTTTCAGGAAACAATTAATGTGGTAAATGTACATAAAATCTTTTGCCCAAGAGTAAACAATAGTGCCAATACAGTAAACATTACCGCCACAGAACAAATAACAATACTGGTTTATTTTAGTTTCTTAATCTTTCCTCTACATTTGCTTACACTAATATACTTCCTTATGAGCAAGAAATTGAAAACAATGAATAACAATTAAGACAAACTGTTTTTGTATAAAATTTAATAGAAATCATGATTAACAAAAAGAAGATGCTTTTGTTTGGGTTTTCTATGCTGGCATTAGCAGCAGTTGCACAAACAAATTTAGAACCGGTAGATTATGTAAACCCACTCACCGGAACCCTTTCCAAGTTCGAACTATCCACAGGAAACAATTATCCTGTAATAGCTCGGCCCTGGGGAATGAACTTTTGGTCGCCACAAACAGGAAAAATGGGCGACGGATGGATGTACACGTATACAGCCGATAAAATCAGAGGGTTTAAACAAACCCATCAGCCAAGTCCCTGGATGAACGATTATGGTCAGTTCTCTATTATGCCTATAAGTGGAGCAATTGCATACGACCAGGATACCCGTGCCAGCTGGTTCTCGCACAAGGCCGAGGTAGCCAAACCATATTATTATAAAGTTTATCTGGCCGATCATGATGTAACTACAGAGATAACTCCTACACAGCGAGCAGCCATGTTTCGTTTTACCTTTCCGGAAAACGATTCGTATGTTATAGTCGATGCTTTTGACAGGGGATCGTATATTAAGATAGTTCCCGAAGAAAACAAAATTATTGGTTATACCACTCGTAATAGTGGTGGTGTACCGCAAAATTTCAGAAACTATTTTGTGGTAGAGTTTGATAAACCATTTACTTATAAAGCAATTGTTGGTGATAATAAGATTATAATGAATAGTAATGAAGAACAGAGAGATCATACTATTGCAATTATCGGTTTCCAAACCCAAAGAGGAGAAGTTGTTCATGCACGGGTAGCTTCATCATTTATCAGTCACGAACAGGCAGAATTAAATTTAAAAGAGTTAGGTACAGATACTTTTGACAAGTTGACACAAAAAGGCAGGAATGAATGGAATCAGGTATTAGGTAAAATTACGGTAGAAGATGACAATGTGGATAATCTCCGTACATTCTATTCCTGCCTGTATCGCTCGGTACAATTTCCACGCAGTTTCTACGAGATTGATGCCAAAGGCGAAGTGGTGCATTACAGTCCGTTTAATGGACAGGTATTGCCGGGCTATATGTTTACCGATACTGGTTTCTGGGATACTTTCAGGTGTTTATTCCCCTTCCTGAATTTGGTATATCCTTCAATGAACGAGAAAATTCAGGCCGGTTTGGTGAATGCTTACAAAGAAAGTGACTTTTTACCAGAATGGGGAAGTCCCGGTCACCGCAATATTATGATTGGTCAGAATTCTGCATCCGTAGTAACCGACGCATTTATTAAAGGATTAAAAGGATACGAAATAGAAGAACTCTGGAAAGCCGTAACCCGTGGGGCCAACGATCATCTTAAAGGCACAGCCTCGGGAAGAGTTGGATACGAGTATTATAACAAACTAGGCTATATCCCCAATAATGTAGGAGTGGGACAAAATGTGGCTCGCACACTTGAGTATGCATATAACGATTGGGCCATCTATAAACTGGGGCAGGCACTAGGAAAATCCGAAGCCGAACTGGCGCAGTACAAAAAACATGCTTTCAACTATAAGAACGTATATAATCCCAAACATAAATTGATGGGCGGACGTGAAGATAACGGAACCTTTAATCCTACCTTTAAACCCGAAGACTGGAGCGGTGAGTTCTGCGAAGGCAATAGCTGGCATTGGAGTTTTTGTGTATTCCACGATCCTCAGGGGTTGATTAACACCATGGGCGGACAACAAGATTTTAATCAGATGATGGATTCCGTATTTGTGATTCCCAGCCACCTGGGGCTTAACAGCCGTGGGGTAATACACGAAATGCGCGAAATGCAGGTAATGGATATGGGGCAGTATGCACATGGCAATCAGCCAATACAACACATGATTTATATGTATAACTATTCCGGTCAGCCCTGGAAAGCACAATACTGGGCACGCGAGATTATGGAAAAACTGTACAATCCTAATCCTGATGCATATTGCGGCGATGAGGATAACGGACAAACATCGGCCTGGTATGTATTCTCTTCTATGGGATTCTATCCGGTATGTCCCGGTACAAACGAGTATATACTAGGATCGCCACTATTTAAAAGTATGAAAGTACAATTAGAAAACGGTAAATCCATTACAATAAAATCTTTAAATAACAACAAAGCAAACCGGTATGTAAAATCGGTTAAACTAAATGGAAAGAATCATTCTAAAAACTACTTTACACACGAAGATTTATTGAAAGGGGCTAATATCGTTTACGAAATGTCACCCACACCAAATACAATAAGAGGCACACAAGCGGCAGATACCCCATATTCTTTCTCAACAGAGAAATAGAAATATCACCACCACATATATAAATACATCATCATATCCCCCAGTCGAGCACAAAAGCAAAAGCAGCTGGGGGATCAACTACTTAATCGTTTAGCTTCATTAAAACCTTCGACCTCTTCCCGCATCAATCCTGAGGAATACAAATAGCAATATTGTAAAGCCCCACAGCGAAGAGCCACCATAACTAAAGAACGGTAGCGGTATACCAATAACCGGAGTAAGCCCCAAAACCATACCAATATTTATAAACAGGTGGAAAAAGAATATACTTAGTACCGAATAGCCGTACACACGCCCAAATGTATGACTCTGCCTCTCGGCTAGCATAATAAGCCGCACAATCAACATGCCATACAGAATCAGCACCGCAACCGAACCGGCAAAACCTTGTTCCTCGCCAATGGTGCAGAAAATAAAGTCGGTATCCTGTTCGGGTACATATTTCAGTTTGGTTTGGGTACCATTCAGAAAACCTTTGCCTGTTAAGCCACCCGAACCAATTGCTATTTTAGACTGGTTTACATTGTATCCTGCTCCTGCAAGATCTTCTTCCATGCCTAAAACAACCTTTATTCTCACCCGTTGATGCGGTTCAAGTATCTTATCAAAAACATAATCGCTGGAATAAAGAAATATGGCCGACCCGATTGTAAACACAGCAATCCAAAAGAATGTCCATTTACGGTCTTTGATTGCCATGAAAGCAAGATATCCAACTACTAATATGGTAAGTCCCCATAATACCTTCGATACATCGAACACCTCAACATTCTTTAGTACAAACACAGATATTGTTAGCACTGATACACATACCAGAAGAAGATTCCGGGTAACATCCCATCTTCGCATGTATGTCCACACAAACATAATTGTGAACAACAATATTAAGCAGAAAACAGTAAAAACACCAACCGAAGTTGGTGATTCCATAAACGGAACCTCGTCGTACTTAATACCAACAATGAAATAAACAACTGCACACACACCCAAGAAAAGTACTATACCCGACATTCCTTCTCTATATAATACCAGAAAAAAAGCCAGATACACCAAGGCCGAACCGGTTTCTTTTTGAAGTATAATAAGCATCATCGGCACAATGAAAATAAGCACTGTGGGAACAAGGAATTTCAGTTGCTTTATATCGTAGGAGTATGAATTCATGTACTTTGCCAAGGCCAAGGCTGTAGCAAACTTGGCAAACTCTGCCGGCTGAATACTCACAGGACCCATTTGAAGCCAGGAGCGGGAGCCTTTAACATCGGGAGCAATAAATATGGTGACTATTAAAAGCAGAATCATCCCAATGTAGATGATATATGAAAACATATCGTACATTGTATCTTCCAGCATCATCAGGATAAATGCCAAACCAAACGAACAAACTATCCATATAAACTGCTTACCCGAGCGGGTTGAGAAGTCCAGAAAATCTCTTTCGCCGTAATCGTAACTGGCACCACACACGGTGAACCATCCTGCAACAATAAGTATCAGATAGATACAGATTGTTATCCAGTCAATATTCTTCCAAAGTTTAGCGGTTCTGGAGCTCATGAGGTAAAAAGTTTGGTTTCAGATTAGGCATAAGATTTGCATTACTAATCTGATCAATTAAATATTGTCTTTCGGGGGCTACACTACCCTTCTGGTATTTCTCAATTAAGAGTGCACCAATAGGCACCCCGTATGTTGCACCAAAACCACCATTTTCTACATATACACAAATGGCTATATCAGGATTGTTCATTGGGGCAAAGCCCATAAATATGGAGTGGTCTTTTCCGGTATTCTGGGCTGTTCCGGTTTTACCGCAAATCTCCAGCCCCGGTATATTAGCTCTTCTACAGGTTGATCCAAAAGGGCTACCGATAACTGCCCCACGCATTCCTTCAACTACATATTCGTAGTATTTAGGATCAACCATTGTATGCCGCCAGGTTGTGTACAAGCTATCCAGTTGGTCGTTTTCAATCTCTTTCACAATATGTGGAGTAATAAAACGCCCCCGGTTACCGATAGTCGCAGCCAGATTTGCTATTTGCATGGGGGTTAATAAAACTTCACCCTGCCCGATAGCGGTAGATATAATACGCAAGGCTCCCCAGTTTTCTGTTTTGAATGCTTTGGTATAATATTCTGAATTAGGAATCAGGCCTCTCTTTTCACCAGGCAAGTCTACTCCCAATGGATAACCAAAACCTTGCGAAACCATGTAGTCCTTCCATCTGTCTAATGCCACATGCGAGGAGCCGTATTTCTTTTTATTATCAATCATCCTATATAAGCCCCAACAATAATAGGCATTACAAGAGGTTGAGATAGATGGGATGAAAGGTACAGGTGAACCATGTGGATGGCATCCAACGCGCAAACCGGCATGAACAAAACCACCATAGCAAGGGAATGATGTGGTTACATCAATGATCCCTTCCTGTAAAAAAGTCAGTCCTTGTGCGGTTTTGAATGTTGATCCCGGAGGATATGCACTCATTATAGCACGATTAAATAAAGGAGTAAACGGATCTTGATTTAATAACATTTGGTTTGCTCCACGCTGTCTCCCTACCATTAAAGCAGGGTCGTAGGATGGTGCAGATACAAAACAAAGTATTTCTCCGGTTCTTGGATCAATCGCCACAATCGCTCCTCGTTTATTCTGCATCAACTGTTCTGCCAGCATTTGCAGCTCAATGTCCAATCCTAATGTCAGGTTTTTGCCTGGGATTGGTTTCTTATCAAGAGCACCATCCATGTATTTCCCTTGAATACGACCATGTGCATCGCGCAACAACACTTCTACACCTTTTTCACCACGAAGTTGCTTTTCGTACGAATGTTCTACACCCAGTTTGCCAACATATTCGCCTTGGGTATAATAACCTTCTTCATCTTGTTCCAACTCTTTTTTTGAAATTTCGGCAATATCACCTAATGCATGGGCAGCAGAGTTATAAGAATACTTTCGTATGGTAGCTCTTTCTACTTTAAAGCCGGGAAACTTAAAAAGCTTTTCCTGAAACACACCTACCTCTTCGGGCCGGAGTTGACTCATAAAACTTTGTGGGGTATACCGGGAATAACCTGGATTGGTACGTTTGTTTTTAATTTCCTCCATGCGTCTGCGAAAGAATTCCGGAGTTATGTCAAGGGTTCGACAAAAATCCAATGTATCCAGATTTTGTATTTCGCGTATTGTAACAGTAATATCATAAGCCGGCTGATTAAATACCAGCAATTTACCATTACGATCGTATATTGCACCACGGGCAGGTTTTAAAACATGTTTAAAGAATGCATTACTATCCGCATTTTCTTTATAATGGTTGGAGAGTACTTGTAGTTCGAACAAACGACCACAATACAACAGAATGGCTATAATAACAATTGCCCCAATAATATACTTACGATTCTCAAATGTATAATTCTTTGCCATAATTACTTCTTCACACTATCAATTGCTAAAATACAAGCAATAGATAGAATAGTGCTACTCACAATCTTTATCAACAACGTCTGAATATCGGCCAGAGAGTAAAAGGACAAGCCAAATACAATTATATGATGTGTCAGTATTGTCCCCATAAGGTATTTCAGAAACGAGAAGAAACCCATGCTCCGGATGGAAGGTGCAATGGTATCCTGATTATCGCGTGGAATAAATAAACGCAGATACGGCGTACGTATAAATGCCAGAAAAACAGTAGCAGCTGTATTTATACCCGGGGTATCCGAGAATATATCTACAGCCAATCCTAAAAAGAATCCCCACATCAGCAATCCGTTTCTGGATGTTGAGATGTCGAGCTTAAGGATTAAATAAACATATATAAAAGGGGTTGCATATCCGGCAATATGCACATTATTCAAGATTAATACCTGTAACAATACTAAACCTATAAACCACCCTATTTTATGGAAAATATTCATTGTCATTGGTATCTAGTTGCAGGATGCTGTATATTAGGTTCTTCTTCCAATTCTCTTTGCTCTTTCTGTCCAACTCTGGATACAACTCTAACATTGCCAAGCTTACCAAAGTCGGCAGCCAGTTTTACTTTCAGGTTGTAAGATAATCCATCGTCAGAGTCTTCCATATCGTCAACTATTCCAACAATCAACCCTTCGGGGAAAACAGCCGAGTGTCCGCTTGTAATCACCGTATCGCCCAGATTAAATTCTGCATGGCGGGGCAAGTCTTTCAGGTAGGCATATTTTGAGTTCATTCCTTCCCAGCGGAGATAACCAAAGTATTCGCTCGACTTGATTTTACAGCTTATGCTCGATTTGGAGTTCAGCAAAGAAATCACCAATGAATAGTGAGAAGATGTGAGATAAACAATTCCAACTACTCCTCTTCCGTCAACCACTCCCATTTCGGGCCTGATGCTATCATTTGATCCCTTGTCGAGTGTTATGTAGTTATCAGCTTTGTTTATACTGTTTTTAGTAGCATAAGCTTTAAAAACAGTATAGTCGCTCTTGGTCAGGTTCAATTTATCAATCATTGCAACAGAATCCGGTTCGTATTGGCGCAATGTTTTTTCAAGTAAAGAGATTCGCTGTTCGAGCATCATATTCCGCTCCAACAAATCTTCGTTGTTCGATTTCAGATGGAAGTACGATGAGGCTTTACCCGATAGTTCATAAACTTTTCCAACAACTACATTGGCAGATGTGAAAAAAGCACCTTGCTGGTACATATTGAAACGAACCAGCAAGGCGAACGCTATTAATTCCAGAAAAATAAAAAGGAACCAATAGTTATATTTAATAAGAAACCTGAGAAGATAGCGCATTCAATTTATTATCGCATTAAGAAAGAAAATCTGTCTACATTCTTTAGCGCAATTCCTGTACCTTTAGCCACTGCATGAAGAGGATCTTCGGCAATATGGAAAGGAATATTTATTTTCTCGGTTAAACGTTTATCCAATCCACGGAGTAACGCTCCTCCACCCGAGAGATAAATACCATTGTGTACAATATCTGCATAAAGTTCGGGCGGTGTGCTTTCAAGGGCACTTAATATGGCAGTTTCTATTTTTGAAATAGATTTTTCCAAACAGTGCGCAACTTCCTGATAACATACCGGTACTTCCATTGGAAGTGCAGTAATTCGATTCGGTCCGTGTACTATATAATCGTCCGGAGCATCTTCGCCCAATTCGGTTAGGGCGGCACCAACGTTTATCTTGATACGTTCGGCCATACGCTCGCTTACTTTTACGTTATGCTGGCGGTTCATGTACTCCTGAATATCAGCAGTCAGATCGTCGCCGGCTATACGGATGGAGTTGTTGGATACGATACCACCTAACGAAATAATAGCAATTTCGGTTGATCCACCACCTATATCAACAATCATGTTACCTTCGGGAGCCTCTACATCGATACCAATACCTATTGCGGCTGCCATTGGTTCAAATATCAGGTAAACATCACGACCGTCGGCATGCTCGGCCGAGTCGCGAACAGCACGAAGTTCAACTTCGGTACTTCCCGATGGAACACCAATTACCATTCTGAACGAGGAGGCAAAAAGGCTTCTACGGATATTTACCATTTTTATCAGTCCGCGTATCATTTGCTCGCAGGCATAGAAGTCTGCAATAACACCATCGCGTAGAGGACGTATTGTTTTTATATTGTCGTGGGTTTTCTCATGCATCATCTTTGCCTTTTCCCCCACTGCTATCATCTTGTCTGTACGACGGTCTAACGCAACAACCGATGGTTCATCTACTACTATCTTACCATTACTTATAATAATGGTATTAGCAGTACCAAGGTCCATTGCGATTTCCTGTGTAAAAGAGAATAATCCCATTTCTTTAAGTTTTGAGTTATGAGTTTTGAGTTATGAGTAGTGAGTTTTGAGTAGTGAGTTTTGAGTGCCATGCGGACTCGTTACTCACTACTCAAAACTCATAACTCATTACTTTTTTAGTGTTTGAAATGCCGTATCCCTGTAATCACCATAGCCATACCATGCTCGTTTGCATAATCAAAGCTAAGTTGATCTTTTACAGAGCCACCCGGTTGAATAACTGCTGTAATTCCGGCCTGATCGGCAATTTCTACACAATCAGGGAACGGGAAGAAGGCATCGGATGCCATTACGGCTCCCTGCAAATCAAAGCCAAATGTTTTTGCTTTCTCAATTGCTTGTTTCAATGCATCAACACGCGAAGTTTGTCCAACTCCACTGGCTAAAAGTTGCTTGTCTTTTACTAGAACAATCGAATTGGACTTACTGTTCTTGACAATCTTGTTTGCGAACAACATATCTTCTACCTCATCGGGTGTTGGTTCCCTGTCGGTAACAACTTTCAGGTCGGCAATTGTTTCAATATTTACATCTCTGTCCTGTACTAAAACTCCATTCAGTAAGGAGCGGAACTGCTTTTTCTGTAGGTTAGCAGGTTTGCGAACAAGGATAATCCTGTTCTTTTTCTGTCCCAGAATTTCCAATGCGTCTACATCGTAATCGGGTGCAATAATAACTTCAAAAAATATTTTGTTTATTTCTTCGGCAGCCTCTTTGTCAATCACGCCATTGGTAATTAATACTCCTCCGAATGCCGATACGGGGTCACCGGCTAAAGCTTCAGTCCATGCTTCGAGTACAGTTGGGCGCGATGCTAATCCGCAAGCATTGTTATGTTTCAGGATAGCAAAGGTTGTATCTTCGAATTCGTCGATAAGTTCAACGGCTGCATTTATATCGAGCAGGTTGTTGTATGATATTTCTTTTCCATGAATCTGGTCGAACATTGCATCCAGATCGCCATAAAAATAGCCCTTCTGATGTGGGTTCTCACCATATCGAAGAGCTTTCTGGTCGTTAGCCGAACTGCGGAAGGCTGATCCTTTTTCGGCATCGAAATAATTAAAAATAGCTGAATCGTAATGAGAGGATACTGCAAATGCTTCTTTAGCCATCCAACGACGTTCTTCGAGCGTGGAAGTAGCTCCATGCTCCATCAACATATCGAGCAATGGTTTGTACTGTTGTTGCGAGGCTACAATAATTACGTCGTTATAGTTTTTTGCTGCTGCACGGATAAGTGATATACCGCCTATATCTATTTTTTCGATTATTGCAGCATCGTCGGCTCCCGAAGCTACGGTTGCTTCGAAGGGGTAAAGGTCTACAATTACAAGATCTATTTCGGGGATTTCGTACTTTTCAATTTGCTGAATATCCTGTTCGTTTGAGCGACGACACAGTATTCCTCCAAATACTTTGGGATGCAGTGTTTTAACTCTTCCTCCAAGAATCGAAGGATAGGTTGTAAGGTCTTCTACTGCCTTACATGGATATCCCAATGATTCAATAAATTGCCGGGTCCCTCCGGTTGACAAAAATTCTACTCCCTCTTCATGCAGTTTGGTTATAATTTCATCCAAACCTTCTTTATGATAAACCGATACCAGAGCGGTTTTTATCCTCTTAGTTTCAGACATTTAATTCGTATTTTTAGATAGATGTGCAAAGTTACAAAATATTGTTTTATAACGCATAATAAAAACAATGTGAATTAATAATAAAAACAAGGGATTTTTTAAGACTCAACTACTTTACTTCCTCTACCTCACTTTACCTCCTTTCCCTACACAGAAGTTTAAAATGCAAAATTTGTCGTCATTCAACACGCAGAGGCTCTATTTTATTGATTAACAATACGTTAAACGCGTGTTGAATGCCGTGTTGAGAAACATTATTACAGATTTGTCGTCACGCTTTGATGAGGGTAAAAGTTATAGTATTATTTGATCTCTAAAGAACGTCGACAGTTTCACGGTAGGAAACCAACGGTTTCACGGTAGGAAACCAACGGTTTCACGGTAGGAAACCAACGGTTTCACGGTAGGAAACCACTTGTTTCCTATGTAGGAAACGACTTGTTTTCTACGTAGGAAACAGTTGGTTTTCTATATAGAAAACTACTTGTTTCACTGCACAAAACAAGAATGAAACTAGTTGTCTCATGCACATCTCGCGTGCTGACAATGTTGTAATGATATTTGCCAGCACACTTTGCCAGCACGCTTTAACAAACTAATAATCAAACAGATAAACCGTTGTGTGCTGGCAGTGCTGGCAAATTTTGCATTTTAAACTTCTGGGAGGAGGTAAATTAAAGTGTTTTGGGTTCAGTTAGTGGCGGAGTATACGGACCCCTCCGCCCTTTGGGCTGTTAAGTTCTAATATTTTAACCGCAGAGTTTCGCGGATTAACGCGGAGTTTTTAATTTCTATGCAGCATTGAATATTAAACTCTGCGAAACTCTGCGTACTCTGCGGTTAAAAAAAGAATAGTTAAATGTGGGTGCCCTGATGATGGTTTGCAATGTATTATTCCATGCGGCACACATCAGGGCACCCACAAGGGATGCCCCTACATTGTGTACCCATTCTGAAATGTTTTTTTTGAATATTTTGAATCACGAGAGTTCCTGTCGCATCGAAATAAAAACTCCGCGTAACTTAGCGTTTCATTTTCCCTTTATTGCATTTTACCAACCTCTTCCAAATCCATAGAAACGTTTTCCCACTCTTCAACAATTTTATCAAGATGTTGCTTAAGTTCACGATGTTTCTCATAAAGTGTCATATCCGAAGCACCTTCGGCTGTTGCCATTTTCGCTTCAATTTCGGCTATGGCTAACTCTGTTTTCTCAATGTTTGCTTCACAATCGGCAACTTGTTTCTCCAGTTTCTTTTGTTTCTTATTCAGTTCTTTTCTGGCTTCATAAGATAATTTGTTATCAACCGGAGGTTGAGAGTTGTTGGTTGAGGGTTTCTCTTCCGGTCCTCTGTTCTTGCTGAGGTTAAGTTCGTTGAGGTTATCTATCTTCTTTTTTTGCAGGAAGTCGTAAATACCACCCAGATGTTCTTTAACCAAGCCGCCACCAAATTCATACACTTTGGTTACCAAGCCATCGAGAAACTCACGGTCGTGGCTAACAATTACTACAGTGCCATCGAAATCGCGGATGGCTTCTTTCAATACATCTTTCGAACGCATATCAAGGTGATTGGTAGGCTCGTCGAGAATGAGGAAGTTAACCGGTTCCAGCAGAAGTTTTATCATGGCAAGGCGGGTGCGTTCGCCACCCGAAAGTACTTTTACTTTCTTGTCGGATGCTTCGCCACCAAACATAAATCCACCCAGAATATCGCGTATTCTTGTACGGATATCACCAACGGCAACGCGGTCTATTGTATCGAATACGGTTTGATTCTCGTCCAATAGCTGTGCCTGATTCTGGGCAAAGTAACCAATTTGTACATTGTGGCCAATGGTTAGTTTACCCTCGAAATCGGTTTCGCCCATAATACACTTCACCAAAGTGGTTTTACCTTCACCATTCTTTCCTACCAAAGCTACTTTTTCGCCACGGTTAATAGTGAGGGTAGCATTGTGAAAAACAACATGGTTGCCGTAAGCTTTGGTCACATCTTCGCAGATTACAGGATAGCTACCCGAACGCGATGCCGGTGGAAATTTCAATCTGAGCGATGAGTTATCTTCATCGTCTATCTCAATCCGTTCTATTTTATCCAGTTGTTTGATGCGGCTTTGCACCTGTACGGCTTTGGTTGCTTTATACCGGAAACGCTCTATAAAATCTTCGGTGTCCTGTATTTGCTTCTGTTGGTTTTCGTAGGCACGAAGTTGCTGTTCGCGACGTTCTTTTCGCAAAACTATAAACTGGTCGTAGGCTACTTTGTAATCGTATATCTTTCCGCACGATATTTCAATGGTGCGGGTAGTGACATTATTTATAAAGGCACGGTCGTGACTAACCAACACCACAGCGTTGGCCCGTGTTGCCAAGAATGTTTCCAACCACTGGATAGACTCTATGTCGAGGTGGTTAGTAGGCTCATCAAGCAAGAGCACATCTGGCCGGCGAAGCAGTAGTTTTGCCAGCTCAATACGCATACGCCAGCCTCCACTAAACTCGGAGGTAGAACGGTTGAAGTCTTCGCGTCTGAATCCTAACCCCATAAGTGTACGTTCTATTTCGGCCTGAAAGTTGGTTCCGCCCATCATCAGGAAACGTTCATTCTCCTGCGTAAAACGGTCGATAAGTTTATGATAGTCGTCGGATTCGTAATCGGTACGCGATGCCAGCTCGTTGTTCATCCGCTCTAGTTGGGCTTGCATTTCAAAAACGTGTTCGAAAGCTTGTTCGGCTTCCTGCATCACTGTACGGCTATCGGTTAGTTTCATTACCTGCGGCAGATAACCGATAGTGGTATCGCGGGGCACAGATACATTACCTGATGTGGGCAATTGTAATCCGGCAAGTATTTTAAGCATGGTCGATTTTCCGGCGCCGTTTTTGCCTACCAGAGCAATGCGGTCTTTTCTATTTATAACATACGAAACATCTTCGAACAGAGGCGTTGCGTTGAATTCTACTTTGAGTTGTTCTACTGAAATCACTTTATTCTAATCTAAATAGTTCTAAATTTTAACCCTACAAAGATACTAAAGCAAAAATTAGCGGGATGCAGGTTTGGGTAAAATTATTAAAACTCTGCGAAACTTAGCGTTTTATAATAAACAAAACCTTCCTCAATACCGTTCTGTTATCAGTTAAAACATAAAATTATGGCTGATAAGAAAGTATTTACAGAAGTTGGAAGCAAGCAAGCTCCGGAGAAGTTTTATATCAAAATTACGGCTGATGGACCGTATTTAGTATATGGTCAACCTCCAATTGACCAAGAGATTATTGTTCAAAATAAAGAAGGTGCTTCTTGGGAATACAAGAAAGGATTGAAGTTTGACAGTGATAGGGAGCCTGTTGCACTTTGCCGATGTGGTGCATCGAAAAATGCACCTTATTGTGATGGTTCGCATACCAAGTTTCGCTGGGACCCAAAAGAAACAAGTTCTAAACGTCCGTTGCTTGAAAATGCGGAGGCATTTGAGGGTCCAACCATGATATTGGCCGATAATGAGAAGTATTGTGCTTTTGCTCGTTTTTGCGATGCGCATGGAAGAATCTGGAATATCGTTCGGAAAGCACAGACTGAAGAAGAAAAAGAATTGGTACGTCATGAAGCAGGGCACTGTCCGGCAGGGCGTTTAGTGGTTTACGATAAAGAAAAGAAAGAGGTTTACGAACCTGAGTTCGAACCATCGATCAGTGTGCTTGAAGATCCGGGAATCAAGGTTAGCGGCCCATTGTGGGTAAAGGGTGGTATTCGTATCGAAAGTGCCGATGGAACAAGTTACGAAATAAGGAACAGGGTAACACTGTGCCGTTGTGGCATGTCGGCCAACAAACCTTTTTGCAATGGGGCACATGCTTCTATTCATTATAAGGATGGGCTGCCTTGGGAGATTGAGAAGGAGTAATCATTCCAGGGAATGAACTACCTGAATAACCGTTCTATATCTTCTTCTTTTATTGTAGCCAGAATTGTATGTCCATCGGGTGTATGATTAGGAGCAGGTGTAGCAAACAGATTATCTACCAGGCATCGCATCTCTTCGTCCGAAAGAACCTGTCCATAAACAATTGAGGCAGAACGGGCCATGGTCAATGCCAACATATTCTGTATTTCTTCTTTCACATCGTTGCCTTTTTCCATGGCTGTATGCACCATGTTGCGCACTAAATCTACCGGATTAAGCCCGTCTATGCCCGATGGTATTCCATTGATAGCATAACTGCCTCCACCCAGATTGGTTACTTCGAAGCCTATGGCCGAAAGATCGTCCATAATAGATTGCAAAACCGCAGCCTCGGAAGAAGGTAACTGAAAGATTTCGGGAAACAACACCCCTTGAGAAACACCTTGCTTCTGTCTGATCTGTGAAATATACTGTTCGAACAGCACCCTGATATGGGCACGGTGTTGGTCTATCAACATTAACCCGGACTTTACAGAGGTCAGTATATAGCGCCCTTTGTATTGAAAATGCTGATTGCTTTTTTCTAAACCGGAAGAGTTGCCATAAAGCGATGTGGCAGGTTTACTATCAACCTCATCGGTAGCAGAAGGAATGATTAAGTTATCTTCATCGTCATCCGGTTTACAAACCTCATTGGTATCGTTCCTTTCTAATCCGGCATACAGGTCTTCCCAATCTACTTTGGACCGGCTGTAGCTATTTCCGGAAGTTTTAAAAGGGTTATAATCACTGTTGACATGAACTTTGGGCGGTTCAATTGGTTTATCGGCCCCAATTATTGGGATATCGGGCATGTCGTCTGTATCGAAATCGATAGAGGGTACAGCATTAAAACGCCCCAATGCTTCTTTCACTGCTGCCGAGAGAATCTGCCAGATTGCCTGTTCATTTTCGAACTTAATTTCTGTTTTAGTGGGGTGTATGTTTACATCAATATTGGCAGGATCAACATTGAAATACAGGAAGAAAGATACTTGTTCGCCAACCGGGATAAGTTGCTCGTAAGCATCGGTTACTGCTTTATAGAAATAAGGATGGCGCATGTAACGGCCATTCACAAAGAAATATTGATGAGCACCTCTTTTTCTTGCTGTTTCGGGTTTACCCACAAATCCGCTTATTTTGGCCAAGGTGGTTTCTACATCAACAGAGAGTAATTGCTGATTCTGTTTTTTACCAAAGACTGCAATAATACGTTGCTTCAGCGATGATACTGGCAAATTGAACAGCTCGGCATCATTGCTATGTAGGGTGAAAGCAACCTCAGGATGCACTAGTACAATACGTTCAAATTCAGTAAGTATATTGCTTAATTCGGTTGAATTGGCTTTCAGGAATTTACGCCGAACGGGTATATTAAAGAAGAGGTTTTTTACGGAGAAATTTGTTCCTTTGGGACACGATACCGCCTCCTGGCTTTCGACAGTTGAGCCTGATATCTCAATCCGGGTACCTAGTTCGCTATGTTCCTGACGTGTTTTGAGTTCTACTTGGGCAACAGCAGCAATAGATGCCAATGCTTCGCCACGGAATCCCATGGTACGCAAAGCAAACAAATCGGCTGCATTGCTGATTTTAGATGTGGCATGTCGTTCAAATGATAAACGGGCATCCATTTCAGACATACCTTTACCATCATCAATTATCTGGATATTGGTTCGTCCGGCGTCGGTGATTAATACGTGTATATTTTCTGCGCCTGCATCAATTGCATTTTCTACTAACTCCTTAACTACGGATGCAGGACGTTGTATTACCTCTCCGGCGGCTATCTGGTTAGCAACCGAATCGGGTAACAAATGAATAATATCAGCCATTAAATTTACGATTTTAACAATCTAAAAACTCCAATTTCCTGTAACCAGGTAATGCCATAAAAACACAAGTAGTATAATAAAAACAATGAGTAGCATGGCCGAAAGCGGTTTCTTTCCTTTTTCTTTTCTACGCTTAAGGTGTGTTGTTCCTTCAACAAACTTTCCACGGATGCTTTCAGGTTTTACCTCTTCGGGAGGTGCCATTCCCAATTCTCGCTTGGCAGCTTCTTCCATCTTTGCCAGCTTCTCTTTCCGCTCGTCTACATAGATATATTGATGATTAAAGCGGCGTGGTTTTCTTACACTAAACATTCCCATAGCTACATTGGATTTACTAGTTCTCGTTTAGGCGAAGTTACAGGTTTTCTTGTACTTTTCCGTAATGTTTCGCTTGCTTTTTTTCCTCGCCAGTTAAAAATATCATCTTTATTCAGCGGACGTATATAATCGAACCAGGCAAAATTAGGCAGGCGTAATTTGTCGGGTGGAATCTGGTCCATGGGGTATATTACTCCGTTAGATTTAGGACTCATTACCATTTTATCCATCTTACGGTTACTCAGGTACATGTTTAACAAACTTGTTTCGGAACTGTTTAAGCCCATCATTGCTCCATCCTTTTCTTCGGGATAGTAGGCTACAAGTACATTACCTATTACATCAACCTTTCTGGCTTCACCATCAATAAAGTATGCTTTTATTTCTTTACCTGCTACCTGATTATAACTAACCGAGTCTTTTCGCTCTACTGTTAGTGCCTGATTGATAATATGAGCCCAGTCGATAGTACTATCGTTCATATATACACGGATTTCCTCGCCCAGTAGTTGTTGCGGTCCGTTCCATATAATAGGATCGGTGTACATGTATAAACAAGAATCTTTTGAGCTATACAACAATGAGTCGCAAACTGCCTGAATATCTGTACGGTACACTCTAACTTTATGATAGGCCCTGACTTCGCGGTGCACACTGTCTGTTTTGGGGTTATAGGTAATCATTTTCAGTGTATCGGCATGCATATACAAGCTATCTGCTTGTTGCGAATAATCTATCACAACTGCGCGATCGGTAGCAAAAGCATAATCGGTTCGTTCGTTATAAAAACAATAATTGCCTTTAAGCATGTTTTTGTTTATGGTATCTGTCATTACCACATTTTGGAATGCTTCGCCATACCCACCTTTGCGGTTGTAATATAAACTATCACCAGTTAGTTTTTTTCCCTGATTGGTTAGGATAGAGCGGTCCATCAACTCGCCTACATCGTTCGAAGTATCATAAATTCCTCTTTCGGAATAGATGTGGTTTTGATCGCTAACAATATTCGAAGGTCCCAGAATAGTTGCAATCTTTGATTCTGTACTATACTTCAGGGTATCGGAGTAAAGAGTAAACTGTGGATTCTCTAACACTACTTCGTGATTGAAAACTGCTATTTTGGTAGATGGGCTATACTCGCCCCAATCCGAAGTCAGAATGTTTTGTTCGTCGGTAAGCATACCGCCCTCAAAGTAATATCCAAAGTTAAAGAGGCGGTCGTAGTTTAAGCTATCTGTTGTAAGGGTGGTGTTGCGGTTAATCATCTTCACATTGTTACGAAGCTCGGCCAGTTGCGACATGCCATCGTAATACAGATAATCACCATATATAAATAATGTATCGCCTTGTTCCATCCGAACATTATCGAAGGCCTCGAAAGAGTTGGTCATTTCATAAATCAATGCACTATCACAATACATATACATGCTATCATGCAGAAACACTACCGATCCTACAAGCACTTGTGCATCCGGATGGTTCTGTTTATCTACTTTGTATTCATCGGCATGAACCAAATCGACCCGCGTTTTTTTCTTTTGTTGGGGCGACTGTCCTGCCGAGGTTTGTGCAGTAATTATTGTAAAACCAAACAAATATAGAATTAAAAAGAGCCTTTTCATTTACTATTTACAAATCATTTTAGTCTTTAATCCAACCTGTGTATTTGAATTCACAGCCCTTCCAATCATCGTTTATACGTACATAAGTATTTCTTAGTTTATCAACAATCCATTTCTCAAGCATTTTTTCCTGTTTGCTTTCTATCACAATTTCTTTTAACCGTTGATAGTCTTCGGCAATGGTAGCTTTATGACCGTTGATTCTTGCTTTGAGTTTTACAACAGCACAAACTTCTTTTCCGTCTTTTTGATTTACCATGGTAAAAGCATCCGAGATCTCGCCTATCTTCATGTTTTCTACCACTTTAGCAATTTCCTGTGGCAATTGCTGCATTTCGAAACGCGAAGTATTATTGTAAGGGTTAGGAAGCAATCCATTGTTATTACGGGTATCCTTATCGTGCGAAAGAGCTGATGCTGCCTGATCGAAAGTAAATTTCTCGCTGCGGATATCGTTGGCAATAGAGTCGAGCCGGGATGTTGCTGCTGTAAGTTCGGTATCAGATACCTTAGGTTTAAGTAATATATGACGGGTTTTAATACGGTCGCCACGTTTTTCTATCAACTGAATAATATGAAAACCATATTCGGTTTCTACAATCTTCGATACTTTATTGGGGTCTTGAAGGTTGAAAGCAACTGCAGCATACTCGGGCACCATATTACCTCTACCCCAGAAAGGAGTTTCGCCACCATTCAATGCCGAACCTTTATCTTCGGAGTAAAGACGAGCCAATGTTGCAAATTCTATATCTCCGGAGTTTACACGGTCGGTATATTCGCGCAACCGGCGTTTTACATCGTCAATTTCTTCAATTGGAATTTTGGGTTGTTGGGTAATGATTTGTACTTCTACCTGAGTAGGTACAAAAGGAATACTGTCTTCGGGCAGGTCTTTGAAGTAGCGGCGAACTTCGGAAGGAGTTACTTTTACTTCACCGATAAGCTTTTGCTGCATTTTTTGTACAGTTAATCCATCGCGCACATTCTCGCGCATGGCTTCACGTATCTGGGTCGATGTTTTATTGAAGTACTCTTCGAGTTTCTCGCGCGAGCCTACATCTTCAATATACATATTCATCTGGTACTCTACGCGTTGAATTACTTCGCTTTCGCTTACATCAATACTATCCAGTTTGGCCTGGTGAAGATACAGTTTCTGAACCGCCAGTTCTTCTGGTATAATACAATAAGGGTCGCCCTGGAATCTACGGCCTGAATATTGGGCATTCAGCCGGTATTCTTCCACATCCGACTTCAAAATGGCATCGTCACCTACCACCCAAACCACTTCATCGATAACATTATCTTGCCCATAAATTGTGCCGGCACATAATACAAACGCCAGCAGGAACATTAATTTCAAGTTAGCAAATTCCTTCATGCTTTATTCTAAATAATTGGATTTAATCTTATTCTTCCGTATAGCTTCATTAAACATATCTGTTTTTTGATTTCTCATGAAGTCTATCTTCTTTATATTAATCAGCATATCTTTAGCTTCAAGTCTTGCAAAATCATAGGGTTCCTGATCGCCCTCGTTCAAATACTCAGTTACATTCAGGAAATAATAGAATTCAGTATCTTGCAGCTCAATATGTCTGTTTTTATTTATATACTCTTCGGGTTTGTTCCCTTTCAATGGCATTTTTGCCAGGATATCAGACACCAGTGTCCATTTATCATAAAAATAATCATAGCTTACTGCATTGAGCAAACTATACTTTTCGAGGTTTTCAACCGCATCATAGGTTTCGGTTCTATACCAATCGCGTACGTCGTTTAAACGGGGAGCATTAACAGGTACTTTTATGAACAGCCCTTTAATCAGTGGCGTTTTTACAACAAAGGCTTCTTTGTTATCTTCATAATAAGCAGCTATTTCATCTTCGGAGATATTTGTAGAGACTCTTTGGTTCACTAATTCTTGCTGATATGAATGAACAATCAACGATCTGCGGTAATTCTCAACCAGTTCATCCACTTTAAGATTGTCTTTTATATTCTCTTTGGCAACATCATACAATAATATATTTTCTGCCCAGTTACGAATATAGTTTCTGGCAAACATTACACTGTCATCATAAGATAGGCCATAAGGCAGTGCTGCTTGCAAATCGTCCTTGTATAAGAAGTTACCGTTAACTTCTGCAAGAACATTAGCCTCTGCGGATGTTTTAGAATCACTGCATGAAGCATATATTAGTGAAAAAAGCAATAGAAAAACTATTGTTCGCATAGTAAATGTTCTTATACTTAGACTTTATAGAAGAATAAATATTGTTTTAAGGTACGAAGATAGCGTAATATTCAATTACATCAGTGATTATTAACTGTTTTTAAAACCTCTTGGTTAATTTCAACCTTACTTTTTTTGCGTAAATGCGATAGCCAACGTTCTTCCCAATCTTTTTGATAGTCGGAAATCACCACTTCCCGAACCTCTTCGTAACTTTCGGGACCTTTTACTTTTCGCCCTACCAGCACGGTAAAGGGATGTGTTTTTATTGGAGTATAGCTACCAACTTTAAAAACCATTTTGTCGACAAAGCCATTCTGTGCCACAGCAAAAGTTCCTTGTTCGGCAATTATAGTTCCGTTATATGTTCTTTGTAAAAAAGCCATTTGTTCTTTCTCCGGAATTTTACGTAGTTGTTTCTTTATCTTTTTTCCGGTTTTCTTGTCTTGGGTATGTATTACTAACCCCTTGTAACGGGGTAGTTCCCAACGATAGTGCTTTTTATGATCAGAGAAATAAGCTTCTATTTCTTTTTCGTTACGTATGTTCTCTGATATTCTGCGATTTATACCCGATAAAAGAAATACATCACTGTACGCTTGTATTGCTTGGCTGAATTCTAAATCCAATCTACTGTTTTCATAACTGTACAATGATTTACGGACGAAGTCATTTATCCGTAATTGAATACTCCGGGTATTATCCTGCGAGAAGTAAGCAAAATCATTTCCGGTATAGGACTTACCAGCAATGGTGAAAAGTGTTTTCTGGGTTTCGCCTTTAGCCAACAGTTCATCAAAAGCGTTCTGATTGGGAGCATAGCCCGATGCTGCTTTTATTCTATTCAAGAAAGCATCGTCCTGAATATCTCTGGAATATGCTTCGGTAATGTTTTTCTTTCTATCCAGAACCTTTACGATATGTATTCCTTGCGGAGTAAAGAATGGGGCAGAAACCTCGCCTTTGTTCAAATTAAAAGCAACTTTCTCAAATTCTTCGGGCATCTGTAGCCGGCATACACAAAAAGTATCTGTGTCATGAGAGTATTGATTAACTAATGTTGTAAAATCAATAGAAGGATTTGTTTTAATAGCCCGGTGCAGCGAATCCATTTGCTGCTCAATTTTACTCACTTGTTTGATTGGGGTATTCTGTGGCAGGTATTTGTAGATATGCAATCCTTCGATGTATGTATTTTCTTTGCTTTTCCCTGTGGGCTGTAGTTGAGCATTATTAAGAAAATACGATTTGGACATTTGACGCCGATAGGCTTTTAGTTGGGATACGAAGGCGGTGGTTGTATCAATTCCCAGTGTTCTGGCTTCTGATATTTTTAGCTGATTATCAATAAAAAGATCAAGATACTCATTCAGAGGCATCCTGTTTGCGTTCTTATTATATTGAGATTGAAATTCGGAGAGAGATATTTCCTTACCGTTTATTCTCATCAATACAGGATTGCGCTGTACTTGTGCACAAACGGTTAAGCTGAATAAGACCACTGGGATCAGGGCGAAATATCTTTTCATAATTACATATTTTAGACACGGATTGCACAGATGACACGGATTTAAAACACGGATTATTCTTTAAGTAATCAACCCACTTCGGGGTTATGAATTGTTTTGAACTTAAAGTTAAAGAATAATCCGTGTTTTTAAATCCGTGTCATCCGTGTTATCCGTGTCTAATTAAAACTATTGTGGACGGCTATAATTCGGCGATTCACTTGTTATAGTTACATCGTGCGGATGACTTTCCATTACACCGGCATTGGTTATACGAGTGAACTTAGCTTCATGAAGTTTCTCAATGTTTGCAGCTCCGCAGTATCCCATACCAGCACGTAAGCCACCAGTTAATTGATATATTACTTCATAAAGAGTGCCTTTATAAGGAACACGGGCAGCAATACCTTCGGGTACCAGCTTCTTTACATCAGCTTCGCCACTCTGGAAATAGCGGTCTTTCGATCCGTTCTCCATCGCTTCGAGCGAACCCATTCCACGGTATGACTTGAATTTACGGCCATTGAAGATGATTGTATCGCCGGGGCTTTCTTCGGTTCCTGCAACCAACGAACCAATCATAACCGAACATCCACCGGCAGCCAATGCTTTAACAACATCGCCCGAGTAACGTAAACCACCATCGGCAATTAATGGAATTCCGGTTCCTTTAAGTGCTTTTGCTACATCGTAAACAGCCGATAGCTGAGGTACTCCTACTCCGGCAACAACACGTGTTGTACAAATTGAACCTGGACCGATACCTACTTTAACGCCATCGGCACCTGCTTCAACAAGCATTTTAGCTGCTTCGCCAGTGGCTATGTTACCTACAACAATATCTATTTGTGGGAATTCTTTTTTGGCTTCTTTCAACTTTTCGATAACAAAAGCCGAATGTCCGTGAGCGGTATCAATTACAATGGCATCTACACCTGCATCGACCAAAGCTTTGATACGTTCCATTGTATCGGCAGTTACCCCTACTCCGGCAGCAACACGCAAGCGTCCTTTAGAATCTTTGCAAGCCATGGGTTTATTCTTGGCTTTGGTAATATCTTTATAAGTAACAAGACCAATCAGTTTTCCTTCTTTATCAACTACAGGAAGTTTTTCTATCTTATACTTCTGAAGAATATCGGCTGCAGCTTCAAGATCGGTAGACTGGTTTGTTGTTACCAGGTTATCTTTTGTCATTACCTCATCAATTCGCTTATCCATGTTTCTTTCGAAACGAAGGTCGCGATTGGTTACAATTCCAACAAGCATTCTATTATCGTCGACAACAGGAATACCACCAATTTTGTATTCGGCCATTATACCTAAAGCATCGCGAACGGTTGAACCTTTTTGAATGGTTACAGGATCGTAGATCATACCATTCTCGGCTCTCTTCACAATGGCAACTTGTTTAGCCTGATTCTGGATCGACATATTCTTGTGAATAACGCCAATACCACCTTCGCGCGCTATAGCAATAGCCATTTTAGCTTCTGTCACTGTGTCCATAGCAGCAGTAACAAAAGGTATTTTTAACTCAATGTTCTTGGAAAATTTTGTCGTAAGCTCGACTGTGCGGGGTAATACTTCGGAGTAAGCGGGAATAAGCAAAACGTCGTCATAGGTCAACCCGTCCATGACTATTCTATCAGCAATAAATGACATAAAGATATATGATTAAAATTTATTGCGTGCAAATATAGTTATAAGTTTTGAGTTATGAGTTATGAGTGATGAGTTTTTAAGACTCATTACTCAAAACTCATTACTCAAAACTTAATTGGCCATTTCGGAGATAAATTTGATACGTACCAAACGGATTTCATCTTCTGTATAATCTTCGCCTAATTCGTCCATAGCATCTTCCAGTTTATCGGTTGTTGATTCGCGGAAGTAATCGTAGATGTCTAACAGGTGGTCTTCGTCCATGATTTCGTTCAGGAAGTAATCTATATTCAACTTGGTTCCTGAATATACAATAGCTTCTACTTCATCTAACAACTCACTGAATTCTATTCCTTTGGAAAGAGCAATGTCGTCTAAAGCAACTTTACGGTCGATAGATTGTATAATTGAAACTTTCAGTTTTGATTTATTAGCTACTGTACGTACACGAAGGTCTTCGGGACGTTCTATTTCGTTTTCTTCGCAGTGTCTTTTTATCAGAACGCAGAATTCGGCTCCATATCTTTTTGCTTTACCTGCTCCTACTCCGGGAATGTTTTGTAGTTCGTCTAATGTTACCGGATAAATAGTAGCCATTGCTTCGAGCGATGGATCCTGGAATATTACATAAGGAGGAACTTCCAGTTTCTTTGATAATTTCTTTCTCAGGTCTTTCAACATTGAGAAAAGAACCGGGTCTACTGCACAAGAGCCTCCCGAGCGTGCGGGTGCTTCTTCTTCTACTTCTTCAAAATCATTGTCTTCGGTTATCTTGAATGATTTAGGCGACTTCAGGAATTTCTTTCCACTATCGGTAACTTTAAGTGTACCGTAGTTTTCTACATCCTTACTTAGATATCCTGCTATAAGGGCCTGACGGATAACAGCGTTCCATACTTTGTCGTCCTCGCCCATTCCGGAGCCAAACACTTCCAGATCTTCGTGCAAATGAGCCTGCACTTCGGAAGTTTCTTTTCCTTGTAGGATATCGATAATATATTCTGCTTTAAAATTTTCTTTGACTGCAATAACAGTTTCTAATACTGAACACAATAATTCTTGAGCTTCCACTTGTTTTTTAGGGTTTAAACAGTTGTCACAATTTCCACAATTTTCTTCCGTATATTCTTCTCCAAAATAATGTAATAATGACCTACGCCGACATACGGATGATTCGGCATAAGCCGCAGTTTCTTGCAATAGTTGTTTGCCTATTTCCTGTTCAGCCACAGGTTTTCCTTGCATAAATTTTTCAAGTTTTTGCAAGTCCTTGTTAGTATAGAAAGTTACACATTTGCCCTCTCCACCGTCGCGACCTGCACGACCGGTTTCCTGGTAGTACCCTTCCAGGCTTTTAGGAATATCATAGTGAATTACATACCGAACATCGGGTTTGTCGATACCCATTCCAAATGCAATGGTAGCAACAATAACTTCGATTTTCTCCATCAAAAAATCATCCTGGTTCTGGCTGCGGGTGGCAGAATCCATACCGGCATGATAGGCACGGGCATTTATGCCGTTGGCCTGAAGTATTTCGGCTAGTTCTTCTACTTTTTTACGACTTAAACAGTAAATAATCCCCGACTTTTCCGGATTATTCCTGATAAACTTAATAATATCCCGGTCTACATTATTGGTTTTTGCTTTTACCTCATAATATAAGTTAGACCGATTAAAGGACGACTTAAAGACGATTGAGTCCGCCATCCCCAGATTTTTCTGGATATCATGCTGAACTTTTGGCGTTGCAGTAGCTGTAAGCGCAATAACGGGTGCCGATCCTATTTCATTTATAATTGGACGAATCCGCCGGTATTCCGGACGGAAGTCGTGCCCCCATTCGGATATACAGTGTGCCTCGTCTACTGCATAAAATGAGATTTTTACATCCTTCAGGAAATCAATATTCTCTACTTTCGTTAACGATTCGGGTGCTACATACAGCAGTTTGGTTCTTCCACTTAATATGTCCGTTTTTACCTGATCAATGGCGCTTTTATTCAATGATGAATTAATGAAATGTGCTATTCCATCTTCTTCGCTGAAGTTACGCATTGCATCAACCTGATTCTTCATTAAAGCAATCAGTGGTGAAATAACGATGGCTGTACCTTCCATTAGCAATGAAGGTAACTGATAACATAATGACTTCCCCCCTCCTGTTGGCATCAATACAAAGGTATCATTTCCATTAAGCAAATTCAAAATGATTGCTTCCTGATTACCTTTGAACTTGTCAAACCCAAAATGTTTTTTTAACTGGCTTGTTAAATTTATAGTTCCTGCCATTGTTTTTTATATGTGCTTTATTCAATTCACTGTCTTACCAGCTCATAGCGATATGGTTCAAACAAAGTTAGAAACAAGTTCTAATATAACAAGTAAATTTCGACTAATATTTTGAGAAAAACTGTACACACGTTGCTTTTATGCCGCTTTTATGAGTTTTAAGCAGTATGTAAGCCGGCAAAATTAGCTTTTTCGAGCTGTTGTTTTGCGTAATCGAGTGTAACTTCATACTCCTGAATGTCCTGGGTAGGTATTACAAACATTATATCCATCATAATGGTTTCGATAATCGAACGTAATCCACGTGCACCCAATTTGTATTCTACTGCTTTGTCTACTACATAATCGAACACTTCGGGCTGAAAGGTTAACTCTACATTATCCATTGCCAGCAATTTGGTGTATTGTTTGATTATTGAGTTTTTAGGCTCTGTAAGTATGGCACGCAGTGCAGCATGATCGAGCGGTTGAAGGTATGTTAGTATAGGTAAACGTCCTATGATTTCAGGAATAAGTCCGAAGGATTTTAAATCCTGAGGGGCGATGTATTGCATCATGTTGCTGCGGTCGATGTTTCCGGTTTTCTTTGCCGCACCAAACCCAACAACGTGTGTATTAAGCCGTTGAGCTATTTTTTTCTCAATGCCATCGAAAGCTCCTCCACAAATAAAGAGAATATTCTTAGTGTTTACCTGAATCATTTTTTGCTCAGGATGTTTCCGGCCTCCCTGAGGGGGTACATTAACAATTGCTCCTTCCAGTAGTTTCAAGAGTCCTTGCTGTACACCTTCGCCGCTAACATCGCGGGTTATAGAAGGGTTGTCGCTTTTGCGGGCAATCTTATCAATCTCGTCGATAAACACAATGCCTTGTTCGGCTTCCGGAACATTATAATCGGAAACCTGCAACAAACGGGTAAGTAGGCTTTCAATATCTTCGCCCACATAACCTGCTTCGGTAAGAACTGTGGCGTCGACAATAGTAAAAGGTACACGCAACAGTTTGGCAATAGTACGTGCAAGCAGGGTTTTACCTGTACCTGTATTACCTACCATTATAATGTTCGATTTTTCAATCTCAACATCATCTTTGGTATCTTTTTGTAGTAGCCTTTTATAATGATTATATACCGAAACGGATAAATAACGTTTTGCATCTTCCTGGCCAATAACATATTGATCAAGGAAGTCTTTTATTTCGGTGGGTTTGGGTAGTTGTTTGAGCGACAATTTAGAGAAACCACTTGTTGAAGTCTGGGTTTCGCCCAAAGCCTCTTGTGTTATTTCGTATGCTTGTACAGAACAGCTGTCGCAAATAAAACCGTTCACTCCTGTTATCAGGAAGCCTACTTCGTTTTCAGGACGTCCGCAAAAGCTACATTGCCGTTTTGTTGTTTTTCTTGTTGTTTTCTTTGAGTCTTCCATCTTTTGAGTTTTGAGTTTTGAGTTTTGGGTTTTGAGTGATGAGTTACCGCATGGATAACTCATTACTCAAAACTCAATACTCAAAACTATTAAAGTGGTTTACGGATAAGCACTTCATCAACCATTCCATAATCTTTAGCTTCCTGAGCAGTCATCCAGTAATCACGATCCGAATCGGCCCAAACTTTATCGAAATCAGTGCCCGAGTGGTCTGCAATGATTGTATAAAGTTCTTTTTTGAGCTTTTGGATTTCGCGGGCTGTGATTTCAATGTCCGAAGCCTGTCCTTGTGCTCCACCCATAGGCTGATGAATCATAACCCTTGAGTGTTTCAATGCAGAACGTTTGCCTTCGGCACCTGCCACTAAAAGTACGGCAGCCATTGAAGCAGCCATACCTGTACAGATAGTAGCTACATCGCTTCCAATAAATTGCATTGTGTCATAGATTCCTAATCCGGCATATACCGAACCACCGGGAGAGTTGATGTATATTGAAATATCTTTTCCCTGATCTACAGAGTCAAGATACAGCAACTGTGCTTGTAAAGTGTTGGCTGTATAATCATCTACCTGTGTTCCAAGGAAGATAATACGGTCCATCATTAATCTTGAAAACACGTCTAACTGTGTTACGTTGAGTTGTCTTTCTTCCAGGATGTAAGGATTAACCGGATAGTACATTTGTTGTGACTTGATCACTTCATCTAAAGCTAAACCATTCATTCCTAAATGTTTGGTTGCATATTTTCTAAAATCGTTCATTTTTCTCTTTCTTTTAAATTAAAACAAAAGAGGTTTTCAAACCTCTCATTTTTTCAAGTAAACAAAACTACAAAAATAAATCAATTTATTGCCTACATTGTTTATGCCAAAACTTGAAAACTCAGATTAAAAAGTAGCTGTTTAGGTAAATTTAAGACGAAGTGACAGAGAAAGGAGGTAAAGTGAGGTAAAAGGAGGTAGAGTGAGGTAAAGGAGGTAAAGTAACTATTGCATGGATACTTTACCTCCTTTTACCTCACTCTACCTCCTTACTTCTTTACTTCTCTTCAAATAATTTATTGAATTCGTCGAGTGATACAGTTTTATCTTGCAATTTTACTTTTGCTTTCAAAGCGCCTGCAAGTTTAGACTCAACTGCACGATTTACCAAGCCATCTACGCTTTCTTTCTTTTTCAACATTTCTTTAGCGTAATTGTCAAGGATATCATCTGGAACAGTCATCATGCCATATTGTGCAAATTGAGCTCTGGTTGCTTCTTTTGCCATATTGATAACATCTTCCTGCTCTACTTTAATTTCGTATTCTTTTACCAGCTTTTCTTTAATCAGATGCCAGGTTAATTCTTCAAGGCTCTTTTCGTAGTTTTCATCTACAAAGCTTTCGCCTTTATCTTCGTTATTTAAAAGCATTACTCGTTTAAGCAGTGCATCGGGGAATTCCAGTTTACCCACCTTTGTTTCCAACATTTCACGGGCATCCAACAAGAAGCGGTAATCGCTATCGGCAACAAACTGAGAAGCAACGGCTTCTTTTATTTTGTTACGAAATTCTTCTTCGGTTTTTACTGTACCTTCACCAAATACCTGATCAAAGATATCCTGGTTCAGTTCGCCATCAACAAAACGGGTGATTTCTTCTACCTGATAGCTGAAATCTGATTTTAGTTCGGCAACTTGTTCTTTTTCTACATGTAACAGAGAAGCTATTTCGGCTTCATGACCATTAAATGCGTTGAATGGATTGAATACGATCACATCATTTACTTTTGCATCGTTAAATAATGCTTTCTGATCGTCGTTCTTCATGTAAGCAGGCATAATAACTGCGCCTTCTACCTGAATGCCACCTTCTTTAGTGCTTCCGTTTTCATCTAATTCAGCAATAAGACCTTTCAGCATGTCTTTATCCTGATAAGTATCTACCTTTTCATAGTTTCCGCTACGTTGAGTGTAATTTTTGATTTGGCTATCAACCATTTCATCTGTAACGTCTATATTATAATAAGGAACTTTGTCTTTATTGGTAGCTTCTACTGTAAATTCGGGAGCCAATGCTATATCGAACAGGAATTCAAATTCTTCCATTGTATCGAAGTCAATAGCTGCCTGTTTTTCTTCGTTAGGTAGTGGCTCGCCTAACATATTTATGTTATTATCTTTGATATAAGCAAAGAGTTTATCCGAAATTATTTTGTTTATCTCTTCGCCCATTACCGACTTTTCATACATCTTTTTTACAAGGCTCATCGGAACCATTCCTTTACGAAATCCCGGCATCTGTACTTTTTGGCGTAGTGACTTCAGAGATTTCTCTACTTGTTCCTGATAATCAGATTTCTCAATCTTTAATGTAAGCAATGCGCTCACTTTGTCAATGTTTTGCAATGAAATGTTCATTCCGACAGTTATTTAATTGTTTATTAGTAGCTAGTAGTTAGTAGATGGTAGTTAGTACTACATCTATCAATTTAGCGTGCAAAATTAGTGTTAATCTTTTAATTATCAAATAACATGCACAATTTATTCCTTCATCGGAAACACAGGACAGAAAAAAAGAATAAAAAAAATTGTTATATCAGAATTAATGCGTTTCTTTGTCGCGGAATAATGGCGTAATAGCAGTATGATTTCTATTACAAGTTTTTACTTTCCGTTTAGAACGCATTTGTAAACTCTCTGTTTTTAAATCCCTCTTCTTGCCATACTTCCGGAGAGTTTTTTTATTTAATTATTTATTTTTTTATTTCACTATGAACATTTATGTAGGAAACCTTAACTATCGTGTTAGGGAAGCAGATTTGCAGCAAGTATTAGAAGATTATGGTACTGTAACTTCAGTTAAAGTTGTTACTGACCGCGAAACTGGCAGATCTAAAGGTTTTGGATTTGTTGAAATGGCTGACGACCAAGAAGCTGCAAAAGCTATCTCTGAACTTAATGGTGCCGAATTTGAAGGACGCACTATGGTAGTAAAAGAAGCAAGACCTAAATTCTAAATATATTTTTAGAAGCTATGTTATTTTAAAGCCCCTGCCGGAAACGGCAAGGGCTTTTGTCTTTTTAAAGCTAGAGGTGGTTGATTGTGCTGTTTTATCCTACTGGGATAAAGGCTTTCGCCTACCGGGATAAACCGTTTATCCTACCGGGATGAAGACTTCATCCTACCGGGAGAAAAGCGTTATCCTACCGGGATGAAAATAATTACAAAATTACTTTATTAATCATTGAGCTGGAAATCCTTTCTGCGCAAAACAAAGCTGTTACTTAAGTACTTCTCGCGCACAATTTGGTTTTCGGCCAATTCTTCCGGAGTACCTTGGAAGAGGATTTTACCTTCGAACAACAGGTATGCTCTATCGGTAATGCTTAGCGTTTCCTGCACATTATGGTCGGTAATTAAGATACCGATATTTTTATCTTTCAGTTTCCACACAATTTGCTGAATATCTTCTACGGCAATAGGGTCTACTCCGGCAAAAGGTTCGTCTAACATAATAAATTTGGGGTCGATAGCCAAACAACGGGCTATTTCTGTACGGCGCCGTTCGCCCCCCGAGAGTTGGTTACCTTTGTTTTTACGCACCTTCCCAAGACGGAATTCTGCAATAAGGCTTTCAAGTTTATCTTTCTGATAATCTTTGGGTTTATTGGTCATTTCAAGAACAGAGGCAATATTATCTTCTACAGTCATCTGCCTGAATACGGATGCTTCTTGCGCCAGGTATCCAATACCGGTACGGGCTCTTTTATAAACAGGATAGTTGGTTATTTCAAGATCGTCAAGGAAAATACGCCCTTCGTTGGCAATAACCAAGCCTACTGTCATGTAAAAAGAAGTTGTTTTACCGGCACCGTTGGGTCCTAGTAATCCTACAATTTCTCCCTGTTTCACATCGAAAGAAACATGATTAACAACAGTTCGTTTTCCGTATTTTTTTACCAGGTCTTCTGCACGAAGAACTATTCTACTCTCTTCCATATCCTCATTTATTTGCTTTCATTATATTGGGCAAATGTAGTAAAAATCGGCTAAAATAATGTACATTTGCGTGCAAATAGTATAGTTGTAACTCGTAATTAACATGTTCAAAGCACTTAAAACAGTTGGAAGATATATTTTGTTAATGAAACGCACTTTTGCCCGTCCAGAAAGGTTGCGAATGTATTTTAAACAATATATTAAGGAGATTGATCAGCTGGGTATTAACTCGATAGGGATTGTATTATTGATTTCTTTCTTTATTGGCGCAGTTATTACCATACAGATTAAATACAATATTGAAAGCCCGTGGATGCCGCGGTGGACGGTTGGGTATGTAACCCGTGAAATCATGTTACTTGAGTTTTCGTCTTCTATTATGTGTTTGATTCTTGCTGGTAAGGTAGGGTCGAACATTGCCTCCGAGCTGGGTACCATGCGCATCACCCAACAAATTGATGCACTGGAAACGATGGGAGTAAATTCGGCTTCTTATCTTATACTACCCAAAATTGTTGCGATGCTTACAATAATTCCTGCCCTGGTAATCTTTAGTATTTTTGCTGGGGTTATCGGTGCTTTTGCAACCTGCTGGTTTGGAGGGATTATGATGGCAACCGACCTGCAATATGGTTTACAATATATGTTTGTAGAGCGGTTTATATGGGTTGGCATTATTAAATCTGTTTTCTTTGCACATATTATTGCCAGTGTATCGGCATTTTTTGGCTACACGGTCGAAGGTGGTTCTATCGAAGTGGGAAAGGCTTCAACAAATTCGGTAGTATCTAGTAGCGTTTTGATATTATTTGCCGATTTAATTTTAACCAAACTCTTAACAGCATGATCGAAATTAAAGGATTATATAAGTCATTTGAAGACAAGAATGTTTTATCGGATATCAATGCAGTATTCGATGATGGCAAAACAAACCTGATTATCGGACAGAGCGGATCGGGAAAAACTGTTTTACTAAAATGTATAGTAGGCTTGTTGCAACCGGAAAAAGGAGAGATTCTATACGATCATCGTAACTTTCTGGGGATGAGTAAAAAGGAAAAGAAAAAGCTTAAAGTAGAAATGGGAATGATTTTCCAGAGTGCGGCTTTATTCGACTCCATGTCTGTTCTCGACAATGTAATGTTTCCATTGGATATGTTTAGCAACGAAACATTAAGAGAACGCAAAAGAAGAGCAATGCTCTGTTTGGATCGTGTTAACTTATCGGATGCACACAATAAATTCCCCAATGAGCTAAGTGGTGGTATGCAGAAACGTGTTGCCATAGCCCGTGCCATATCATTGAAACCTAAATATTTGTTTTGCGATGAGCCGAACTCGGGTCTTGACCCCAAAACATCTTTGGTTATTGATGAACTAATACATGATATTACCCTGGAATTCAATATGACTACCATTATTAATACGCACGACATGAATTCTGTGATGGGTATCGGAGAGAATATTATCTTTATTTATGAAGGGAACAAAGAGTGGTCGGGAAGTAAAGACGATATATTCACCTCAAGTAATGAGCGTCTAAATAACTTTATATTTGCTTCCGACTTGTTTAGAAAGGTAAAAGAAGTAGAGATTCACAATATTGAGGGATAGCATCAATGCCACTTAACCACAGATTAACAGATTATAATCTGTGGTTAATATTGACACTTTTTACATTTACTTCTGACGGATATAAATATGAATCGGAGTTCCTGTCAGGTTCCACTTTTCCCGGATCTTATTTTCCAAAAAGCGTTTATAGGGCTCTTTTACATATTGTGGAAGATTGGCAAAGAACACAAAAGATGGCACCTGGGTATTAATCAGCTGGGTTATATACTTTATTTTTATATACTTACCCTTTACCGAAGGTGGCGGATATGCTTCTATCAGAGGTAGCATTTCTTCGTTCAACCGTGCAGTTGGTATCTTCATGTGGCGGTTGTCGTACACCTTTTTAGCTTCTTCAAGTATTTTCAGGATTCTCTGTTTGGTTGTAGCCGAAGAGAATATAATAGGAAAATCAACAAACGGGGCAAAACGGGTACGGATGGCATTTTCGAACTCCTTAATTACCTTATTGCTTTTATCTTCAACCAAATCCCATTTATTGATTACTACTACCAGCCCTTTGGCATTTTTTTGTATCAGCGAGAATATGTTCAAATCCTGACTTTCAACGCCTCGTGTAGCATCAATCATAAGCACACATACATCAGCACCTTCGATTGCACGTATGGAACGTACTACCGAATAATATTCAAGGTCTTCGTTCACCTTGCTTTTCTTGCGGATTCCGGCTGTATCAACCAGATAGAAATCAAAGCCGAATTTGTTGTAACGGGTGTAGATTGAATCCCGGGTTGTACCTGCTATTTCGGTTACAATATTACGTTCTTCGCCTATAAATGCATTAATCAATGAGGATTTACCTGCATTGGGGCGGCCTACTACAGCAAAACGGGGGATATCATCGTCAAGCAATTCGGATGCTTCTTTACTGAACTTGCTTACAACCAAATCCAGCAGATCGCCTGTACCGCTTCCGCTTACTGCTGATATGCAATATGGATCGCCTAATCCGAGACTGTAAAATTCGGGGGCATTATATTGTAAATCGTGATTGTCGGTTTTATTTGCTACTACAATTACCGGCTTCTGTGTTCGGCGTAAAATAGTGGCTACCTGCAAATCAAGGTCGGTAACACCATTCATTACATCAACAACAAACAGTATTACATCGGCTTCTTCTACTGCCATCAGTACTTGCTTGCGAATTTCTTCTTCAAATATATCGTCAGAGTTTACAACCCAACCACCGGTATCAACCACAGAGAACTCTTTACCTATCCATTCGGTTTTTCCGTATTGTCTGTCACGCGTTGTGCCGGCTTCATCATTTACAATCGCCCTGCGACTTTTTGTCAGCCGATTAAACAATGTAGACTTTCCTACATTAGGTCTTCCAACTATTGCTACTAAGTTTCCCATAAAAAACAAGTTTTTTTATTTACGATTTTACATTGTATGATCTACAGACTAACTTCAATCGTAAATCGAAAATCGTCTAATCGTAAATTATTATTAGTCCAATTGATATCCAAAATTGCGCAATTGCTTATCTGAACTGCGCCAATCTTTATCAACTTTCACATAAGTTTCCAGAAATATTGTTTTTCCGAAAAATCGCTCCAACTCCTTGCGGGCTTCGGTAGCTACTTTCTTTAATGCTTTTCCTTGCTTGCCAATAATAATGCCTTTTTGCGAATCGCGTTCAACATAAATAACAGCATGGATATTTATTTTCTTTGTTTCTTCTTTGAATTGTTCAACAACAACTTCTACCGAGTAAGGTATTTCCTTGTCGTAATACAACAGTATCTTTTCGCGGATAATCTCGGTTACAAAAAAGCGTGCCGGTTTATCCGTCCACTGATCTTTATCGAAATAAGGAGGCGAATCGGGCAGAAGCTCTTTAATGCGCTTCATTATATATTCGACATTGAATTTAGCCGCTGCCGAGATTGGGATGATTTCGGCCTGCGGCAGAAGTTCTTTCCACGCTTCGACTTTCGCTGTCAGCTCATCCTGATTACTCAAATCAATCTTATTAATTAATAATAAGATAGGGATTTTCAATGATCGTACTTTATCTATAAATTCATTGTTCTTGTCGGGGGTTTCAACAACATCTGTCATATAGAGCAAGATATCCGCATCGGTTAATGCTGATTTAGAGAAGTTCAGCATCGACTCCTGAAGCTTATAAGTTGGTTTCAACACCCCAGGTGTATCAGAGAATACAATCTGCATATCATCGGTATTGTATATCCCCATAATGCGGTGACGGGTGGTTTGTGCCTTAAAAGTGGCAATGGATACCCTTTCGCCTACCAAGGCATTCATCAGTGTAGATTTTCCTACATTGGGGTTTCCTACTATATTCACAAATCCTGCTTTATGACTCATATTGTTCCTAACAAGACAAAAAAACGCACCGAAATAATAGGATGCGTTTCTTAGTTATTCAATGTTCTATTTTTATATTCAATTCTATTCGACAGCCTTTTTGCCGTCGTAACCCCATTTTACATACACGGCTCCCCAGGTAAATCCGGCACCGAATGCTGTAAAAATCAGGTTATCACCTTTCTTCAACTTGTCTTCGTAATCCCATATACATAACGGTAATGTTGCTGCACTGGTATTTCCGTAGCGTTGAATATTTACCATCACTTTTTCCATAGGAAGTTCCATTCTATGGGCAACAGCATCAATGATGCGCATATTTGCCTGATGGGGTATTATCCAATCCAGATTATCTTTGGAAAGATTGTTTTTCTTTGCAAGGAATTCTGATATATCAGACATGTTTGATACTGCATATTTAAACACAGTTCTTCCTTCCTGATAAACACAATGCATGTGATTGTTTATGGTAAAATAAGAGGGAGGGCATACCGAACCACCTGCTTTCATATGTAGAAAAGGTAAACCTTTACCGTCTGTTCTTAATGCCGAATCAAGAACACCATATTCTTCTGTAGTAGGTTCGAGCATAAATGCTGCTGCACCATCGCCAAAGATAGGACATGTTGCGCGGTCGGTATAATCTGTTATAGATGACATTTTATCTGCGCCAACAACAATAACCTTTTTATATCTGCCGGAACGAATAAAGCTGGCACCGGTTTCCATCAAAAAAAGAAAGCCACTACATGCTGCAGACATATCGAATGCATAAGCGTTCTTTAGTCCGACTTTCTCACACAAAATAGATGCTACGGATGGAAATATATAATCCGGCGTGCTTGTTGCAACAATGATAAGATCAACGTCTTCCGGGTTTGTGTTTGTCTTCTTTATCAGCTGTTTTACAGCTTTGCGGGCCATATAGGAAGTTCCTAAACCTTCTTCGTTCAGTATTCTTCTTTCCTTAACCCCGATACGAGTCATAATCCATTCGTCGGTGGTATCAACCATTCTTGATAGTTCTTCATTGGTGAGAACATAATCCGGAACATATCCGCCAACTCCTGTGATTACTGCGTTTATTTTATCCATTAGATACGATTTTGGTAGAAAAACACTCTATTACAAATTTACCATTTACTATTCACCATTTTAATGCTGGTTAGCAAATGGTAAATGGTAAATGGTAAAATGGTAAATTATAGAGCTACTTCTTTCTCGATAGCTATTTTTCCTCTGTAGTAGCCGCAAGCGCCACAAACAGTGTGGTAAACATGCCATTCGCCACAGTTAGGGCAAATTGCAAGAGTTGGAGCTACTGCTTTATCGTGAGTTCTTCTTTTTGCAGTTCTTGTTTTTGACTGTCTTCTTTTAGGATGTGCCATTTTCTTATTTATTTAATTATTATCTAATATTTTCTTTAATTCATTCCATCTCGGATCGGTTGGTGCCTCGTTATCATCTTCAACTACAATATCATCAGCGGATTCAAATTCGGTATCACCTTCGTCGTCGTTACTGGTACGTAAATGCTTATTGAGTTTGCCAGTCATTGTTTTGTTACATTTACCTGGTGCATGCACATGTTTCATTGGAACTGCTAAAGCTATAAACTCATACATAAACCATGCTACATTAATGTCACCATCTTCTTCGGGTATAACAATGATGTCGCCATCTTCTCCGTAGTCGCGTCCAAACTTTACCATTATTTTATCGGTACTGGCAACTGGTTGTTCCATATCATCCAAACACCGATCACAAGGAACCCACACAATGCCTTCAGTTTGAAAGTTCAATTCAAAGGCACGCGATGTTTTCTTCACATCCAACTTCACATTAACCTTTCCTTTTTGAACTTCAGGACTGTCAATATTCGCAAAAAAGATATTATCAAGCAGGAACTCAAAGTCCATTTTATCTGCCTGCATACCTTTTAAGTCTATTCTGTATTTATCAAACTTTCCCAAAACTAGTTTCCTTTTTTTAACGGAATAAAATTGAGACATCTTCTAAAAAGAAAATGAATTCGGCCGACAAAGATACAAATAATAATACTTATTACACAGTCTTTTTAAAAAAACTTAGTTCATTCCAATTATGAATTGCCCGAATCTTAATCGCACACAATGATCTGTTCCAGTATTTTCTGATATTTCCCTTTGTATACCTTATAAATTTCATACTGACTCCAGGCGCCTTCGCCGCAGCTAGCATAATCCACATACAAAAACTGTTCTTTGTTTATACTAAACGGATATGTTCTGCGATCGCAATAAATGCCCTGTATGGCTTCATCGGCTTCTTGTTCTAAGGCCTCTTCATCCAGAACAAATTCATTGGCAGAAGGAAAGCTTATTTCGTTTTCCATAATATGTCCGCCAATTGCAAAGTCGTAATCATCGGTTATGGATTCATTAAAAATTGTTTGTGGAAAACAGGTTTCTATTTCTTCATCTAATTCAGAAGGGGAATTATTGGTAGTAACATGAATGAGTTCTTTCTTTTCAATATTTACCAGTGTCCATTCTGTATACGAATTATTTGCTTCGGCCAATCCTGCATACTTAATATCTTCAGCCCATACGGTACTCGACAAATAAATGCCAAATTCATAAGAGGACTGCTGCTCTTTATGTTCAATGTATGTCAGATAGGTATCGACTTCTTGTTGGAGGGGTTGAGCGTTTTCATAATGGATATGATAAACAAACTGGCTACTGGGAATTTCATAATAAACAGGAAGGTGTTGTGAGTTGAATAATAGTTTTTGCTCATATCCAAGCTGCGTAATAAAAACTGTATCGGCTCTGGAAGCTAAAACATATTTTTGTGGAAAGTTTAGTGCATCACGAACAGTATTTTTAATTTCAGAAAGCACTAAAGGGGCCGCCAATGCACGATCGGGGTGCCTGTATTCTTTGCCGTCGATAAATATCCGTAGTATTTCGCCATCCATATCTTCGCTCACTACGCCTTGTTTATTATTGTAGGTAAGTAGTTTTTCGCGAAAGGTAGAGTGATAATCCACTCTTATTGTTTGATCGACCGTATACTGAAATAGTTCTGTTTGAGTTATTGCTTTCTGAAACTCTGTCAGTATCTCCTTAGGATCCGACTTTTGCGGTGCTTTTGGTGAGTGACAAGATAGGATTAAAAGTAGTAAACAACTTAAGGATATGTTTTTCATACTATTCAGTTATAAAAATACAAAGAAATCCCTCTCAATCTTTCGACTAAGAGGGATTCTCATTAAAACGGCAACTACCTACTCTCCCACTATTACGCAGTACCATCGGCGTGACAAGGCTTAACTTCTCTGTTCGGAATGGGAAGAGGTGGAACCCTTGTGCTATAGTCACCTAAATAAGTTAGACACGAAGCAAAGCAAAAAATAAATAGAATATTATAGCGTTTTGTTGATTATCAACTAAACCAAAAGTATCACTCAACCAATAAAAAAAGTGACCGGGCAATTAGTAACGCTCGGCTAAACACATCTCTGTGCGTAC
>NZ_QVMJ01000025.1 GCF_010500955.1 Bacteroides sp. 519
TTCTTAAGAAATCCCTTTGAATTTTAAAAAATCAGTCATTCCTTGACCAAGAACAAACAAGAAATACAATATAGGCGACAAAGCGGAGACGCTTACCTTCAAATGGTACTTATGTTTTACTTTTTGGGGAACTGTCATAATGTATTATATTGAAACACAGGTAAATAAGTGCGTTATGATACTTATGATGGTTTTTGGGGCATAAACTTCCTGAGCTGAATTCAACTCGAAAAGCGAAATAAAGAATATGAATCCCCTATGGGGATTAAGAATTTTGTTATGATATTATTTCTATTGATATGAATGCCCTACGGGCAACTGCATACAATATGGGCTTGTGGCTAATGCCCAGAGGGCATTCATATCAATAGAAAAACAAAACACGCAAACACAAATCCCCATGGGGGATTCATAAAACACTCCCTTTAACTCCTTCCATTCTGGAATATAAATAATTCAGGCTAAAATTATAGAAGCATGAATAGTGCCATAATTCAAAATTATTTTGTATATTTGCCCCGAATTTCTCTTTTAAAAATGAAAATAAAGGAAGTAGTAAGCGCCCTTGAACGATTTGCGCCTCTGCCCTTGCAAGACGGATTTGATAATGCCGGATTGCAAATCGGATTAACAGATGCGGAAACAGCAGGGGCTTTGTTGTGTCTTGACGTTACCGAAGCAGTTCTGGATGAAGCAATTTCATTGGGTTGTAATCTTGTAATTTCGCATCATCCTTTAATATTTAAAGGATATAAATCCATTACCGGAAAGGATTATGTAGAAAGATGTATTCTTAAAGCCATTAAGAATGATATTGTTATATATTCAGCACACACCAATTTGGATAATGCTACCGGAGGTGTGAACTTTAAGATTGCCCATAAAATTGGTCTTAAAAATATCCAGTTCCTAAGCGAAAAGGAAAACTCTCTTTTAAAGCTTGTTACATTTGTACCGGTTTCTCATACCGAAAAGGTACGAGAAGCGATTTTTATGGCTGGATGTGGCTATATAGGTAATTACGACTCATGTAGTTACAATCTTAAGGGAACAGGAACATTCAGAGCATTAGAAGGAAGTAATCCTTTTGTTGGAAAACAAGGAGAGTTACATAAGGAAGAAGAAATCCGTATTGAAACGGTATTGCCAGCTTTCAAGAAAGGAGCTGTACTACGGGCGTTATTAGGGAGTCATCCATACGAAGAACCAGTTTTCGATTTTTATGAATTAAAGAATTCATGGTCGCAAGCCGGGTCGGGAGTAATAGGAGAACTTGAAACGCCTGAAACTGAAACAGAATTTTTAAAACGGATAAAGAAAACATTCGAAGTAGGCTGTATAAAGCATAATAAGATGTCGGGACGATTAATTCATAAAGTTGCTCTTTGTGGTGGATCGGGAGCATTTTTACTACCTGATGCAATAAGGAAAAAAGCTGATGTCTTTATTACTGGTGAAATGAAATACCATGATTACTTTGGGCACGAATCGGATTTGTTAATAGCCGAAATTGGTCATTACGAAAGCGAACAATACACCAAAGAAATTTTTGACGATATTCTGAAAGAAATGCTTCCTGATTTTAAGTTTTATCAAAGTAAAGTAAATACGAATCCTATTAAATATTTATAATAAAATGGCAAAAGAAACCAAAAACACAGAGTCTAAAGAACTAACTGTAGAGCAAAAACTTACAGCTTTGTTCCAGCTCCAAACTATGTTGTCGGATATCGATAAAATCAAAACATTGAGAGGAGAACTTCCGTTAGAGGTACAAGACCTGGAAGATGAAATAGAAGGTTTGAGTACACGTATTGATAAAATTAAAGCCGAAGTAGCCGAATTAAAATCGTCAATAGCTGCAAAGAAAATTGAAATTGAAACGGCAAAAGCTACAATTGCAAAATATCAAACTCAACAAGAGAATGTACGTAACAACCGTGAATATGATTTCCTAAGCAAGGAAATTGAATTCCAGAATTTGGAAGTAGAACTTTGCGAAAAACGTATCAAAGAATTTACTGCCGAAGAAAAAAACAAGTCGGAAGAAATTGTTACCAGTACTGCTGCTTTGGTTGAAAGACAGAAAGACCTTGATCAGAAGAGGGGAGAATTGGACGAAATTATTTCCGAAACAAAACAAGAAGAAGAAAAACTGAGAGAAAAGGCTAAAAACTTAGAAACAACTATAGAACCACGTTTATTACAATCATTTAAAAGAATCCGTAAAAATTCACGTAACGGATTAGGATTGGTTTATGTACAGCGTGATGCTTGTGGTGGTTGTTTTAATAAGATTCCACCACAGAGACAGTTAGACATACGTTCGCGTAAAAAAATCATTGTTTGTGAATATTGCGGACGTATTATGATTGACCCGGAATTGGCTGGTATCACTCCAGAGGTGAAACCAGAAAAACCAACAAGAGGAAAATAAACCTCATTTTCAATAAGCCACAGATTACCAGATTACACAGATTCTTAATTTTCAGATTACTGGTAGTTTGTTAATCTGTGGCAACACTAGACTTTTAACACATTTACCTTATATTCAAACTATGCAACGAAGTATCTTTTTAATTTTATTTATTAGCGTTTTTAATTCGTTATTTTCACAAGATCTGGGAACTTATCAAAAAGTAGAAGCTGGAATAAATGGCTTTGCAATATCTTTAGAAACACCTATTTCATCCAAAATGACCTTTGAGGGAGCCATTGGAGTGGGCCCAAGTTATGATTTGTACGATGGAGATGGTCTTCTCGACAATATGGATTGGCACTGGGCATTGCTGGAACCTAGCTTTCATGCGTCTGTATATGGAAAGTACTTTTATAATAGAGATAAAAGGGCTGCAAAGGGAAAATCTTTACTTCTTAATTCCGGCAATTTTTTTGGAGTTAAAGTGAAATATGTTTCTAAATCGTTGTCTGATCCACAATATTATTCGAATACTCTTCTTATTAATTTGAATTGGGGAGGACAGCGGAATATTGGCAAGCATTGGATGTATAGCTATTCTGTTGGATTGGGTTATGGTTATAATATGGACTATCCTTCTTACAGTTTGTTCTATCCTGCTTTTGACTTTAAGATAGCTTATGTTCTGCCCTTCTTTAGCAAATAAAAATCCCTTTGTCATCCCGAATGTAATGAGAGATCTGCTATGTTACAGATCCTTCGCTATGCTCAGGATGACTTATCACTTTCATTATTGATCCGAATTATCCATAGATTCTGTTTCACTAGCCTGTTCCGATTCTTTTGATTCTTCTGCTTTTTTCTTTTGCTTATTACGCCAGTTCAAAAACAAATCTCCCCATCTATCGAAGTCTTTTTTAAATAATATGCCAATTCCCTGTGTAGTGAGATTAGAGCGGGTAAAATACCGGTCGTTTGTTTGGTTATAAGCTTTTAATCGAAGATCGCCCGATGGAATCAATAGCCATTGCGCATCAAAGTCGCCAACAAAATTAGTTTCGCTTAATGGGTTTTCTCTATAACCAAAGTTACCATTAATAAGAAGTCGGTTGTTTAACAATTGAGCCGATAGAACTCCTTCTAGTTCAATATCAGTCCACCCACGTTCGCCAGTGCTTAAATTTGTTCCGAAGTTCCAGTTTTTGTTTTCCAGAAACTGAGATAATACATTATTAAGTTGTCCTGATAGGGTAGAGGATAATACGGAAGTCATTACATTAGAGTTTTGTGTAGAAGCAATATTGCTAGGAGTATAGAATTTACCTATTCCCAACAAATAAAGTATTTGCATATTAACTTCTTCATCTGTACTTACATAGTTGTGTACAAGTTCTTGAATCTCTTCGCGTTCATTGGGCAATTCAATCCCCAATTTTATAGTTGGTCGATACAGAACTCCGGTCAGATTCATCAAACAATTAACACGAACATTGTTTCGTTTAATCAGTTCTCCGGTTCCTCTTTCAGGAATCAAATCGGATAAAGATGCTGAGTTTACTGTATAAATGGCTTGAATGTCCATTGTAGCATCACCAGGGTTTCCATTAAAAATGATATTGCTTCCTTGGTTAATAATAAAATCTTTACGGATAACTTCCTGCAAGCTGAATTTATATACTCCCTGGCTGATATAATAATTGCCGAACATCCGGATATCCCCTTTATTATAATATTCTGCTCTTAAGTTACCCGATCCTTTTCCACTTATATAATCACCCGAAATAGGGTCCATTATAATACGTACATTGGCCTCGGGATTAGCATCAACAACAATATTCAGTTTAATATCCATTTCTCCTTTTTTTTCTTCACTTTTCTTTTTCTTTTGTTGTGCCAATTCAAAACCGGATAATTGTTTTTCGTAATCAATATTTCGCCCAGGAGTTTTATCTACAAATTTTATAAATTGATTGCTTACTGCCGAAGCCGATTCGGCCAGTGTATATACAAAAGTAGTATTTCTGTTGGTTGTTATACCAGCATCTACCGTTAACGCATCCATATTGCCTCTTAAAGTAGCATTTCCTGTTCCATAAATTTTTCCATAAAACGGCATGTCAGGAGTTTCATGTGTATTCATAACCAACATATTATTGGCGTTTACTTGAAAACGGTAATTCATGTTTTTGAAATTCTTATGCCTTAAATAACCATTAACACTTCCTTTGTGCCCTTCCAAGTCGGAAAACGATGCATTATTGAACGATATTTCTTCTTTCAACATTTGAATACTGTCGTTTAATGTAAAATAAGTATCTAAAACATCAACCTTAAATGTAGCATTGGCTTTTGCTTTTCCAACAATATTCAGAGACGAGAAACCACCGTATAAACGAACATTTCCACTGCCACGGCCATTTATATCAGGAGTTATTCCGTTCAGGTATTCTCTCATAAAAGCCAAATTGATATTCTTTGCATGTATGTCCAGATCGATTCCTGATTTGGGTTTCAAAGGAAAGATGTATCCACTCACTTTATTTTCTGCTATATCTTTCTCATTTATAACAGCATCGAGATAGATACCCATTTCATCGCCATCCCACCTGCCTGTGATGTCCATCTCGCCCAGATAAGTGTCATTAAAACAAAAGCGGCGAACGGATAAACTTGTATTCATTACAGGATTTTTTAATAAGCTATGTGCTGTTGCAGTACCCGAAGCCATTCCCTGGAAATCAATACTGCGCAGATTAAATATATCGAAAACATAACTAATATTAATATCCTGTAGCTTTACATTCAGCAAACTGTTCATGTCATCCGATGCATATCCATCAATCAATAAGAATTGGCCTTCTTTAGAAAAAAGGAAATTATCAACATGTATCTTTTTATCTTCCAAACTGATTTTTGACTGATGAACATTCCAGATGGTATCATTCAAAATGATTTCAGTTGGTTTAATATCTATTTGGGTGTTGAAAGAAGGTGCGTTTTCATTCAGTCTGTTAAATTTTGCAGTTGCTTCAAGATGACCACTATATGTTACTGCTGAATTGTTACCCCAATTAATACTGGCTGTTAATTTATCATCTTTTATTTCTGTGTCAAGAGCAATGCTAACCGATCCGTTTTTTCGATGACTTGTAACTCTTATCTCTCCATTTAATACATTAAGAGCATTGTCACATGAAATCAAGCCAGATTCCAAAAGATAGTTTCCATATTCTATTTGTGGAACATTGACATCTATTTTAAAACGATTTGCATAATCATTGTAGTACCCTTTAATCTCAGCATTACTATATATAGTTATGGGGATATTGAAAATTTCCCGTAAAACATCTACATTATATATATCTATATCGAAATTAAAGTCATTCTTGTTTTTAACAGTGTTTTTTTTAGGTGGAAATACTGATGGAAGATACTGACTAACCAGAGTCATGATGCTATTTGGTAAAGTAAGATATGAATATTTACCTTCGACCTTGACATCTAATATTTCGGAATGTAAAGTGAGTATATTTTTGTTGTTATAATTATTGGCACTCACATTTATGTTATCAATAAAATAGGAATTATTTGGTGAGGTATACGAAACGCTATCTACATTAATACTTCCTATCATTTCGTCAATATTACCCCCTGTGAAGTTTGCATTTATCTTTAAAGCAATTTCAGAATCTTGATAATTAGGAGTTATTTTTAAATTATGTGGCCGGAAATGATCAATATTAGCATAGAAGTTGAATACTGGTATTTTTTCATTCATATTTATGTGGCCATTTATAAATACGAAACCGTTTTCATCGTCCAGTTTAAAGGCTCCATCAAAACCGCCATTTTTATATTCACCATCCAGAACAATATTATTATACTCATAACCACTATACTCAACAGATTGTATATCTCCTTTTAATGCTAGATTAGGATAAGCATTGTGCGAAGAATTACTTTTAATATCCATTTTATAAGAAATTTCTCCCCACTTTTCGTTGTTGAGCCATTTCCCTAATTCAAATTTCTCACTAACTATAGTTCCTGAATAAGAAAATAAATTGTTTTGCTTGTCTGAAGTGAATTTAACATCTCCTTTTACAGATCCCAGATCGGTATTTAAAGTACCATAAGTAACCAAGTCGGTAAAATAGCCGGTAATTTCTCCATTAAAGGCTGTATTTCCTAATCTGCTGAATATTGGAGGTGTTTCAGAATAGTGCTTACTAAAATTTCTTACCAGAAAATCAATCCCTTCTCTGTTTGCTGATAAGTTAGATAGCTTACCATAAATAAATGCGTTTTCCGGATCGGACAAATCCTGAAAATCTACTTTACCACTAATCCGTAACTGATTACCCGATCTAACAAAGAGGCGTGGACATTTGAGTTGATTAACTGTACCATGAGCGTCTAGTTCCAGATGTAGCTTTTCTTTAAAATTATTAAATACTGGTACAAATGGAGCAATATCCTGTAAGGTTACATAAGAAGGTAGCATTCTGAAAGAAAAGTTCACATCAGTAACAAAATGGTTGAAAGAACCTAAGCTATCATAATCCATCCTGAGAGTGTCCATTTTTAGTAAAGTACCAGGTAAACCAACTTCAAAATTCTCAATAGTCATATTAGTTTCGCTACCTAGAACCTTCATACTTAGTTTGCGTAATTCTAATCCGGATTGTTCGTCAACACTGAAACGCTTTATCTGTGCATTTATGGTATCATTACGGAACGCCTTTAAAGAAATATTGCCAAGTATATTGTATAATTTGATGTGTTGAGGATTGAACTTCCCTGGAGTCTCCTTTATGGAATTAACGTCGTAAGCTAAACTACCACGTCGGATGATAAGAGAATTTATACGCAAATCAATATTGGGCGCTTTTTTTATTGAGTCGTTAGATGCAAAAGCATCTAGTATGAATTTAAAATTCAAATCAGCTTCGGAAGAAGCTTTGTTTAACTGAATGTTAAAGCCAAAAAGCTGTACGCTACTGATTGAAATCTTTTTCTGTAATAGAGGTAGTATCTCATATTTAGCTGATAAACGGCTAACTTTTAGCATTTCTTTTCCGGATTGATCTTCTACTAAAAGATCATCAATAATAATTCGATTTAATAAGCCTGCATTTATCCGGCTAATCTCTACCTTTGTATCAAGCATAGAGGAAAGTTCATTGGCCACCAAAACAGTTATCTTTTGTTGAATATAAGGAATATTCAACAAAACAAAGGCACTTATAAATAAGAAAAAGAAAGTGCCAAATACATAACCTAAAAATTTCCTTACCTTTTTAATCAATGATTGCGTTTTATTAGCGAACAAAAGTATAAAATATAACCGTATAAAACTATTTAATCATTACTTTTGCATCGTAAAATATCTAAAATATGAGTGTTATTATATTGGGAATTGAGTCATCGTGCGATGATACTTCAGCTGCTGTAATAAAGGATGGTGTATTATTATCGAATGTAATTGCCAATCAGGCTGTACACGAATCTTATGGTGGTGTTGTACCTGAATTGGCATCACGTGCACATCAACAAAACATATTACCTGTAGTACATGAAGCTTTGAAAAGGGCAGGAGTGAAAAAAGAGGAACTAAGTGCTATCGCTTTTACGCGTGGCCCCGGACTAATGGGATCTTTATTGGTAGGGGTTTCATTTGCAAAAGGATTTGCCCGCTCTCTGAATATCCCAATGATAGATGTAAATCATCTTGCTGCCCATGTTTTGGCACATTATATCAAAGAAGAAGGAGAGGAGAGTGTTCAACCCCAATATCCGTTTCTATGCCTTCTGGTTTCTGGTGGAAACTCACAAATTATCCTTGTAAAATCATATAAAGAAATGGAAGTACTTGGGCAAACTATTGATGATGCTGCCGGCGAAGCCATTGATAAATGTTCCAAGGTTATGGGGCTAGGCTATCCAGGGGGGCCGATTATTGATCGGTTGGCGCGGCAGGGAAATCCCAAGGCATATTCTTTTAATAAACCTCATATTCCCGGATTGGATTACAGTTTTAGCGGATTAAAAACATCTTTCTTATATTCTTTAAGAGATTGGATTAAAGATGATCCCGATTTCATCGAAAATCATAAAAATGATCTTGCAGCTTCATTAGAGGCTACAGTTGTTGACATATTGATGGATAAACTTCGCAAAGCTGCAAAACAATATAACATAAACCAGGTAGCTGTGGCAGGAGGAGTTTCTGCAAATACAGGATTAAGAAACGCCTTTCACGATCATGCTAAACGGTATGGCTGGAAAATATTTATTCCTAAATTTGGATATACTACAGATAATGCAGCTATGGTAGCTATAGTTGGATATTTAAAATTTCAGGATAAGGATTTTGCATCTATCGAATTGCCTCCTTATTCAAGAGTAACAATCTAAAGATTATGTTTGCTGAAATTATAACTATTGGCGATGAACTACTCATTGGGCAGGTCATTGATACCAATTCTGCATGGATTGGCAAAGAACTTAATAAAATAGGTATTGAGGTAATAAGGAAAATTGCTGTTCGCGATAGAAAAGAAGAAATTCTGGAGGCAGTGGACAATGCGATGAAAAGGTGTGATATTATTCTTGTAACTGGAGGGCTAGGCCCAACCAAAGATGATATAACCTTGGGAACGCTTGCCGAATACTTCAACAGCCAACTGGTTTTTAGTGAAGTAACATTTGAAAATATTCAGAGACTTCTTTCCGGAAGGGTACCTATGAACGAACTAAATAGAAATCAGGCATATGTACCCGAAAAAGCTGTAATCATACAGAATAGAGTTGGAACAGCTCCAATAACATGGTTTGAAGAAAATGGCAAAATACTAGTGTCAATGCCGGGAGTACCTCATGAAATGAGTACAGTGATGAGCGAACAAATTATTCCTCGGCTACAGCAAAAGGTTGGGAGTGATTACATATTGCATAGAACATATATGGTTCGGAATAACCCAGAATCTGTGTTGGCAGAAAAACTGGAAAATTGGGAAACTAATCTTCCGGAAAGCATCAAGCTGGCTTATCTGCCTAATTTAGGGATTATTCGTCTGCGACTTACTGCACGCGGAAAGAATCAGGAAGAATTAGTAGAACTACTTAATGCAGAAAGTACTAAGTTAAAAGATATTCTACAGGACAATCTGTCCGATGAAAACAACACCTCGCCAGAAGCTTTAGTATCTAACTTATTATTGGCTAAAAAACTAACAGTATCAAGTGCCGAAAGTTGTACCGGAGGAAGAATTGCTGCTCAATTAACTGCATTAGCTGGCAGTTCGGCCTATTTCAAAGGAAGTATTATAGCTTATGATAATGAAGTAAAAATGTCACTTTTGCATGTTTCTTCCCAAACACTGGCAAAACATGGAGCAGTAAGCGAAGAAACTGTTATAGAAATGGTAAAAGGAGCGATGAAATCATTGAATACCGACTGTGCTGTGGCAACATCGGGAATTGCAGGCCCTTCCGGTGGAACCGCAGAAAAACCTGTAGGCACAATTTGGATTGCTGCTGGATACAAAGACAAAGTTATTACTATGAAGCAGGAAGGCGATAGAGGGCGTACTGCAAACATGGAGAGGGCTGTAAATAATGCCTTATTATTACTTTATGATGTGGCAAAATAAAGAAAAATTGCTATTACACAGTGAATTAATGAATAAATTATTTGTTTTGTATCAATAAAAGTGCTTACTTTGCGCTCTGTTTGAAGAAAACATAGATTGAAACTATAAAAAACGAGATAGAAATGTCGAAGATTTGTCAAATTACAGGAAAAAAAGCCATGATTGGCAACAATGTTTCACACTCAAAGAGAAGAACTAAAAGAACTTTTGAGTTGAACTTGTTTAAGAAAAAATTCTACTATGTAGAACAAGATTGTTGGATCAGCCTTAGCATTTGTGCTTCTGGTCTGCGTACTATTAATAAAAAAGGTTTAGATGCTGCATTGAAAGATGCTGTAACTAAAGGCTTTTGTGATTGGAAAAGCATTAAAGTTATCGGCTAAGAAAGAGGAGAAATAAGAATTATGGCAAAGAAGGCTAAAGGCAACAGAGTACAAGTAATTCTGGAATGCACTGAACACAAAGAAAGTGGTATGCCGGGTACATCTCGTTACATCACTACAAAAAACAGAAAAAATACAACTGAAAGACTTGAGTTGAAAAAATACAACCCAATTCTGAAAAGAGTAACAGTACATAAAGAAATAAAATAAGATAGACCATGGCAAAGAAAACTGTAGCAAGCTTACAGGACGGCACTAAAGAAGGTCGTTCATATACAAAGGTTATCAAAATGGTTAAATCACCTAAAACAGGTGCTTATATTTTTGACGAACAAATGGTTCCTAACGATAAAGTTCAGGACTTTTTCAAGAAGTAATTATACTTACTATATAGATTAAATCCCCTCAGTGAATAAATTGAGGGGATTTTTTATGTAATAAATATGCTGGATATTTATTATAAACCTTAAAAATAATTATCTTTGTAAAATAATGTTTTTCACAATAACAACTAGGTATTATGGGATTTTTTAATTTCTTCTCTAAGGAAAAAAAGGAAACCTTAGATAAAGGTCTATCAAAAACAAAAGAGAGTGTTTTTGGTAAATTAGCCCGTGCTGTGGCTGGTAAGTCCAAAGTTGATGACGAAGTTCTTGATGACCTGGAGGAGATTCTGATAACTTCGGATGTAGGGGTTGAAACTACTCTTAATATCATTAAAAGAATAGAAAAAAGAGTTGCTTCGGATAAATACATTAATACACAGGAATTAAATACAATTCTTCGTGAGGAGATAGCTGCTTTATTAACCGAAAATCACTCGGATGATGTTGATGATTTCGATATACCATTAGAAAAGAAACCTTATGTAATTATGGTAGTAGGGGTTAATGGGGTTGGTAAAACTACAACAATAGGAAAGCTGGCTTATCAGTTTAAAAAAGCTGGGAAATCAGTGTATCTGGGCGCAGCCGATACTTTTCGTGCAGCAGCTGTTGAACAGTTGGTTATTTGGGGCGAGCGTGTAGGGGTGCCGGTAGTAAAGCAAAAAATGGGTGCAGATCCGGCTTCAGTTACCTTTGATACATTAAATTCGGCTGTAGCAAACAAAGCAGATGTGGTTATAATTGACACAGCTGGTAGGTTACATAACAAGGTTGGCTTAATGAATGAGTTGACCAAGATTAAAAATGTAATGAAAAAAGTTGTTCCGGATGCTCCCAATGAAGTGTTGCTTGTTTTAGATGGATCGACAGGACAAAATGCCTTCGAACAAGCCAAGCAATTTACGTTGGCAACAGAAGTTACTGCTCTGGCAATAACAAAACTCGATGGAACCGCTAAAGGAGGTGTTGTAATTGGAATCTCCGATCAGTTTAAAATACCTGTTAAATACATTGGTCTAGGTGAAGGTATGGAAGACTTGCAGGTTTTCCGTAAAAAAGAATTTGTAGAATCTTTGTTTGGAGAAAACGAATGAAGAAAACAATAGATATTATTACGCTTGGATGCTCTAAAAATCTTGTTGATTCAGAACAACTGATAAGACAACTAGAAGAAGTAGGCTACAATGTTACACACGATCCTGAAAGACCTCAGGGAGAAATTGCTGTAATTAATACTTGTGGATTCATTGGTGATGCAAAAGAAGAATCGATTAATATGATTCTTGAATTTGCACAGGCCAAAGAAGAAGGAGAGCTCGAACAACTATTTGTAATGGGCTGTTTATCCGAAAGATACCTAAAGGAATTGTCAATTGAGATTCCACAGGTAGACAAGTATTATGGAAAATTTAACTGGAAAGAATTACTCAATGATCTGGGAAAATCTTATCATCAGGAATTAGAACCGGAGCGTACATTAACTACCCCCAAACATTATGCTTATCTGAAAATATCAGAGGGGTGCGACAGAACATGTTCGTATTGTGCTATTCCCATAATAACCGGAAAGCATGTATCCCGGCCAATAGAGGAAATATTGGAAGAGGTTGAATATCTTGTGTCAACAGGCGTTAAAGAATTTCAAGTAATTGCACAAGAACTTACTTACTACGGAATTGATTTATATAAGAAACAAATGCTGCCTGAATTAGTTGAAAGAATAGCAGATATTTCTGGAGTGGAATGGATTAGATTACATTATGCTTATCCAGCCCATTTTCCAACTGACTTGTTCCGGGTAATGCGTGAAAAAAATAATGTATGTAAATACATGGACATAGCTTTGCAACATATCAGTGATAACATGTTGAGTATGATGCGTAGGCAAGTGACAAAAGTCGAGACATACAATTTGATAGAACAATTCCGAAAAGAAGTTCCCGGAATCCATTTACGTACAACTTTAATGGTTGGGCATCCAGGCGAAACAGAAAAGGATTTTGAAGAATTAAAAGAATTTGTACGCAAAGTCCGGTTCGAACGGATGGGTGCTTTTGCTTATTCTGAAGAAGAAGGAACATACTCTGCCCGAAAGTACAAAGACTCTATAACAGAAGATGTTAAACAGCAGCGGTTAGATGAATTAATGAGCATTCAGCAAGAAATTTCTACCGAACTTTGTGCTGCGAAAATAGGGCAGAAGTTGAAAGTAATAATTGATCGCATAGAAGGTGATTATTATATTGGAAGGTCTGAATTTGATTCTCCAGAAGTTGATCCTGAAATATTAATAAAACAAGATGAAAAGGAGTTGGAAATAGGTCAGTTCTATAAGATACAAGTGATAGGTTCGGATGAATTCGATCTTTATGGAACGGTTATTTGATGAAAAATTTGCATTTCTCCTTAATTATCACTAATATAGCAGCTTTCTACAAATATATATAACATTGAAAACGAAAGAATTTATATCAGAACTTGCTTCCCGGTTGAATAAATCACAGCAGGAAACGACACAAATGATTGAAGTTTTTGTTTCGGAGGTTGTTAAAGAGCTGGAGGACGGAAAATCAATAAACATCCAGGAATTTGGCACATTCGAAATTAAGAAGAAGGCTGAACGCATATCTGTGAATCCTACTACTCAACAACGTATGTTGGTACCGCCAAAACTAGTTTTAGCATTCAAGCCACATACAAAACTTAAAGAAAAGTTTAAATAAGAAACAAAATGGCAGAAGATAGGTTAAACAGCCAGAACCTGATTGATATTCTGGTCAGCAAACATGGTTTTAAGAAAGAGAATGCGGAAACCTTTCTCAAAGAATTCTTCCTTTTGATCGAAGAAGGACTTGAACAAGACAAAATTGTAAAGGTGAAAGGTTTAGGTACATTTAAACTTATTGACGTAAAAAGTCGTGAAAGTATCAATGTAAATACAGGTGAACGTTTTGAAATACAAGGACATACCAAAGTGTCTTTTACACCAGAAGCTTCTTTGCGTGATGCTGTTAATAAACCTTTTGCTCATTTTGAGACTATTATATTAAAAGATGGAGTTACATTTGGTGAGGATTTGGCAAATGAAGATGATGAACCGGAATTAAACAATGAAACTGATTCAGATGATATATCTCCTGTTATACCGGTAATAAATCAAAGCGATAACATACCTGAACTTGAACCTGTTATTGAATCGACAACAATTGAAACAGAAGATATAAAACCAATCGAAACAGAAGAAGTTGAAACTCCGTTGGTTTCGGACGAAACAGAAACTGTTGATGAAGAAATAAGCGAATCAGAAGAAAAAAAAGTAGTAGAAGAGGAAATTCCGGAAGAGACTTTCGTTTCTGCACAGCAGCCTAAAGATTCCAGTGTTAAAGCAGTTATTGCTGCTATTCTCATAACTTTGATAATTTGTGGTGCTGCAATTATTTTTATTTTCTTCCCAAACCTTATGGGAGATTTAATTAGTTCAAAGAAATTGCCAACAGAAACTGTTAGTACAGAAAAGGTACTTCCTATAGAAAATACAGATAGCATAATGGCTGCAAAGAATGCTGCAATTCAGGATTCCATTGTGCAGGCAAGCCAAAAGAAAACAACTTTGAATAAGCCTGAGAGAACAACTTCGTCGAATTTATCAAAAAATGTAATTCCAGTGAATCCGGATTCAACAAGTTATGATATTGTGGGTACAAAAACATCTCATAAAATACAATCAGGAGAAACATTAACGCGAATAGCACTTCGTTACTATGGAACAAAAGATCTATGGCCTTATTTGGTAAAGCATAACAAAAGTAAAATACCAAATCCGGATCGGGTTCCAGTAGGTACAACTATTCAGATACCTGAATTGAAAAAGAAATAAGCTAATGTGCCAATAGGGCAATATGCCAATGTGCCAATTACTGTGCAGACTTCCTATCCGCATGGTAATTGGCACATTGGCATTATGCTATTGGCACATTAGCAATTTAATCACTTTTTTAATAAAATTTAGTTGCTATGGTTAATTATAAACTGTAATTTTGGAATCATTTTTTATTTAAGGACATAAAACAATAAAACAATACTATTTATGGCTGAATCAATTGATATCCGCGAATTAAATGAGAGGATTGAAAAGCAGAGTGCTTTCGTCACCAACCTAACCAAGGGAATGGACCAAATAATAGTTGGACAGAAACATTTGGTTGAATCTCTTTTAATAGGACTTTTATCCGATGGACATGTTCTTTTGGAAGGTGTACCCGGTTTGGCGAAAACATTGGCGATAAAAACGTTAGCATCTCTTATTGATGCAAAATACAGTCGCATTCAGTTTACTCCGGACTTGCTTCCTGCCGACGTTATCGGTACAATGATTTACAGTCAGAAAGACGAAGAATTCCTAGTAAACAAAGGGCCTGTATTTGCCAACTTTGTGTTGGCCGATGAAATTAACCGTGCACCAGCAAAAGTGCAAAGTGCTTTACTGGAAGCTATGCAGGAGCGACAGGTAACTATCAGTAAACAAACATTTAAACTTCCTGACCCTTTCCTTGTATTGGCCACTCAAAATCCAATAGAACAGGAAGGAACCTATCCATTACCAGAGGCACAAGTAGACCGTTTCATGCTGAAAGTAGTTATTGACTATCCTAAACATGAAGAAGAAAAACTAATTATTCGCCAGAATATTTCCGGCGAGAAGTTCGAGGTAAAACCAATTTTAAAAGCACAGGAAATACTTGATGCCCGCAAGGTTGTACGTGAAGTATATCTGGATGAAAAGATAGAGCGTTACATTGTAGATATTGTTTTCGCAACCAGATACCCGGATAAATACGGTTTGAAGGAATTACAGGATATGATTGGCTTTGGTGGATCACCACGTGCTTCAATCAATCTTGCTTTGGCTGCCCGTGCTTATGCATTCATCAAACGGAGAGGTTATGTAATTCCAGAAGATGTGCGTGCTATTGCTCATGATGTACTTCGCCATCGTATTGGTTTGACTTATGAAGCAGAAGCTAGCAACATGAACTCTGATGAAATTGTAAGTAAGATCCTGAATAAGGTAGAAGTACCTTAATTAAGTTATGAGTTATGAGTTTTGAGTTATAGGTTGCATAGTGCATGGAATAACTCAAAACTTAAAACTCGAAACTCAAAACTTAAAATATGGAAACATCTGAAATATTAAAGAAAGTCCGCCAAATCGAGATAAAGACCAGAGGATTGTCCAATAACATCTTTGCCGGACAATACCATTCGGCCTTTAAAGGGCGTGGTATGGCTTTTTCCGAAGTCCGTGAATATCAGTTTGGTGATGATATCCGGGACATTGACTGGAACGTTACTGCTCGGTTCAACAAACCATATATTAAGGTTTTCGAAGAAGAACGGGAACTCACAGTGATGCTTATGGTTGATGTTTCAGGTAGTTTGGAGTTTGGTACAATTAAGCAATTCAAGAAAGATATGGTTACCGAGATAGCTGCAACACTTGCTTTTTCGGCCATACAGAATAATGATAAGATCGGGGTTATTTTCTTTTCAGACAGAATTGAAAAATTCATTCCTCCAAAGAAAGGTCGCAAACATATTCTGTATATTATCCGTGAGTTGATTGATTTTAAAGCAGAAAGTCGTCGGACAAATATTCGTTTGGGGATAGAATATCTGACAAATGTGATGAAGAGACGCTGTACTGCTTTTATTCTGTCTGATTTTATCGACCAGGAAAGTTTCAAAAATGCGCTGACTATTGCTAATAGGAAACATGATGTTGTAGCCATTCAGGTATACGATAAACGTGTTTCTGACTTACCAAATATTGGTCTGATGAAAATTAAGGATGCAGAAACCGGACACGAACAATGGATTGATACATCTTCAAAAGCTTTGCGAAACGCACATCATCAGTGGTGGAAGACCAAACAAGCCGAATTGAACGATACATTTACAAAAAGTAATGTTGATTCTGTATCTGTACGTACAGATCAGGATTATGTAAAAGCCTTACTTAATTTGTTTGCTAAACGAAATTAATAACAATAATGAATAAGAAAATATTTCTGCTACTACTTGCTGCGTGTGCCGTTTTAAATGCGGCAGCACAATCGGTAACAGTAGAAGCCAGGATTGATTCATTGCAAATACTAATAGGTGAACAAGCCAAGATCGAATTAGAAGTAGCTGTTGACAGTAAGCAAAAAGTTGTTTTTCCTCTTTTTACTGATACTATAGTAAAAGGAGTTGAGATAATTGAAGCATCTAAAATAGATACTCAATACATCAACAACAACCAACGGATGCTGTTAACACAGGAGTATATCATAACTTCTTTTGATTCAGCACTTTATTTTATCCCTCCTATGCCTATATTGGTGGATAATCAGGAATATAAATCAAATGCGTTGGCTTTGAAAGTATATACCGTACCTGTTGATGTATCCCAGCCGGATATGTTTGCAGGTCCGAAGGATATAATGAAAGTTCCATTTACATGGGAAGACTGGAAAGGTTTGATAGTTCTGACACTTCTGACAATTCCATTATTGATTTTATTGATTTATTTCATTATTCGAATCAGAGATAATAAGCCAATTATTCGTAAGGTTAAAATTGAACCTAAAATCCCTCCTCATATTCTTGCTATACAGGAAATAGAAAAGGTAAAAAGCGAAAAGGCAGCCCATAACCGTGATCCAAAAGAATATTATACCGAATTAACCGATATTATTCGTAATTACATTTATGGTCGTTTTGGTTTTAATGCCCTCGAAATGACATCTTCCGAAATCATTGAGAAGCTGTTGGATATCAATGAGAAAGAGGACATGAAAGAATTGAAAGAGCTTTTTCAAACAGCAGATCTGGTTAAGTTTGCCAAACATGATCCATTAATAAACGAAAAAGATGCTAATCTTATTAGCGCTATCGACTTTATCAATGAGACCAAATCAGGTGAGGAGGAATTTAAACCGCAACCAACCGAAATAACAATTATTGAGAAACGATCATTACGTTCCAAGATTTTATTGGGCTGTGGTATAGCAATATTATTTGCTACTATAATTGGAATTATAACCTATATATGCATTCAGTTGTATAATCTGCTTGCATAAATGTATATTAATTATGAATTACAATGTAACTTCAATCGTAAATTGTAAATCCGTAAATCGTAAATATTATGGTATTTGCTAACATTGAATATTTGTTTTTACTGCTTTTACTTATACCTTATATAGTATGGTATATTATGAGACGAAAGAAATATGAGGCAACCCTTCAAATTTCAGATGCTCGGGTATATGCCCATACTCCAAAAAGCTTTCGGATTTATCTACTACATGTTCCTTTCATTTTGAGATTGGGAGCATTAGTTATGATAATTCTGGTTCTTGCACGGCCACAAAGTACCAATAGCTGGCAGAACAGCGAGATTGAAGGTATTGATATTATGCTTGCCATTGACATATCGACCAGTATGTTGGCAGAAGATTTAAAACCCAACCGATTAGAGGCAGCAAAAGATGTTGCTGCAGAGTTTATTAATGGACGTCCGACTGATAACATAGGTATTACTCTTTTCGCTGGAGAAAGTTTTACTCAATGTCCTTTAACAACCGACCATGGAGTTTTGCTGAACTTTGTACACAATATCCAAACAGGTATTATTGAAGATGGCACTGCTGTAGGTATGGGGGTTGCTAATGCTGTAACACGTCTGAAAGACAGTATGGCTAAATCAAAGGTTATAATTCTTCTTACCGACGGTACAAACAACAGGGGAGATATATCGCCACTTACTGCTGCCGAAATAGCAAAAAGTTTTGGAATCCGTATTTATACTATTGGTGTAGGTACAAATGGTACAGCGCCTTATCCATACCCAACACCTATGGGAGTTCAATATACAAATATTCCAGTAGAAATAGATGAAAAGGCACTAACACAAATTGCTGGAATTACCGAAGGTGAATATTTCCGGGCTACCAGCAATTCCAAACTTAAAGAAGTATATCAAGAAATTGATAAACTTGAAAAAACAAAACTGAATGTAAAAGAATATAGCAAACGCCAAGAAGAATATCGTTTGTTTGCTTTAATAGCCTTTTTGTGCATATTATTAGAAGTATTATTACGTAATTCTATATTAAAGAAAATACCTTAATACATATTGAGATGTTTCGATTTGAAGAACCTGCATATTTGTATCTTTTATTTGTTTTGCCTTTTCTGGCAGCTTTTTATCTGTATTCAAATTACAGACGTAGAAAAGCACTCCGGAGTTTTGGAGATCCAGTGCTTATGGCTCCGCTTATGCCCAATGTTTCCAAATATCGCCCAGATGTAAAATTCTGGTTAATATTTGCTGCCATAGCTCTGTTCGCTGTTTTGTTAGCTCGTCCGCAATTCGGATCAAAAACGGAAACCGTTAAACGGAGTGGGGTAGAAGTTATCATTGCATTAGATATATCTAATTCAATGTTAGCACAAGATGCACAACCCAGCCGCTTAGACAGAGCCAAGAGATTAATATCCAGATTAGTAGATCAGTTGAATAATGATAAGATCGGATTAATAGTATTTGCTGGGGATGCTTTTACACAATTACCTATTACAAGTGATTATATTTCGGCTAAAATGTTCTTGGAATCCATCAATCCTTCGCTTATCTCTAAACAAGGTACTGCAATAGGTGCAGCTATTAATCTGGCAAACAGAAGTTTCACACCTCAGGAGGGAGTTGGCAGAACTATCATTGTAATTACTGATGGTGAAAATCATGAAGGAGGAACGATAGAAGCAGTAAAAGCCGCCCGTGAAAAAGGTATTCAGGTAAGTGTAGTAGGGGTAGGTACACCAGAAGGTGCTCCAATACCGATTGCCGGAACGAATGATTTTCAAAAAGACAATGAAGGCAATGTTGTTGTTACCCGCCTGAATGAAACAATGTGTCAGGAAATAGCCCAAGAAGGGCAAGGCGTATATGCTTTCCTTGACAACTCAAATTCAGCTCAACGGGCCATAACAGGTCAGATTGATAACCTCGCTAAATCGGATGTAGAAACTACAATATACACTGATTATAATGAACAGTTTCAGGCTGTTGCCTGGTTGATACTTTTATTATTACTGATTGAATTATTGATTTTAGAGTGCAAAAATCCACTCTTTAAGAATATTCGGTTATTTACTAATAAATAATTGTATGTTAAGGAAAAGATATATCATATTAACTTCGTTCCTTCTGGTATTTGCCGGATTGTCGGCTCAGAAAGCAGAACGTGACAATATTCGTAAGGGTAATCGTGCATATAGAGATAGCCTTTTTATCAATGCCGAGGTAAATTATAGAAAGGCTTTGGAAGAGAATCCAGGCTCAGCTGTATCAATGTATAATTTGGGAAATACTCTAATTAATCAACAGAAGTATCAGGAGGCCATGGAACAATATCAGATGGCTGCTAAGGTAGAAAAAGATAAAATGAAATTATCGCAAATCTATCATAATTCGGGTGTACTTTTGCAAGCCTCCAAAGATTATGCAAAGGCAATTGAAGCATATAAACAATCTTTGCGTAATAATCCAAAAGATGATGAAACCCGTTATAATCTTGCTTTATGCCAGAAACTACTTGAAGATCAAGAGCAAAAAGAAGATCAAAACGACGACAATCAGGAAAATCAAGATAATCAGGATCAACAAGATCAGCAAGAAAAACAAGATCAGGATAAGCAAGACCAACAAAATAAAGATCAACAAGATCAACAACAGCAAGACCAGCAACAACAGGATCAACAGCAGCAAGACTCTCAGCAGCAGGAACAAAAAGAAAACGAAATGTCAAAAGAGAATGCTGAACAGATGTTGAATTCAGTAATGCAGGATGAAAAAGATGTTCAAGAGAAAGTGCAAAAACAGCAACAGATTCTTCAAGGTGGTAAACTGGAAAAGAACTGGTAATAATTTGTTGAATAAAATATAACTGGAATGAGAAAAATTGTTTTCTTATTAATGGTAATTGCCGGGATATGCAATACCTATGCTGATAATATAACTTTTACAGCTAGTGCACCTGATGCAGTAGTTGTAGGAGATCAATTCAGACTTACTTATGTTGTTAATACACAGGATGTAAAAGACCTTAGGGTGTCTTCTTCCATGGATGGTTTTGATGTTTTAATGGGACCTAGCAGATCAATCCAAAGTAGCACCCAGATAATTAATGGTAAAGTATCATCAACTAATAGCATTACATATACTTATATTCTGAAGGCGAATAAAGAAGGAAATTATTCAATACCAGCAGCATCGATTGTTGCAGAAGGAAAACAGATTATTTCGAATGCTGTACAGATAAAGGTTTTACCTCCTGATCAACAAACATCTGCTAATTCAGGCAATAGTGGAAGAAGTAATTCAAATAGCAACAACAGCCGCCCATCAAGTTCTTCATCAGGAAATTCTGTATCTAATGATGATCTATTTATAACAGCTACAGCTAGTAAAACGAATGTATATGAACAGGAAGCATTTTTGCTAACTTTTAAAATATATACACTTGTTGATTTAAGAGGTTTTGATAATGTGAAACTACCTGATTTTAAGGGTTTCCACTCTCAGGAAATAGAACAAGCTAATAATCAAACCTGGAATCTGGAACATTATAAAGGAAGGAATTATCATACAACAGTTTATAGACAATTTGTATTATTTCCACAACAATTCGGTGAGTTAACTATTGAACCGGCTCGTTTTGATGCTTCGATAGCTAAAGCAGTACGTTCAGCAGACCCATTTGATGCTTTCTTTAATGGGGGGAGTAACTTTGTAGAAGTAAAGAAAACAATTAATACACCTAAAATAACCATTAATGTAAATGCATTACCATCTGGTAAACCATCTGGATTTGCTGGTGGAGTGGGGGATTTCAACATAACATCATCCATAAGCACTCAGCAGGTTAAAACAAATGACGCTATTACCATAAAACTTGTTATTTCGGGTACTGGTAATATGAGACTTATTTCTAATCCGGAAATAGAATTCCCAAGTGATTTTGAAATATACGATCCCAAGGTTGAAAATAAGGTGCGCTTAACGCGTGAAGGACTTACTGGAAATCGTGTAATTGAATATTTGGCTATCCCAAGACATCCTGGAACATTTACTATTCCTTCGGTTAATTTTGGCTATTTTGATTTAAAGTCAAAAACCTATAAGACTCTCAAAACCGAAGAATATACAATAAATGTAGAAAGGGGAGAAGGGAACGCCGAACAAGTGATTGCTAACTTTACCAATAAAGAAGAACTAAAAGTTCTTGGAGAAGATATTCGGTTTATTAAGCTGAATAACGTTAAACTCAATCCAAAAGGACAATTCTTCTTTAATTCAATGACATACTGGCTGTTCTATATAATTCCAGTACTGGCATTTATTATATTCTTTATAGTATATCGTAAACAGGCTGTAGAAAGTGCAAATATAGCCAAAGTACGAACTAAAAAAGCAAATAAAATAGCTACTCGTCGTCTAAAATTAGCTGGTAAGTTACTAGCAGAAAATAAGAAAGATGCTTTCTATGATGAAGTATTAAAAGCTTTATGGGGCTACATCAGTGATAAACTGAACATTCCGGTATCTAAATTATCCAAAGATAATATTGAAGGAAAATTGATTAATTATGGCGTAGATGATGAATTGATTAAAGAATTTATCAATGCGTTACACGAATGCGAGTTTGCACGCTTTGCTCCGGGGGATGAAGCTTCAACTATGGACAAAGTGTATTCTACAGCTTTGGAGGTAATCAGTAAGATTGAAAATTCAATCAAACGCTAAAACAGAAATGAAGATGAAAAAAATATTCTTTATAGTATTAAGCTTTATAGCTGTCAATACAATAGCACAGGATTCTTTGAATGTTGAAGGGCAAATAATTGAGGAAATACCACTCAATTTGGCTTCCGGTTATGACTCTTCAATCACAAAATCCGAAGCTGATAGCGCATACATGAATAATGATTTTGCAACTGCCATTGAGATGTATGGGAAACTCTTAATGGAAGGAGAAGCAGCAGAGATATATTATAATCTGGGAAATAGTTATTATAAATCCGGCGATATAGCCAGAGCTATTCTGAATTACGAACGAGCTTTGCTATTAAAACCAGGTAATGACGATATCAAATTTAATCTGGAAATAGCAAGAAGTAAAACAGTAGATAAAGTAGAAGAAGTTCCTGATATATTCTTTATTGGCTGGATTAAGTCTCTGATTAACAGCACTAGCGTGGATGTTTGGGCCAAGTGGGGGATTGCTTTCTTCATACTTTTCCTTGTAGGGCTTTATTTCCTGTTCTTCTCTAACAAAGCACTGTTCAAGAAGATTGGTTTTATTGCTGCTATAGCTTTTTTATTTTTTTCAATATGTACTAATGGGTTTGCATTCTATCAGAAAGGTATTCTTACCAACAGAAATACTGCTATTGTTGTAAGTCCAAGTGTTACCGTAAGAAGTACACCCAATGATAATGGAACAAGTTTATTTATTCTTCACGAAGGCCGTAAGGTTATAGTTAAAGATAACTCAATGAAGAATTGGAAAGAAATAAGTCTTGAAGACGGAAAAGTGGGCTGGATTTCCGCATCCGATATTGAAATAATTTAGTATACTAACAAAAATATCCATAATTCATTTTGAATTGTCTTTTCTTTTTCTTAAGTTTATAGCGTGATAGTAAAAAATATAACATTTATTATTAACCCCAAAATTTAGGAACATGAGAACAATAACATTCAATGAACTTCGTAGAATAAAAGATTCACTGCCTACCGGTAGCATGCATAGAATAGCAGATGAATTGGGACTTAATGTAAGTACAGTAAGGAATTTCTTTGGTGGTCATAACTTTAAGGAGGGAAAAAGTGTCGGAATTCATTTAGAGCCCGGTCCTGATGGAGGATTGGTGATGTTAGATGACACAACAGTTCTGGATCGGGCTTTAAAGATATTAGACGAGGAAAACACTAAGATGCAAAAAGAAGAAGCTACCGAAACTGCGCAAGTTTAAAAAATGCACAATATACCAAATCCCAATTGTACCGAACAATTGGGATTTATTATATGTTCTTTATTTAAAATAAAATATTGAATTATGGAAGACAAATTAGTAACCCTAGCTATCCTTACTTACTCGAAAGCGCAAATCCTTAAAAATGTGTTGGAAAATGAAGGTATTGAAGCCTACATCCATAACGTGAATCAAATACAACCGGTAGTGTCTTCCGGAGTACGTTTAAGAATTAAAGAGAGTGATTTACCTCGCGCATTGAAAATTACCGAAAGTTCTGCCTGGCTAGCTGAAGATGTAGTAGGGGAGAAAGAGTCCGAAAAGGAAGAACAGAAAAAAAAGAATAATATAATTCTTGTACCTATTGACTTTTCCGATTATTCTATAAAAGCTTGTGAATTGGGATTTAAGTTAGCTAAAACATATAATTCGGAAGTAATTCTTCTACATGCATATTACACACCGATATATGCATCATCTTTGCCATACGGGGATGTATTCAACTATCAGATTATTGACGATGAAAGTGTAAAGACTATACTTCAAAAGGTTAATTCTGATGTTACAAAGCTTTCGGAAAACATAAAAAAGAAAATAGATTCAGGAGAATTCCCTGATGTGAAATATACCTGTATTCTTAGAGAAGGTATTCCTGAAGAAGAAATCATACGCTATTCCAAAGAGTATGAACCAGTATTGATTGTAATGGGTACTCGTGGAAAAAATCAGAAAGATATTGATTTGATTGGAAGCGTTACCGCAGAGGTTATTGACAGAAGCAGGATGCCTGTTCTTACAATACCTGAAAATGTTGCACTTCATGATTTGGAAACCATTAAGCGTTTTGCCTTTATAACCAATTTTGATCAAAGGGATTTGATCACTTTTGATATCTTTATCAGTGCACTTAAACCTTTTCAGGCTGAAATATTCCTAATACACTTAACTGATTCGAAAGATTCATGGGATGAAGTAAAACTGGCAGGAATAAAAGAATATTTCAAAAAACAATATCCGGCATTGCTAAATATTCGTTATGACATAGTTATGAATGATGATTTATTAGACAGCTTGGATAAGTATATTAAATCAAATAATATTGATTTAATTACATTGCCATCATACAAACGGAATATTTTTTCACGCTTATTTAATCCGGGTATAGCTAAAAAAATGATTTTCCATTCCGACACACCATTATTAATCATGAAATAAATAGCCCACTAGTTTATTAAAAACTTTTTCAAGCCTTTCATTCTGATATTCATAGAGTGAGGGCTTTTTTCTATGGCTAATTTTAAACTCCTATTTACAATTAAACATAATCACAATTAGTGCATTATTAAACTCTCTTTATAAAGATAGTATTTTTTCCTTCCTTATAAAATTAAAAAGGCTGCCAAAACTTACTTTGACAGCCTTTTTATATCTTGAACCAAATTTATTTAGATTCCCATCAGTTCTTCAATTTCTTTAAACTCAGGTCCCATATTTAAGTTATAATAAATACGATACAAACCTTGAAGCCAAAGATCTGGTTGATCTGGTTTTAATTGACGAGTTTTTTCGTAATATGGTCTAGCCAGTTCATTTAGTTCGCGGATTTTTTCCTGATCTTGGGCATATTTAGGATCATTTAAATCAGCTGTAGCATTATCAGCAAATTCTTGTGCTTGCTGGCTATATACTAAACCAATATTAGAATACGCTTCTGCATAATTAGGATCAGCATCAATTGTTTTTTTGTAGAATTCAATTGCTTTATCATAATCCTTCATGTTATGATAAAGATATCCTTTCACATATAAGAAGAAAGTATTGCCTGGATCTCTAGCCAACATATCATCAGCAAAAACCATTGCTTCGTCAAACTTGTTGTTATTGCTATAATAATCAATCAGATGACCAAAGAAGAATGGATAATCCGGATATTTTTGAATACCATCTTGAAGAGATTTAATCCATTGTACAGTATCGCCTTCTGCTTTGTAAGCTGTAGAAATGAACTCCATAGCATATGCACCAACTTCTTTGTTGTCAACTGCATAAGGAGCATATTTCAATACTTTTGGATAATCTTCCATTTTCGCTGCTGCCAAAGCTGCATAATAAGCAATTTGTGGTACTAATGTGTCGTTTTTAAGAAGATTTTCTTTTTCGAACATTGAATGTTTAGCTGCGTCAATGTACATTGCAAAAAACTTAAATGCTTCTGCATTGTTATTTTCATTGAAATACTGAATACCACCATTAATCAGATTAGGACGCTCTATCATCATAGTAGCAACGTTATTTTTTCTGAATCTGTTTTTAATCTTTCCTTTTTCATCAGGAACTTCGGCTAATTCATCAGTTTTCATCCAGTAGTTATACATATTCAAGACACTGTTATATGCTTTCAATGTGTCATAAGGTTGTCTCAAATATGCTTTTTCCATTTCTTTTTCATTTATTCTTTTCTGAATAAATCCTGCTACATCCCAATTAGCAGCGTCATTTTTAAATTCGGGATTTTGCAAATCAGCATTAATAAGCTGTTCGGCTTTAGCAAAGTCAGGGTTAGTCCCACTGGCTATTTTCTTGGCTTCTTTTGCATCTTTAGATTGTGCAAAAGTTACACAAGCTGCCATAACCAAAACCATTGAAAATAATACTCTCTTCATGATTGTTGTTGAATTAATAAATTAATACTATGTCTATTCTTCATTTTTCTCAATTTGGTTAGTATCAGCATCTCCTTCCTGAATATCTTTTTCCAAAATATCACCTTCTTGGATTTCTTCTTCAGTTTCTTCCTCCAGAGCTTCCGAGCTAACTTTACAAACCGAACCAATCTGGTCGTTGCGTTTTTCCAGATTTATTAAACGTACACCTTGAGTAGCACGTCCCATAATCCTCACATCAGCAACTTTTAACCGGATGGTAATACCCGATTTATTGATGATCATCAAATCGTTTTCATCTGTTACTGATTTGATGGCCACCAGTTTACCGGTTTTTTCAGTGATATTCATGGTTTTTACCCCTTTACCACCGCGATTTGTTTTACGGTAATCTTCTAATTCAGAACGTTTTCCATATCCTTGTTCAGAAACAACCATTATTGACTCTGTTTCAGGATCTTTAATGCAAATCATTCCAACAACTTCATCTTTTTCATCTTCATCTAAAATCATACCGCGAACACCTGTGGCTGTACGACCCATAACACGCACTGCACTTTCATGGAAACGAATGGCACGTCCGTTACGGTTAGCAATAATTATTTCATTGTTTCCGTTTGTCATCCGTACTTCAATAACCTGATCGTCTTCACGAAGTGAAATTCCAATAACTCCGTTTTGGCGTGGACGAGAATATTGTTCGAGTAAGGTTTTCTTAATTACACCATTTTTTGTACAGAACAGAACATAATGACTGTTAATGAATTCTGTATCTCCCAAATTCTTAACACGAAGATAAGCATTAACTACATCATCTGAATCTATGTTTAACAAATTTTGTATTGCACGCCCCTTAGAATTCTTAGTTCCTTCTGGAATTTCATATACTTTAAGCCAATAGCACTTACCTTTTTGTGTAAAGAACAGCATGGTATTGTGCATTGTAGCTGGATAGATGTGCTCAATAAAGTCCTCATCACGTGTATCGGTACCCTTCGATCCTACTCCACCACGGTTTTGCGAACGGAATTCGCTAAGTGGAGTACGCTTGATATATCCCATGTGCGAGATGGTAATAATCATCTGATCATCGGCATAAAAGTCTTCCGGGTTGAACTCTTCTGATGAATAAACGATTTCAGAACGACGTTTGTCACCGTATTTGCCTTTTACTTCCAACAATTCTTCTTTAATAACTTCTTTGCAGCGTTCTTCGTTATTCAGGATTTCTTCGTATCCTTCGATTTGCTTCATAACCTCTTCATATTCAGCATGCAATTGTTCTTGCATCAGACCAGTTAACTGGCGTAAACGCATTTCAACAATAGCACGAGACTGAATTTCAGTAAGTTCAAAACGCTCCATCAGGTTGGTTATTGCCTCGTTTGGAGTTTTAGCAGCACGAATAATTCTGATTACTTCGTCAATATTGTCAGAGGCAATGATTAAGCCTTCAAGAATATGAGCACGTTCTCTTGCTTTACGCAAGTCGTATTGAGTACGACGAATTACAACTTCATGACGATGGTCAACAAAGTTAGAAATCATATCCAGAAGATTCAACGTTCTTGGTCTTCCGTTTACTAACGCAACATTATTTACACCAAACGACGTTTGCAAAGCAGTCATCTTATACAATTTGTTTAAAACAACATTTGCATTTGCATCACGTTTAATGTCAATTACGATACGCATACCTTCACGGTCGGATTCGTCGTTGGCATTAGAAATACCTTCTATTCTTTTGTCGTTAACAAGATCAGCAATATATTTAATTAATTCTGCCTTATTGACATTGTACGGAATTTCTGTCACAACAATCTTGTCGTGGTTTTGCCCTGCTTCAATTTCGGCACGGGCACGCATAATAACACGGCCACGACCAGTAAGGTATGACTCGCGTACGCCACTAACACCATATATAAAACCTCCGGTTGGAAAATCGGGAGCTTTAACATGTTCCATTAACCCTTCAACGGTAATTTCCGGATTTTCTATGTAGGCTACACATGCATCAATAACCTCACTTAAATTATGAGGTGGCATATTGGTAGCCATACCAACTGCAATACCCGAAGCTCCATTTATTAATAAATTAGGAATACGGGTAGGCATTACCTTAGGTTCGGAAAGTGTATTGTCAAAGTTAGGCTCAAAATCAACAGTTTCTTTATAAAGATCCTGCATCATTTCTTCACCCATCTTATTTAAACGAGCCTCGGTGTAACGCATAGCCGCAGGGCTGTCACCATCTACCGAACCAAAGTTTCCCTGGCCATCCACTAAAGGATAACGCATAGCCCACTCCTGAGCCATACGAACCATGGCAAAATACACAGAAGAGTCACCATGAGGGTGATATTTACCGAGTACTTCACCAACTATTCTTGCTGATTTTTTATAAGGTTTGTCTGAAGTATTTCCCAGTTCCATCATTCCATAAAGAATTCGGCGATGAACCGGTTTAAAGCCGTCTCTAACATCCGGGAGGGCTCGAGAAACAATCACCGACATTGAATAGTCAATGTACGAAGACTTCATTTCCTCCTCAATGTTAATCTTTATAATTCTGTCTTGTTCAAGCATTTAAAAAGATTATTAATTATACATATTTCGGTCTATGAAAAACCTCGCTAAAGTACTGCTTTTTGGCGATATACGAAAGTGTTTAAAGGAAAACTTTTGTCGGTACGTTAACGAATGGAAAAGATATTGTTCATTGTAGTTTCCTTTGGAAAAGTACAGATTTCAGGTTACAAAAGTCTGTATTTCAACTTTAGGGAGATGCGCATCTCGCATAGGGGGAGATGCACATCTCCTATACACCGAGATGCACGTCTCCCATATACCGAGATGCGCATCTCCCTAAACCAAAACTCTGAAGTTCAATCTGGAGAGATACGGAGTTTCATTTCAAGAACAACAGCTTTTTATAACTGCAAAACATTAGGAATAAACAATTTTAAATTGTGGCACGTTATTTGTTTAATACTAATCAAGCAAAGAAATCTAAAAAGAATAACGAACTAAAATAATTAATCGCTATATTTGTATTAACCAAACCTTATTATTATATTATAAAAGGAGCATTTATATGAATAATCAATTTTCAAGAAGAGTTTCCGACATCATAGGATACAGCAAAGAAGAAGCAAACAGGCTCAAAAACTCATATATTGGACCAGAGCATCTCTTGTTGGGACTTATCCGCGATGGAGAGGGCAAAGCTATCGAAGTGTTATCCAGACTTAATATAAACCTCACCACTGTAAAACAGCGCATCGAGGCTATTTTAAAGAAATATCAGGATGAGATGTTACTGCCTAATGCTGATGTACCTTTATCAACAGAGTCTGCGAAAATACTAAAAATGTGCATATTAGAAGCACGTTTAATGAAAAGTACTACTGCCGACGCAGAACACATGTTATTGGCAATATTAAAAGATAAAAATAACATAGCTGCCAATGTTTTGGAAGAAAGTGATGTAAACTACAAAAAAGTATTCGAACAAATTTCTTATCAACCGGATATAACTTCTGGAATGGGCTTTAGTGAAGACGATGATGAAGATGATGACGAAATGGAATCATCGCACACTGAAAGTCGCCAACAAGCCAAAACTTCAAGAAAACCGACTAATGATACACCTGTACTGGATAATTTCGGTACGGATATGACCAAAGCGGCAGAAGAAGGTAAACTGGACCCTGTTGTTGGGCGTGAGAAAGAAATTGAACGGCTAGCCCAAATTTTAAGCCGTAGAAAGAAGAATAATCCAGTACTTATTGGTGAGCCAGGTGTAGGTAAATCGGCTATTGTCGAGGGACTTGCATTGCGTATTGTTCAGAAAAAGGTGTCGCGTATATTATTCGATAAACGAGTGGTGGCCTTAGATATGACATCGGTTGTTGCCGGTACTAAATATCGTGGCCAGTTCGAAGAACGTATCCGCTCTATATTAAACGAATTACAGAAGAACCCCAATGTGATTCTGTTTATCGACGAAATTCATACTATTGTAGGTGCAGGTTCGGCAGCTGGATCAATGGATGCTGCAAACATGCTTAAACCGGCTCTTGCCCGTGGCGAAATACAGTGCATCGGTGCAACTACGTTGGACGAATACCGCAAGAACATTGAAAAAGATGGGGCTTTGGAACGTCGTTTCCAGAAAGTTATGGTTGAGCCAACTACTCCGGAAGAGACATTACAGATTCTACAAAATATCAAAGAGAAGTATGAAGACCATCATAATGTGAATTATACTGACGCTGCACTTGAAGCGTGTGTCAAACTGACAGATAGATATATCACCGATCGTAATTTCCCGGATAAAGCTATTGATGCTTTAGACGAAGCTGGCTCGCGCGTACATTTAACCAATGTGAGTGTGCCAAAGGAAATTGAAGATCAGGAGAAGTTTATTGAAGAAGCTAAAAAACAGAAGAATGATGCTGTAAAGTCACAGAATTATGAGTTGGCAGCTAGCTTCCGTGATAAAGAAAAGGAACTTACCATCCAATTGGAAACAATGAAAAAGGAATGGGAAGCTCGTTTAAAAGATCATCGGCAAACTGTTGATGAAGAAGAGATTGCCAATGTAATATCTATGATGTCGGGTGTTCCTGTTCAAAGAATGGCTCAGGCCGAAGGTATGAAGCTGGCAAGCATGAAAGATGTTCTTCAATCTAAAGTAATAGCTCAGGACCCTGCCATCGAAAAGCTTGTTAAAGCTATTTTAAGAAGCCGTGTAGGACTTAAAGATCCCAACAAGCCAATTGGTACCTTTATGTTCCTGGGACCTACCGGAGTTGGTAAAACTCATTTAGCCAAGGAGTTAGCTAAGTACATGTTTGGCTCTACTGATGCTTTGATTCGCATAGATATGAGCGAATTTATGGAGAAATTCACAGTTTCGCGTCTGGTTGGAGCACCTCCGGGATATGTTGGTTATGAAGAAGGTGGACAATTAACAGAAAAAGTTCGCCGCAAACCATATTCTATCATATTATTAGATGAGATTGAAAAAGCGCATCCCGATGTATTTAATCTTTTGTTACAGGTAATGGACGAGGGTCGTTTAACTGACAGTTATGGCAGAACAATTGACTTTAAGAATACGGTAATCATCATGACATCTAACATTGGTACACGCCAGTTGAAAGATTTTGGTCGTGGTATCGGTTTCTCCACACAATCTCGTGTAGATGATAAAGAATTCTCAAGAGGTGTAATACAAAAAGCATTGAATAAATCGTTTGCACCAGAGTTTATTAACCGTGTGGATGAGATAATTACATTCGATCAGCTTTCTTTGGATGCAATCAAACAAATTATAGATATTGAACTGAAAGGATTGCTTGAAAGAATTGAAAACCTTGGGTACAAGCTTGTATTAGATGATAAAGCCAAAGAATTCATTGCTACCAAAGGATACGATGTACAATTTGGTGCCCGTCCATTGAAGCGTGCTATCCAGACATATTTGGAAGATGGATTATCAGAATTGATTGTTTCATCAAATCTTAAGGAAGGAGATAATATTCTTGTTACTCTGAATCAAGAAAAGAATGAGATAGAGATGAAACGCCAATCTCAGAAAGTTAAACAATAAGATTTATAAAATTCTTATACGTCAAAATGTCAGACCAGTTTGGTCTGGCATTTTTTTTGCAAAATAAAGTTGAAACACTAAATTATAATAACCAATAAAAAATAATTCATTATGCAGAAAGGTCATATTGGGGTAACTACGGATAATATTTTCCCCATTATTAAAAAGTTTCTTTACAGTGATCATGAAATATTCCTACGGGAATTAGTTTCTAATGCTGTTGATGCCACACAAAAGCTCAAGACATTATCTTCTATGGGCGATTTTAAAGGCGAGTTAGGTGATTTAACTGTGCATGTTTCATTAGGAAAGAAAACAATTACTATTTCCGATCGTGGAATCGGCTTAACTGCTGAAGAAATTGATAAATATATCAATCAGATCGCTTTTTCGGGAGCAAACGATTTCCTTGAAAAGTATAAAAAGGATGCAAATGCAATTATCGGCCATTTTGGATTAGGTTTCTACTCCTCATTTATGGTTTCGAAGAAAGTTGAAATCATTTCTAAATCTTATAAAGAAGATGCTCCGGCTGTAAAATGGACTTGCGATGGCAGTCCTGAATATACATTGGAAGAAACCAAGAAGAAAACAGATCGTGGAACCGATATTATTCTTTATATTGATGATGAGTCTAAAGAATTCCTGGATGAATCGCGTATATCTTCATTGTTAACTAAATATTGCAAATATCTTCCTGTTTCTATTGCTTTCGGAAAGAAAAAAGAATGGAAAGATGGCAAACAGGTTGAAACAGAAGAAGATAACATCATCAACGAAACAAACCCACTGTGGCTTCGCAAACCTAGTGAGTTGACTGATGAAGATTATAAAAACTTCTATCGCGAACTTTACCCTATGTCTGATGAACCGTTGTTCTGGATTCATCTGAATGTGGATTATCCATTCCATTTAACAGGTATTCTGTATTTCCCAAAAGTAAAGAGTAATCTTGATTTAAGCAAAAACAAAATTCAGCTTTACAGCAACCAGGTATATGTTACAGATTCAGTAGAAGGTATCGTACCCGACTTCCTGACACTTCTTCATGGTGTTATCGACTCTCCGGATATCCCATTGAATGTATCTCGTTCATATTTGCAGAGTGATTCGAATGTTAAGAAAATCTCAACCTATATCACTAAAAAAGTATCCGACCGTTTACAGTCTATTTTCAAAAACGACCGGAAACAGTTCGAAGAAAAATGGAGTGATTTAAAACTATTCATCAATTATGGAATGCTTACTCAGGAAGATTTCTACGAGAAAGCACAAAAATTTGCTCTTCTGGGCGATACAGACAACAAGTTCTATACTTTCGATGAATATAAAAAGCTTATTAAAGATAGCCAGACTGATAAAGACGGTTCATTGGTATATCTTTACACCAGCAACAAAGAAGAGCAATACAGCTATATTGAAGCTGCAACCAATAAAGGATATAATGTTCTTTTGATGGATGGTCAATTGGACGTTGCTTTAATCAGTATGTTGGAGCAGAAGTTTGAAAAATCACGTTTCACCCGTGTTGACAGCGACATTGTAGACAATCTGATTATTAAAGATGATAAAAAAGAGGATATTCTGCCTGCCAATCAGCAGGATGCTTTGTCGGAAACCTTTAAGAGCCAGCTGCCAAAAGTAGAAAAAGTAGAGTTCCATGTTATGACTCAGGCATTAGGCGAAAACAACAGTCCGGTAATGATAACTCAAAGCGAATATATGCGCCGTATGAAAGAAATGGCTAATATTCAGGCAGGTATGAGTTTCTATGGAGAAATGCCGGATATGTTTAACCTAGTACTCAACTCTGACCACCGTTTGGTGAAAGATGTACTTAGCAATGAGGAAAAAGAATGCGGTGCCGCCATTGCACCTATACAAACTGAAATAGATGAAACAACTACCCGTCGGGATGAACTCAAAAAGACTCATGAAGGAAAGAAAGACGAAGAAATTCCTACTACCGAGAAAGATGAGTTAAATGATCTCGATAAGAAACTTGAGGATTTAAAAGATAAGAAGAATGCTGTATATACTCAATATGGCAACAATAACAAGGTGGTACGTCAATTAATAGATCTTGCTTTGTTACAAAATAACATGCTGAAAGGAGAAGCTCTAAGCAACTTTGTGAAGAGAAGTATTGATTTGATTTAAGCCTATTAATCAAAAAATAGTGTGTTAGGTGTCCCTGGTTTGGGGACACCTTTTTTAATTGTTACACCTCAAGTGCACCAATAATTTCTGATACCGATTTATATCCTTTTCTATCCAGGTAATCGTTAATACCTTCGGATACTCTTTGTGTAGTGATAGGATCAATGAAGTTTGCGGTACCAATCTGAATGGCAGTAGCCCCGGCAAGCATAAACTCAACGGCATCTTTCCAATTCATGATACCACCTAGTCCTACGACCGGAATTTTTACTGAATTATAAACCTGCCAAACCATCCGGAGAGCTATGGGTTTAACAGCCGGACCAGATAAACCACCTGTTATAGTGGATAATAATGGACGTCTGGTTTCGGCATCAATAGCCATGCCTAATAATGTATTAATTAATGAAACACTGTCGGCTCCTTGTTCCTCAACAGCACGGGCTATTTCTGTTACATCTGTAACATTGGGAGACAATTTTACAATGAGTGTTTTTTTATAGGCTGCACGTACTTGCTTAACAACTTCTGCTGCACCTTTGGCAGTAACTCCAAAAGCCATTCCGCCTTGTTTTACATTTGGACATGAAATGTTTAATTCGATAGCAGGAATATGCTCTAATTCGTTTATAATCTCTGCTGTCTGCACATAATCATCAATACAGGAACCTGATACATTTACAATTATATTTGTATTAATATCTTTTAGCCCCGGATATATAGAATTGACAAAATAATGTACCCCTTTGTTTTGTAATCCCACCGCATTCAACATTCCTGAAGGAGTTTCTGCCATACGAGGGTAAGGATTTCCTTCGCGTGGGTTAAGTGTAGTTCCTTTTACAATAATACCGCCTATCTGCGATATATCCATAAAATCAGCAAACTCTTCTCCATATCCAAATGTACCCGAAGCGGTCATAACCGGGTTCTTCAAGTTCAATGAACCGATTTTTATATTTAGATCTGCCATAGTAGTTCATTTATATTAAAAACAGGACCCTCAGTGCAAACACATTTATGCCCTTCAACTGTATTTTCTACACAACACAAGCAAGCACCTACGCCACAGGCCATTTTATTTTCCAAAGATACTTCACATGTAATATTATGTATTTTGGCATACTTGGCAACAGCCATCATCATAGGTTTAGGGCCACAGGTATAGATTCTATCAAATTTAACAGCTGGCAATATGGAATGGTGGGTAACATATCCCTGTTCTCCATGTGTTCCATCTTCGGTAGTAGTATAAACATCTCCGTATTGCGAAAACTGATCCAACATTACAAGATCTTTTGCTTTGCGGGCACCTAATAAAAAAGTAGGATTATATCCCATACTCTTTAATTCTGCACCCAGAAAGAGCATCGGCGCAATTCCCACACCGCCACCAATCAGTAATAGTTTATCGGATTGATTTACGGGAAGGCTGAAACTGTTTCCGAGCGGCAATACAACATTAATAATGTTACCTTTGGCAGTTTTTGCTAACTGTTTGGTACCATCGCCTATGGTTTGAACCAGGAACCAGACCTCATTAGCTGCTTTATCTACAAAATTAATGGAAATTGGGCGACGCAGAAAAGTTGTTGGTGAACCGTCTACCCGAAGTTCTGCAAATTGTCCGGGTTTCATTTCCGGTAGTGGTGCGGACGAAGTCATTTTCAATAATACATTCGTATCATTTAATCTGATATTCTCACTGACTACCAAATCTAAAATAAATTTTTTCATGTAACAGTAGAAGTGTATTTTGTATTCGGCTACAAAGATACATGATTAATTCTTAATCTGCCTATTTTTCACTTTTAAAGGTTTCATAGGTATTGTCATCAAAGAAAATTCTTATTTCGGTGATTTTCTTTGTAGGCTTATCTACATACCTAATTTCCTGAATAACAGTTTCTTTAGGGGTGTTTACAGGGGTTTCTAAAGGCATTTCCTTGCGTTTTTCCGGAGCGTCCTGTACATTCACCGGTTTTGTAGGATTCTCATCGAACAATGAACGGTTAAAATCTTGCTGTGGCAACTTTTCTGATACCATTGTACCAGTACCATATAATAACCATTCAAGATTTACATAGGTGTACTTTTGGTGAATCTTCATTATCACATCTAAACTAGGATTATTCCTCCCGTTTAATATATGCGAAAGAGTAGATTGTTGAACTCCAATTGTTTCAGCAAACACACCAGAAGGAACTTTTTCCTTTTCAATAACTAATTTGATTCTATCCTTAATATCCATATTACATTTCTATTATATAGGATTGTATTTAGGTGAATTACAATAATAAAACACGATAATGTCAGAGATTACAAAAGTAACAAAATAAAATCATATATCAAAATTACAAAAATAATGTACTACAGATGTGTGAAGTACACAAACGTAAACGTTGTTATAACAAACCAATAATACATTAATAATATTGCAATTATAGTGTTGAATTAACCATGGAGATATTATCGGTAATTCTCTCATAATTAATAATATATACATGTTTAAAGAGGGATATTTCAGTGAATTCACATAAATCCACTCATAAGATTAGCTGCTTTAGGGTTTAAGTCTAATGCTAGACTATTATAGTACAGAGAAACAGCTATTTAGATGGTAGCGAAACGAAAGTTAATATTGGCAGTATTAACTTTCTAATATTTACATTTATAGATAATACAATTGTGACTGAGTATCTGGGATACGGTTTGATATTATACAAGAATAATATACTATGGTGTTATCAGTTGTTTTACACCATATACATTTGTATACTATTGTAAAATTACAGATGTATATAAAGCTGGGGGTACTCCTATCCTACCCTTTTTACAGATCTACATATAGTAGTAATATTTGGGGTTTTACATTTTGAATATTGAATAGAAATATATAGAACTGCACGTTTATTGGCTGCACATATTCAGAAAGATACCATTCATTAATAAACGGTACACGCTGTAGGGGCATCCCTTGTGGGTGCCCTGATTATTATTTGCAATGTATCCTATGTATATTAACCATGCGCTATACATCAGGGCACCCACAAGGGATGCCCCTACAGCGTTATCGTTTTAGCTCAGCCAAACCGAAATTGTAAGATATCAATCTATACTATCATTATACATTTGTAATAACAATATGCTATAGCATTAATATTAGTGTATTTTACCTGTCGGTTAGGCATTACATTTAGTATTACATCTGTAATAACACTGTTTATTCGAAGCATTTCACTCTTCTTTCTCTCACTTAAATCATATTCACAAATGTAATTTGTTGGCAAGATGCAGAACATTAATAAACGATACACGCTGTAGGGGCATCCCTATATTCCATGCGGCATACATCAGAGGATGCCCCAAACAATAAACAATAAAGGGGATTTTTCTTTAGAATTTCCGGTCAACAGTTCAGCTTCTCAGAAAAAACAAATTCTGAAAGATTGCCAAATTGCATAACCTAATTATAATCAGTAAGTTATTTCGTTTTTTAGTAAACCTTTTTCAGTTCATTCTAGCACAGAATACGCTTTATTTGCTATTTTGCGTTGAATAAAAGAATTAATGTAGAATTTTAAATACTAGTTCGCGTAATATATCTCCTGTGCTGGCAGATGAATTATCTACACCTTTAGATTTTGCATCAGCATATCGTATTTCACCAATAATTTCCATGGTCTTTACTCCGTTAAATTTTCTCATCGCTACAAGATATTCACGTGCTTGCCAAGGTGTTCTTAATCCTAACATGGTTGCTACGCCTTGTTCTGTTTTTTCTGGTGCATAATATGCAAGCATCAAATTAGAGAAAAAACCAAATAAAAGAGAAAGAGTCATCTGAATTGGATTCGTCTTTGGATTCTCCTCAAAATACTTTATTATTTTATTTGCACGCAGAACATCTTTTTCTACAATGGCGCTTCGCAACTCAAAATTATTATAGTCTTTACTGATTCCTATATTTTTTTCAATCAGATCCGGTGTTACTCGGGATTGTCCTACTGGAAGTGTAATAATCAACTTATCTAACTCGCCTGTTAGTCTGCTTAAATCTGTTCCAACAAAATCTGCAATCATGGCAACAGATTTAGAATCTATGTCTACATCCTTTTGCTTTAAATAAGAAGTTATGAATTGCGGCAATTGAGCTTCTTTTATTTTCTTCGAGTCAAACAGAATTCCTCTTTTTTCTATTTCGGCAGCCAGTTTTTTCCGACGGTCCAAAACTCCATGTTTATGGCATAATACAAGTATGGTAGATTCGAGCGGTTTTTGCAGATAAAAAGAAAGTTCGTCCATGTTTCGCATAGATTGTGCTTCTTTTACTACCACAACCTGAAACCTGGACATCATAGGATAACGTTTGGCCGAATTGATAACTGTAGAAATATTCGTATCCATACCGTATAGCAAAGTTAAGTTGAATTCTTTTTCTTCTTCAGTTAGAATATTATCTGTAATATAGTCTGCAATTTTATCTATGTAATAAGATTCCTCGCCCATCAAATAATAAACCGGATAGTACTTACCAGCTTTCAGTTCCTTGAAAATCTCATCGAATGTTATTTCTTTCTTTGCCATAAAAAATAAGTTTTGAGTTACCAATCAAATTTCAGATGCTTAACTGTTTTTTGTTCATCAATAATCATTCGCAGAGAATTAATTCCCATTTTCACATGCTCTTTCACATACATTTGTGTAACTTGATTGTCGCTCTTGTCGGTTTTTACACCCTCCGGAATCATGGGCTGATCAGACACTAATAGCAGTGCACCTGTAGGAATGTGATTAGCAAATCCTACACTGAATAATGTTGCAGTTTCCATATCTACAGCCATAGCGCGGGTTGTTCGCAGATAAGTTTTGAAATTCTCGTCGTGTTCCCAGATCCTGCGGTTTGTTGTGTATACAGTCCCCGTCCAATAATCGAGACCGTAATCTCGGATGGCTGATGAAACTGCACGTTGTAACATAAATGCCGGGAGCGACGGAACTTCGGGTGGGAAATAGTCGTTAGAAGTACCTTCTCCACGAATTGCAGCAATGGGTAAAATTAAATCTCCGAGATGTAATTTCGAATCGATTCCACCACATTTACCCAGGAATAAACAGGCCTTGGGTTTTATAGCACCAAGAAGATCCATTATAATTGCAGCATTAGGACTACCCATTCCAAAATTAATAATAGTCATGCCATTGGCGCTGGCCGAAATCATATTGGCATCTCTCCCCATAACAGGAACACCAAATTCTTCTGCAAATATTTCTACATAATTGGTAAAGTTGGTAAGTAGTATGTATTTCTCAAAATCCTCCAGACTTCGTTTGGTATAACGCGGTAGCCAGTTTGCTACTATTTCCTTCTTTGTTTTCATGATAAACTATTAAATTTGCGTTTCTTTTTCGAAACTTATTTAATCTACAAAAATAGTAAATGTTATCATTAAACCTGCCTGCTTTTGAAAGTAAAATAGTGAGTAAAGATGGTAAAAGAGTTATCTTCGATATTATCCGTAAACGATATGTTGCCTTGACACCAGAGGAATGGGTTCGGCAACACTTTGTACATTACCTGATTAATCATAAAGGATATCCGGCAAGTTTAATGGCAAACGAAGTAAACCTGAAATTAAATGCAACAGCCAAACGTTGCGATACCGTACTCTATAACCGTGATCTGTCGGCTAAACTAATATTGGAATACAAGGCTCCGCATATTGAAATCACACAAGCGGTTTTCGATCAGATAACCCGTTACAATATGGTATTGCGTGTTGATTATCTTATTGTAAGTAATGGTATACAGCATTATTGCTGCAAAATGAATTATGTAGACCAATCTTATATTTTTCTTCAGGACATCCCCGAATATTCAAAGTTATAAAATCGTGTAATTTTAGTTACCTTTGTCGGCATTATGCAAGGTATTAGAAATCTAACAACAGGCCCCATCCGCAAACAGTTGTTTAAACTGGCAATGCCAATAATGGCAACTTCATTTATTCAGATGGCATATAGTTTAACTGATATGGCTTGGGTGGGTCGTATAGGTAGCGAAGCTGTAGCAGCAATTGGTTCCGTTGGAATTTTAACATGGATGTCGGCCTCTATTTCTTTACTCAACAAAATCGGTTCGGAAGTAAGCGTGGCACAATCCATAGGTGCACAAAATAATGAAGATGCTAAATGCTTTGCCTCCCACAACATTACAATAGCCTTGATTATTTCGGTGTGCTGGGGAAGTATCCTTTTTTGCTTAGCTAATGAAATTATAGGAATCTATAAACTGAATGCCGATATTAGCAGAGATGCAGTAAGCTATCTGCGAATTATAGCTACTGCATTACCTTTTGTGTTTATGTCGGCCGCATTTACCGGAATTTACAACGCCTCAGGCCGAAGCACGATTCCTTTTTTTATAAGTGGTACGGGGTTGATTTTTAACATGATACTTGACCCCCTCTTTATCTTTGGTTTAAATCTTGGAGTACAGGGAGCAGCATATGCTACCTGGCTTTCGCAAGCAACGGTTTTCTTGTTGTTTGTTTATCAACTGAAAATTAAAAATGCCCTCTTAGGAGGTTTTCCCTTTATTACTAAACTAAAAAAGCGATATTCTCAACGGATTTTCAAACTAGGTCTTCCAGTAGCTGCATTTAATACATTATTCGCCTTTGTTAATATGTTCTTGGGGCGTACAGCAACCGAGCAAGGCGGACATATCGGTTTAATGTCTTTAACTACCGGCGGACAAATTGAAGCCATCACCTGGAATACCTCTCAAGGTTTCTCAACGGCTTTGGGTGCATTCATTGCACAAAATTATGCTGCCCGAAAAACAACTCGGGTAATCAAAGCCTGGCAAACAACACTCTGGATGACATTTACTTTCGGAGTTTTTTGTACGCTCCTTTTTGTTTTTATGGGAAACGAAATATTCTCTCTTTTTGTACCCGAGCCCGAAGCCTACATTGCCGGAGGGATATATTTGCGGATAATGGGTTATTCGCAGTTGTTCATGATGCTCGAAATCACTACTCAAGGCGTATTTTACGGAATTGGCCGTACGCTTCCGCCAGCAATAATAAGTGTTGTTTGCAATTATTCCAGAATTCCACTGGCCATATACTTTGCTCATCGGGGAATGGGTGTCGAGGGTATTTGGTGGGCCATTAGTTTAACCAGTATTGCAAAGGGAATAATTCTGGCTTCCTGGTTTGCTATCATAAAAAACAAAGTGCTTCCACAAGAGTAATTAATCACTGCTTAACCCGAATTATTCATACTCGTTCAAATCAGAGGAGGAAATGAAGGAATTGTACGATTTCACCACAGAGTTCACAGAGTTACACAGAGTTCTAAATACGATGCCGCATGGAAGTTTAAAACTCTGTGTAATTCTGTGAACTCTGTGGTGAAATACTAACCGAACCAGACGAGTATGATAAAGCTTTAACTCCTAGCAAAGCGATAACTCCTTCCATTCTATAGTATGAATAATGTAGGTTAAAACAATTTTCGCTTGGGATTATAAACATTAAACGAATATTTAGCATTTTTTTATGTTAAAATTTCAATTCTTGTTAACCAAAATGTACCTTTGTATTGTTATATCGACGACTAATTTATTATTTACTTAAAGAATTAAAATTTGTAAGAGATGAAAAAGATTAAATTTATGGCTTTATTTTTAAGCCTAACCTTAATTATGGCAGGATGTAATTCCAGCAATACTGTAAAGGGTGGCGCAATTGGCGCAGGATCGGGTGCAGCAATTGGAGCTGGCTTGGGTGCAATTTTTGGTAAAGGTAAAGGTGCTGCAATTGGTGCAGCTATTGGTACTGCCGTTGGTGGAACTGCCGGAGCTATTATCGGTAACAAAATGGATAAGAAAGCAGCCGAAGCTGCTAAGATAAAAGGTGCAGAGGTAGAAAAAATCAAGGATGCAAACAATCTTGATGCAGTAAAAGTAACATTTAACTCTGGTATTTTATTTGGTTTCAACTCATCTGCTTTGAGCGAAAGTTCAAAAACCTCACTTCGCGATTTTGCTAATGTATTGAAAGAAGATCCTACTCTCGACATTACTATTGTTGGCCATACTGATAAAGTAGGTACTTATGATGCAAACCAAAAGGTTTCTAATCAACGTGCACAGTCTGTTAGTAACTATTTAATTTCTAATGGTGTATTGCCAGCTCAGTTAAAAGCAGTTACAGGTGTAGGATACGATCAGTATGACGAATCAGTATCTGCCGAACAAAACAGACGTGTAGAAGTTTTCATGTATGCTAGCGAACAAATGATTAGAGATGCAGAAGCTTCTGCACAATAAAAGTTCAAATTATACTCTATACAAAAAGCTCCATTTGCAAAACAGATGGGGCTTTTTAGTTTCTATCACTTCGATGCCTTCTCCTTGTTTGTTTTGAACAATAAAAAAACTTGCTAAAACAACACCGTATGTTTAGTAGTTTTACGACCCCCAAAAACAACAAAAATGGAAATTCAACCTCTTTACCACCCTCCATACGTGCTGTAGGGCCGATTTTATTGTCAATTTTCAAAATGCTGCATTTCGCATTGATGAAATGCTGCATTTCGTTTAATCAAAATGCTGCATTTTGAAAGTGTGAAATGCAGCATTTTGAAATAGCGTTTTGCTGCATGTAAAATAGTAACTATTTCCGAATAAAGGAAACTTTACATTTAAACAATAAAAACGTTGTGCCTGCGGAACCGAAAGAGAAACTTAAGTTTTTCTGAAGAGAAAGTTAAGTTCCTCTTCTGGAAAAAGTTAAGTTTTTGTAGTAAAGAAACTTAAGATATACTTTAGAAAAACTTAAGATACTCTTTAGAATAACTTAACTTACTATAGAATGGCAGGAGTTATCGCTTCGCTAGGAGTTAAAGGAGTTAAAGTTTTAGCCTGAATTATTCATACTTCATCAATTTGTTTCAAATCAGATTGGAGTTGAATAAAAACACGGAGACACAGAAACACGGAGCTTTTCCTTGTGCTGAATACGGAGGGCCACAACCAAGACCCCGTGCTTCCGCACGGGGCTACGAACAGGAAGCCGCTATGCGGCAAAGAGAACTTTTGTCATACAATAACTCTGTGTTCAGCACAAGGAAAAGCTCAGTGTTTCTGTGACTCGTATATTTGCATCATTAATGATCCGTTATTTCTCCGAGTGTTGTATATTCGTAGTTAATACGGAAAAGAATAGTCTCTCAATTGTGCCTAGATACG
>NZ_QVMJ01000026.1 GCF_010500955.1 Bacteroides sp. 519
GTATCTAGGCACAATTGAGAGACTATTCTTTTCCGTATTAACTACGAATATACAACACTCGGAGAAATAACGGATCATTAATGATGCAAATATACGAGATACGGAGTTTTTTTATTAGCATGTAAATTTTCATTCATTCGCAAATTGTTACTTTTTTGTTATGCAGCAAACCGTGATTTTAAAATGCAGCATTTCACACTTTCGAAATGCAGCATTTTGATTGAACGAAATGCAGCATTTCATCAATGCGAAATGCAGCATTTTGAAAATACAGGGTAAAATCGGCTCTGTGACGCGTGTAACGGGTGGTGAATAAGGATGTTTGGGGTGTTTGTTGTTCTTTTAGGGGTGTGAAATAAGTAAACAATGGGCTGCTTGTTGGAAAGATTTTTGAAGAATTTTAGACACGGATTGCGCAGATTACACGGATTTATAAAACACGGATTTATAATTTATCTTTTTTGATATTATATTGGTTTTGTATCTTTGTAAGCAGCAATGAATTCTTAAGAACCTAAAGTGAAGGAAAACCATATGACCAAACTATCAATCTATTTACTATCAATAGTTATACTGTTTGGCTGTACAAGCCGGGAAACAACGAAAGATACCATAATTATTTCCGGTATTGTAAAGGATTTTAATGGTAATCCGATAGATAGCAGTATTATAGATATCAAATATAAAGATTTTAGTACAGCTTATAAAACTTATACGGATGCCGAAGGTAGATATTCTATTGAAATTAAGAAAGGACGTTATGCCTCTATTTATGCTATGCGCCTGAATGAATATCCCAGAAATAATGCAGTACCCGAAGAAGATATGCGGCTTGAATTTTGGGCATGGAATGTAATAGCCGATAGGGATATGGAGATCAATCCACATTATCATAAACTTGAATTATACGGTACAACCGTTTTTAAAACAGTGGGTGGTTATCCGGGATATTTCGTTTATTTCCGTCCTATGAGTGTTACAAAGTATATATCTTATGATAAAGCAGTTTATCTTAATAAAGGCAAAGCCGAACAGGTATCTGATATTTCTATAAAACCTGAACATCTTAAAGTAAAAGTGTTTGCTGATGATAAGGCATTAACTGTGAATTCTGTGGTTCCAGTAGAAGAGTTTTCTGGTATTGGTAATATGACTATTACAGGATATGTAGTGCAAGTAGATGATCCTGGAATTGAAACAGACAAACCTTATATAATATTCAGGGTAGAGGCAGAGAATACTGAGTATAAAGAGTTTGGGGAGAATCTGTATTTTTATGAGATACCGGATTTTGAATAGAAATTCACCCCAAAAGCAAGAGGGCGAAGTCACCCTCTTCTATTATATTGTTTTAAGTTCCTTTTCTAATACCCTCCGTATAACTGTATTTACAGTAGTTCCGGTTTCCTCTGCAATCATGGCGATCTTGCCATGAATTTCGGATGGGATTCTAATGTTAAGCGTTCCTGAAAAAGCCTTTCTGGGTTTTACTCCTTTTCTTTCACACATTTCAAGATAACTATCAATACCAGCTTCAAAATCAGATTTTAATTCTTCAATAGTACTTCCTTCGTAGGTAATTGAATCTTTTGTCATTCCTAAGACCTTACCAAATAGGCAATTATCAGCTTCGCTATACTCAACACTACCAGTGTAACCTCTATATTTAAGATGTCCCATATTATTCCTCCTCTTCTTTAATTAATAAATCATTATCTAATAAGAAATCGAGAACTTGTCTCATAACATACATTTTGATAATGTTTGACGGATGGGGTTTATGTACACTATAAGATAGAACTTTTTCCTCATTAATGAAAATTACCCGAGATCCTGATGTCTTTCCCTTTGTATCAATGTAGAATCCCAAAGTATTAAATAAACGAGTTAATTCATTAAAAGAAAAATCTTTGGGTTGTAATAAAAAACGTTCAATCAGTTTATCTTTTTTCGTCATAACATAATCATTTATACAAAAGTAACTAATGATAGTTACATAATCAAGAGGAAGTAACAAAAAAATCCTCGGAAAATCCGAGGATTTAAGTATATTTATAGCAAGGTTTTAATTATGCGGTCTATCCTCCATATTCACTCCGAAAGTATTGGATGGAGCACTGCCCATTGTAAATTCAAGTGTACCACCAGCCATAATATCAGAGAAGTTAATATACGATTTGGTATATGGTTTGCCATTCAACTTAACACTCTGTATATACATGTTCTGATCACTATTATTCAGAGCAACAACTTTGAACGTTTTACCTTCGCCAACCTCAACAAGGGCTTCATCGAACAAAGGACTACCAAATACATACTCACCACCTGCCGGAGCAACTTGATAGAAACCTAAAGCAGACAGAATATACCAAGAAGACATCTGGCCAACATCTTCATTACCCGACAGTCCGGCTGGAGCATCAAAATAAAGCTCTTTCAATACTTGTCTTACTTTCTCGGCTGTTTTCCAAGGCTGACCAACATACGGATATAAATATAATATGTGGTGACTAGGTTCGTTACCATGAGCGTACTGACCAATAAGACCAGAAACATCCGGAGAGGCATGTTCGCCCATATCGCCTTCAACTTTGAAAAGTGAATCCAGTTTAGCAGTAAAAGCGGCTTCGCTTCCAAATAAATCAATTAACCCATAAACATCATGCGGAACAAGCCAAACATATTGCCATGCATTTCCTTCGGTATAATCGTTTACACGGTGGGCTGCATCGAATGGATCAAACGGCTCCTTAAACTTGCGGTCGCTGGAGAGGGCACGCATAAAGGTGGTATTTTTGTCGAAGTAATTAGTGTACGATTTGCTTCTTTTAAGGAAGTATTCGTAATCCTCAGTCTTGCCGAGTTTCTTAGCAACCTGTGCAATTGACCAGTCGGCCAATGCATATTCTAATGCTTTTGCAACGGTTTCGTTGGTTGGTTCTTTGTCGCAAGGAATATAACCATATTCTTTCAATAATCCCAAAGAACGCTCATCGAGTAGGGCAGAGGTTTTCATAGCTTCGAGGGCTTTTTCATTATCCATGTCATATCCTTTCAGAAGCATATCGGCCAATACTGGAATTCCCGGATTACCTACCATACAATCTGTTTCATTACCCATTAGGTGCCAAACCGGTAACTTGCCTTGTTCGTTAAAGATATGGAGCATGGTTTGGGCATAATCTTCCATAATTTCCGGATGAATAATTGTAGCAAGCGGATGAGCAGCACGATACGTATCCCACAATGAGAAAGTGGTGTAGTTAGTGAAAGGAGCATCTTTGTAAACCTTACCATCACTGCCTCTGTAATCACCATTTACATCACAGAAAATAGAGGGAGCAAACAACGAGTGGTAAAGAGCTGTGTAGAATACCCGTTTGTTTGTTTCGTTGTTTGTTTTAATGGTAATCTTATTCAGTTCTTCGTTCCATGCATGGTTGGCATAAGCAATGGTTTGTTCAAAATCTAATCCTGACTCGTAAAGTTCAGCTTTGAGATTCAGTTTTGCATTGTCGATGCTTACTGCCGATAAACCTACTTTTGCATAAATCACCTCGCCATCTGTAGTATCAAAGCTTAGTTCGGCAAATGCTGTTTTGTTTGTAACGGTTTTACCCTCATTATATGCTTTATCATCTTCGGAAACTTTGAACCCTTTTATTGATTTTGAGAATACAGCAGTGAAATAAACTTGCTGGAATTTAGCCCATCCTTTGGAATAACGGTAACCGGATACAACCGAATCGTTTTCCTGAACCAGATAACCTTCTGCCGGGCTATCCCAGCCAATGCCACGTTTCAAATCGATAATGATTTTAGATTGATTTGTTTTTGGGAAAAGATATTTGTGATATCCGCAACGTTCGGTAGCTGTTAGTTCAACTTTGATTCCGGATTCGGGAAATTTTATAGCATAGTATCCCGGTTTTACTACTTCATTAGCATGAGTAAACTTGTGCAAACGAGTATCATCGACTGTAGGGAGAAAGGTAATATCACCCAGATCGCCAATTCCCGTACCACTTAAATGCAGATGACTGAATCCGGCAATAAGAGAGTCGGTGTAGTGGTAACCCGAACACCAGTCCCAACCTTGTGTGGGCTGTGTAGGACCTAACTGAACAAATCCACGGGGCACATTTGCTCCCAGAAATACGTGACCATGATCTCCAGTACCAATATACGGGTCAACATACTGTGTTAGATCAACAGGTGTACTTTCTACTACTTTGTTTTCGTTTTTACACGAAGCTATTGTGAAGAGTAGAGTACACAATGCTGCGTTTTTAATTAATACTTTAATTTTCATAATTGTATAGTTTGTGATAGATATTTTTGAAACGCAGATTAACGCAGATTATCGCAGATTAAATTAAGATTAAAAATCTGCGATAATCTGCGTTAATCTGCGTTTCAAATGGATACAACATTTATTTTGATTTTAGTATATAGGTGATTTTACCCGCATGAACCAACTTATCGTGACTGATTCGGTATTCCGGAAAATTACGATCCCCCAACATAATTTTATCTATATAGATAGCTTCCTGATCCGAACGAACGGTTTCTATTACCAAACTTTCATTCTGATGCCACTTGGGATCTAGCTTAATTGTAACTTTGTCGAATACAGGCGAGGTTAGGGTGTATTCGGGTAATCCCGGACAATCGGGGTAGAAACCCATCATATTGAATACCGCCCATCCCGACATGGTTCCTGTATCATCATTACCAGGAATGCCGTTGGGCTTATCGGTGAAATACTGGCTCAGTAACTTTTGGGTTAGCTGCTGTGTGCGCCATTCTTCTCCTTTGAAATAACTGAAAAGGAATGGATAGGCAATATCCGGTTCGTTGGCCGGATCATAAAGTCCTTCATCGAAAACCATTTGCAGTTTATCTATAAACTTCTTTTTGCCTCCCATCAGTTTGGTTAATCCCGGAATGTCGTGCGGAACATAGAATGTGTAATTCCATGCACTGCCTTCGTGGAATCCCGGATTGGGTTCAAAATTCTCGCCCTGACGTGGATTAAACGGAGCGTGGAATGAACCATCGGGTAGCTTCGGACGGAAAGTCCCAAACTCCTTGTCGTAATAGTTCTTGTATCCCAATGAACGTTTGTAGAAATAGTCGGCATCTTTCTTTTTACCTAAAGCCGAAGCAAAACGAGAAAGTGCAAAGTCGGCAATATAATATTCCAACGCATGAGAAACCGAATTATCATACTTGCCACGTAATGGCACATATCCCAACGACATATAATCATCATTATCCGGTCGCATCAGATTCTCGGCTCCGGGCAAGGTAGCCGATTTATACATAGCTTCATAAGCCAGGTCAACATCAAAATCACGTAATCCTTTCATCCATGTATCTACAATAACAGGGATACTGGGATCGCCTTCCATGGTGAGGGTTTCGCGTCCGTAGAGTTCCCACTTGGGGAACCAACCATGTTCACGATACATATCGAGCATGGTTTGTACCATTTGCATTTGTTTCTCCGGATATACCAGGGTAAGGAGTTGATGTACATTTCTGTACGTATCCCAGAGTGAGAAGACTGTGTAACGATTACCTTTGGTGGTACGTATTTCATCACTTTCCATTGCCGGATACTGTCCGTTTACATCCTGTAGAATGTTGGGATGAATCAACATGTGGTAAAGTGCAGTATAGAAAACTGTTTTTCGTTCTTTGGTGCCTCCTTCAACAAGAATACGCGATAATTGCTCATTCCAACTGGCTACAGCTTCTTTATGGATGGCTTCAAAGTTTCTTCCTTTTTGTTCTGCTTCCAGGTTGAGGCGTGCATTTTCTATGCTAACAAAAGATACTCCCATTTGAACTTCAATCTGTTCGCCTTCCTCAGTTTGGAAAGTCAGGAAAGTGCCAATATCATCTCCTGCAATATCTCTGCCGTATTTGGTGTACAGTTTATATTTCCCCTGATCGGCATCCCAATCAGCTTCCCATTTGTGGGTAGGACGTTGTTTCTTCCAGTAACCACTGGATACAGGTTGTTTGTTTACCCGCATCACAAAGTAGATAGGAAATACAGCTTGCGGATTGTAACAGAATGTGCCTAATAGCTTGGTGCCTTCGTATTCTGTTTCGCTCACTTTCCGTAAATAGGCTCCCGATTCGTTTGTTAATCCTTCTCCAAGATTTAGAAGAATGTGGCTTTCGCCTTTGGGGAAAGTAAATCGGGTTATTCCAGTACGTGGAGTGGCCGAAACTTCACATTTTACGTTGTATTGAGTAAGGTAGTTTGAATAATACCCAGGTGAGGCTTGCTCTTCTTTATAACGGCTTCCGTAAGTTGTATAATCTACATTTAGTTCGCCCGTTGTGGGCATCAGTAGAAGAGAACCAAGCTCCGGACAGCCTACTCCGCTAAGGTTTACATGAGCAAATCCGGTGAAATAGCTGTTATTGATTTCATAAGGTGTTGACCACCAACGGGCGTCTTTATCATATTTATTGTCTTTAGAACCCATAACGTTAAACGGTACAACAGACATCATTCCGTTGGGACAAATGGCTCCCGGATTGGTTGTTCCATAATTGGTGGTTCCTATAAATGGGTCTACATAATCGGTAGGGTTAAGTTTAGTGTTATCAGTGCCGTAACTTACTGCACACGATAATGCTATGGCTAAGAGTGTTAAGTTTGTTCTTTTCATTTTAAACTATACTCGTTCTTTTTGTAAATTCAATAATCTCATGTATATATCCAAACGCCAGCGATGTAACCGTATCCGCACATCCGTAATAGATCGCTATCCTATCGGATTCCGGATCATGAAGCGCTGCACATGGAAAACAGACATTGGGAACATCGCCCATACACTCATAATCTTTCTGTGGAGATAACAGGTAAGGACCAGAGCGGTATTTTACTTTCCATGGTTCATCCAGATCAAGCAATGCCGAACCAAAACTGTAGACAAATCCGTTGCAGGATGCCAGTACACCATGATAAATCATTAACCATCCTTCTGATGTTTCTATTGGAATAGGACCGGCTCCGATTTTAGTGCATTGCCACGCACTCATTTCGAATGGTGCAGGCGACATTACATGCCTGTGTCTGCCCCAATATTCTAAATCGGGCGATTCGCTGTAAAAGATATCTCCAAACGGAGTATGTCCATTATCACTTGGGCGACTTACCATGGCGAAATTACCATTTATCTTGCGGGGGAATAATACGCCATTCCGATTAAAGGGAAGAAAAGCATTTTCCAGTTGATGGAAGGTTACAAAATCGAAAGTATAGGCTACCCCGATTGTAGGGCCATGATATCCGTTGCACCAGGTTACATAATAACGGTCTTCAATAAAACACACCCGTGGGTCGTATCCATATACCCATTCACCTATTTCAGGATTGTTGCATTGAAATTTCAGAGGTTCTTCGTTTATTTTCCAGTTGATGGCATCATCACTAAAACCTACATGAAGACGCATTCTGCGGTTGGTGTCGTCACAACGGAATACACCTGCATAACCATCTTTAAATGGTACTACTGCGCTGTTGAATATACTATTCGAAGTGGGTAACAAATCCCTTGGTATAATAGGGTTGTTTGAATAACGCCAAATAACATCTTTACAATTCTCCGGACGTTCTTGCCAGGGCATTGAAGGAAGACTGTCTCCCATAATTTTAATTTTTTCCATATTTTTAGTAGTTAGTAGATAGTTAGTAGCTAGTAGTTAGTAGATAGTAGCAACCGTATGGATTCTAGCTACTAGCTACTAACTACTAGCTACTAATCTTTATACGTAAACGGTACAAACCATGTTACCAGAAAAGAAGGTATTGTTGCAATCATTACCCAAATAAAGAATTTCTCGTAGCCCAGTACATCACTTAAATAGCCACTAAGCATTCCGGGAAGCATTACGCCGAGGTTCATGATACCTGTAGCAAAAGCATAGTGTGCCATTTTGTGCTTGCCGGGAGCTATTTGTTGCATCATGAAAAGCATCAGTCCAACAAATCCGAAACCATATCCGAAGTATTCAAATAGCACTGCCAAACCTATTACCCAAAGACTGTCGGGTTGGGCAATAGCTAGAATATAATAAACAACAAATGGTATATTGAACATGCAACAGAGTGAAAATAGCGCTTTTTTAAGCCCCAGAGCCGATATGTAATATCCTCCTAGAATGGAACCCAGAATAAAAGCAGCCGCACCAAAGGTACCATACACCAAACCGATATCCGAAGTATTCAGTTCTAAACCTCCTTCTTTTATTGGGGCTTTGAGAAACAAGGGGACAATTTTTATGGCAAACCCTTCTGCAAATCTGTAGAGGATGATAAATACAATATAGAAAAGTATGTGTTTCTTTGCAAAGAAGGAACGAATAACCTCCCATAGCTCTTTTATTGCTTCTGCTCCGGAAGTAATTTTATTTTCGGAAGTGCCGCCGCTGGGTAAAATGCGGATGTGATAAAAGCCTAGTATCATCATTAATCCGGCACAAATCAGCATAATAACCATCCATGCGTATGTAATGCCTAATGAGTTTTTAAGCATTCCTGCTGCATATACCAATCCGCCATTGGTAAGAACTTTGGCCAGATTGTAAAAAGCTCCCTGCCAGCCGATATATTTAGCTTGTTGGGTAGATGAGAGTTCGGTTAAGTAAACTCCATCACCAGCAATATCGTGCGTGGCTCCACTTATGGCAATAACTCCCATTAAGGCAATTGCATAACAAAAGAAATTGTTGAGGGGGAGAGAAAGTGCTACCAGGGCAAAGGCAACACCAGTAATCATTTGGGTGATAACAACGAAATGTTTTTTTGTTTTGAACATTTCGAGGAACGGACTCCACAGAGGTTTTAATGTCCATGGAAGCATAATTAAAGATGTCCAGAATGCAATTTGGGTGTTGGTTATTCCCATATCCGAGAACATCAGTACAGAGACCATCGATAAGGCTACAAAGGGCAATCCCATAGCGAAGTACACAGTTGGTACCCAAAGTACGGGATTCACGTTTTCTTTCTTCATTGTGTATTGAGTTTTGAGTAATGAGTTTTGAGTTGTGAGTTAACGATGCCGCATGGCAACTCAAAACTCATTACTCAAAACTCAATACTTTTTTTAATAAAATTCTAATCCAAACTCATTCTTTAAGGTTATAAGCGCTTGGTTTTTTTCGGCCATGGCCTGATATTTCTCAGCTTTTGATGTTGGCCGTCTTTTCTCTTCCGGTGCGCTGACACGGAAAATCATTTTTATTTGTTTGTTATGCAACTGTGTTCTCAGGTGCATTTCAATAGCTGGTTTTAGTGGCATGAACTGATCTACAACAAAATCATTTTCAACAACTGCTTCGAAAGTTGTGGCATCAAGCAGTTTGATGTTCATACCTTGCATTCTACCAGCCATTGCCCTATGTTCCAAAGGTAATTGCTGGGCAAATAATTGCCATTGATACCTTAAGTCGCTTTCATCAAAAGGATGATCTTTCTCCGGTTCAACATTGGCAATGGTTTGTTGGGTCGAAGCAGTTGATTGTTCCTTCTCGTTATTGAAGTTCCTGATAGAGATACCTTCTTTCTTTCGAACAGGAATCTTCTTTTCGGCTGTACCTTGCGATTGCTTCAATATATCGGGCATTTCGCGTGGTGCGGCAGGTGTTTGTGCCTGTGGCTGTGTAGTTGTAGTAGGCTGTGCCGCTGTTGTTTGTGCAGATGTAACAGGAGCTGCACTCTGTACAGGCTGTGCCGATTGTTGAGTCGTTGCAGCCTGATTTTTTGCTATGGGTTTAATCTGTGTAGGGCCAAGCCCATGGCTTGCTTCATCGCCTTCTGAAACAATTTGTGCAACCAGTATCAGTGTTAGTTCCACCAGCAGACGTTTGTTTTTACTTATGCGGTAATTCAAATCGCAGTCGTTGCACAACTTCAATGCTTTATAGAGAAACTTTACCGGACACTTTTGGGCTTGCGCCTGATATTTGTCGCGTATGCTGGCTCCAACCTCCAGTAGAGATACAGTAACTCCATCTTTACTAACCAGCAAATCGCGGAAGTGAGACGAAAGTCCGGTAATGAAATGGCCGCCATCAAAACCGTTGTTCAACACATCATTAAATAGTAATAATGCACTGCTAACGTTGCCTTCCAGAAAATAATCAGTCAGCCGGAAATAATAATCGTAATCCAGTACATTCAGGTTTTCAATAGCACCCTGATACGTAATGTTTCCTCCTGTGAAGCTAACTACCTGGTCGAATATGGATAATGCATCGCGCATACCACCATCGGCCTTTAAAGCAATTACGTTCAAGGCTTCGGGTTCGGCACTTACATTTTCCTTTTGTGCCACATACATCAGGTGGTTTACTGTGTCTTCAACTCCTATACGGTTGAAGTCGTAAATCTGACAACGAGATAATATGGTAGGAAGAATTTTATGCTTTTCGGTTGTAGCCAAAATAAATATGGCATGTTTGGGAGGCTCTTCAAGTGTTTTCAGAAAGGCATTGAAAGCCGAAGCTGATAACATGTGAACCTCATCGATGATGTAAACTTTGTAGTTACCAATCTGGGGCGGTATGCGAACCTGTTCAACCAACTGCCGGATATCATCGACCGAGTTGTTTGATGCAGCATCCAGTTCGTGTATGTTGTACGAACGTTGTTCATTAAAAGCCACACACGACTCGCATTGATTACAAGCTTCCCCATCGGCAGTGGGCGACATACAATTTATGGTTTTGGCAAAAATACGTGCACATGTTGTTTTACCTACTCCTCGCGGTCCGCAAAATAAATAAGCATGAGCCAGTTTATGGGTGGCGATTGCATTTTTTAGTGTAGTAGTGAGTGCCTTCTGTCCTACAACTGATTCGAATGTTGAGGGACGGTATTTTCTGGCAGATACAATATAGTTTTCCATGTTTTGGATATTATTTTCTTTGAGCCATGCAAAGATAATATTTACACTATTAAAATCACAGTGAAACGAATCTTTACTCTGTTAAAAAAAGAAAGAAGTTATAACTTTATTAGTTCCTTATACAATCGTTGTATTGGCAACCCCATTACATTATAATAACTTCCTTTTAAGCCATTTACGCCAATATATCCAATCCATTCCTGAACACCATACGATCCGGCTTTATCCATTGGACGGTATTTATGCACATAATAATCTATTTCCTCTTCTGTAAGTTTATCGAAAGTAACTTCTGTGGTTGCCGTAAAGCTTTTTTGCCATTCTTTAGTTGTTAAGCAAACACCAGTTATAACCAGATGGGTTTTGTTCGATAACAGTTTCAGCATATTTATAGCATCGGCTTCGTTTGTGGGTTTTCCAAGCACGTTACCATCTAACCAAACAATGGTGTCGGCAGTAATTACCAATTCGCCCGGATTGATGGCAGCTTTGTATGCCTCGGCTTTAGCCCGACAGATATAAAGAGGTATATCTTCACCCTGAAGAGTTTCCGGATAAGATTCGTCCAGGTCGGGCAGTACTTTTACTGTGAAATCTATATCTAATCCGGAAAGTAGTTCCTGTCGACGGGGAGAACCAGAGGCCAGGATTATTTTGTATTTGAAGTTTTGGAGAGGATTCATTTGATTTTAGATTAAGTTATTGAAACTTTTGAAACGCAGATTAACGCAGATTGTCGCAGATTGAGAAATAAATAATTAAAAATCTGCGTTAATCCGCGTTAATCTGCGTTTCAAATAACTACCAACCGAAAGCATCACCCGCCATCCATTTGTTTTGGGCACGCATTACCTGTTCCAGTACATCGCGTCCACAACCATAGCCTCCGGGACAATGAGATATATAACGAGCAATTTGTTTAATATCCGATACCGCATCTTTCGGACAGCAAGGTAGACCGCAGGTTTTCAGAACTTCCATATCGGGAACATCATCGCCCATATACAGAATTTCTTCGTCCTTTAAATTGTATTTATCCCGGAAATCTTTGTAGTCGTGTATCTTAACAGCCGATCCCATATAGATATCTTTTATGCCTAACGATTCGAAACGTAAGCGAACCGATTCGGTTTTGCCACCGGTTATTATTGCAATCAGTAGCCCTTGTTTTACAGCTAACTGTAAAGCATAACCATCTTTTACACTAACTGTACGCATGGGTTCACCCGAAGGGTGCAAAGGCATTACATCATTGCTCAGTACACCATCAACATCAAATGCCAATGCTTTGATGCGGGTAAGATCGTAGTTTATTGTCGACATATATTAGTTTTGAGTTTTGGGTTTTGAGTTTTGAGTTATGGTGTGGTTGTAGATGCTTTGGGATATCAAACGATATATATCTTGCATATCAGGGGTATCATTAAGCATCTCTAAATGACTATCGATTACATTTCTGTCGTAACGGACAGCCGGACCGGTTTGTGCCTCTTGTGGAGGTAGTTCGTGAACTTTGCGGGCAGTTTCATCTACCAAAGGAAGCATTGCATCAAAAGGAATATCTACCGATTTGAGTACCTCACTTGAAAGAGTGTACATGTGGTTAACAAAGTTACACGCATATACAGCAGCCAGATGAAGTTTCTTACGGCGATCAGAGTCAATCTCGTACACCTTTGAGGTAAGAGATAAAGCAATAGCTCTCAATATTTCAATATCGTTTTTATTGAAGGCTTCAATAAAAATAGATAGTTCATTAAAACTAACCTCCCGTTTTTTGCTGAATGTTTGCATGGGATAGAAAACCCCATAACGGTTACAATGAGGTTCCCATATATCCATGGGGATGCTTCCGGCTGTATGAACCCATAAAGCAGATTTGCGTTCTTTAATAAGCTGGGGTATAATTTCTTCCAGAACGCTGTCTTTTAATGCAACAAAATAGATGGCTGCTTTATTGGTTATCTTTTCACTATTTGTGGTCCATTCTGCTTCAACTTGTAGGGCAAGGGGCTTGGCCGATTCTTCGGTACGGCTGTAAATTTGTATTACATGGAAACCATGCTTATGCAAGGTTAATGCCAAGTTGTATCCCAGATTTCCTGCACCAATAACAGCAACAGGGATGTCTTGTTTATTGTCCACCATATTTATTGATATGTATTTTTTCCCATTGCAAATTGTCTTCGTTAAAAGGTTTACGTTCCATACCTTTATGTCCGATAGCAATGATAGAAAGTACTTGCAGCTGCAAAGGGATATCGAGAACACTGTGTACATAATCGTTTGCCGGTTCGCCTTGTGCAGTGAATCTTTCGCGAACCTGTACCCAACAACTTCCCAATCCTAAATCCTCGGCCTGGAGTTGAATCATGATCGAAGCAATCGAAGCATCTTCAATCCATACATCACTAGCCAATGGGTCGGCTGTTACTACAATGGCTAAAGTTGCATTGGCAATAAAAGATGCACTATGTTCTTTGCAATGGGCTAATTGAGCCAATGTTTCTTTGTTGTCGACAACAATAAACTGCCAGGCGTTGGTTCGTTTAGATGTAGGCGATATAAGTGCGGCTTTTAATAAGCTAACTACTTCTTCCTGCGTAAGTTCCTTGTCGGTAAATTTACGCATGCTACGACGTGATTTTATTAATTCATAAAAGTTTTCCATACCTTATTGTTTAAATGTTATTTTTTGATAAACAAAGGTACATTATATACTCTAAAAATAAAAAATATTCAAAATATTTATATTTGACGCTCAAAATTGAATATTTTGACCACTGTATGTTATTGAAAATCAGAACGTTGAAAAAAAGCAAGAATTCTGGTATTTATTTACGGTGAAATAGGACACTTTAAACTCAAAAAAACTTTGGTACAAGTAGTTAAATTGCATACTTTTGTAGTGTTAACCTTAAGTAATGAATGATTGACCTAGCTCAACACGAGATTATGACAAAAGTCTAATGTTAAAAATTTCATCTTAGCAATGGTTACTTTCAAGGGTGTAGCACTCCAAAATGCAGTTCGCTGTCTCAGTCGCTCAATTAGTCGTTGTTCACCCTTACACCTAAGATAGTAACATCGGATGAACTGGGTTGTATGATTTTCCGGAACTCTCTCTCTCGCCGGATGCATAATTATACAATATCAAGAAATCTGTTTTAGATAAATAAAATGCTAAAGTGAAGGAAGAACGGGGCCTCCGTGAGGAGTTCCCGTTTTTTTATGTTCTGATGTGTCGCATGGAAACCATCAAAGACCCTCAACAGTGTGAATAAAAAAATAGACGTTGCATGTATCCTGGAGGAGAATAATGCAACGTCTACAACGTTGATAAGAAATTATTGACTATTTCTGGACTTCTTTATCCCAAGAACGAAATCAACACCCCAGCCGCTACAGCCGAACCGATTACACCTGAAATGTTACTTGACATACAGTATTGTAATACGTGATTCTTCTTGTCGTATTTCAATGCAATTTCGTTTGCCACACGGCTAGCCATAGGCACTGCACTTAATCCTGTTGCCCCAATCAATGGATTGATCTTTCTCTTTGAGAACATATTAAACACTTTCACAAACAGAATACCACCTGTAATTGATAAAGCAAATGCAAGGAAACCACCCACAACAATACCAATAGTTGTCCAGTTAAGGAAAGCATCAACTGTCATGGTTGCACCCACACAAAGTCCCAGGAATATAGTAGCAGTATTCATGATGCTGTTTGAAGCCGCATCGAACAAACGGAATGTATTGGCACCAATTTCTTTAATCAGGTTACCAAACATCAACATACCCACCAAAGGAACCGCACTAGGCACAAACAAAGCAACAACTGTGGTTACAGCAATTGGGAAGATAATCTTCAACACACGCATGTTTTTAATTACTATTGTTGAAGGATTAGACTTTTCCTGCTCTTTCATGTTGATCATCAGCTCTTTCTTGCTACAGAATATACGTACAACAAGCGGAATAATTACCGGAACAAGTGCCATATACGAATAAGCAGCAATTGCAATTGGACCCAATAAATGTGGAGCCAACTTAATTGTTGTGAAGATAGCTGTTGGACCATCAGCACCACCAATAATACCCAAAGAAGCAGCTTCTTTCGGAGTAAATCCCATTAGGATAGCAACTAGCAATACGGTAAAAATACCTAGCTGAGCAGCAGCACCAAAGATAGATAAACGCAGGTTACGAAGCATCGGACCAAAGTCGGTCAATGCCCCTACGCCCATGAAAATAATCGGAGGAAGGAAACCTGTTTTTATCAACATATAATACAGGAAGTTCATAATACCCATTTCATGTGCAATATCATGCAATGGCATCTCCCATATATTTTTCATTATCCCATTAATGGCTACCATTCCGTTTTCATCGGCCTGTATAATTCCCATTTCACCACCGGGGAAATTTGCCAACAATACACCAAAAGCTATTGGTACCAACAACAGGGGTTCATATTGTTTTTTAATTCCCAGGTATAACAGTACAAAGGCGATGACATACATTACCAGGAACTGCGGTTGAGCAATAATGTTGCTAAACGCAGTCATATCATATAGATTCTTAAATATTTCTCCCATTACTGTATCTTCATTATTACGTCATCTTCAGAAACCGAATCTCCCGGATTAAGTAATATGGCAGTTACAGTACCACCAAACTCTGCACGAATGGCATTGTATGTTTTCATAGCCTCTACGTAACACAGCAAATCGCCTTCGTTAACAACATCGCCTACTTTTACAGGAGCTTCCGAGGTATCTTTTGTTAGGAAGAATTTTCCTTCCAACGGAGATATTACATCTTTACCTTCGCCACTTGCTACTGGTGCAGCAGCACCAGTTTGTGCTGGTAATTCAGTATCTCCATAAGCCACTGTTACTTTATAAGCCTGTCCGTCAACCTGCACTGTAAGCGTTTTTGGTTTGGCATCATCCAGAGGTGATTTATCTTTCTCGGCTTTTTTCTTGGCAACATCGGCAAGGAAATCTTCTTTGGCTTTTCCACTCTTGTAAGCTTCGTATTGAGCTGGGTGCATGGCATATTCAAAGAGTTCTTCGTCATCTTGGCCAAGTTCCCATTTGTTATCTTTCATCATCTTACGATACTTATCCAACGAATCAGGATAGTTTTCCTGTGGATCGCCATCAAAGAACTTACGACCTTCGCGCTCGGCTTTTTCAATGATTTCAGGAGCTAGTTTGCCCGGCAAACGACCGGCACGACCCAGAATCATATCCCAGATGTCATCGGCAATCATTCCCCAACGTTCTTTTCCTTTTTCCATAGCGATAACGTTCATCATGGCAAGGTTTTTTACGTACTGACTGAATGGTGTTACCAATGGAGGATAACCCACACGTGGCCATACATAAGCAACTTCATCGAACAGTTTGATAAGCAAATCATCCTGTGTCATAAACGGCAGGTTGCGTTTTGCTTTGTATTTGTTGATTGATTCAAGATTGCTTTCAAGGTCGGCCATAAGACTTCCCATCATACCTCCTGGTAATCCCGGAGCAATAAGCAATGAATTCATCAAACGGTTTTTCGGACTGATGTACAGGCCAAGGAAATCATCCATAAACTCCTGAACCATACTGCGAACCTTCATATAGGCTTCCATATTGATTTCAGGAACCTGATATCCGGCATCTTTCAACATAGCCTGAACACTGATCAGGTCGGCATGGCCTGTTCCCCACGAAAGAGGTTCCATACCCACATCAATATAATCGCAACCGGCATTACAAACTTCGAGGATAGTAGCCATATTGAAGCCCGGACCTGCATGACTATGATATTGAATTGGAATTTGAGGATGCGCTTTCTTTATATTAGCCACAATCTTACCCAACGATACCGGACGACCGATACCTGCCATGTCTTTGATACAGATTTCATCGGCACCAGCAGCAATCAGTTCGAGAGCCATATTGGTGTAGTATTCTACCGTGTGAATTGGAGAGTGTGTGATACTCAACGCACACTGCGAAATCATTCCTGCATCTTTGGCATATTTAATAGAAGGAATAATATTGCGAACATCATTCAATCCGCAGAAAGTACGTGTAATATCTGTACCTTGTGCCTTTTTAACCTTGTAGAACAGTTTACGTACATCGGCAGGAACAGGACTCATGCGAAGCCCGTTTAAAGCACGGTCTAGCATGTGAGTTTGGATTCCGGCTTTATGGAAAGGTGCAGTCCAGTCGCGTACTGCTTTATTGGGGTTTTCTCCGAATAATAAATTTACTTGTTCAAAACCTCCACCATTTGTTTCTACACGGGCAAAACAGCCCATCTCTATAATGGCTGGAGCAACTTTTACTAGCTGATCTACACGGGGTACATATTTACCGGCCGATTGCCACATATCCCTGAAGACCAAGCTGAACTTAACTTCTCTTTTCATGTTTTAGCGTATTAATTTTGTTTTTCTATTTTCACTATTTTTCCTTTGTTATGCGTTACAACATTTACGGCAGCTGTAATTGCAGCTACAATATTAGGTTGTATAGGTGCTGGTCCGGTAGCCTTTTGTTTGGCAGCCACAACTTCTTCCGGTGCATATTTATTAACTAAGAAAATAAGGAGTTTCCCTAAATTGATGACTATCAATAAAATGGCGAAGACGGTAACCATCCCTACAACCATCAATAATAGTCCTGTCTGAAAATTTTCCATGGCGTTATTACTGTATTTATGATTTATAAAAGAATTCTTTCGGAATGCAAAAAAACGCCCGAAATTACCAATAAAAAGTTGAAATATAAAGGAAAAAGTTAATAAAAAATGCTAATGTGTAATATTGTGCTGAATATTTACTTCTGGGAAGTGGCGCGAAAGCGCGAAGATATGAAGGCACGAAAGGTGAAATGCTTTCTCCCTTTCACGCCTTCGCGCTTTCGTCCAGACAACAGCAACAGCAGCAGTTTCTTTTTCTTTTTCTTTTTCTTCTGCTGTTTTCTTTTCTTTTCTCTTCTTTTCTTTTCTCTTCTTTTGTTGTAGGGTCGCTATTACTTTTTGCCACTATCTGTCTCTTTTTTTACATATAAAACAACGGCTTATACTCTGTTTATCAAATAGTATCGTATTTTTTTGTTGAATCGTCGAACTTGTTAACAGGTGTTATTTTTGTTGTTACAGCGTTGCGTTTAACACTTTTTTAGGCACAAAACAATCACAATTATGATGTAAAACAGGCGCAGTTTTAATGTAGTTCGATCATTGTTTTGATGCACAACAACAGAAGTTCTAATACAAGTAAAATATCTTTCTATATAGACGAGCAGCTTCAAGCTATATAGCTTTGACCCCTTGTGCTATATAGCTTGAAGGTGCTCAGCTATATAGACCGAGACTGCTCTGCTATATAGTACAATTCTCTCATTCTAAGTAGTTTTTAATTGTAAAGACTGGTCTTGTTATCAAAACTCCCCCTATTATGAAACAATTCATGCTATACAAGGCCTCAAAAAAACACATTAAAATAGCCTTGTAAACCAAAACATTCTATACATTTGTAAATGAGCCGCTTCACTAATATTACGTGAAGAAATTAATACCATAAAACACCCTAATTTATGAAACGAAAACTTCGCATGGGCATGTTTGGAGGAGGAAATGGAGCCTTTATTGGGGCCATTCACAGATGTGCCGCTCTCATGGACAACAGTATTGAATTGGTTTGCGGATGTTTCAGCAGTAAACCGGAAGTTTCAAAACAATCGGGCCTGGAATATTTTCTACCCGAAAACAGAATCTATACTTCATATCAGGAAATGATAGATGCTGAAAAAGCTCTTCCTGAAGGAGAAAGAATGGATTTTCTTTCAATTGTTACACCCAATCATCTACACTTTGCACCAGCCAAAATGGCTTTGGAGAACGGCTTTGATGTTGTACTCGATAAACCAATGACTTTCTCTTTACAGGAAGCAAAGCAACTGAAAGATATTGTAGAGCAAACAGGGCAAACTCTTGCACTAACTCATACTTATTCCGGTTATCCGGCAGTAAAAGAGGCCAAAATGAGACTGGAAAGAGGTGATTTTGGAAAGATCCGTAAAATTTATACCGAATATCCTCAGGGATGGTTATCTACCCGGGCCGAACTGGATCCTAAGAGCAATGCCGGTTGGCGTACAGATCCGCAACGTTCGGGCAAAGCAGGATGTATGGGAGATATAGGAACACATGCGCTGCATCTGGCCGAATATGCATCGGGGTTGAAATGTACATCAATGTGTGCCGATCTGAAAACCTTTGTAGAAGGACGCTTGCTCGACGATGATGGAGCTGCCCTTTTACGTTTCAACAACGGAGCCACAGGTGTATTGATTGCATCGCAAGTGGCAGCAGGAGAAGAGAACTCCCTTAAACTGCGCATTTATGGCGAAAAAGGTGGCATTGAATGGAACCAGATGGAACCAAACACCTTATATATAAAATGGAGCGACAAACCCATGGAGATAGTAAGAACCGGCAACGGTTATATGGGCAACATCGCTAAGGCCAACACACGTACTCCCGGCGGACATCCCGAAGGATATATTGAAGCCTTTGCAAATATCTATCGCAACTTTGCCCGTACCGTGATGGCAAAGAAAGAAGGAATTCAACCCGAAGAAGCATGGCTGGATTTCCCCAGCATAGACGATGGCGTAAGAGGAATGCAGTTTATAGAAACCATTACAACATCCGGATACAATAATGAAACAAAATGGTTTGAGTTATGAGTTTTGAGTAGTGAGTAGTGAGTTTTACCATGCGGACTCACAACTCACTACTCATAACTCACTACTCATAACTCAAAACTCATAACTCAAAACTTAAAAACAAATGGCACGAAAAGTTACTTTATATACAGCACAATGGGGCGATATGCCTCTTGAAACAATTTGCGCAAAAGCAAAAGAATTTGGTTACGATGGATTAGAACTTGCATGTACCGAGAATCATCTGGACATTGAGAAACTGAGTCAGGAATATTGTGACCAGATTAAAGCTACATTGGCAAAATATGATCTTGAATTATATACCATTTCCAATCATCCTGTAGGACAATGTGTTTGCGACCGAATCGACAACCGCCATAAAGGTGTGCTACCTGCCCGTATATGGGGTGATGGCGATCCCGAAGGTGTACGGCAAAGGGCTGCCGAAGAAATGATAAAGATCGGCGAGGCTGCCCGGATGCTCGGAGTAAATACTGTAGTAGGATTTACAGGAAGCCCCATCTGGCATCTATTATATTCTTTCCCTCCCGTATCTGCCGAAGAAATAAAAGCTGGCTTTGACGAAGTGGCTACAAGATTTAAACCCATTGTAAATTCCTACCATAAAAATGGGGTGAGGTTTGCTCTCGAAGTACATCCTACCGAAATAGCATTCGACATCTCATCGGCACAAATGTTACTGGAAGCCATAGATTATCACCCGGCTTTCGGCTTCAACTATGATCCTAGTCACATGGGCTATCAGGGAGTAGACTATGTAGCCTTTATAGAAACCTTTGCCGATCGTATTTTCCATGTACACATGAAGGATGTATGGTGGTCGGATGTACCTACCCGTGCAGGTGTATTCGGAGGGCATCTACCTTTTGGGCATCGTGATCGTTTCTGGGATTTCCGTAGTATGGGACGCGGAAAGATAAACTTTGAAGAGATAATCCGCACATTGAACCGCATTGATTATCAAGGACCACTTTCTGTTGAATGGGAAGATAATGGCATGGACCGTGAACACGGTGCGGCCGAGTCCTTACGGTTCGTTAAGAATATAGATTTCCGTCCTTCGAATGTAGCGTTTGATGCGGCATTTAGTGGTTAGTAGTTAGTAGCTAGTAGCTAGTAGTTAGTAGTACGATGCCGCATGGATTCTTACTACTTGCTACTTACTAACTACTAACTACTAGCTACTAACTACTAACTACTACTAATAATAACTAGCTACTAGCTACTAACTACTAGCTACTAGCTACTAACTACTAACAACATGGCAAAAGAAAAAATTTCGAGAAGACAATTTCTTACCCGCTCGGCATTGGGTACAGTAGGTGCTGTAGGCAGCTTTACCGGTGTAAGCAGCATCGTATCATCTTGTAGCAGCGAAAGCACAAGTAAGTATAAACCACTTCAGTCCGACATCCCGGTGTATATCCCCGAAATGGGAGATAAAGCAATAGACGGCAAAACCATTCGTGCAGGCGTAATTGGGTGTGGAAGCCGTGGCTCGGGTGCTACAAACGATTTTCTGTCGGCAGGCGATGGTCTTACTATTGTAGCAATGGCAGATATTTTTGAAGACAGACTAGAAGGTTTAAGAAAACATCTTCGCGAAAAAAGAAATATTGAAGTTCCCGATGATAAAATTCATTATGGTTTTGATGCATATAAAAAGGTATGCGAAGATCCGAATGTAGATGTGGTTATAATTGCTACACCTTCTATCTTCCATGCCGATCAAACTAAATATGCTATAGAAAAAGGGAAACATGTGTTCTGCGAAAAAGCTGCAGGTATTGACCCCGTAAGTTGTCGTAACTTCAATGCTGCTATCAAGCAGGCACAAAGCAAAGGACTTTGTATCCAAACAGGGGCACAAAGACACCATGAACGCAGTTATATTGAATCGTACAAAAGAATACGTGAAGGACAAATCGGACGAATCACCGGTGGCGTAGTTAAATGGAATCAGGGTGCAATGACTTACCGGAAACGTCGCCCCGAGTGGACAGATATGGAATATATGCTACGCGACTTTTTCAGTTGGAACTGGCTGTGTGGCGACCATGTTATTGACCAACTTGTACATAATATTGATGTGTTTACCTGGTTCTCGCACCTTAAACCGGTATCGGTTGTAGGTATGGGTTCGCAACTTCAACGCCGTACCGGAGATATTTTCGACAACTTCAGTTTGGATATTGTGTACGAAGGAGGAGTAAGAGTCAATGCTCAGGCACGTCAGATTGATGGTTGCGATGGTGATGTGAGCGAAACAATAATTGGAACAGATGGTATATGGACCAGTAAAGATATGTCTATCCGCGACCATGATGGCAACCTGATTTGGCAATACGATTTTGATGCAGAGAAAGCTAAATATAAACAGACTAATCCGTATGTGTTGGAACACATGGATTTGATCAATCATATCCGTTCTGGAAAATCAATGACGTTGGAAGCCGAAACACTTGTAACATCATCCTTAACCGGAGCAATGGGACGCGAATCGGCATATACCGGCAAAGAATATAAATGGGACGACTTTATTGCATCTAACTTATCATTGATGCCAAAAGAACTGCATCTGGGTAATGTGGAAAACTTTGCAACAACGTATGTTCCACCTAAGATGGGTAAACTTGCTGCTGATATGGGATAATTGTTGAATTATTTGTAATCCCTCCAGCGGCTGTTAAGTTCTAGTTATAGAGGCCAACGGCCTCTGCGCAGTAGCGTAGGGCAAAGCCCTACGTTGGCAAATTATATTGTATTGTGACCCCAACGGGGTCAACTTTAAATACATTGCGTTGACCCCGTTGGGGTCTGTGGTACTGCCTCGGATACGTAGGGCTTTGCCCTACGCTATTGCGTAGAGGCCGTTGGCCTCTATAACTAGAACTAAACAGCTTTTGAAGGGAGGCCTACATAAAATATTTAAAACAAAACTATATGAATTCCAACCCTATTAAAAACATACTAATCATCATCTTCTGCATAGCTACACAATGTGTAGTTGCACAGAATTCAAAAGAATACCCCAAACCACCACAAATGACTCCACAAATGACAGAGTTCTGGACACCACAACCCAAAGTAATAACTCCTGCACCTTATGAATATGCTCCCGGTGCACCATCGGATGCCATTGTATTATTGGGTAACAACAATGATTTATCTCAATGGCAACACGATGATGGCAATCCTGTAAAATGGGACATCACTAATGGAGTGATGACAGTTACACCGCAAACCGGACAAATACGTACAAAGAAAAACTTTGGCGATTGTCAGCTTCATTTGGAATGGAGTGCTCCAACCGAAATAAAAGGAGAAAGTCAGGGACGTGGTAACAGTGGTGTGTTTTTACAAGGACTTTACGAAGTGCAAATACTGGATAATTACAACAACGAAACATATATGAACGGGCAAGCCGGAAGCATATACAAACAAACGCCACCACTTGTAAACCCCATACGTAAACCGGGTGAATGGAATACGTATGATATTATTTTCACTGCTCCACGTTTTAAAGAAGATGGTACACTTCAAAGTCACGGTAGGATTACAGTATTATTCAATGGAGTGTTAGTTCAAAATAACACATTGATACTGGGTACAACCGAGTATATTGGATTGCCACAAGTAAAAGCTCATGGCGCAGGACCAATTATCTTACAGGATCATGGTGATAAAGTAAAATTCCGCAATATATGGATACGAGAATTAGATAAAGAACCAATAAAAGCCCTTGTTGTAACAGGACAAAACAACCATAACTGGGAAGTTAGTCATATTGCAATTAAACAAATACTCGAACACTCCGGGCTTTTTACTGTTGATGTGGCTTTGACACCTGCTTCGGGTAAAGACATGAGTAATTTCAAACCCCGCTTTGCCGATTATCAGCTTGTTGTTCTCGATTACAACGGCGACCGATGGCCACAGGAAACCGATGATGCGTTTCTAACATATATCCGCAATGGCGGTGGACTAGTTGTATACCATGCAGCCGACAATGCTTTCCGTGAATGGAAGGAATTCAACAAAATAACCGGATTTGGAGGTTGGAACGAACGGAACGAAACAGACGGTCCTTACATTTACCTGAAAGCCGGTAAAGTGGTATATGATAACTCTCCCGGTATAGGAGGCTCTCATGGGCCTCAACACGAATTCGAACTAAATTGTAGCAATACAAATCATCCGATAACAAAAGGATTACCTGCAAAATGGTTGCATGCCCAAGATGAATTGTACGACCGCATGCGTGGTCCGGGAACTGTAAAGGATGTGCTTTACTGGGCACATTCATCCGATAAACAAAACGGATCGGGTCGTAACGAACTTACCATGTTTACAGTTGATTATAATAATGCACGCATTTTCCATACCACATTAGGACATGCCGGCAAAACCCTTGAAAACAACATTGCCATGCAATGTACCGGGTTTCAGGTAACCCTACTACGTGGAGCAGAATGGGCTGCAACCGGAAAAGTAACTCAAAAGATTCCCACAGATTTCCCTACGGAAACAACTGTGTCTTTACGAAAGAATTATAAAGAATGAAACTTCGAAAAAAAACACTGCTTACAATCGGCATAGGGATTGTTCTGGGCATACTTATTATATTGCCCATTAACTATGTATATATGACTACCTCTACCGATGAATCTTGCATGGCCTGTCATGTTCACCCACATGCAGAAGATAGTTGGCGCCTTTCCAGCCATTATAATAGTAAGAGCGGTACTAAAACCTCTTGTGTTGATTGCCATTTGCCACCGGACGGATCTATGCACTATGTACATGCAAAAGTTAAAACCGGAATGAAAGATGTATGGTCGTATTTGTTCAAAGATACTGCCGATATAGATTGGGAAGCAAAGAAAGAGTTTGATTATGCAAAGAAAATCGTATATAACGAATCGTGCGTTAAATGTCATGTTCAGTTATATCCCACATCATTAAGCGAAGATGGAATAACTGCTCATTTCTATTATGAGCAAAATGCAAAGAAACTCGATCTGCAATGTATAAGCTGCCACATGGATGTAGGCCATTACAATCCTAACTATACACATTCTAAAATGACGGGTATACCAATGCAAGAAGAAGATAGTGGTGAAATATTCTCAGAGGCAGCCCAAGTTACTGCTTTCGAGAATTATACCGAATATATTCCCGGCACCAATGTGTCTTTTGAGATGAAAGCAATTCCGGGTGGTAAGTTTAAGATGGGCAGCCCCTCGAAAGAGTCTTTGCGTAATGATAACGAAGGGCCACAGTTCGAAGTGCAGGTATCACCTTACTTTATTGCCGAAACCGAAGTTACCTGGAAACAATATTGGGCATTTTATGCTGAAACCATGTCGGAAGCCCGCACACCACCCGAAGTTGTATTTGCCAATAACTCGCAACCGGATGTTGATGTGATTACAGGTGCAACCGCACCCTTCGGCAATCCAGAACAAGGTTGGGGAGGTGGAAACCGTCCGGCTATAACTATGACTCATTATGCAGCCGAAATCTTCTGTTTATGGTTATCGAAAAAAATAGGTAAAAAGTATCGTTTGCCAACCGAAGCCGAATGGGAATATGCAGCACGAGGAGGCACTGAAACAGCTTACTTCTTCGAAGGAGATCCTAAAAAGTATTCCGATAAAGGTTTCTGGCGTAAATTCTTCGATGCAGATACTACACTGATAAACCGTTATGTAACTTATAAACATAACAGTAGAAACCGAACACAGGAAGGTAGAAAATTGCAACCCAACCCGTTTGGTCTTAAAAGTATGCTGGGAAATGTTATGGAATATACCTCAGACTGGTATTCGGATGATTACTCTCATCTTCACGATGGTATTGTTGATCCGAAGGGTCCCGAAACCGGAACAGAGCATGTGGTAAGAGGGGGCTTTTATGCAGATGATGCTTCGAATGTTCGTTCTGCTTCCCGCCGGCCTACGGAACATGATAACTGGATGAAAACCGACCCTCAACAGCCTAAAAGTATCTGGTGGTATTCGGATATAAAAGGAATTGGTTTCCGGGTAGTGTGTGAACCTTTTTGATTCAATAGCATACATATTTGACTCAATAATACCCCCTATTACTCATATTAAAATACGATTTTTGCATCATAAACATAAATAGTAACCTATTTTAAATTATTGGTATGAAAATACATCACTTACTTTTCGCAGGTTTATTTTTTCTATTAGGATGCAACAATGCTCCAACAGCCAATCATGCAAAAACTGTAGAGTTAAACAACCCCATTCTTCCAGGCTATTTTGCCGATCCTTCGCTGGTGCAATACGATGGAAAGTTTTATATGTATGTAACGGCCGATCCCTGGGGAACAGATTTTCTTTCCTGCTGGGTATCGGACGATTTTCAAAATTGGACATTCAACAAGCTAAACTGGCCTACCAAAGAAGCATGCACTTCGGCTAAGTCGGGAAACAGTATGGTTTGGGCACCCTCGGTTATTCAAAAAGGAGATATGTTTTACATGTATGTGTCGGTAGGCTCTGAGGTATGGTGCGGAAAAGCGTCTCATCCGTTAGGCCCTTGGGAAAATGCGTTAGGCGATGTTCCTATGATTGAATACGATCTTACTAAATACTATCATGTTATTGATGCCGAGGTTTTCAATGATGACAATGGCCGGAGTTATCTTTATTGGGGTTCGGGCTGGAACTGGATAAACGGTCACTGCTTTGCTGCTGAACTAAATGACGACATGAGTTCTTTTAAAACCGAAGCAGTTGAAGTAACCCCTACGCGTTATTTCGAAGCACCCCTTATGGTAAAACACAATAGCAAGTATTACCTTACCTATTCGGAAGGAAAAACCATGGACGAAACCTATGAAGTTCGTTATGCTGTTGGCGACAATCCGTTAGGGCCATTTACAGAAGCAGCCAATAGTCCGGTACTTACAATGAACGATAGTTTGAAAGTATACGGTCCGGGCCACCATACCATGTTTACGTATGAAGACAAGAATTACATTCTGTATCATCGTCATCGTTGGCCATTCGAAACAGGCACAGCGTATCGTCAAACCTGTATCAGTGAGTTCACTTTCAATGATACCCGGAACGAAATAAATACCATTATTCCTTATCATACCCAAACTTTCCCCAACATTGATAAACCCGGAAATCAATATTTACATCAGGTTTCTGTAACAGCAAGTTCACAAAGTGCAGAATATCATTCGGCAGCAAACGTTCTGGATAATAGCTATGCTACCCGCTGGGAAGCTGCCGAAGATGATAAAGCGCCATCGCTTACAGCATCCGTTAAAGAAGACAACCTGTTAAAGTTTGCAGAAATACTTTTTGAATATTCCTGGAAAACTTACTACTTTAAAGCAGAGTCTTCAAATAATGGCAAGGAATGGCACACTGTTGCCGATTTTACTGAAAGCGGAATATCAGGATCACCTGTGGTTTTCCCAATAACAGTAACAGGTAAGCAATTACGTATTACATTTGTTGATAATGAAAACGCTGCACAACCTTCCATTTGGGAGATAAGGTTTTATTAATCCTCTACACACCGTATCGGATAAGCTACTGCACGCCCTAAGTTCATTCCATTAGCATAATAGCCACTATTGAAAGATATTCCGCGAGCTATCGGAGCTTGCTCAGATGAATTTAGCAAATAATAGCCATGCTCATCTTTTCCATAGAGTGCATTACCAGAAACACGTTTGCCTGCAGCCGGATAAAACATAACATTGCTTGAAATCCCTATGGTAAACGTGTTTTGTATATAAGCAGTTCCCCATTTGTCTGTTGTTATTTGTTCTGACCATGACGAACCAACTGGCATTTTCCATCCTCCCTTCACTCTGTTTTTCAATGCAAGTGTACATGGATCACCGAATCCGTTAACCAAGTCTGTTGCAGGTATCCCAGCAGTAGTGGGGTACTGAATATTATCCCAAGTATCATTAATCATGCTAATGTCGTATTCTTCCGGAGCCCATGCAATCTGCGACGAGTTGAATTCTTCCGGACTTCCGGAGATAGCAATCAACGATCCCCATTTAAAGTAAACAATATAACCATCGCCATCCAGATTCAACTCTCCCTGATCATTTACTGCAAGTATATTTGCTGGAGCTTTTACACCTGTTGTAGGAGGCGTTGTGCTAAGTGCCTTTTGGGTAATAACTATCGGATGCTCCGTTTGCATTAAACTGTTATTGTCCTTAAAGGTGATAGTATATATTTTGTCCGCAGTTTCCGAAGCTGGCATTTTAGGAATTGTAACTACAACCTTTTGATTCCGTACACCATTTACCACATTAAAGTATTGCGAAAGTTCTTCTTGGTATAACACACCATTAATTGTAAGTATAGGCTTCCACCCGGCAAGGTTTGAACTCACAATAATTTCTTTTACCCCACCACCTTTTTGCACTTGTGCATTGTATCCGCCATCTGCAAGTTCTGCAAGGAGAATTGGCGATAATTGCAATACACTATAAATACGTGCCGAGGCTTCACTTTCGGATGATACGTGCCGAATGAAGAATTCACCAACACGCGCCTCTGGCAAAACATGTTCAGCTATCTCAATATAAATTACTTTTTTGGTTTCCGATATCTCGTTATAGTCGGGTATAAGTTGTGCTCCTTCGTCATACACATTGAGGAACATCGGATTATCGATATTGATTTTATAGGGATGTGTACTTTCTACCTCTATTTTTATAAATTGATGCATGCCATCAATTGCTATAGGAAAAACATGGTCGGGAAACGTTTGCAACCTGTATTTAATACTATTATCTTGCGAAATAGTTATTTTTACATGAAGCATATAGCCTTTAACTGTAAACGTACTCAAGCGAGCTACATCACCGTTATTTGCAGGTTTTGCTGTTATTGTAATTTCATAATCAGAATATTCGCCCAATGTAGCAGTTTTATTTACCTGTACAGTAAAATGACCATTTGTCCAACTATGTTCATTCAGTGGTTGCCAAAGTTTATCACCCGCTGCCGATGCAAAATCTGTAAATTCCTCAAACGTAAGTGTTGGTACATTGGTTCTAAGTGTAATAACCTGTTGATCCGGTTTGGCAAATTGCGAAAAATGAGCTGTTAGTTTCGAGAACTTGATTTCATGTGTTCCATTCCATACTCCTTCTAAATAACCACCTTCGTTCCACTCAATAACTTCGGCATCTAAATCGGTTGGCCCTGCCAGATAAGCATCCTCTATTGTTGAAAAACCTTCACCACCAATTTTACGGATCATGAACTTATATCTATGATTACGCAATAGGTTCAGATAATGCTTTTCCGAGTCGAGGAAATCCGCACGATAATAGGTTATCCGGTTACTTCTGTTGTATCGTCCACCAATAATTATACAGGGGCGGTTTCCACTATGCGTACCCGAGTCGGCTTCAAGCGTATATATTGTACCATTAAGCGCTGTACCTTGTGTGGTAAAATCATTTAAATCACTCCATTCAAGCCTGTTGCTTTCTTGCCAACCATAAACACTACCGGGGTCTGTAGGTAAACTTGTTTTAAGTGCCACACCTCCATTTTCGTTCGTCCAACTACCATCTTCGGCCGTAACACCCGGAACCAAGCGTCCTACTGTGTTATAGTTATGCAAACTTACATGAGTTAATTCGAACTTCGACATAGGGATTCCCGGATAAATATCCGGAGCATCAGGATCGGCTGTTCGCTGCACTTCTACATCAATCTTCACCAACATACGGTACAAATTTACTGTTCGGATGATATTGGTTGAAGAGGTCAGTACTTGAATATCGTCAAGCATTCCCCACATTGGCATACGATAAGCATTATTTGCATCGGTAGGGTCAACATTCCATTTATCCGTTACCGTTTTTTTTATGTCCATCTGCAAACGTGCTTTAGTAAATCCCAAGCTTGTAAAATCATCAGAAAAAACATCTACAGCATGCTTTTCCTGAAGGTCGTATATTAAATCTTCTGCATTGGCCAACACCCATAAATCCCATTGACCCGAGTAAAGTTCAACAGTAAATTGTTTGGTTAATCCCGTTCCATGAGCAGCGCCTACTGATTTTCCAATGTATTTCAATGGTGTATCCCAGTTAGTACCCGATCCTTTTTCAAAAGCAAATACGATGATACCTTCAACCTCATCCTCATGTTGAGGTTGAAGAGCACGCGACATAGGTGTAGCATTACCCGGAACGCGCACCTCCAGTTTAACCAGTGCACTACCATTATCCGGCTGTTTAACAGGTTCCAGCTGATCTCCATATGAACACGAAGCCAACCCTCCCACTACTATGAGTAAGATCAGTATATTCCGTATTATTGTTTTGACAGTCATTTTTGTTCTATTTATCATCTACCACTCTGGTTCAAGCGGCTTTTCTTCCCAACCGGGCATAACTATTTCAATCGAACCATTCATCAGATAATGTATCTCGATGTTGAATTCGTTTATATCATCTATTTTTAAAATATTATCGTCGACGTACTGTTTTAAATTTACAGTTGTCACTGTTTTATTATTGCTTTTGCTAATAACTTCTATCAGCATATCGTCAGTAAATGGGGTTATCATAGTGTTGAATGTTGCCATCATTCGCTGACCATCTGTGGTTATGGCAGGCGTTGATTGTGATTCGTAACTTCTTCGTAACGGATCGATATGCAGCAAAAAATCCGAGCAAACCGGTAGGTTATTGATACGGATTTCAGGTGTCATCGCCTCGTGTACTATTTCATAATCTTTCAAATATATGCCTATTGTGCGGTGGGCGCGGATAAAATATATATCCTGGGGTGTGACCCGATTGGGTGGAACAACGATTGTTCTTTGTATGGCATAATAGAGGCTACTACTTGTTTGGTTTGATATGGTTTCCAAATAACACTTTTCAAGAGGTAATTTGTTATCCAGTCCTTCGATTCGGGTTTCTACTCCGACGTTTGCCCAACACACAACATTATATTCGCCTGGGTCTACAGTGAAACTGATTTCCGGAAAATGACTCCCGCCATTTTTAGTAACTCTTGTATGAGCTACCATCTGGTGATCAATATCATATACAAATGCGTCTATACTACCCACCTTTTTAGTAAGTTCATCACTGCCATACAGGGCTGGATTCAAAATCAGTTTTCCATAAACCGGGCAATCCGATGAATCTTCTCCAATACATCCAGCCAGCAGTAAAGCAATAACCCCAATCGCTATTGTATAATATCGTTTCATGCTGTTTGTTCTTTGTATTAACCACAAACTGTCAATCTGTTAATCTGTGGTTAATACCTATTTGTCTATCTTTTTACCATTCAGGATAAATAGTTTTACTTTGCCAGTTGATAATATCAATGTCTACATATCCCATTACGCTGCTGCTTGATTCGGGCAGGTCTGAAATTTGATTTTCGTAATCCGAAATATCAATGTTTAAGGTGTACACATACCCGGCCTCGGCAGTAGCTACTGCTGTACCCCCAGTAGCTGCAGTACTATATTTTGCTACAGTGGCATACATATTTGTAACTTCTGCTTTATCCGTTACCTTCAAACTTGCAAAGTGTAATACAATGTGAGGCATGGTAGATGGGAAAAAGTTATAAGCCCAAAAGTTACCCGTCCCTGTAGGTTTAGCTGCTCCTGGTTTAATATCAACAACAGGAGAAAGCTCATCCTTCATTGTAAGATAGCTAGCATATCCAGTAGCAGCCGAATATTTTGCTTTATCAATACTGTAATCTACCAAATTAGTATCATCAAAAGAATTGGCAGCATTCATACTATGATAGAAACTGTTGATGTAGATACCTGCCAATTCCAGTTTTTCTACATTAGCGTCGGTACAGCTAATTTCACCAATCTGTAAACGAGAACCAATAGGCCCTACATTAAACTTAGATTCAAGCCTTTCGGGGTTGGTTGTTCCAGGTGCTACATCACCTTTTCCATATACAGGAACTTTGGCTACATTATTTTCAGTATTCTGAATATCAGTCAGTTCCCACATCAATGCCTCAACATTGGATAAACTACCATTTTCAACAGCTACCGAAGCAATATCCAAAGCTCCAGTGTTTCCATAAAGATATACATTTTTTGTATTGGCAGGGATTTTTCCAATCACAGTACCTGTTTCGAGATCCGAAACTGTAATTTCATCAGCTGCCGAAGCAGTTTCTACAATTTTGATTACCCGACCAATCTTATCGTTCGATGTAAAAATAAGATAACCGTCTGTGAACGATACCTGTGTTGCGTCCATATTGGCTCCTTCGGCACGATTCTTTATGCCAGGCTTTCCTATTTGAATGAAGAAAGATTGGGTTTCGTCCACACCCTGTGATGTTTCTTCATCATTGCTGCACGATGAGAGTGCCAGCATTGCCACTATTGCTGTAGCAAAAATTGTTTTGATTTTCATTGTTTGAAAGTTTTAATTGAACGTTTCTTCTTATGTAGTATAAAATTAGCACTGTTTATTTATGCTAATTTATCAGAGTTATTTAGGGATCATTTCATACTGCAAAGTTATTTCATTGCCACAGATTGATCAAGCACATAAATGCCCCATAAAAAGCAGCAATATGGAACAAAAAGTGATCGTTAAAGGATGTGTGTTTTTAATTCTGTCAGAAAGTGAACAAAATAACTTTTTTTATAAAGAAATTTTATAAAACCCGACTCTTTTTTATTACATTTATATAACCTAATAAAACCCACACTATGAAAGAAGAATCATTGACTACAGAATTTCTGCGTAAATTAAAGAAATTGCGCAAATCGAAATCTGCTCTCGTTCACGAAATCTCCAATATACTTGATATGGACGAAATATCTGTTTACCGCAGACTTAGAGGAGCAGTTAGATTTACTGTCGACGAAATGGGCTTACTGGCACAACGCCTCAATATTTCTTTAGATAACTTATTATCGGAACAGCCCGAAGGAGATTACCAGGCATGGAAAATGGATTTGTTATTGATTGCCAACGAAAACGGTTTGGATATTGATGCCATGGAACGAAACATTCCGATGATAGAAGATATTCCGGAAAAGGCCGAAATTGAAATCGGAGGATCTTTGGGATGCCTAACAAGACATTTCTACATGCACTACAAACAGTTATGGCGATTTATGCATTTTAAATGGGGACACTATTACAGCAAAAACAGTTACTATGACATGTTTAATTCGGTTCAGATACATCCACGGTTATCCAACCTGCTCGAAACACACTTATCAAGGTACGAAAGAATAAAACATTGCTTCTTTATATGGGATAGCCTGATTATTCAAAAGTTTGTAAATGATGTACAGTATTTTAAAAGCATGTCGTTATTAACCAACGAAGATGCATTACTTATTAAAGAGGATATAACCAAACTACTGAACGATTGTGAATATATTGCTGCAAAAGGAAAGTTTGAGAAGTGCGATAGATTTGATCTTTATATCTCTCCCATAAATATAGACACCTCGCATGTGTACACACATTATGGGAGGCACTGGCATTACTCTGTTGAAGTTTATGGTATAAGGCCCATGATCACATCTAAACCATATATCTGTGAAGAGTTTTGCCGAAGCATAAATAAGTTAAAGAATGCTTCAATTCTGATATCACAAAGTGCGGAAAGAGAGCGAAGAATGTTTTTTAATGAGCAACGTGAGTTGATAGATTTATTATAACAATTTGATTAACCAGAAATAAAGCTAGTGCCAAGCCCGTGGCACAGCTGTGCCAACGGGCTTGGTACTGCATCGTTACTTATTTTCTACCTTCAGAGCAAATCCGCCACCCGGAGCCAGATGTACAGTGAACGTTCTCTTCCCTTTCAGATTTACTGTTTCTTTCTTATAATCACTACCTTTACGATGTGCATTTTGTCCATCCCTGAATAAAACAGCATTATCATTGTGGTCTTTCAGAAAAGATAGATCAATCGTCAAATCACGTGCGTCCCAGTTTGTCATACCACCAATATACCATGTATCACCACAACGCCGTGCCATCAGTACATATTCACCCATTTTACCATCCAACACAATGGTTTCATCCCATACCGTTGGTATGTTGGCTATAAAAGCTAACGATTCCGGTTCGCGCATATAATTAGTTGGAGCATCGCAAAGCATATTGAAAGGAGATTCAAATACCACATACATAGCCAATTGGCGGCAACGCGTACCCTGACTCATTGGTTCCGAGTTTACTGGGTAATAATTGCCCTTTGAAGCATTACGCATAGCACCTTGTGTATAATCTATCGGACCAGCCACCTGACGTATAAACGGAATCATTACATCATAAGTAACCTGATCAACTGTAGCTGCCGACCACTTCATCTGCTCCAAACCGTGTACTCCTTCAAAGTTCAACACATTAGGATAAGTACGGTTTAAGCCAGCCGGTTTATACATTCCATGCAAGTCTATAAAAAGTTTATAACGGGCACAGGTTTCGGCTGCACGATGATTAAACTCAACCATTTCCTGATCGTCGCGATCCATAAAGTCTACTTTAAAACCTTTTATGCCCATAGCGGCATAATGCTTGCAAACATTTTCCATATCACGGTTAAAAGCATGATATCCGGCCCAGAGCACAATTCCTACATCTTTCTTTTTGCCATAAGCAACCAATTCTTTCAAATTAATTTCCGGCACAACCTGCATCAAATCGGCTTGTAGATTTACTGCCCAACCTTCATCCAGAATTACATACTCAATTCCATGCTTGGAAGCAAAATCAATATAGAATTTATATGTATCATTATTAATTCCTGAAGCAAAGTCTACACCATCAATGTTCCAGGCGTTCCACCAGTCCCACGCTACTTTACCTGGTTTAATCCATGAAGTATCTGCAATACGCGATGGTGAAGCCAGTTTATATGTCATATCACTATCGGCTAATTCCTTATCACTGGTAGATATAATGGCAGCCCGCCAAGGGAATGTACGTGGTTCTTCAACCTTAGCTATGTAATCTTCACGTTCGGTTACCTGAAACTGAAGCATATTGTGTCCTCCTTGTTCGGCGGCTTTGGGGTAAGCAGCAAAAACACCACTTAGTGTATGTTTTCCTTTGGCATTTGTTAAATACAGTCCGGGGTAACTTTCCAAATCAGATTCTGTTACCAGTAGTTTCTTTCCGTTACCTACATCGGCTACCAAAGGCAAAAACATCAGCCTTTCTTTGTTTAGTTGAGATATCTGAGCTGTTGTATATGTATTCTCGAAAGAATTGAAAAACTGCGATTCGTAATCACCATCGGCTCCTACTTGTACATAAGGTACAGAAGCTTCGACATCCTTTCCAAAGTTATAAACTACTTCTTCGCCGGCAATTGTAAATGGTCTTTTCCGCTGACTTACAAAACGGTAAGCAACACCATCATCATATACACGGAACTCAACACCCCAACGGCCACGGAAGTTAAGAGTTAGTTCATTGTATTCGTCCTTTATTTCACTTTTACGGTAAAATGGAGAAGGAATAGTTGCTGATACACGCTGCTTTTTACTACCGGATAATTTAGGATTCTCGCCCCACACTTCACCATCGCTCAATGTTAGGGTAATTGGAGAGGCATCAAGTACCAACTGCCCATCGTGAGTAATTGTATAGGTTAGCTTTTCATATAAACTAACGGTTGTGTTTATTCGTCCGTTAGGAGAAGTTACAGTGAATTGCTTTTGAGCAAAAGCTATTATTGAACAAAAGCAAGTTAGTAATAAGATGATTTTTCTCTTTTTCATTGATATTTTGTTTTAGACTGTTATTCTCCACTCAGTTCCTTCCTTATAATTTGTCCCCATTCCTTCAATTCCTTACTTTCCCAGGGGCCTTTCGAAGAAGCGGTAGCATACATCATTGAACAAGTTTCTTCTTTATCTGCTATAGACCAAGCTGCCCAACTAATGGAATGCTTATTCATCCATTTCAGCCATTCGTCCCACTCCTGATGATTAATAGGCCCATCGCCACTGGCCTCCATGCCTGCACACTCCGAAACAAACAAAGGTAATCCTTTGCCCAATGCATAATCACCTCTGTCTCTCAAGTACTGATGGTGTGTTGCAGCATAGAAATGCAGTGTGTACATAAGGTTATTGTATTCTGTGATTGGGTCATCGGCAGCCAGATGAATATCCTGATCCCAGTGGGGTGTACCAATAAGAATTACATTATTAGAATCTATTGCACGGATTGTTTTGATTATTTCTATGGAATAAGCCTTTACATCTGCCCATGAATCTTCTACCGGTTCATTAAACAACTCATAGATTACATTGGGAACACCTTTATATTTGGTTGCCATTTTTGCAAAAAACTCTTTGGCTTCTTCCGTGCGAATACCGTGGCTATGCCAGTCAATAATTACATAAATACCATTAGCTATAGCAGCATCTACCACTTTGGTAACACAATCAATACCTAGGGTAGGATTGTCAACATAAGCACCATTGGGTTCTACTCCCATAGCAGCCCGTACCACATTACATTTCCAGTTGTTAGTAAACACTTCCACTGTAGAGGCATTATAAAAACGAGGCCACCAGTTATGCCAACCATAGCTAACACCTTTCAGTACTATTTTATCACCTTTCTCATTAACCAAATAGTTTCCTTTTACTGATAGATGACCGTTTTGTTCTACAAATGTTTTCGGCATACCATTACCTTCTTTTGAAGAGGAACTGCCACAACCAATAAGAATTATCACCACAACCAACAGAATAATGTTGAACCTGTAATTTTTCATAATAGTATCAATTTAAATCTTTATGCATACGAATATAAAGCAAAAAATTAACACACACATTAACTAGTAGTACAAAGTGTTAGAAAATGAAAAGAAAGTATTAGTTGTATGACACTATGTATGTTTTTTATTTCAATTGCCACATAAATCGAACATTTTTTTTAAGTTTGTAATTTGTAAATCGTAACTAATACCTATGAAGATTCTTCTCATACTCGCTGTTCTGTTCGGTGTAGTGGATTACACATTTGCACAAGAGCAATTTATGTTTAAAAAGTTGGAAACCAAAGACGGACTTTCGCACAGTCAGATAAATTCTATTTTTAAAGATAGCCGCGGATTTATGTGGTTTTCAACCGCAAGCGGACTTAACCGCTACGATGGTTATGAATTTAAAGTGTATCAGCACGACGAAAACGATCCTCATTCACTGAGCGACACTTTTGTTGACGACATTCAGGAAGATGCAAACGGCAATTTATGGATACATATACCCACTGCCTATCTGGTGTACGATGTTCACAAGGAAATATTTATTCGTGATATTACCCCTATATTAGCAGAATATGGTGTTACCGGAACAGTGGATCTGCTTTATATCGACAACGAAAAAAATATGTGGTTTGGTATGGCCGAGGGAGGCGTTTACCAGTATCAGCTTGAATCAAAAACGGTACACTATTACCCTCAGGGAGGAGAAGAAGAACTAAGCAAAGGAACCCTTACGTGGATTCTGGAAGATGGAAATAATGTACTTTTTCTTTTCAATAACGGGTTGCTCGAAGTATTACATCGTTCTACAGGTAAAGTTGTTACCCGTTACAATTATATTCCCGAAAACTCAACCACACTATCCGACAAATATACATTATTCAAAGATACCGATGGAGATTACTGGATATATGCCAGAAACAACTCTGGATTATGGCTTTATCGTTCAAACGAACAAAAATGGGAACACATAACCAATCAGCCCGGAAGCAAGCCATTTGCCTTATCAAGCAATGTTATTCAGGGAATAGAAGAAGATAACAACAAACGAATCTGGATAGCAACCGACCATGGAGGCATAAACATTATATGTAAATCAACGAATTCTATCCTTAATCTGCAACACGACATTAATGATGAACGCAGTCTTTTACAGAACAGTATTAACTGTCTTTATCATGATGACATGGATATTATGTGGGTAGGAACCTATAAAAGAGGTATCTCTTATTATAGTGAAAGTCTTTTTAAGTTTGAGGTAAATCATTTATCGCATTTACGCCGAAACAACTTTGAACCGGATATTACTGTTGTTGAGAACGACAATCATGATAACTTGTGGATTGGTACCAACGGTAACGGACTGATTTATATAAACCGCGCTACCGGAGAGATGAAACACTATGAACACAATCCTGCTGTGCCTTCATCTGTGGCAGGCGATATTATTGTAGCTTTATGTTGTGCACGCGACGGGAAATTATGGGTTGGTACTTATTTAGGGGGTATGAGTTGTTTCGATGGGAAAAGCTTTACCCATTACCGCCATATACCCGAAAATCCCAATTCGATTGCTTCTAATGATGTATGGGCTATCAAAGAGGATGAAGATGGAGCCATCTGGATAGGTACATTGGGCGGTGGTTTACAACGACTTGACCCAAGAACTGGTAAATTCACTACTTTCCAAGGTTCAAATACACTATCTTCCGATTATATATCTTCTCTATATATAGGAGACAATACCATATATGTAGGTACAGCCGTGGGTATAAACCTGTTTAATAAAACCAACGAAACAATCGAAAAACTAGAAGGAAACAAAGCTGGTACCCAAAAGTTTTCAAATCTCAATACACAACAGGTATATTTGGATAGCCGTGGGTTACTGTGGGTAAGCACCCGCGATGGCTTAAATATTCTGGACCGGAAAAGTGATCATATTACCATTCTGAGAAAAACAGACGGACTAGCAGACAACTTTATTTGCGGCATTATTGAAGATAATGATAAAAACATGTGGGTTACCACTGCCAACGGTGTTTCTAATATAGTTATCAATGCAAATCCAAGAACAGGAGAATATACATACACCTGTTATAATTACGACGAGCTGGATGGTTTGCAGGGACAAGAGTTTAACTTGCGCTCTATTACAAAAACCAAAAACGGCGACATAGTAATGGGAGGTATCAATGGGTTTAATGTGTTTAATCCGCATACCATCAAATACAATGAAAGCCAACCACAGGTGTTATTTACCGACTTCCGGTTATTTAACCAGGAAATAAAAGTTGATGCCGAATACAACGGAAATAAAATTCTGGCCTCCTCTATTGCACAAACTAACAAAATTGAACTGGAATACAAACAGAATGTATTCTCAGTAGGTTTTTCGGGAATGAACTATATATTGCCCGAGAAAGCCAAATACCTTTGTATGCTCGAAGGTTTTAGTACCGACTGGCTTCCGGTAGATGGAAATGTACACCGTGTTACCTATACCAATCTGGCTCCCGGTACTTACACACTTAAAGTGAAAGCAGCCAACAGTGACGGTTACTGGAATGAGAAAGCCAGCGAACTTACCATTGTTATTCATCCTCCTTTCTGGCTTTCTACATGGGCTTATCTCATTTATTTTCTGATTGTTTTGGCCATACTTTGGTTTGCCCGTTTTATGTTGTTACGCAATGAACGTAACAAATTCAAATTAAAACAGGTTGAACTGGAAGCTGAACGTCAGCACGAACTGGATGATATGAAACTACGGTTCTTCACCAACATAAGCCATGAACTACGTACCCCGCTGTCGCTTATCATATCTCCCCTGGATAATATGATAAAACATGCTACCAACAACGATAATAAAGAGAAATTGCTGTTAATGAGACGTAACGCCATACGTTTACTCAATATGGTGAACCAGTTGCTCGATTTCAGAAAGAACGATGTAAAAGGCCACAAGCTAAATCTTTCTACTGGCGATGTAATTCCATTATTAAGAGGTATATGTCAATCATTTGCCGAACTTTCCGACAAGAAGAAAATCCGGTTTACATTTATTTCATCTGTGGAGTCTCTTATCATGGATTTCGATGAGGACAAGATAAGTAAAATCATGATGAACCTGCTTTCCAATGCATTTAAGTTTACACCCAACGATGGCAGTGTAGAAGTACGTGTAGCCATGCTTCCTGCTAACGGTGATACTCCCCGCCAGCTTCAGGTAAACGTAATTGATACCGGAGAAGGTATAAAAGACGAAGATAAAGAACATGTCTTTGAACGGTTCTATCAGGTAAACAGTACGTCTTCACATGCTTCGGGAAGTGGTATTGGATTGCATTTGGCAAAAGAATTTGTTAAGCTGCACGAAGGCAACATCTTTATACAGGACAACAATGAAACAGGTAGTATTTTTACATTCAACATTCCGGCAACATTGCGAAATATAACATCTGCCGAAACCGATAGTCCAATGGAAATGACTGTTCTGCAAGCTCCCGAAGAAATTCTTTCGGAAGAGAACGAAGATAATTCGCTGGCTTCCGATATTCCGCTTATCTTGATTGTAGACGACAATGATGATTTCCGCAGTTTTATGCGGTCAAGTCTTATTGGCGAATACAACATTCGCGAAGCTTCAAACGGACAAGAAGCTTGGGAAATGCTTCCTGAACTACAACCCGATATTATTATCAGTGATGTTATGATGCCCAGTATTGATGGTATTGAGCTGGCCCGCAAGGTAAAAAATGATTTGCGAACTTCGCATATTCCATTAATACTATTAACAGCCCGAACCGCCGAAGAGCATAAAGTAGAAGGCTTGGAAACCGGTGCCGATGATTACCTGACCAAACCCTTCAACTTTGATATTCTTTCTTTGCGCATCAAGAAGTTATTAGAATTGCGCAACCTGAAACAAGAAAAGTTTAACAAACAAATAGAGCCTGTACCCAGTGAGATAACCATCACTTCGCTCGACGAAAAACTTATTGGTAAAGCCATAAAATATGTAGAGGAGAACCTGTCGCGCAGTGAACTTTCAGTAGAAGAGTTAAGCCGTGAACTTGGAATGAGCAGAGTGCATCTTTATAAGAAGCTAACAGCTATTACTGGAAAAACCCCAATTGAGTTTATTCGCACTATCCGTTTGAAACGGGCTGCTCAGTTCTTACAAAAAAGTCAGATGAATATATCGGAAATTGCTTATGAAGTAGGTTTTAATAATCCGAAGTATTTTAGTAAGTATTTCAGGGAAGAGTTTGGGGTATTGCCTTCGGAATATAATAAAAAAGAAGGAAGATAGTTTGTATATGCAGCATTCGCACTTCGGAATGCTGCATTTTAATTGAACGAACGGAGTATTATAATTCGTTTATCTGTTTTTCCGTCAATCCGGTTACACTTATAATTGTTTCCATAGGAATGTTGGCTAGTTTCATATTGCGAACAATTGTCTTTTGGGCTTCTTCTATACCTTTTTTCATTCCTTCCTTTATTCCTTCCTCTCTGCCTTCCTCTCTACCTTCTTCCCTTCCTTCCTCTCTTCCTTCAATCCTTCCAGTCTCAATAACACTTGCCTGATAACGCAAAGCTTCCATGTGCGAGTTATACCGAAGCCTATCCTTATCACTAAGATGGCTAACATCAAGTATTTCTTTGGCTTCTTTCAGACCCTTGGCTTGCGGACGGGCCGGTATTTTTCCCGTTTTAAGAAACGCAATCCATTCATCGAGTGGAGTGAGGGCATGTTTATCGAATTCGTTTACACGAAGAACATAGTATTCGGGAAACAATTGTTCTACCTTTTGATAAGTAAACTGTTTTCGCTGACTGGCAGACAGTCCTAATGTATCTTTGGTATGGATACCTTGAAACTCGGTGCGACCGTGATATACATAGTCTTTACCTTGTCCTAAATCAAAATAGACGATGTTTATTGAATATACCTTACGTACTTTCGAGTAGAATTCTCCTTTACTTATGTATTCCGAAATGGCTTTCGATACTCCATAAAGCATACGATGAAAGTAATCGAGCTCACGGTTATTTTGTACTTCAATGATAACAAGCTCGCCTTTACTATTCTCGGCAAACATATCTACACGGTTAAACTTATCTGCTTCGTGCTCTTGGTTGCCTTCGCTCTCAAGCATGCGAACAATCTTAATGTCTTCGTTCAATAAAGTAGATAAAAAACCTTCTAACACTACGAAGTTGGACTTTTGACGCAATAGGCGTTTCATTGCCCAGTCAAAACTGATAAGATTTGCCATAATTATATGTTAAGAAAATGAATGAGATTACTTGTTATTACAAACTTAAATAAAAAATTTCGATTATACCAATTATATAAAAAATATATTCGCCACAGTACACACAGGACACAGAGTTATTTTTTCCTCTGTGTCCTGTTGTGAATTGTTATTCATGATAAGCCCGATCTTTGGGGAACTCCATACCTTCCCATGCTTTCTTTGATGTCCATGGCTGAGGTTCGTCTGTCCAGAAAGGATGGTTAGCAGGTAACCCTAATGGCAGAAAAGACAAGGAAGTTAAGTACATACTTCCGTTGTTACTGTATCCGTCGGATACTCCCGGCTGTGAAGTAGTAAATCCAATTGTAAGGAATCCTTTTTCGTTGAAATTACCCGAATTGGCGAACATACGTTTTAATACAGCAGTCAAACCAGCTCGTACTTGTCCGTTAGTCAACTCTTGTGGTAATTGGTTCTGCCAGGCAAGCATAGCAAGTGGTTGAAATGCAGCCGAACGGTATGTAATTGAACGTCCAAATACGGGGAAAGTACCTTCGGGTGAGATAAAACGCTCAAGTATAACACTATACCGTTGCATTCTTTTCAAAGCCTTGTCATAGTCTTTTTTTGTAACCACCCATCTTTGTAATTGCTGTGTAATTTCGTTCAAGCATTCTACATACATGGGTTGAATTACATAACTATTATAATAATCGAATGAGAACTCAGTACCATCGGCATACCAGCTATCGCCCACATACCATTCGTTTATTTTACGGAATGCAGAAGCTATCCGGTACATATCCGGTTCGGCTTTGGCCTTGAAAAGAAATGTTTCAACTGTTGCCGAAAATAACAGCCAGTTATTATAAGGCGGATTTATCCTGCGCAGTAATTTGAATTCGTTTATGTAACGTTCTTTGGTTACATCATCAAGTGGTACCCAAAGCTGATCGTAAGCACGGAGAAAACTACTGGCTATAAATGCAGCATCAACCAGTGGTTGACCTTCTTTTCTCCATAGCAAATAATCAGGACTGTCGGGGTTTACTGCATGGGCGTAGCTTTTAAGAGCCCATTCGCGAAGTTGTTTGCGTTGTGCCCCTTCGGCTGTATCATCATCGGGTAAAGAAAGCCAAGGTGCCAAACCCATCATCAAGCGACCGAAGGCTTCCATATAAGTCACCTTTTTATCGCGTCCATCCCAACGGGGGCTTACTTCAACCTGCATCTCCTGCTGAAGCTTGCCTTCACTCATATTACTGAGAACAGGTGTAGCTATGCGATACATTAAATCACACCAGTATTCGCGGTCGGTTTGTACTTTAGCTTTTTTCTTCTGGGCTTCAATAGTTTGAGCCGGCAATAACAACATTGCAACTAGTAAAAGAGATAGTAATTTTACTTTTTTCATAATGACTGATTTTATAGTTATAAGAAATCGCTGCTAAAGTACAAAAAATGAAATTACAAAGTTGCATTATGAGTACAGGTTAATGCGCATTTTGTACAAATCACTTGTACGATATACTACTGAACCCAAAATGCAGTTCATTTGTACCTCAAATGCAGTTCATTTACACCTCAAATGCAGTTCATTTAGCATGCAAATGCAGTTCATTTAGCATGCAAATGCAGTTCATTTAGGGTGCAAATGCAGTTCATTTGTGACACTATTCTTTCAGGTATTCAAATCAGATAGAAAAGGAGGTAAAGTGAGGTAGAGGAGGTAAAGTAGTTGAGTAGTGCGATGCCGCATGGAATTCCATACGGCATCGCCTACTTTACCTCCTCTACCTCACTTTACCTCCTTTACCTCACTTTTAGTTCACTTCAACCTCTAACTGAACCAAACAAATAAATATTAAAGAGCTTTTTTTAGGAATCTTAGCCAGTTGCCATTGGCTATCTTTTCAATATCTTCGTTTGTGTATCCTCTCTTTTCTAGTATTAAAGGCACTTTTTGAAGATCGGCAATGGTATGAAGATCGTAAGGACATTGTTCACGGCCGAAAGCCCCATCCAGGTCGCTACCAATTGCTACATGGTTGGCATTACCTGTAAGCTGACATATATGATCAATGTTATCGGCCATAATTTCGAGTGTACAATTCATGCTTTCGGGGGTTGAAACACCTCTAACCCAGTTAGGTACCATCATCCAGGCATCTAATGCAACACCAATAACAGCATCGCGTTCGGCAAGTGCTTTAATCATTTCATCACTGAATTGGCGGTTATGGTCTACTATTGCCCGGCAATTATTGTGGCTTGCCCATATATTTCCTTTATATATATGTAATGCATGCCAAAATGCATCATCGCATAAATGTGTAACATCAAGTATCATTCCCAAATCATCCATTCTGCGGAGCAATTCCTGTCCCATAGAATTTAATCTGCCCGATGAATCAGTTCCGTTGGCATATCTTCCTGGTCCGTAATGTGCTGGTCCAACGGCTCTTAGACCATAATTGTAGGCTCTTTCTACAAATTCCGGACGAACAAACGAGTCGGCTCCTTCAATACTCAATATATATCCAATCGGTTTATTATCATTGGGTTCGTTGTTCATCCAAAGTTTAAGATGTGCATCCAGTTCGGCACTATTGGTAATCATTACCATCTGGCCTTCTTCTTCCATTGCTTTGTACCAGGCAAGTTGCCCCTGTGTTTGTGCCCACGCCTGTTCGGGCGAGTGCCATCCGGGAAGTGGGTTATCCGGTGCTACATAGCGTCCGATTTGTGTTGCAACTATCAACCCAAGGTTCCCTTTACGCAATTCGGAAAAAGAAATGGTTGCTTTTGCTCTATCCGGTTTGTCGGTCATTCCGGTTTCCCGACGATTAATTTCTTCAATTGATTCGCGCAAATCCCTGTTCCATTCAAGGGCATTCATGCTTAAATCGAGGTGTGCGTCAATAATTAATGGTCTTTTCATGATGTTAAGTTTGTAATTTTTACTACTAGCCCTTTGGGGCTAAATTTGATTATTTGGGGGTATTAACTGGCCTGTTTAGCGTTTTCGGGCTATAACATCCCAGTTGGTAGTATACTTTTTATCTTCAATTACATGTACATTGTTATATAATGCAATTGTTGGACAAATATGCAGGGGAATTGCATACAGAATTGTACCAATAGGATATGTACTGTTGTTAGTAACTTTAAGCACCAGATGTTCTTCGCTATGCGATGCCTGAATGGCATCGGGTGCATTTAAAAAGTGCAGTCGGGGTAGGGGACTTTCGGCTGCAACGGCTTTGTACCCTAAATCTATGCATATATGATGTTGGTCTATAACAGAGATAACTCTGGATATAACAACAGCAGCATATTGAAAAGGTAATTCTTCAATCATTAGCTTGTATCCCCAATCCCAGAAAACAAATGTGCCGGGACTGCATTCGCATTCGGAACGTTTAGCATGAATAGAAAATGCTGGTGTGCCTCCTATTATTAGCGTTAACTGGTTAGGAATAATTTTTTGCAATGATTGTAATACACTGTGCGACTGCTGATAAGAGCTATCGGCTTGTTGTTTTCGTACATCAAAGTCTCTGTCGTTAATGTGTCCATCGTAAGCATGTACTCCTCTGATTGTTAGTCCGGGTAGTTTTACCGTTTTTTCGGCCAAACAGGTAACCCCGGTTAGAGATACGCCGGTTCTGTTCATTCCCACATTTACATCCAGGTAAACATCCAGAATAACATCTTCGGTTAAACAAGCCGAAGATATTTCGATTCCACTTTGTTCATTGTCTATTAAACAAGAAAAACGAGTTTCCGGATATTTTTTTACCAGATTGATGAGCCTTGCTATTTTAGGACCAACTGGTTGATAAGCCAATAACACATCGGGTGCCTTAATCGTGGCTAGCATTTCTGCCTCGGCAATTGTTGCGCATTTAAATTTAGTAATGCCTGAGTTTATCATCATCAGGCATACCTCACTTATCTTATTGGTTTTAACATGGGGACGCAAGCGGTTTGCATTACCCACCGTTTGAATGGCAAGATCAATGTTGTGTTGAATCCTGTCGGGATAAACTGCAAGAGCAGGAGAATCAATCTGATCAATATTTGTTATTTCGTACCACATAGTTTTAATGTGCCAATTGCTAATGTGCCAGTGTGCCAATTGCTAATGTGTCAATATAGAACACAGAGGTACTGTGTTGAATTCCAAATTAAATTAAATATTTTTTCTATCTTTGTCTCCGCCAAAGGAAGGCTTCATGCGATACTTTGTACTGAG
>NZ_QVMJ01000027.1 GCF_010500955.1 Bacteroides sp. 519
CAAGAAAATAAAAATCTGTAGGACACAGCCGCCACCAGAATGACCCTCAGATGTCAGTGATGCAGGAAATATGATGGTGATGAGTGAAAGTTGGGTTAAGATAAAAACGTTGTAACCCTTGGGGTAGACGATAAACATTAAACTAAAAAGAGGATGTATTTGGAAAAACCATGATACATCCTCTTTTTTTTGTTTGGGTTACAGCTTATTTCTTCTTCGAAGTAAACTTCCTCTTTTTAGTAGTTCCTTTATCTTCCTGAAGCTTTATAATATCCATACAGGTTTGCAGATTCAGATCCTTAGGTTCTACATTCTTAGGAATTTTATAGTTGCTTCCTTTGTATGCAATATAAGGGCCATATCTACCATTAAGGATTTCCAGTTCGGGCTCTTCGTCGAATTTCTTTATTATCTTTTCAGCATCGGCTTTGCGTTTTGCCAGAATTAGTTCTACAGCCTGATCGTAAGTCACCTCCATAGGATCGAACTCTTTGGGTAAAGAGATATATTTAGAGTTGTGATATATGTAAGGACCAAATCGGCCAACTCCAATGGAAACAACTTTTCCTTCGTACTCTTCGAGCTTACGGGGCAGTTTGAATAATTCCAAGGCTTCTTCCAAAGTTACGGTTTCCAATGAAAACCCTTTTCTTAGTTGAGCAAACTTTGGTTTTTCTTCATCATCGCTGGTACCTATCTGAACTACAGGACCAAAACGACCGATTTTAACCGATACCGGTTTACCGCTCTTTGGATCGGTGCCCAGAACACGTTCGCCTGCTTTGTGTTCGCTTTTGGCTGCCAATGTTGCTTCAACAGAGGGGTGGAACTTTTTATAGAAATCGTCCATAATAGTTGTCCACTCTTTATCGCCATCGGCTACATCATCAAACTCTTTCTCTACCGAAGCGGTAAAGTTGTAATCGAGTATTTTGGGGAAGTATTCGGTAAGGAAATCGTTTACTACAATACCTATATCGGTAGGGAATAATTTAGATTTCTCAGCTCCTGTTATTTCTGTACGTGTTACATCTTCAATCTTACTGTTTTTAAGCGTAAGTACATCATACGAACGTTCTACACCTTCCTTGTCGGTTTTCTCTACATATTCACGTTGTTGAATGGTCGAGATGGTAGGTGCGTAAGTTGATGGACGACCAATGCCCAGTTCTTCTAATTTGCGAACCAAACTGGCTTCGGTATATCTTGCCGGACGCTGATTGAAGCGCTCCATTGCAACAATATCTTTAGCTTCGAGTACCTGACCTTTTTTCAAAGGAGGAAGCAAACGGCCTTCGTCTTCCTGATTTTCGGTTTCATCGTCGTAAGATTCTTTGTACACCCGAAGAAAACCGTCGAACTTAATAACTTCGCCGTTGGCAACAAAATTATCGCTTACGTTGCTTATAGATATGTTGGCTGTTGTTTTTTCCAGTTCGGCATCGGTCATCTGCGAAGCAATGGTACGTTTCCAAATGAGGTCGTACAGTTTCTTTTCCTGTGCTGTTCCTTCAATAACCTGATCGGACATAGCAGTAGGGCGGATGGCTTCGTGAGCTTCTTGTGCACCTTTTGTTTTGGTTGCATACTGACGGGTTTTGATGTATTTATCGCCCATCATGTTCGAAATAGCTTCTTTGCTGCCTGCAATAGCGTATTCCGAAAGATTAACCGAGTCGGTACGCATATAGGTGATCTTTCCCGATTCGTAAAGTTTCTGGGCAATCATCATGGTTTGTGCCACGGTAAATCCCAGTTTACGGGCTGCTTCTTGCTGAAGTGTAGAAGTGGTAAACGGTGCAGCCGGACTTTTCTTTGTTGGGCGGGTAGTAATATCCTCGATGGTGAAAGATGCTGCTTTGCATGCTTCAAGGAATTGCTGTGCTTCTTTTTTTGTTTTGATCCGGCGGGCAAGTTCAGCCTTCATCTCAACCATTTTGCCATCGGCTTCGGGTACAAGGAAGGTTGCCGTTACACGGTATGAGGCTTCGCTTTGGAAGTTTTGTATTTCTCTTTCTCTTTCAACAATCAACCTCACTGCCACAGATTGTACACGGCCTGCTGATAATGCCGGCTTAACCTTTCTCCATAGAACCGGAGATAGCTCGAAACCTACAATACGGTCGAGTACACGACGGGCTTGTTGAGCGTTAACGAGGTTAATATCAATATCGCGTGGGTTTTCAATGGCTTTAAGAATAGCAGGTTTTGTGATTTCATGAAATACAATACGCTTAGTCTTCTCTGGGCTTAATCCCAGAACTTCGTACAAATGCCATGATATGGCTTCTCCCTCGCGGTCTTCATCGGAAGCCAGCCAAACCATATCGGCGTCTTTTGCTGCGGTCTTCAACTCGGCTACAACTTTCTTCTTTTCTGCGGGTATTTCGTAATTGGGCTTGAAGTTGTCTTCAACATCAATACTGAAGTCTTTCTTCTTCAAGTCGCGGATGTGTCCGTAGCTCGAAAGTACTTTATATTCTTTCCCGAGGAATTTCTCAATCGTTTTTGCTTTTGCAGGAGACTCTACAATAACAAGGTTTTTTTGCATATTATTGTTATACCTTTAAATAGAATTCGCCGCAAAAGTAGGAAAAAACATTTTTCTTTGCTTTATAATAAGGTGATAATCTGCTCTTTTTTATAAAAAAAAGGGTTTTTAACAAGAAATATTGTATTAAAACGAAAATGAAGATCAAATAAGAGGCCAACGGCCTCTGCACAATAGCGTAGGGCAAAGCCCTACGTAAACGAATATGTAGATATAATGACCCCAACGGGGTCAACGCAGCTAATGATTCCTACGTTGACCCCGTTGGGGTCACTGTTTTGTCATTTCGTTTACGTAGGGCTTTGCCCTACGCTATTGTATTGAGGCCGTTGGCCTCATAGTGAACTGTTTCTTTTGTCTGAAATATCAAAACCTGAAACATCAAAACCTGAAACTCATTCCTCCCAGGAAACTCATTCCCTGATCTATGTAATTCAGGTAATAAGCATGTTTGGTATTAAACACGTTGGTTGCACGTGCATATATACCTATGTTTTCAAAAATCTCGTAGGTTGCACCAATGTTAAGGTTGTTTACGGCTTTCAATCTTTCCATGTCGGTAGCTTTTGCCCGTTGGGTATAGCTATAATCGAGGCCGATATTGAGTGCTTTGAATGGTTTAAAGTCTAACTGAATACCAAAATCGAATGCAGGTTTAAGCAGATAAGCTAACTCATTATCGGCATCCCAGTTATAATATTTGGCATTTAAACCCAGGATAAACATGTCTTTATAATTGTAGCTCAGATCGCCCCCTACAAAAACATTGCTGGTATTTGTGTAATTGTAGAACATTGCAGGATCTGTTCTGGTTGGCTCAACAAATTCGAGCTCGCAGAATAAATCGTTCTTTATTTTCTGGTATCCGGCATAAAAGTTAAACCATACTCCCGCAAAAGGACTGGCCTTGAATCCTGCCGAAGCATTTATCTGCTCATAACTGTCTTTTAACTGAGTGGTATGAAGCTCGCCGTGGGGGTTGTACATTTCCAGTCTGCGGAAATCGTTCATCATTCTGCCACCAGTAGCTTTGGCATACACAATGTAGCTGTCGGAGAATATGTAGTTGATTACCACATCGGGCGAAAAGCTAAACTTGTCTCCAAAGCCGAAAGCAAAATCGGCATTGGCTCCTACATGCAGTTTCCAGTTATTATTTTTTAATTCGTAATACGGATTAAGCAATATGGAAGTACTGTTTTTATAATCCTGATTCAGGAAACGATTGTTCATTTCCACTCCCAAGCTGATGGTTTGCTCGTCGGTGATTAATCCGGTAACATCGGCTTTTGTGCGGATAAGGCTTTCTTTCAAAGCATCGCCATTGTTTATAAAATTGTACGCGCGCGAGTAAAGCATTAAATTGGTTTCTGCATTGAACAGAACCGGCAGATTATCGTCGGTCGACTTAAAACCAAGGTGTCCGGCACCAGAAGTAAACTTCTTTTGGCGGGTGGGCGAATTGGGGTGATTGTTGAAGTTGCTCAATCCAAAATCTCCGGCAATATCCATATCAACCGTTTTGAACTGATGGGTATATGCTACTTGTGCTTTGGTACGGTAATAGTGGCTTTTCCATTTATTATCGCTATCGTACATTCTTAGCTTACCGCTTCTGCCGTCCATGTCGAAAAGGATATTCAGTTTGTCGTTGCCCGAAGGGGTGAAGAGGTAATTGGCATGTGCATCCAGATTACCATAAGCACCATATCCCAGGCGTACATATCCTCTCATGGGATTTTCTTGTTCCTCTTTGGCTGCATATACACCCATCGTTTCGGCGGGGAATGAAGTAGCAAGCGACAATTTATTATCGTATACCACCGTCCGGGGCGAAACTTTGATTTCTTCTACTTTAGGAACAACATTTACTTTCTGGGCATCCATTATATCCGGATTGTATTGCTGCTCTACTACCACTGTACGATTCAGTAATGTATCGGCAGGAGTTTGAGCATTTGCTTGAGAAACAATACCTGTTAACAGGATGCCTATATAGAGTAATGAGTAATGAGTTATGAGTTTTGAGTTCATATTTTTATAAGTTTTGAGTAATGAGTAATGAGTGGTGAGTAATGAGTGGTGAGTGATGAGTTTTGAGTAATGAGTTTTGAGTGGTGAGTTATGAATTGAGTTAACTCACTACTCATAACTCACTACTCATTACTCACTACTCATAACTTCTCTAATCTGGTTTCAATCATACTCTTAATACCATCATCTTCCTGATAGTTTTGTTGCAAACTAAGTAAGTACTGGCGGGCATCCAGTTGGCGGCCCATGGCTACATATACATCAGATAGCAGTATAAAGCCTCTGGCTAACCAATAGGTATGCGGGGTGCTTTGCTGAATAAAGTTGAGTAACTCTTTCTCGGCCACATCATAGTTTTTCTGATTGTACAACAGTTCGGCAACCAGGTATTTTGCTTCGGCCCCAAACAGGTTGCGGGTATCTTTAGCAAGTGCTTTCAAATCGGTTGTTGCAGCTTGAGTTGCATTTTGTCTTAAATACGCCTTGGCCCTGTAGTAGGTAGCCTCGGTTACTAACTCGGGCGACAGCTTAGACTCGCCAAGCAAATCGGTTGCTGCATGTATAATTTCCGTATCATCCCGCAAGAAGAAAGCACTTCGCAAGATACCGGTTTCGGCCAGTACCCGCCGGTCGGCATTCGATGCTTTCTCTTTCAGCATTCTGTAGGTTGCCAGTGCCTCCTTGTAGCTCTGTTGGTTAAACTGTACTTCGGCACGCATGGCAAGCCCCTCTTCCGAGAATGGGTTATCCGGATATTCGAGCAATTTGGCCGAATGTAACAATACCAGTTCCGGGTTTTTCTGCTCTTTGGCTATTACGGTTAAATAGTAATGGGCATTGAGGGTAAAGGCACCCTGCGGATAACTCTGAATATACCTGTTAAAGCTTTCTTTAGCTTGATTTATCTGGCCACGTGCATATACCTTTTCGGCAGCTACATACGTAAGCGAGTCTTGTTCGTTTACATCGAAATGTACATTGCCTGGAAGGCTTTGCGCCAGTGATGCAAACTCGTCTACCCGGTTGAGGTCGATATAAATCGATTTCAAATCATGAAAAGCTAAACGAGCCTCTTCGCTGCCGGGATATTTCTGTATCACGTATTTGTAGGCATTGATGGCCTGATCGTATTGCTCGTTTTGGTAATGCAACAATCCAATCTCGGTTGCGGCTTTACGGGTAACAGGGCTTTCGGGATATTTGGTTAGTAACTCATTGAAAGCGTTAATGGCCTGTGTGTTGTTATTCATCAACACATAAGAACGTCCTTTTTCGTACAGAGCATTTACGGCGTAAGGCGATGCCGGATACTTGCCGGCCAGCCTGTTTAACAGCGTAATTTTACCTGCATAATCTTTTTCTAACCCGGCAACAAGTGCCAGTTGGTAGAACGAGTAATCGCCGGTCGACGTATTCAAACCCTCTGCCTGCGAATAGTATTGCTTGGCATCGCTAAAGTTACGTGTTTGCAGGTAACAGTCGGCAATGCGGTTGTAAGCATCGGCAAGTATGGTCTTGTCCTCACTTTTGTATGCTCTTACAAATTGTTGCAGATAGTTACGTGCGTTGCTATAATCTTTGCGATGGAAAGCTATGTAGCCAAGGTTGTATTGCGCCAGTGCATACATCTCGGTATTGGGCTGCCGGTTGAGGTGCAGATACTCGGTAAAATCGCGCGTTGCCTCGGGTAAACTATTCAGGCGGTAATAAGCTTCGCCCCGCCAGTAATGGGCTTCGGCATTGGTTTGCTGGTTGTATCGTCCAATTTCAGTGGAGCGGGTAAAGTAGCCGGCCGCCTTCAGGAAGTTGGCATTTGCAAAACTTTGGGTTCCTAGTTGGAAAAGAATTTTCTGCTTGGCTTCCATTATCTGGTTGTTGGGGCGAGAAATTCTTTCGATAGATGTTAATGCAGCCTCGTAGCTACGGGTGTTGAGATATACATCGACCAGGTAACTGCTTATCTGTTCGGTATGGGTCGAGTTAGGGAACTGATTGAGGAAACGCTCGAAAACCGTTACCGACTCGCCAAAAGCCGAGAAAGATGTTTCGTGAATAGCCAATGCATAATTGTAAAGGGCTTGTTCTTTGATGTTTATATCATCATCGGATGCGGCAGCCTGTTCAAAAGCCATGCGTGCTTTATTTTTATCGGCCAGTTGAAGATAAGAAAGCCCAAGATGAAGATTGGCATTTTGGGTAAGGTTATCGTTTACTTTGGTTACTTCGCCAAGTGCAGCAGCTGCTTTGCTGAACACCTTGGTTTGATATTGTGAAAGCCCCATCATGTACAAAGCCCCCCGTTGAGGTGTATTAATTCGGCTGGTATAGCTTTCAAATTCTTTCACAGCAGCAGGGTAATCTTTTGAGTGATAGTAAACTTCGCCCAGAATGCGGTGCATCTCGGCTGTTTTCTCACTGTCCACTACCATTGTTGCTAAATGCTTTTGAGCAACAGCTTTGGCCTTATCGTATTGTTTTTGTTGCAGATAGATGTCGGCCACATAATACGGTGCAAGTGTTTTGTATTTCGGGTTGTTTTCCAGTTGTACAAATCCGGTTAATGCTTCATCGTACCTTTTCTGGGTGTACCGGATGTACGAAATATAATATGCACAGTCGTCCTGATATTTGCTACCTACCCTGCGAAGCGTATCGAACCAGATTACTGCCTGCGTGGGGTTGTCGGTTGCCAGATACGAGATCGCCATGCGGTATGTCATATCATTGAGCTCTTCATCAGAAAGCAACTCCAATGATGTTAGTTGGAAAACCTCCAGTGCCTTTTTGTAGTTCTCATTGAAAAAGTACACCGATGCCATTAATGCTTTGATACGGTTGGTGTAAGGGGTATCAGGATGCTTGGCAAGATAACGTTTTAATATCTCAAGCCTGTTGGCATCCTCTAGTTCGTAAGCTGCACATGCCAGTATGTAATCGGCCTCGTACAGATAGTTGGATTGCGGTTCCTGTTTTATGTATTCTTTGGCTAGTGGTACCGCTGCCAGATAGTTTTCTAGCCGAAATAATTCCTGCGCTTCTTTTAATAGTTTTTGTGGTGCAGTAAACTCTCTGGTGGTTTGAGCCAACAGTGTAAATGGCAACCAGCAGACAGAGAGAAAAATGAGTCGAAGAATATAAGTTCTCATAGGAATATATAGTTTTTACAAAAGTAAAGGTTTTAATGGATTAATTGTTTGCAAACCGATGCAAATATAAGGCATAAAATATAAAACAGGCCTTGATTTAACATTTGTCTACAAAGATACGACTCCAATTGCTATATAGCTTGAGGAGTGAATGCTATATAGCTCTGAGGGTCAATGCTATATAGCTTCATGGGGCGATGCTATATAGACCAAGACTGCTTGTCTATATAGCGCGAAGGCACGAAAGGATGAAAGCGCGAAAGGACGAAGGTGTTTTTTTCATGCCTTCGTGCTTTCATCCTTTCGTGCCTTCGCGCCTTTATATCATCATCAACAGCAGCAGTTTCTTTTTCTTCTGCTTTTTCTTATGTTATGGTATATTATATTATTTTCTATTATATTGTTGCAACGAAATCCAACGGACGTTGAATTTTAGCTTTCTGTGTTTGTACAAAATTTTATCAGCAACAGCTTTTTATGATGTTCTGTTCTTTTTACTATGGTATTACAATTTTCTTTGCAAGAACCTATTCAATCCCTCCCTGATGGAAGTCAAGCCAAATTCGGCTGGGTTAATTTGATTTAAAGGAATGAAGAAGCATTCGGCTACATCATCCATTGCTTTGATATGGCTTGTATCGTCTATCTTGCACAAGAAAAACATATCCAGTGTATGTACCTCGAAACCGGAATATACATATAGGTTAGGCAAAGAGAACTGATAGATTGCTTCTTTTACAACAAGTCCGGTTTCTTCCTTTACCTCTCTGATAATGCTTTCTTCGCCGGTTTCGAACATATCAACAAAACCACCGGGTAAATCAAGTGTTCCTTTGGCTGGGTCTTTGGCTCTGCGACAAACCAATAATTCGTTTTTGGCATTCAGTATAAAAGCCACCGTTGCTGCCGATGGATTGAAGTAATAAACAAACCCGCAATCGTTACATTGCTTTGCCTTTTCGTTACGTATTACAAATGCCGATGATCCGCATTTGGGACAATAATTGAATTGTTCAAAAGGATGATTCATGTGAGTTATGAGTTGAGAGTTATTATTCAATGTGGGGCAAAAGTAGTAAAATTCGCCCTTATCATGGTTCCGGAATAAGAACTTTGTTTTTTTGTGATATATTTGTGAACTAGAATATTCTGCATGGAAAAAGAAATTATAAAAGATATTATCACCGACAAGGGTGAATCTGTTTTTGATGTTCGTATCATTCGTAATGAAGGTGCCGGATTACTAACTACCAATAGTGGCGACAGCTATCTGATTCTTGACAGCCTCGATTATTGGTACGATCTGATACAAGATGGATATCCTGCTAAGCAAAAGTGTAAATGTAAAAATGATCACTTCAGTGTGAAGTTTGCTTATACTTACAGGGAACATTATAACGATATCCGACACATTAACGTATTTACAACCTGTACACAATGTGGCAAAAAGAAGGAAGTGTGTAGCATTGATATTGATTATTCGCCTACTAGCCAGCTTATGGATACCCCACTCACATTTTGTCCAAAGCCGAAAATCAAGTATAAACTTACACAAATAACAGGCTACTGGAATAATAATGAGGTGGATAATCTACTTCGTTTTGCATCTGATGAACTTCATCTTAATATATATGCCTGGTTTTTCAATTACAACAGACAGTTACGCTATTTTGAGAAATTGACACCAGAACGTGCCATGCAGCAGGTAAAACAGCATTTTTTAAATTTGTTCATTACACCCATGGAGTTGGATATGGATCGTTGTATATTAACAACGAACAACAAAGGTGTTTTCTTGAAAAATGATCTCTGGCGCAAAGATGAAATCATTGAGATATCACACCTAAACATGTATGACATCGGAACATTGTATTACATGGAATTTGCTAATGAATACTTGGATAAAGGAGAGGTAAAAGGCAAATCGGAAGAGTTCCAGAATATTACTTCACGCCTCATGGAATGGCTGAAAGAGAATTATATAACTCAAAGGGGAAAAAACTGCTTTGATGGTGAAGAAGGTTATGCGAAATACATTAAAAAACAATCTGTATAAAAGCGAAAAAGACGATAAACCATTGATTTATCGTCTTTTTCAGTGGGCCATCTAGGGCTTGAACCTAGGACCTCCAGATTATGAGTCTGTTGCTCTAACCAACTGAGCTAAAAGCCCGTGTATCCTTTATTTCTTGGATGCGGATACAAAAGTATAGGTTTTCCTCGAAATATGCAAGTGAATAATTTAAAATTTATATCTTCTTTTTGGATTCTTTGGAAACCAGCCTTTCTTAACCCGCTCTTCTTGTTCAAAAACTTCTTTAATAGTCCAGAATGAGGAGAAAGCAAAAACCCCACATAATGAGGATATTAGTATGTTTTCTACCCATAAAGAAGCAGCAACTCCAATTATTCCAAGGATAAGGAATATCCACCAGCATTTAGTTCCCCAATAATATTCGGCCTTCACAACCACAGGGTGGAAAAAGCCAATAATGAGAAATGTGGAAACTCCTATAACTAATCCGGACAAATGATATTGATTCAAAAAATCCATTTACTACATTTCTAAGCGGATTGGAATTTCTTTTTTAATGCTTTGCTCTAACGAAATAAGTGTTTCTGTTGCAGTAACACCTGGTATTTCTTGCATTTTATTGTTCAGCAAATCCATCAGATGTTCATTGTCGCGGGCATACACTTTGGTTAACATGGTGTATGGACCGGTAGTAAAATGACATTCTACAACTTCGGGTATATTTTGCAATTTGGCAACTACTTCTTTATACATTGAGCCTTTCTCTAAAGTTATGCCAATGTAAGTACATGTTCTGAAACCCAAGGTTTTAGGGTTTACATTATAGCCCGATCCAACAATCACCCCCATATCGATTAGCCGTTGCACACGTTGATGAATGGCTGCACGCGAAACTCCACATTCGGCAGCTACATCTTTAAAAGGGATACGAGCATTCTGGGTTATGATCTCCAGAATCTGTCTGTCAAGATTGTCTATCTTTTCCATATTTAATGATTTCTAGTTTAACTTATCAAATAGTAAGCAAATATAGGACTTTATTTTAATTTATCTATATATCATCCTTGAATTTTGGAATAATATTAAAAAAGAGGCATCGAATAGTTTCGTCGATGCCTCTTTCATATTATTCTAAACTTTTAGTTTTCAGTAAAGAGTAAAAAGTTTATTTCTTTGTTTCTATTTCCAGAAGTTCCATTTCAAATATCAAAGTAGAGAAAGGTTTGATTTGTCCTTTGTCTTGTGTGCCATAGGCAAGGTCGTAAGGAATATAGATTTCCCATTTTGATCCTACAGGCATAAGCGAAAGAGCTTCGGTCCATCCTTGAATAATACCACGTCCAACTAATGTTTTGAATGGTTCGTTACGGCTGTACGAGCTATCAAACTCTGTTCCGTCAACCAAAGTACCACGGTAGTTAACCACTACGCGGTCGGTTTTTTCAGGAATAGAACCAGTACCTTCGGTAATTACTTTATATTGCAAACCGCTTTCGGTAGTAATTACACCTTCTTTATCTTTGTTTGCAGCAAGGAAATCTTCACCGGCTTTTTTGTTTTCGCCGTATTTTTCTTCAATAGCTTTTTCTGCTATTTTCTGCATGTTTGTTTCCATGTAGCTTTGGGCTTCCATCAATTGCATTTTCATGTCTTTGCCGGTAACACCTGCTACAAAACCTGCAATCATATCGTCTCTTGTGAGTGTTTTTGTTGAGTCACCACTAAAAAGTTGTTGGTTAAACCCTTCAACCCAGTTTTTGCTAACATTTTGTCCTAACGACAATCCTGTTGCATAAGCAATGTCCTTATCGGTAATACCTTGGCTACCTGCAATGAAACCTCTCATGAAATCGTCCATATAAGTGGTATCCATTTTTACCTGACCTACCAACCAGTTCATTAAACCGTCGGTACGAGCCATACCAATAGAATAAGACAATGAGTCAACGTCAGTTTTAAGCTGAGCTTTAGGAGCTTGTGCGCATGATACAAAACTCATGGCAGCGGCAATGATCATTAAAATACTTACTTTCTTCATTTTGCTTTAATTACATTAATTAAATTTATAATACTTCTAATAATTCTACATCAAAAATCAGTGTGCTGTGTGGTGGGATCATTTCGCCTGCTCCCTGTGCACCGTATCCAAGTTCGGAAGGAATATACAATCTCCATTTTGCTCCTTCGCCCATAAGTTGAAGTGCTTCAACCCATCCTGGTATTACCTGGTTTACACCAAACACAGCTGGTTCGCCACGTTTAATCGAGCTATCGAATAATGTTCCGTCAATCAGTGTGCCTTCGTAATGGCACCTTACTCTGTCGGTAGCTTTGGGTTGCTTGCCATTGCCTTCGGCTAAAACTTCATATTGCAGTCCGCTTGGCAAAGTTTTAACTTCGGGTTTCTCTTTGTTCTTATCAAAGAATTCTTTTTCTCTTTGAATGTTTTCTTCCGACATTTTTTTCTCTAATTCGGCAAAAAACTGGTTAACAATATCCCGGGCTTCTGTATGACTAATTGCAGTTGGGCTGCCATTTAAAACGTCGCTTATTGCCTGTGAAAAATCGTCGACGGAGATGCTTTTTGCTCCCATTCCCAATAAATTCTGACCAATTCCCAAGCCAATAGCGTAACTAAATTTATCCATTATATTTAAGTTTGGTAATATACCTGTAATCACTTACAGCTTTGCGTTTTACATTTAATTGGCAAAAGTAAACCTTTTCTTTGAAAGCTAGCCTCTTTCGTTGATTAAAATTTCTTATAATACCGGATTATGATTCTGTTTTTAGTATTTCACCGCAGAGTTCACGGGGTTACACCGAGTTTTAAACTTCATCAGATTGGGAATGAATTAAAAACACAGAGACACAGAAACACGGAGCTTTTCCTTGTGCTGAACACGGAGGCTTCGCTTTTGTCATACAAGAACTCTGTGTTCAGCACAAGGAAAAGCTCCGTGTTTCTGTGACTCTGTGTTTTAATTTTAGTTCATTTCAGCCTCTAACTGAACATATTTTTATTAAATTTGTAGGTGAGGTATAAAAGTTGCAAAAAAAATGAAGAAGCTTATTATTTTATCAGGTGCGGGGATGAGTGCGGAAAGCGGCATAAGTACATTCCGTGATGCCGGTGGTTTGTGGGACAAATATCCGGTTGAGCAAGTTGCCACCCCCGAGGGTTTCAAGGCAAATCCTGCCCTGGTGCTCGATTTCTACAATCAACGCCGCAAGCAATTATTAAAAGTTAAGCCAAACCGTGGGCATGAACTAGTTGCCGAATTAGAACATAAATTTGATGTAACAGTAATTACTCAGAATGTTGATAATTTGCACGAACGTGCAGGCAGTTCAAAGGTTATTCATTTACATGGTGAACTTACCAAAGTGTGCTCAAGCAATAATCCTGATGATCCCAGATACATAAAAGAGCTGAAACCGGAAGAGTATATTGTAAAAATGGGCGATCTTGCCGACGATGGTTCTCAGCTCCGCCCCTATATTGTATGGTTTGGCGAAGCTGTTCCTAAAATAGAAGTAGCAGCAGATTATGTAATGCAAGCCGATATCTTCCTTATTATAGGCACATCTATGAATGTGTATCCTGCTGCGGGTTTGCTTAATTATGTTCCCCAATCGGCCAAGGTGTATTTAATAGATCCCAATGATGTGAATGTAGCAACCGGCCGTTCTATCGAAGTGATAAAAAAAGGAGCTTCTGCCGGCATGGAAGAGTTACTGACCCGGCTTGAAGAGTAACCGGAGTACAAACCAGCTATGATGCATAATGGTGGAAAACCATCCATAATGTTTCACCATTATGCGGAATCGTTCTTTCAGCGAGGCCTTGCGGTTTTGGGTTGTTGTTCCCTCTTCCAGATAGTCGATAATAGTTAGATGAGTATTGTGAAGTACCTTCGCTTTCTTCATCATACGGATACACCAATCAAAGTCGGACGAGAACCGGTATTGCAAGTCATAAGGTTCGGCAAGCGTTCGTTTGGCAAAAAAGGCTTGGTGACAAACAAGCATGCCTTGCTTAAAGCTTTTCCAATTAAGTGCCTCGGGTGCTTCAAGTCTTCTCATTCGTAGGAAGCGGCGGTTCGCATCAACTAACGCTGTTTGTCCGTATAACACATCGGGCAAGTCCTTACTTTTTATAGTGTGAACCATTTTAAATAAGGTATCGTCTTCTTTCAAGCTATCTCCTGCATTTAAGAAACAAATATAATCACCGGTTGCACATTTCAATCCTTTATTCATAGCATCATATATCCCTTTGTCTGGTTCGGTAATAAGGGTACTAATGTACGATTGGTATTTGTTAAGTATTGCCAGAGTACCATCGGTAGATGCACCATCAACAACAATATATTCGATATGATGATAAGTTTGGGTGATGACACTTTGGATGGTGTCTTCCAATGCTTTCCCGGCATTGTAGGTAACCGTAACGATTGAGAATGTAGGTGTGAGGTGCTTATGCATGGGTACCGATTACTTTGTTGTATATTTCGATGTATTTTTTGGCGATGGTTCTCTCAGAATAGTTATTTATAACTTTTCTAACGGCCTCTTCGGATAATTGTTTGTAATCGCTTTCCTCCAATACCCAATGAATACCGTTAGCCAGATCGTCGGCCGATTTGTATTCAGCAATATATCCGTTGTGCAGATGATCTATCATTTCGGGTATTCCACCAACCTGAAATCCCACACAAGGTATGCCACAAGCCATAGCTTCCATAATGGTGTTAGGCAGATTGTCTTCTAGCGAAGGGGTTACATATAGATCTACAGAATTATATATACTAATTAGTTCGTGCTCGCTTTTTACATATTCCATAGGATAAATTTTGAATGGTATCCTTTCTTGTAAATCGCTAGAGTGATGTCCAAATACAACAATACCTAACGATTGACATAACTCGGGGTATTTGCTTGCAAGTATTTTGCATGAGTCAACAAAGTAATCAACTCCTTTCCGCTTGTCTCGTATCTTAACGGAGCCAAAAAGTATTAGCTTAGCATGCTGAGGTAGGTTGCACAACTTACGCGCTTCAAGCTTATTGCTAGGTTTAAATAGATTTGTGTTAATAGGATTAGGTATACTAAGAACCTGCTGATTTATGGTTAATGAGCTTTCCGAAGCTTTGGCTGCTATCCACTTGCTGCATCCGATGAAGGTGATGGAGTTGTGGGCTAGTATTTTCTTTTTCTTATTGAAGACTTTTGTGGATAGATCTTTCTTTCTTGTTCCATTTAAATAAAAACAATCTCGACATTCTGTTTTATAATTGTCACATTCTCTAGCATGATGACAAATGCCAGTAAATGGCCACATATCATGCATTGTCCAAACAACAGGTTTGCCAGATTTAAGTATTTTTTTTATGCTTTTGAGTGATAGCATTCCCTGATTTATCCAATGTAGATGAATAATATCTGCTTGCTTAAATTCAGGTAAGGAAGTGATATCCATACCAACATTTGCTATATCAACAGCAAAAAGGTTTTTCTTGCTGAATCTGTTTGCAATCCATATTACTATGCGTTCCCAAACAAAATTCCATACAGCAATCCAGTTATGTTCTGTTTTTACTACACTTATTTTTGTAGTCTGTTTATCTCTAACCAGCAATTTGGCTTTTATTCCATGGCTGATCAGGGCATCCATTAAACGACTGGCTGCAATGGCGGCCCCGCCTGTTCGTTCGGAGGTGTTTATTAGGAGTACTCTCATAACTTGAAATTACTATAGACGTTTATCTTTCTTACAAATTTTATTAATGCGATGTCTTATTGCTTCGCTTATTCTTGAGAAGTTTCCATGTTTTAAATTCAATATAAGTTCCTCTATAGAACGGGATATTTTAATGAAAGGATGGCCCCATGCCATTATGCGATAAACTGTTTTTTTGTATTCTATATTTTCAATTATATAATGAGGATGTTGTAAAGGAAATGCTATATCATAGCGCTTCATTGTAAAAATGCGTCGAAATCCTTTAGGAAGTACATTAGCAGAACTGGAGAAATGCGTTGAGTCCATAGTAGCTCCTAAGTTATTTATCATATTGCGTGTAGGTACAATGGCCAATCCGGAGTTTAATAACATTGAAGCATAAAATATCGTTTCATAATAAGCTTTTCTGCTTTCTCTGTGACGCTGACAAGTGTAAATAAAATCTTGTTTATATTTTCGTTCTTTGATTAAGGATTCTAACTGTTTTCTATTAAAATCATCATCTAAGAAAGAATAATATTCATCCCATTGTTCAATCACTCTTCGCCAACTAGCCCAACCCCAAATAGATAGGTTGGATGTGAAAAAATAATCATATGGAATATTTGGTGTTATCTCTTCATGGTTAAAACCAGAAATCACAAATATTCGTGGGTCATTTTCATATTTATCAAGTAATTCCTTGCAAAAATGAAAGAAAGACACAGACGGCACATCATCATCCTCTAAAACAATGCATTTATCAGTGATAGAAAAAGCCCATTTCTGTGATATGTATTCCGAAGGATCACATCCGTAATTTTTTTCCTGATATTTATGATGTACTTCGCATTCCCAATCAATCTGTTTTACAATTTCTCGACATGCATTAATCTTGAGAAGATCATAATCACCACGGGGACCGTCCTGATATAAGAACAATCGAGTAGGACGAGCTTCTTTTACAACCTCAAAAACTTCATATAACTGTTTGGGTCGATTAAAAAAGAGGATTAGTACAGATACATCAACAAGCGCTGGTTTCATAGCTGTTTCATTTTATTGTGTAAATCGAATGTCATTGAAATGAGGAGTTATCTTGTTTAAATCAGGTAATGTCATATAATCACCATAAATGCGTTTTAAATAATTATGAGTGCTATGAGGAGCAGGAAATAATTTCCCTTCAAATTCAATTTCTGATAGTGGAAATATGTCTTCCTTATACCGTGGGGCAAAATAGGCCGTTCCAAAAGAGTGCCTTATTTGTTTAACTGGCCATAGTTTTGAGATAAATCGAAGTAATGGAAAGCTAAAACGATTATTAAAACAATAAATTCTATTAGTACGTTGCACTAATATATTATCTGGGATATGACTTTTCTTTAATTGCTTGTATATTTGTCCATGCATGTGGCCCCCAATCCATGCCAAACTCTTTGGGATGTATTCCATTGGAAAAATGTCAATGTATATGCCCTGGTATTTAAATATCCGGTCATACTTATTAGTCTCAGATAAGAATGAGTTTTTATCCCTCAACTTACCATAAATAAATATATAATTTTCATCTGTATCATGTGTTTGTAGTATATATTGTTCGGGAAGTTCATTTGGAAGTACTTTTACTAACCGAAGATAATCTTTTCTCATCATTTCTATGTCAAGGTCATCATCCCATGGAATGAATCCTTTGTGTCGTACAGCCCCTAATAGTGTGCCCGAACTTAACCAGTATGGAATGTCATACTTTTTACATACGTTATCAACAACAACTAATAGATCCAACATTCGTAGTTGTTGCTTTCTTAATATAGATCCATCCGGATTAAATCGTTTTCTTAGTTCTTGCATGATTGATCTTGAGAATTTACTAATTGCATCATTTCTCTAAAAACATCTGAAGATATATAACCTGTCCCCATAAGTTCTTTCTTCAAAAGATCCCCATTATCATTTAGGTAGATCTTATCCATAACTTGTTGCCCCCAAAGTAGAATCTGATTTATGTATGGCGTTTTGATACCTAATATTTCGGCTACTGATTTTAGTATTAGTATACCAAAGGGAAAATCTTCAGTAAAATACCGGTTGTTTATATCTAAAATAAATCCTTCTGAAGCATGTTTCATAGGGGCCTTAATATTACTGAAAGCAGGTATAGACCTTATCTTTTGCGTGAGTGTACTAGCATTGGTACTATTATAATGCTCTAATATTGTTGGAATTTTATCTTTATTGATGGGAAGTTTCTCTAGAATCGAATTGAATTCTTTATCACATGCAATGAGTAATTCAGAGGACTTATCATTCCAGTCTGAATAGAATCCAGGAATGCTGTTGTAGATAGTATTTTTACTATTAAGGCCAAATAGAGCATATAATCTTGCTGGATGCAATAAAGGGTTACTGTTTGTAAAACTAACTTCAAGGAAAGTTTCTGCCAATACAGTAGGTGTATCAAACATTTTTTCGACTTCTGTAATCAGTGTCTCAGGATGATCAATATTTAAAGTTGCTAAACATAACTGTTTTTTATAGCCTAAAAGATTGGCAGAGGCACCATACTGGTCAATTCTACAGATAAAAGGGGTACGTTGAAAACCAAATAGGGAAGTTTCTTTCTTCAAAACTTTATGGGCAATAAAAAAAAATCCGGTACTGGCAACAACGCTTCCAATGATCATTGAAGAGTTTAACCAAGGTTTTATTTTAATTAAAGTAGTTTCAATTGCATATCCAGGCAAACAAAATAAAATGACATCACTGTTTTCTACTACATCTTGCGGGTTAGAGGATATGCAATGAATTTGTCCCAGAAATTGCTTTTCAAAGCAATCATTTATTGATATTAAATTCGACCATTTTTCTGGTTTGCTTGTTAACAAATTAACTTTGTAATTAACTTTACTACCAAGATATCCTGCAATAACATGACCTAAAGCACCACCACCACATATACATATTTGTTTGCTCATATTATTCCCCTATTTCTTTTAGTGCCTTAACTATTAAATCATTATCAGCTTGATTTCGAATAGCTATTCGTATATAACTCCTGTTATTAAAGCCTGCTTTTTTGCTACAATCCTTAATCAAAATATTATATTTCTTTAATAGGATAAGAGATAACTCACTAGAAGAAAAACGGGCTATTATTTCACATAAAAAGAAATTTGCTTGTGAAGGTATTACTCTCAGATAGCTGATCTCTTTTAAATTAGTAAAAAAACGCTCTCGTTCATTGATGAATGTTTTACAAGCATTTTTGTAGTCGGTATCATATTTATTATATATTTGCATGTAAAATTCGGCGAAAGAGTTTATGTTCCAAATAGATAATGATTTCCGGATCATAGTAATCAGTGGAATACATGCACTTGCCATCAGGCCTAACCTTAGGCCAGGTACTCCATAAGACTTTGAAATACTTTTAATTACGACCAAGTTCTGATATTTTTCTAAAATGTCATTAGTTATCAATGTGTTCTGGTAGCTTTCGGCGGAAAAATCAACAAACGATTCATCAATGATTAAAAGAATGTTTTGCTTCTGAGCCCAATTTGCAAGAATGAATAGGTCTGGTTTTTCTATAAAATTTCCTGAAGGATTATCTGGATTAATGAGTAACATGACAGAAAGCTTCTTGTTGTCAAAATAGTTTATAAGATCTTGTGCCGAATAAGTGAAACCATTATTCGATGGCAAGTATTCTATGATTCTTTCGGGGCTTATACGATTGGGGTACTCTTCGAATGTTGGGTATGTAATCCCAATGTTACCTTCAACTGTTGCCATTAAATCTTTAATCAATTCTGCCGCACCATTTCCTATGGTTATGTATTCGGGTTTGATACCCAAATTTCTTGCCATTAACAAACTGTTCACAGATATCCCTGATGGATATTCACTTAAAAGGATATCAAAATTTGATTTGATTTCCTCTTTCATCCGCTTAGGTGGGAAATAGGGATTTACCAAATAACAAAAGTCTTTCAAAAAAGGAAATCGCCAATATCCACCAAATCTTTTATGATATAATTCCAGACTGTTATTTTCTGCAAAAATAGTCTCTGCAATGTCAAGATCTAATATGTCATCAATTTCATACCAAGATTCTTTGTCTAATATAAGAGCTTTCAGCTCACAGTTATCCAAAAGAGTAATTACTCGCAGAACCTGTTCGTAATATTCATTATTACCTAAAGCTTTACTGTATGCTTCCAAAAAAGGCACATAACTATTATTGCTAAATGCTTTACTGAATTTGTAGATATTTACAGTTTTATAATAGGTATCTGCATCTTTGTAGCTGAATGCTTTATCCGGAATGAAATTTACAATATCATTCGTTTCATTTATCTGAACCATTGTTCCATTCATCCATGGTTTATACTTTGCTACCACAACTAAATTTGGAAATGTATCAGCTAACACTCTGTGAAAGATAGATGCATCAAAAATAAGGTCTGATTCAATCAATAATGTATCATCTTCTTGCAATTGTTTTTTCGCCAAATAAAGAGAGTATATATTATTTGTCTTATCATATATTGGATTTTCTATATATTGAATGGGTGTATCATGAATGGTAAACCCTACATGTTCTTTTAATTTTTCGCCTTTATATCCTATAACAATAATAATCCGGCGAAGTTTTAATTCTGATAATTGCTGTAGCAAGCGATCAATCAAATAAACATCATTGACTTTGATCATACATTTTGTATTCTCTTTGGTCAATTCGCCAAGGCGTTTCCCCATTCCTGCTGCTAAAATAATTGCTTGCATATTTTATATATTATACAATGTAATAAACAAAGATATGATTTTTTATGCAACTACCTTTGCTGCTTTTGAATCATCTCACATTTTATATTTCCAATATAGGCTGCTGCTTCAGAATATGAACTTTGGAAAGAACCCAAAATATGACTTGTTCTTGAAAGCAGATATAATTCAACAACCGCATGTTGTATGCCCAATGGATTATTGCGTTCAACTTTCTTGGTAGAAGTTATAACTCTTTCACCAAATATTTGCTGCAATAGGGATTTATCTTCTTGGGAATCAGTGGCCAGATAGAAAGTTGTTTCAGGGTTCTTTTCTATTTCCTCATTCATGCGTTGAATAAATTGTTCTGTTGGGCTTTGGTCGATGCTTATAGCATTGTCTGTACGACGTATATGTATACCTATAGTTGCAGGGGTGAATTTTTCTGCTATTTCTTCTATTTGCAACAACAATTCGGGTTGAGGTACGAATAATTTGTATGATTCTGTGTTGGGTGTTGAATGAAAATGCACCCAACTGGCTATATAACAGTTCTTCTTACCCACTGTCCATTGTTTAAAGTCAAATCCTTCTCGTTTTAATCGAGTTGAATCTTTTTCATAAATGCGGGCATCATACTTTAGGGTCTGAAAGATTTTTGGTAGATGAAAGTTTCTTCTACGTGGGCGGTCGCGTAAAATTAAATCAACAATGGTTGCTTCTTTTAATGTAACTCCTGGTAGATTAAGAGGCTGAAACAACTGATCGAAGCGGCATTTTAATGCCCAATCGCGATACCAAATAATGTGTAACCTGGACTGAGTATCCTGTGCTAAAGCAATAGCCGCAAGTACTGCTCTCATTCTATTTGCCAGTCCGCCCACAGGTACAAAAGTTATCATATTGTTCTTTGCTTTAAAAATGTTAGACTTTCCCTAAATACTTTTGCACGGGTTATCCATAAAATAATAACATACAGAATTGCAGTAAGAAGTATTTTTCCAACAAAACGTATATACAAATTATTAATCTCTTTTAATAAGAAATATGAAATTAAAATAGAGGTTATTGTAATTACCAAAAATGGGAGAATATCTTTTAAAGCATTCAACAGAGATATTTTTATTTCCTTCCATAAAAAATAATGCCATACAAGCACCCAGCAAATATTTATGATAACATAGCCTATAAACATTGCCCGCATCCCGAATGAATGAGTTATCAACATTGAAACCAGTAAGGAAAGACATAATGTAATGTTACACCACATATATACATTGGATTTTCCCCGGCTTATAAGTAAATTAGAATAAAGACGGATAATTGGAATAAATGCCCCACTTATACAAAGCAGTTGAAGTATTTCCACAGCAGGTAGCCATTTTTCTGTAATGGTTATAACAATCAATTCATAGGAAACAAATGATATTCCAAGCATAACTGGGAAAGCTATAAATGAAGTGAACCGTAACAATTTACGAAACACATTTTGCTGTCGTAATACGTCATCGTTTATTTTAGCAAGAACAGGTTGCGATACATTATGTAGAGTATCGCTCACCAAAGAATACCCCATATAATTCCATTTGTTGGCTTGTGTATAATTACCAACATCTGCTTTTGTGTAAAATTTGCCCAATAAGATAGAGAACAAATTATTGTTTAGATGAATAAATAAATTTGTTATCAGAAGTTTACTACTGAAACCAATCATTTGTTTCAGTGGAGTAAAATCCAATTTAAAGGTGGGCCGCCATGGCGAAAAATACCAATAGCAAGAAACGACACAAGTTATATATACAATATTTTGAGTTGCAATGCCCCAATATGAGAATCCATTATATGCTAACACAATACCAATAATCCCTGAAATGGCAAGACTTACCATTAACGATATTGATTTCTGCTTTATCATCAAATTACGAAAAAAATAAGAGTTTTGTACAACTCCAAAACTTGATATTAAGAATCCAAGAAAACTATAACGAGCCAAAGAGGTCAGTTCCGGAATCTTATAAAAAACGGCTATAAGCGGCGAAATAAGGAAAAGAACAATATATAAAAGGCTACCTATTATAATATTAAACCAGAAAACAGCATTATAATCATTGTGACTTACTTCTTTTTTATTTGCTATAGCTGCCGTTAAACCGCTTTCTTGAATAGTACTGCTCAACAGTGAAAAAATAGCTAACATACCTACCATGCCATAATCGTTGGCATTCAAGATACGTGCCAGAAAAACTCCAAAGACCAGATTAAGCAACTGTAACACACCATTACTAATCCCTCCCCAAAACAGGCCTTTAGCTGTTTTTTCTTTTAATGTACCTGACATTAGTTATTTAATAATTCAATTATTATTATGTTATTTCTTACGTTAAAAGTGTAATTTCGTCGCGAGTTGTCAAAATAAGTTTTAAGTTCATCAACAGTAGGATAGTCATTCTCACCCACAAAACAGTGTGCATCATCTATTAACATTACATGTTTTTGTGGGGAAGAAACAACAGCATCTATTTCTGCAAAGATTGGACATTCAAGTTCCCCTTTAGCTGTTAGGCCTCCTGAGTAATGTCCATCCAGCCAGAAAATTGCAGCAGTATCTAATTTAGAAACAACTTCCTTCAACATCAGGGCCGAATCACCATGATATAAATGAATTTGCGAATAACGTTTAAATCGTTTAACTGCCTTTTTATAATAATAATTGGATAACTCAATACTATAAATCTCAGAAAAATAAGGCATTTGCACAAACACCATTTCTCCTGTATATGTGCCCGTCTCTACCAGTATTTTAGAATTGTTTTTTTGCTGGTACTCCCTTATCATCATTCTTTTTGCAGCATGAACTGGTGGAATAGGCTTACCTGCTTTCACCCATTTATTAAAATCCCTTTTAGTTTCAATCTCTTTTAATGATGTTAAAAGAAAATCAGGAATAAATTTTCTTAATCGTATTTTATTCATTTCATATCAAGTTATTTGTTTCCATATTTTACAATTCGGTCATTTACTCCAACCTCAAAACAGCCTTATACACTTTTGTATACGACTGCCCTTCTTTATATCTTTCAGCCCTAACAAGAGCTTTTTCTAGGTTTTCACTCATATTTAAGCGTTCCACCCAAGATGAATTTTTAAGATACTTCTCAGATTTGTCATAATCAGAAATATGTTTCTTCAAATGCTTAACAGTGTCATTACTATTTGTGTGTGCTGGACAAGTGTCTTCGTAATGAAGAATAAACCAATACTCAATACATTGCAAACTATCGCATATAAGTACTCTATTATCGTTGAGATATTTCTCCTTTAGTTTCTTTAAACGCAGGTTCTCAGCCTCATTCCTTTTTGATACACATTACTCTTACCCGAAGCATTTGCTCCATAAAGAATCCCTAGCTTTAGAAGTTTTACATCAGGTTCAATTTTTACAACATGAAATTCTTCTAAAGCTGAATCATTGTCTGCCTCAAAACGTAATGTGGTTTCTTTCTTAAATGAGAAAAAATTCTTAAATGTGATTTCGGCTATCATAATGTTGTAATATGTACCGCAAATATACAAATAAACTTTTGCTTTTCGTTCAGGTAAGTGTTGAAGGATTTAAAAACAACAACACTGGTTACCACTACCGCCTCACTGGTTACCACGGATATCTGTAGTGGTAACCACCAGCAGTACCAATGGTAACCACTGGCACCTGTAGTGGTAACCACTTTTTGAGTTCATCAGTATGTGTTCTTGCTATTAATGTAGACTGTCAGATACAACAAAGGCTGTCCAAAACTAATTGGACAGCCTTTCGTCTTAATTTTTTTCTTTAAGGAAGCAATTTCTTACTTTCTCAAGCCAAGTTCCTTAACAATTGCACGATATCTTTCGATATCATTGTTTTTAAGATAGTTAAGCAATCCACGACGCTTACCTACCAACATTGTTAAAGCTCTTTCAGTGCTATAATCTTTTCTGTTGAGCTTCATGTGCTCAGTCAGGTGAGAAATACGGTATGAAAACAAAGCTATCTGCGCCTCAGGTGAGCCAGTATCAGAGTTAGACTTTCCGTACTTTTCAAAGATTTCTTTTTTCTTAGCTGCATCTAAATACATAATTCTTAGATCTTTAAATATATAAAATGTTCTTAGAGGCGGCAAAGATAGATAATAATTATGAATTATGAATTATGAATCGTGAATTTATTTGGTTAATTGTTATATTTGCATAACTTGAGTTATTTATGATTCAGCTATGCAATTTGAACCTACATATAATTATAGTCAAACTGACCTGCGTAAAGAAGAAAATCTACTCTTATGGAAATTTGGCGAGTTAATAAAAAGTCTTATTACCATAGCTAGTAATGCCGATAAGCAAAAATACATCATTGGAATGGGTGCTGCGGCAGATGAAATGGCTTTAGACTTCGATTTTTATTTTACACACTCCTACAAACAATACTTAGATAATGAATTGTTAAATGAAGATGTTCTCAATGAACTAATGTTGCTTGATGATCTTTTTGAACAGTATAGTGGGGATAAAAATCCCGACTTCTGGGACGACTCATTATTAGACACCAATAATGATTGGAATATTGTAAGAAAGAAAGCCCGGAAAATATTAGAAATGATGGGTTGGGACAATTTAGATATTGAATGCGAACACACTAATATTTATAAAGGTAAACGCATTGTTGGACAACAAACAAGGACTCAATTGGTTAAAAAGAAAGTTTGACGGATTTAAAACATAAAGCTAAATCCTCTCTTCTGTGAAGTATTGAAATGTTCAATCTCCAATGCGAGAGATTTCTTTAATTGACCAGCCATAAACGACAAGAAAGGGAGGTTGTTATCCTCATCCTGCGACTGGCGCAAGGCAATGATATATTCATCCCTATCTTCCTTAAATATCTTGGTTGGAAAAAGATGGTAGCAGAATTGGATATAATTCATCAGCAAGCGGGCAGTTCTTCCGTTGCCATCTACCCACGGATGAATAGTTACTAGATTTAAATGGGCATTGAAGCTAAGTTCATATTGATCCCGGATGATAGATGCTATGCTGATACGCTCTTGCAGTTGACCGCATAGTTCAGTAACCTTAGCAGGTACTTTTTGATAATTCATATAAGAATGTCCGCCAACGCCTGCTGTAACGCCACATAAACGGTATTCGCCTTTAGAAGAATCGAAAGAACCACCCATTACGCTGTGTGCACTGCCGGTAGTACGCATCAGTGTAGCATTCAGCTTTTGCAAGAATGCAGGAGTGATCGAAACAGAATGCGAAGCTTCTTCCTTAGCAAGGTCATACGCTTGCTTCAGGTCCTCATTCATCAAGTGGTGAACAAGTGGTTTGCCACCAGCTACCACTCCTTCATCAAACAAGAGTTGGGTTTCTATCTCTGTCAGTGTAGAGCCTTCAATGGCTGTGGAATGGGTAATAAGAGAATAGAGGTAGTACTTTTCGTAATCCACCGCTTCGCTGATTCCAAGTTCTTGAAACTTTTGGTGTAGTGCTTCTATTTCTTGCCAAACATTCTGTTCCATTGATTGCTGTTTAATAGGTTGGGTTATAAACAAAAAAAGAGCACTGATTATCAGCGCTCTTTTTTGTTGTACCCAGACCCGGGGTCGAACCGGGATGGAAGTGAATCCACTGGTGTTTGAGACCAGCGCGTCTACCGATTCCGCCATCTGGGCTTAATTGCGGTGCAAAGATATGTGTTTTTTTTAAAACCACAATACTTTAACCGAAAAAAAGTAAAAAAAGATAATAAGATAGAAAGGTGTTTCCTTATTCTTTAAATTAGTACTATTTTAGCGAAAACTTTAAAACAATCACTGATATGATGAATAAAGATAATTACTGTGTTATTATGGGAGGGGGAATAGGAAGCCGGTTTTGGCCGTTCAGCCGAAAATCGCTTCCGAAACAATTCCTTGACTTTTTTGGTACCGGACGCTCCCTGTTGCAGCAAACATTCGATCGCTTCAATAAAATAATACCCACAGAAAATATTCTGGTAGTAACCAACGAAATGTATGCCGACCTGGTAAAATACCAATTACCCGAACTTGAACCTGAACAAATATTGTTAGAACCAACCAGAAGAAATACCGCACCTTGTATAGCATGGGCATCATATCACATAAGAGCACTCAACCCGAATGCTAATATTGTAGTAGCGCCTTCCGATCATTTAATCTTAAAAGAAGATGAATTTCTGAATGCAATAAGTAATGGGCTTGAGTTTGTTGCTCAATACGACAGACTACTGACGCTTGGTATCAAGCCAAACCGTCCTGAAACAGGATACGGATATATCCAGATAGCAGAACAAACAGGAGAAAACTTCTATAAGGTAAAAACATTCACTGAAAAACCAGAGCTGGAATTGGCTAAGGTATTTATGGAAAGTGGAGAATTCTATTGGAATTCGGGTCTTTTTATCTGGAATGTACAAAGCATTATCCGGGCAGGAGAGAAATTACTTCCCGAACTTAGTGAGAAACTAAATGCCGGAAGCGATATTTATGGCACACCTGCCGAAAAAGAATTTATTAATGAACGATTCCCTGCATGCCCTAACGTATCCATTGATATAGGTGTTATGGAAAAGGCCGACAATGTATATGTTTCGCTGGGGGATTTTGGCTGGTCCGACTTAGGTACTTGGGGTTCTCTCTATGATTTATCTCCCAAAGACGAAAATAATAATGTTGTGCTTAAAGGAGAATCAATCATTTATAACAGCAAAAACAATATTGTGGCTTTGCCTAAAGGTAAACTTGCTGTAATAGAGGGGCTTGATGGCTATCTTGTAGCCGAATCGGAAAACGTACTGCTTATATGTAAAAAAGATGAGGAACAAACAATCCGAAAATACGTAAACGATGCCCAGATAATGTTTGGCGATGATTATGTATAATACATCCTCTTATTAGCTGATTCGCCACAGAATTCACAGAGTTTTAAATACGATGCCGCATACCTCTGTGAACTCTGTGGTGAAATCTGTAGTTATTATTGATTTGCCGGAAAATAATCGCCATTAGCTTTAATCAAAGCTATCAACTTATCAACAGCTTCTTCCTCTGGTATATTCTTTTCAATACACTCTTTTCCTTTGTAAAGGCTGACTTTTCCTCTGCCGGCACCTACATATCCGTAATCGGCATCGGCCATTTCGCCGGGACCATTTACAATACATCCCATTATACCAATCTTCAAACCTTTAAGATGCGAAGTTGCTGCCTTAACACGGGCTATAGTGCTTTGTAAGTTAAAAAGTGTACGACCGCATCCGGGACAAGATATATATTCGGTTTTACTGGTTCGTATACGTCCTGCCTGTAATATGCCAAATGCAACAGAATCAACGATTTCTGGTTGTATGTTGCCTTGATTAAGCAGGAAAATACCATCGTAAAAGCCGTCCATAATCAGTGCCCCCATATCGGCAGCCGATTTTATCTGCAAATTCTCAGCCTCATTCTCAGAGTAATGTTGGAAAAACACTATGGGGTTTTCTAGTCCTTCAGTCATCAGGTTATGAACCAAAGCACGATGCTCTCCCACACGATTGGGAAGGATGGTTTGTGATATAACCACTATTTCCGGGTGATTGCGGAGAATGCTTGTGATTTTTTCGGATAAAAGAGGGTAGGGGGTAAACAGGAATTTTATGGTTGCCTGCGAACTTTCTATCAATTCTAAATGCTCCAAATTAAATGCCGGCCAGGTATTGGGTTCACCTTTCCACTCGTCACCATCAAAAACATACTGAATTCCTTCTTGCCTTTCGGTGTGTGGTATATGTATGCCGGTATAAATATAATCGGGTTTGAATTGCGGATGTATTTCTTTCTCTTCTCCCATTCGTGCTGATATCACAACCGGAAGATTATCACCACCAATATTGCCAACAGCCTTTGTTCGTCTTCTTTCTGGTGAAAGATAATTAAAGTTATCGGCCTGAATACCTGGGATATAAAGATGGTTTTGTCGTTGTTTGATGTAATTTACCAGCTTTCGGGCAACCGGAATCTCAGCTTCGGGCTCTTCGCTCAATGATACGCGGATTGTATCGCCCAAACCATCGGCAAGTAAAGCACCGATGCCTAGAGCAGACTTTATTCGTCCATCCTCGCCATCACCAGCTTCTGTTACGCCCAGGTGGAGCGGGAAATTCATATTTTCCTTATCCATTGCTGCTGCCAACAAGCGGACAGTGCGCACCATTACAACCGTATTAGATGCTTTTATGGAAATAACTACATTCATGAAGTGCTGCTCAACACATATACGCAAAAACTCCATACACGATTCTACCATACCTTCGGGTGTGTCGCCATAGCGCGACATAATACGGTCGGATAAAGAACCATGATTTACGCCTATCCGTATAGCGGTGTAGTTTTCTTTGCAGATAGCAAGAAAAGGAATAAAGCGTTCTCTGATTTTCAACAATTCTAAGCTATATTCCTCATCTGTGTACTCCAGCTTTTTAAAAGTACGGGCAGGGTCTACATAATTTCCCGGATTAATGCGTACCTTTTCGGCATATTGTGCTGCAACATCGGCTACTTTAGGGTTAAAATGTACATCGGCAACCAAGGGAACCATATAACCATCTCTACGTAAATTGATGTTTATATCCTTTAGGTTTTCGGCCTCTTTTATGCCCTGTGTTGTAAGACGAACATACTCACCTCCGGCATCCACAATGCGTTTAGCTTGTTCTACAGACGCTTCTGTATCCATTGTTGAAGTATTGGTCATAGACTGGATCCGAATAGGGTGATTTCCGCCCATTGGAACACCACCTATTTGCACCACAGATGTTTCGCGACGAGAGTAATTAAATAAATCCATCAATTTGTTTTAAACGTATATTCAACTTTCTTTAGATCTTCATTAGCACTAACGATCTTCTTTTTAAGATTTTGTTTATAAGCAATGAATTTGGCTTCTAATTCTTTGTTTTCCAGAGAGAGCATTTGTACTGCAAGAATAGCAGCATTCAGGGCACCATTTATACCTACTGTTGCTACAGGAATTCCCGGAGGCATTTGAACAATGGCTAATAACGCATCCATTCCTTCGAGCGATGCTTTGATGGGTACACCAATAACTGGTAATGGAGTAGAGGCCGCAATAACACCGGGCAAATGAGCAGCCATACCAGCTGCGGCAATAATTACTTTAATTCCACGCGAATGCGCATTCTTCGAGAAGTGTTCAACTTCTTCGGGGGTACGGTGTGCCGATAGGGCATTCATTTCGAAAGGAACTTCAAGTTCATTCAGAAGTTGTGCAGCCTTTTCCATAACAGGAAGATCGGAGGTGCTGCCCATAATAATACTTACAATTGGAGACATAATTATTGAGTTGAGAGTTGAGAGTTGAGAGTTGAGAGTCAGATGATTCACCTTAATTATACGGAGGTAACTTTCAACTCTCAACTTTCAACTCTCAACTATTATAATATTGCTTTATAGCCATCCGCATCTAAAAGATCGCCCAGATCGGCTACATCATTTGGTTTGAGTTTTATTAACCATCCTTTTCCATAAGGATCATTGTTTACTAATTCGGGGTTCGACTCAAGTTCTTCGTTCTGTTCCAGTACTTCGCCGGCAATAGGAAGAAATAAATCGGATACAGTTTTAACAACCTCAATGGTTCCAAAAACTTCGCCTGCGTTTAATGTTTCGCCAACGCTGGGTATATCCACAAATACAATATCGCCCAATTGCTCTTGTGCATAATCTGTTATACCTACATAAGCAATGTCACCGTCAATGCGTACCCATTCATGTTCGCTTGTGTACTTAAGTCCTTCTGGGATGTTCATGATAATTAAATTTAGAGAGTTAATACTATTTTTTGGTTAGAATAAATATCTGAAGAATATGTTACTTGTTGTTGGGTATAAAACAACAATGGTACAAATCAGCCCGATTGTAAAGCCGGCTAACACCTCGTTTAAGGAGTGCTTGCCTAGTATCATTTGAGATGTGCCAACTAAACCGGCAAGTATAATAAATATACAAAGTAACCAAACCGGATTGTAACCAAATACATTTGCCAAAGTAACCAGGCCACCAATAATGGCTCCCATGCCACCGGCATGTGCACTGATTTTCCATCTCAGGTTTGCAATGAGGAATACAATCATAATTAAGATGGAAGATAATATAATACCATTCATATACCAGGGTATATTTAAACGGCGCATCATCAATGAACAGAAAATAAAGGAGATAATTGTTAATAAATAAGGCACATAACGCCTGCCTCTGCGACCTAAGTTGCTAGTAGGTGCACCACTTATTTTCAGGAATAAGAAAATCAGTAAAATCGGCAGTAGTATAGTAAAGCTAACAACCATACCCAGTACAACCAATTTATACCCAATTGGCATTATTCTTAAGTACGTAAACAAGAACAATGCAATAAATGCAATGACTGGAATAAAGAAAGGTACAGATACAACAGATATTACTTTCGAACTAACTGTTAGTATCCGTTCTGTTATTGATTTATTTTCGCTCATCATTTTCTTAACCGGGCTACTGGTATATTTAATTGCTGACGATATTTGGCTACTGTGCGCCGGGCTATAGGATAGCCTTTTACTTTAAGCATCTCGGCCAGTTCATCATCGGTATATGGTTTTTTCTTATCTTCTCCTTCAATACATTCCTTGAGAATGTTCTTAATTTCGCGTACAGACATCTCTTCACCATCCTCGGTTACATATCCATCGCTAAAAAAGAACTTCAGCGAATATACGCCATAGTTAGTTTGTACATATTTACTGTTGCTCACGCGAGAAATTGTAGATATATCCAAACCATTACGCTCGGCCACATCTTTTAGTATCATAGGGCGGAGCAACGATTCGTCTCCCTCAAGGAAAAAGGGGCGTTGAATATCCACAATGGCTTCCATGGTGGTCATCAATGTATTTTGGCGTTGTTTAACTGCATCAATAAAACCTTGAGCTGCATCCATTTTCTGTTTCAGAAACATCATTGCATCTCGCGACTCTTTACTCTGATTGCTTTTATTGCGGGTATGTTCTTCCAACATGGTTGTAAAATCACGATTCATGCGGAGTTCAGGAACATTTTTGTTATTAAGACTGATGGTAATTGTATCGTCTAATGTTTCTACAATAAAGTCCGGAATAATCTGCTGCATGTTTTTGCCAATGGCTTCACCCAGTGAACTTCCGGGACGTGGATTCAGTTTTGTTATTTCGGCTAAAACTTCTTCAAATACTTCATCGGTCAAACCCAGCTTCTGCTTTATTTTGTCCCAATGTTTCCGGGTAAACTCCTCGTAACATTTTTCAAGAACATCTATTCCTATCTGCTTTAGCGGGGTATCTTCTTTTCTGTTTAGCTGAATTAATAAACACTCCTGCAAACTACGCGCACCCAATCCGGGTGGGTCGAACTCTTGTATTGTTTTAAGAGCACTTTCCAGTTCTTCTTCGGTAGCCGATATGCCAGCATAAATAGCCAGTTCGTCGCTGATGCTTTCGAGCGATTTACGTAAAAGTCCATCATCATCAAGAGAGCCAATCAGGTACTCGGTTAACTCACGTTGATGGTCGGTGAGGTCTTGCTCGCCTAACTGATTCTTTAATATTTCGTAGAAAGAGGTACTATCGGAAAAAGGAATCTCTTCCGTTTTTTCATCTTTAGACCGATTGTTATCTTGTAGTTTATAATCGGGTATATCATCTTCTGTCAGATAATCATTCAGTGCATCGTAATCGGTATCGCCGGTTGTTTCTTCCAGTTCTGTTGATTCTATGGTATCTGCACTTTCCTCTTTGCCTTCCTCCAATGCCGGGTTCTCCAATAGTTCGGCATGTATACGGTCTTCGAGTTCTAACGCGGGTAATTCCAGTAATTTTACTACCAGTATTTGCTGCGGTGACAAGGTTTGAACCTGCTGCTGTGCCTGAGTTTGTATTTGACGAGAGCCTTGAGCCATATCTAATATTTACGACATCTATAAAATTTGTTGGTACAAAAGTAACGATTAAATTGAAATTAGTGAATTAGATTGGATATATTTGCACTGCAATATCTTTATTAAAATATATTATGAAAAAGATTATCAGAGTTAATCTACAAATCTTATGTCTCTTTATTAGTATTATATCATTTAGTGCCTGTGTTGAAAGTAAGAGTAAATTCATTCGCGAAAATATAGAGTATGCAACTGCGCAAACACATTTAATGCTGAAAAATGTGGGTGAGCCAACCGGAAAGAATTACCCACGTTCTATGGATGATAGTGGTAAACTGACTACCACAGATATGTACGATTGGACTCCCGGTTTCTTTCCTGGTTCTTTGTGGTACCTTTATGAGTTAACCGAAGACTCTGTTTGGCTTGCCGAAGCAGAGAAATGGACTGCCTCGCTTGAACCTCTTAAAACTTTTACAGGTAACCACGATTTGGGTTTCATGATATATTGCAGCTATGGCAACGCACTACGCCTGGCACCTAAAGCCGGATACCGGGATATTATTATTCAAAGCGCCGAATCGCTTTCAACCCGTTTTGACGAACGTACACAAACAATAAAATCGTGGAATTCTTTTCAGTCGTGGGATGGAGAAACAAGCGGGCAATTTCCGGTTATTGTTGATAATATGATGAACTTGGAGATGTTGTTTGCCGCTTCACGCCTTTCGGGAAACAAAAAATATTATAATATTGCTGTTGCTCATGCCAATACCACTATTATGAACCATTTCAGAGACAATTATAGTACGTATCATGTGGTGGATTTCGATTCTATTTCGGGCAAAGCTTTGTTTAGGGGCACAGCACAGGGATACGCTGATAACTCTACATGGGCCCGGGGGCAGGCATGGATTATTTATGGCTTTACAATGATGTATCGCGAAACAAAAGATCCGGATTATTTGCGCATAGCCATCAATGCAGCTAATTACTACCTGCGCCATTTGCCCGAAGATTTGATTCCGTTGTGGGATTTTAATGTATGCGAAGTGGGTTATACTCCGGATAAAAAGTCTTATGCTTCTAAATATGAGAAAAGAATAAAGGATGCCTCTGCTGCATGTATCACCAGTTCGGCCTTATTCGAACTGGGAATACTTGCCCAAGAATCAAAATATACCGATTATGCAGTAAGTATGTTGTACCGATTATCTAATATGCAGTACAAAGCTCCAATCGGATCAAATGCAAATTTCCTTATTATGCACTGTGTGGGTAGTATCCCTCATCAATCGGAGATAGATAAACCCCTTGTGTATGCAGATTATTATTTTCTGGAAGCTTTAGCGAGATATAAGAGAAGTAAGTAGTAAGAAGTAAGTAGTAAGTAGTAAGAATCTATGCAGCATTGCTACTTACTACTTACTTCTTAATTCTTAATTCTACTCAATAAGCAACTTAGTTACAGCTGCCGTATCCATTGCCCATTGCAGGGTATAAACTTCGTCGGCTTCTTTGTTTTCGACAATGGTAAGGTTCTGGGCTTCTGCTTTAATAGAAAGCAGGTTACCGATTGTTGTTTTACTTTTCAGCTTGGCCAGTAATGCTTCTACGTTTTCGAACTTCATATTTCCTACTACCTGACCACCGAAAGGCATTTCTAACCAGATTATTTCGCGGGCTGTAACATCTAATACACCAAACACAAGTCCTTTGGCTGCACTTTGTGTTACCCGTACCTGGTGCTGCACACACGATGGATCGTAAGCAACCCCGGTTTTCTCGGAAATTCTCATCGGGTTGGCCGAGTTCATCCAACCAACAACCAGGTTGGGTGATATTGCCCCATTGCTATATGCGTTACACGTAAATACCACGTAACGGGCATTCTCTTTGGTCAACGCCTGTATATCCAGTTCAATATATTCGGCAGTACCTACTTTGTTAGGTATGCTTCGGATGTCTCCGCTATGTTTGGCACCAAGCGTAACCAGATTACAGAAAGCACAAATCTCCGTTTTTGACTGATAAACTATCATACAACTCAAATCCATATCGAGATGTTGAGCCGGCAAATCTTTTCCCCACTGCATAAACAAACGAACAGCATTTCCTTCTAAATGGAAACGGGTACCCATCAATGCACTCGAGGTGTCTTGCACTGTATCACTTCTATCGCCTATAGACAAAGGAATATTGAACAGCATAGGATCTATGTACATTGTTTTACTATCTGTTTCAATTTTACCGAAACGGTTAGAAACAGCTGTCACACATAGGTCTTCTACCTTCGAAACCATCTCTTTCAGCTGATCTGTTGTGTATATGTTAACCAGATTATTGGGACCGATGCTTTTGGCATTTCCACCAAGCGGCTTAACTATACGAACTGCTTTGGGATCGAAATAAGTCTCCGCATACATATTCAGTGTAAACAGTAAACGGGCAGGAACCTGATCCATTACCTCCTCGAAAGCAGCAAGTGTTTGATCTGTACCAAACCAAAGCATATTGGCAAACAACGATCGGGCAAATAAACCTGGTCTTTGTTTCAGCAGGTTAAATGTTTTCACTACATCCGATTTCAATCGTGCAACTTCTACCTCTCCCTGATATACGGTATAAACTTTATTATAGAATACATCAAGCAATTCTTTCAGATATTCAAATCCCGGCTTCTGAGCATATTCGGCTAAACGAAGCGCTCTGATAAAGCGTACCCACATTCCGCGTTTGGGATGCATGGCTTCGCAAGCCTTTTCCATATCCATATCTAAATTGTTCAGCCATGTAGCAACCATTCTGCACTGTGTACGGTTGTATTTCAGTTTAAGAACCGTTTTTCTATCTATCCCGGCTTTCTTTGAATTATCCAGATGGGCTATGATATGTACATCGTTATTCTGAGCCCTTTTAATAAGCGTTTTAGGTTCTATAATTTGCAGAAATCCGGTTTTCTTATACCACAGGTAACGCAATACATCTGTAGGAGTGGTTATAAACTGTTGAGCTTTAACAAACTCCTTCTTTTCAACAAAAGTATCCAGAATCAAGACCTGGGTTTCTTTCATTGTTATCTCCACATTGGGGAAAGGGAGTTCCTGCGCCAGAATTTTCAAGCTGTCGGCTTGTGTAGCATCTAAAGCAGTTCGCGATTCTAACAGGTTTTGATAATAGGTTGCCAAATCATCTTCAGTCCAAAGCGTTAAGAGTTTCAACTTACTTCCTTGTCCGTAATTCTCTATCTCCGACAATTGGAAAGGTGTACCACAAAACGGGCATCCGTTGTACCTTTCTAACGGGAATGTATTTTCCGGAATTATATGTCCACAAGCCAAACGGGATCCACTTTTACTATTAAAGATATTCGCTATCAGTGTTACTAAATGATCCCACTGGGTTTCTCCGGTTGGTGTGTCCCAACCTTTAACCAACGGTGCCCAGTTAAGGTTAAGTCCCAACACTTCTTTCATTAGATTAAAAATAGCAATCATTTGGTTGGGTGCAAGTGTATTTAATGCCTGTAACAGGTCTTCGGATACAGTGTAACCTATTTTTTTTAAATTAGCAACCAGTATAAGGGTTGTTTGTTTCAGATTATCTTTTGTTACTACCATTTTATCTTTCGATATAAAAATAGCATTCTGCCGGATCGACACTTTCAACAAATCGTTTTTCATACAATCATACTTTTAAAATGAATAAATATGGTAATTAAGAGACTATTAACATTTCCAGAGTTTAGAAGTAAGCCTCTTTTGACCATTATTTACAAAGTGAGGCAGGCCGGAATCGAACCGGCGACCCAGAACCCTAGAAGTAAATCCCGGTTGACCTAAATAAAAAGATAATTGCGGAATTACACACTTGCTCTACCAACTGAGCTACTGCCTCATAAAAAACAGGTAAAACCTGTTTTCGTTATATCAAATATCGCTTTGTCTTATTGACTCTGCAAAGATAGTAGGGTGGGTATGCAGTTTATTTGCGTAGCAAAAAAATATTATTAAACCTGTCAACCTGTTCTAGGGATAAGAAGAAAGAGTCTACGGAAGAAACTAGACTTTCTTATCGAAAAATATTCATATCAATAGAGCATAGAGCATTTGGTTATAATTCCGTTCCAATTCGGCAAATCCAATTCGAACCAAAATAACGGTCATTGCGACTAACAACTACCAACAGTACTCAATGTGAGTGTTTTAAAATATTTTATTAAAAATATTTGTTTTTATTCATAAATAATGCTTTATTTGCATTTGCATAATTTTAACAGACGCTGATTCTATTCGTTTATTATTAATGAATTACAGCCTCTTCCGTCTTCTATTATTAATGCCAAATCTGAGAGGCTATAGGCATAGTTATATCTAATTCTATGAAGCACAGCACTTTTTGGACTCTATCATTATTTGCATTGCTATTGCTTTATGCATGTGAAAGAGATGATTATGATGACAACGAAATTCCCGATTCGCATCTAATATTGGAGGCCCGGAATTATTTCGAAGATTACGCCTCTATGGAAATGGAAGAGGAACCTACTGGATTACATCCTGGCAATATTGCTCCCGAATGGGGAAGAGCCAGAGCCTTTACTCAACTGGTACCTTTGCAGTGAATGTTCCTTTAATTACCGAAGCCACTTATGAAGGCTCATTTTACACGACAACCGATACAACTTCTTCGGAGCATCACGAAACCTATTCTACTGTAATGTTGCAAAAGTTAATTGTAGTAAAAGACTTGGAAGCAAACGTCTATAGCTGCTATATCGCAACAATTATTCCTGCAGAGGAAAATGCAACAAAAAACAGTACTAAAATAGATAAAATGTTTTATGGTGGTGATCCAAATAGTGATTTTAGTGGAACAATTGTATATTCAACTGTTACTACTAATTACACTATTGGAGTAGAAAAATATACCAAAGGACAATTATGTGGTTATAAATCTATGTTTTATGCAAGTGAAAACCACTTGGCTGATCTGGATGATATGACTGATTTGCTAGGATCGGCACGGTTGAAAAGGAATGTTAGAACCTTGACAAAAAATAGTGAATTTGGTGGCGGTGGGTCATATTGGTTACCCGATGTTATTATAACGGCTCCAAAAACAACACCAACACCGCCTCCACCTCCACCATCGTTACCACCTCCTTATGTTCCGCCAACAAATTCAATTCCGGATTATTATTATCCACCTGCTTATATTCCACCTGCACAACCGCCAAGAACAGGGAGTGGAACAGGTTCTAGTCAACAATATCCAGTACCTAGAGTCACTAGCCCTGGTGCCAGTGCCCCTGATATTGCCGCTGCTTTGAACGCTGTAGTTGAAGCAATCAACGATGTACTTCCTGAAATTTATGAAAAGTTGAAAGCAATGGGTGTTGACTTGAATAAATATAAAATCAAATTTGCAACAAATTGCTACACCAATGCTATAAAAGAGAAAGATGGAACCATAGGGATATGCCAAAAATTCGTTTATAATGGTTATACAATTAATGATCAGGTAGCTATCATTTGGCATGAAATATATCATGTTGATAATGATAAGATTGTAGGAGATGGACAAATACTGCCTTCCGCTATCATGATAGAAAATGTTCCATCGCATATTGAGCATCATATTAAGACCGTGGAACTTAATTTTCCAGGCTCTTCACTAGAAGATTATAAAGGAGAGATTAGTATTAAAATGCTTCAATCTCCTCAGTATTATAGAAATGAAATAGCAGCCTATAAGGCAGAAATAGCTACTCATAAAAATGTTTCTTCAAAGTATAATCAGGAAAGAGCATATGTGTTATGGAAACATGAACAGACTTTAATTATATCAGAAAAATATTATAAAAAATAGAAAATATGAGAAAAGGAAATATTTTAATCATAATGCTGTTGTGCTCTGTGTGGATTACAGCACAACAACCGGAAATTGTTGTAAATTCATCCTACGACGCTTATAATAAAATTATAACGATTATTCTTACAAATACCACAGACAAAACAATGCGTATTCGTAATATTAGTGATCCAATGAGTTCTGGAAGCAATGTGCTATTTAAATTTTTTGATAAAAATGGTCGAGTATTTAGTGACTACACGGCGGTTTTTCTAGAGGCATTGGCTTACCAAAAGGTTGTCTATATAGAACCACGTTCCAATAAGTTTTTTAAATTTTATTTAGACAATATGCGACCCTCTACTATTTCAACAGAAATTTATTCGGTTAAAGCAGACTGTCATGTGTACTATACTATTCCTGATAAAAAAATATCTAACAAATACTTAAATAAAACCTTAACTATCAAGACCAAGCAAGACCTTATGATATACTCCAATTATGATAGTTATAATCAAATAATAATGATAACTCTTTCCAATACATCAGATAAGATAATGAATATTCGTAATTCTGGTTCACCTGTTTGTTTTGGATTTTTAAATCAAAAAAATGAAAAGTTAGGTTCTGGTTCTTTTCTTCTTATTCAAGAAGGGAAATCTCCAGCGACTATAAAAATCAATCCACGTTCTGCCATCACACTGAAGTATCCTTTAAAAGAGATTCGGAAAGGAGTAAACAAACAAACTGAAATTGTTACAGTAGAAACGACATGTTCAATACGTTATGATATTCCAGATATAAAGATTACGAATGGACATTCTGGTAGAACGTTAACAACCAAAATTAAATAAAGTAAGTATAATGAGGCAATTCATATCTAGGATATGGATTGCTTTCGTTAGATTATGGCGACAATGATATTCCAGGCATTAAGTATGAAAATTGAGAACTTTTTAATAGTTACATTCCTATTCTTGTCATTATCTGTTTCTGCCCAACAGGAAGAACCGGTTGTAAGTTCATCATATAATAGTAATGAAGATATACTAATGATTATTCTAACAAATCCAACGGATAAAAAAATGATCATTCATAATAGTATTGAAGGCCCCGGAAGTATTATTCAATTCCAATTTCTCAATGATAAGGGAGAGAGATTTGGCTTTTATGATGAGGTGTTTTCACCCAATTGGAATTTTCCTAAATCAATAAGTATTAATCCACGATCAAACATCGTTTGCAAATATAAAATGGATGATATTCGTCGAGGAACGAAAAGAATAACAGAGATAAGGAATGTGATTATGGATTGTATTATAGCTTATAGTATTCCTGATAAAAAAATATATGGCGTTTATTTAAATAAGAGTCTCACTCTTAAAACGAGACAAGGGCTTAGTATTGGTTTCTCTTATGATAGTCCCGTAATTAACCTGTCATATATTAAAAATGATGATCTAATAAGAATTACGATAAGCAACCCAACCGATAAACGAATGTTTATTCACAACAGTAGAGATTTACATGATACTTCACAAAGTTTCATCCAATTCCGATTTATAAATGAAAGTGGAGAGATATTTGATTTATATACTGAAGTATTCTCACTTGAGTGGGATTTTCCCAAACTAATTGAAATAAAACCACATTCAAACATTGTTTGTAAATATCGACTTTCAGACATTAAAAAAGGAACAACAAGAAAGTCGGAAGTAAGGAAGGTTGAAGCAGAATGCTATGTTAGATATAGTATCCCTGAAAAAGACATAATGGCTGTTCCTTTTAAAGAAATTTTAACCGTTAAAACAACAGGGCATTTCCAAATAGGTTTTTCTATAGATAGTCCAGAAGTGCTGGAACCTGATTCTGTTGATATTTGTCCGCAATTTCCTGGTGGCTATGATGAACTCCAAAAATTCCTGAAAAACAATACTATATATGAACCCGAAGGGGAAAGAAATCCAATAATTGTAGGATTCATTGTAGAAAAAGATGGTATTACTAATCCTTTATTGATGCGTTCAATAGACCCTTATTTGGATAGGGAAGCCCTAAGATTGGTATCTATTATGCCTAAGTGGGAGCCTGGTTGTTTGAACGGCACTCCTGTACGGGTGCAGTATCGAGTTCTTGTCTATTTTGGGGAAATGAATACATTAAAAAAAGAACGATGAAATCAGTATGTATTATACTCATTTGCTTTTTGGGAGTTTCTTGTACCAAACATTATCGTTACTCTCCCAATGTCGAAGAAGCATTATCTCAAGCCGGTAACAACCGAATCCAACTGGAAACTGTATTAATACACTACAGTAAGAGTCCCGCTGACAGTTTAAAGCTACGGGCAGCCGAATTCCTTATAGCCAATATGCCTGGAAAATATGCCGAATATTATGATACCTCTTGGGAAAACATAGCAGCGGCCTTATACCGATGGAGTAATACACAAGACAAAGAACTATTGCTGAAAGAATATAATTGGGGAAAAAGAATAATAAAAGAAGACATAAAAAACATAACCTCCAACTATTTAATAAGCAATATAGAATTAGCATTTAAGGTATGGCAGGAACAACCTTGGGGGAAATATATTTCTTTCGATCTTTTTTGTGAAGAGATATTACCATACAGAGTTGGAAAAGAACCACTGGAAAACTGGCGCGAAAAAGTTTTGGCTAGTTTCGATGACTTAAACCTGTATTTCAAGGAACACAACGATATAACCGCAGTTGAAGCTTGTGCAATGGTAAATAAACAACTGCCACCTTTTATATGGGTTAATTACCCCATGCCAACAATGACATACTCTATGCTTATGACCACCCCACGCGGAACGTGTGACGAAATGGGTGCACTTGCCATTTTTGTTATGCGGGCATTAGGGATACCTGTTACCAGAGATTTTACTATACAGTGGCCAAATAGAAACCTTGGACATTCATGGAATGCCGTTTGCGATAGTAATGGGGTACATATTGCTTTTATGGGTGTAGAAACCATTCCCGGTGAAGATCATTTAGGCATACGACTCAGAAAAAGTAAAGTATACAGGAATACTTATGCCAAACAGCACAATATTACCCTACCCGATAATTTTATTCCTTCGGAATTACAGAACCAATATATGAAAGATGTATCTTTGGAATATGTAGGATGCAACTTCGATGTAGAATTACCCATTTTTTTTCCTACTGCAAATGTAAATGGATATGCATATTTACTTTCTATGGGGAAACAAGCATCAAGTATTGTTGGATGGGGAAATGTTGAGAATAATAATATACATTTTTCGGGTGTTGGAAAGAATATCCTTTATTTACCTGTTTTTTATATAAACGAAGAACATGTACCTGCCGGATTTCCATTTCGACTGGATGACAATGGCGATTTACAAGTGTTTGAACCTGATATGGCGAATATTGAACCGCTCTTAGTATCCGATGCGGGTTTAAATCACCCATGGCTTTACCGTATGCAACAAGGGACATTTGAAGCAGCCAACCGTAATGATTTCTTTGATAAAAAAGTGCTATTTACTATCAAAGATATGCCAGGAACAGATTTTGAGAAAGTTGGTATAAGCGACCTCACACCATACCGGTATTTACGATACGTTTCTCCTAAAGGAGGGCATTGTAATGTATCCGAAATACAGTTCTATGGGAGAAACGGGGAGAAACTCACAGGAAAGAATATAGGTACTTCAGGATCATGGTACAATTCACCAATGGCATGTGATAAAGTATTTGATGACGATATATATACTTATTTTGATGCAACTGAAGCAGACTTTGCTTGGACAGGACTTGATTTGGGGACACCACAAGTCCTTTCCGAAATTCATTATCTTCCACGTATTGAAGATAACAGGATAACCAAAGGCAATGTATACGAATTATATTATTGGAATGGAGACGACTGGAAAGTTTACGAAAAGAAAACAGCAACAGGAAATACCATTCTGTTTCAGGCTCCATCTAATGGAATATTTTACGTAAGAAATGCAATAAATGACACTGAAAGTAACAAATATTTTATAGTAAAAGATGGAAAACAAATGTGGTTATAACATAAAGCAATTAGTGATTATACTAACAGCATTACTTTCACTAATGGGATGTGGTAAAACTGAAGAAAATTTCAAACGCACGGTGATAGTTTATATGTCGGCTGATAATGATTTGTCTGACAACGCATTGCGAAATATAGAGCAAATGAAGTCCTCATTTCCTGTTAATGAAGAAAATAATCTCATTGTATTTGTTAATTTGCCAGACGAAATACCTTACATATTGAAAATAGAAGCAGATAAGGAAATTAAAATAAAGGAATACACAGAATTCAATTCTCTGGAAGTTGCAAATATGAATAAGGTATTAACCGAAATAATAGGTAAGTATCCTGCTGATAAATATGGACTTGTTTTATGGTCGCATGCAAGTTCATGGCTTCCTGTAGGTTTCAATGCTAGGTCATTTGGTGAGGAAAAAGGTTTGCAAATGGATATTCTAGACATGAATAAAGCACTGCCTATTAAATTTGATTATATTCTTTTTGATGCCTGTTTAATGGGAGCTGTAGAAGTTGCTTATGAATTGAAAGACAAAACTGATTATATAATTGCATCTTCAACCGAAACCATATATACCGGTTTTCCTTATGAAATGATAATTTCGGAATTAATGACCGAAACACCGGATCTTTGCAAAATAGCTGGAAAATATATGGATTACTATCAACAATTATCTGGAATATACCAGTCGGCTACTATATCAGTGATTCATACAACAGAATTAAGCAAATTGGCTGGAATTACCCGGAAACTAATAGAAGAAAACTTATTCAATCTGGACTTACTAAATCGTTCTGCCGTACAACAGTTGGATAATTATGAAAACCAATACATTTTTGACTTTTCCGATTTTATTTATAATGCATTTCCGAATGCTTCAAAAGAACAATTTGATAACCAACTCCAGAAAGCAGTTCTTTATAAAGCAAATACCAATGAGTTTATGAAAGAATATGTAATAAAAACCTATTGCGGTCTTAGTACTTATATTCCTTTAAAATCAAACAACGAATTGAATAACTATTATCGAAAATTAAAATGGTGTAACGATAGTGGATACCAAAGCTTTTTATAATATATTCGCTAATGAATTACTAAGTTGCCTGTTGATTTTATTGATAGTATCTGTTGCATTTGCATACCAGATAAAGTTTCTGCTTCAACAAAAAACTAGGTGTATTTCTATAAATATTATAGATGTAGTTGTAGGCGTAACCTTACTTTATTGTATCACTTCAATGTTTATAAATAAAGAATGGGAGGCAGACAGATATCAATATTATCAATGGGTAACGGTAATAGTCTGTTATGTTGCTTTTCGTAATTATATCTTTTCAAAAATATATATATTATATGTATGTTGCTTTCTTGGCATCTTTCAATCTGCAATAGCCATCTGCCAGAAAAACGGACTATTATCCAGTAATCATATGACATTTGATGTTACTGGTTCTTTTGATAATCCTGGTCCTTTGGGAGGGTATATAGCTATTTGTTGTGTGCTTTCTATTGGATTACTTTATGATACAATAAAGAAAAAACAGAATAAAATAAGTTTTGTTTTAATAATAGGAATACTAATACAATTAATAGGACTTTATATTGCCGACTCACGTGCGGCGCTTCTTACTTTGCTAACCGGAAGTATAACTCTTTTTATTTTAGTGGCAGCACCAAAATGGGGAAGGAAACATAAAACAACACTTTTTCTTGTAATAGCTGTATTAATTGGAGGAATATTGCTATATCAATATAGACCGACATCAGCAAATAGCAGATTGCTAATATGGCGTGTTTCGGCAGATATGATTATAGACGCTCCATTAACAGGACATGGAATTGGTGCTTTTCCTAAAAAATATATGATTTATCAAGCTAAATATTTTAAAGAAAGGCCAAAATCCCCATTTCTATCAGTTGCTGATAATACGATATATACTTTCAATGAATTTGTCAGTATTATTATTCAAAAAGGGATTATTGTTTTTTTATTAGTTTTATTACTGTTGTATGTTACCTTTAAATCTCCATCAAAATCGTGGGAAGACAAAACAATGAAGGCAGGATTAATGGCTTTGTTAACTTTTTCTTTTTTTTCTTATCCTTTTTCTGTTTTACCTTTAGTTTTATTCTACTCCATTTTTATTGGTTCTATAGATAATAGAATAGTGTATTCATTCAAAACAACACATACTCATAATGTTATTCTGATTCTATACAGTATTCTAATTATTCAGACTTCTAAAGACTATCTTTTTCTTGATAATATGATTCAATCGTTATCTACTTTTTATGATCGTCAGAGTGATATCAGTCTCACCCAATACCGTAAATTAAAATTCAACACTAGCTTTAATGATTATTATACAACTTGGCTTATTCAACAGCCTGAATGTATAGATAGTGAACGACTAAGAGATATTTATCCTTCCTGTGAAAGTTATTGCATGATTGGAAATTATTATTTAAAACATAATGATTATGAATTGGCTGAGTTCTATTTGCGACAAGCATCTTATATGATACCTACACGTTTTCGACCTCAATATTATTTATGGGAGTTATACATTTTTACAGAACAAACAGAAAAAGCTTTTCAAGTAGCAGAGCATATATTATCTATGCCTTTAAAAATAGAAAGCACATACACACTTAGAATGAAAAGAAGAATTAGAGAGTATTATGACTCGAAAGCCTCAGTATAGAAAATCCACTTTTCCAATGAAATAAAATCCGTTAGTGAATCCGTAAAGTGTATTATATAATCGTTCTACAAGCGAAGTAAAAGACAATTATGCTTACGATGATTCTTAGCTTCGCGGGTAGTCATATTGGTTGCAACAAATTGTGTGCTTCCTGATTCTCTCCCAGATCAGAAATGAAGAGTGATTATCATACTTTTAAAATGAATAAATATGGTAATTAAGAGACTATTAACATTTACAGAGTTTAGAAGTAAGCCTCTTTTGACCATTATTTACAAAGTGAGGCAGGCCGGAATCGAACCGACGACCCAGAACCCTAGAAGTAAATCCCGGTTGACCTAAATAAGAAGATAATTGCGGAATTACACACTTGCTCTACCAACTGAGCTACTGCCTCATAAAAAACAGGTAAAACCTGTTTTCGTTATATCAAATATCGCTTTGTCTTATTGACTCTGCAAAGATAGTAGGGTGGGTGTGCAATTTATTTGCGTAGCAAAAAAATGTTTCGCTATATAGTTTCGAGGTCAATGCTATCCCTACAGGGTTCATACGATAGAACCAACAAGAATGATACACTACTGACAATCAACAAATTGCAGTACCACCATTTTTAAAACCCTGAGAAAAAAGTTTCATCAATTATTTTAAGCGTGAAACAAAAGTACCACCGAGGGTGGTACAAAAGTATCACCACTAAGGCACTTTTGTACCACAAGCGTGATACTTTTGTACCACAAGCGTGATACGAAAACGAAAAATTTGTTTGTGTATGGCACACAGAGGTGTTATCTTTGCCTTAACCAATAACCAATATTAAAATTCAATTTATGCTAAAACTTAAACACACGCTGCCTTTATGGCTTTTATTTGTTTTCGTAGCATGCGAAACAAAAACAGTGAAGAACAACTATCAGGTAATTCCCCTCCCCCAGGAAATTACATACACCAACGGAGGTTCTTTCTTTATCAGAAACAGTACACAAATATCATTTCCAACAGGAAACAGTGAATTACAAAGCAATGCCGAGTTTCTGGCCCGGTACATCCGCGAAATAACCGGTAAGCAATTAAAGGTTATACCTTTATCCGATTCGCAGATTGATAACGCCATCATCTTAACTGTAGAAGATGATATTGAAAACCCCGAAGGTTACCGGCTTACAGTAAACAGTAAGGAAGTGAAAATATCTGGTAAAACTCCAACTGGTGTTTTCTACGGAATTCAAACGTTACGAAAATCGCTCCCCATAGAAAAGGATACCGATATTGAACTGCTGCCGGTAGAGATCAATGACTACCCCCGATTCAAACACCGGGGTATGCACCTGGATGTGGGGCGACACTTCTTTTCTACCGAGTTTATAAAAACTTATCTCGACATGCTGGCTCTTCATAACATGAATAATTTTCATTGGCATCTTACCGAAGATCAGGGATGGAGAATAGAGATTAAGAAATATCCACGGCTTACGGAAATAGGAGCAACAAGGAAAGAAACAGTTATTGGAAGAAATTCGGGCGAATATGACGGCAAACCGTATGCTGGTTTTTATACTCAGGAAGAGATTAAGGATATTGTTGCCTATGCTGCCGAGCGATACATCAATGTAATTCCGGAAATAGACTTCCCCGGACATACATTGGCTGCATTAACAGCTTATCCTGAGTTTGGTTGTACCGGAGGCCCGTATGAGGTAGCCACAAGTTGGGGCGTTTTTAAAGATGTAATTTGCATTGGAAACGAAAACGCAATGACGTTTCTGGAGGATGTATTAGATGAGGTTCTTGAACTATTCCCTTCTAAAATAATCCACATTGGTGGCGATGAAGCTCCGCGCGACCGTTGGAAAGAATGCCCCCAATGCAAAGCACGAATAAAAGCAGAGGGTTTGATGGCCGATGCCGAGCATACTGCCGAAGACCGGTTACAGAGTTATTGCATGGCACGGATGGAGAAGTTCCTGAACAACAGAGGACGCAGCATTATTGGTTGGGACGAAATTCTGGAAGGCGATGTTGCCCCCAATGCCACTGTTATGTCGTGGAGAGGAATGGAAGGTGGTATTAAGGCATCACAACTGGGCCACGATGTTATTATGACGCCTGCCAATTATGTGTACTTTGATTATCAGCAAACGGCAGACCTCACCAATGAGCCCACAGGTATTGGTGGTTTTGTTGATGTTGAAAAAGTTTATAGTCTTGAGCCAATGCCCAGCGACTTAACTAACGAAGAAAAGAACCGGATTATTGGCGTGCAGGCTAACTTATGGACAGAGTATGTATCTACCCCTGAACATGCCGAGTATATGGTACTGCCACGTATGGCCGCTCTTTGCGAAGTTCAATGGTTAGTACCCGAAAAGAAGGATTACAGAGACTTCGCCCAAAGGTTGCTCCATTTATTGGATATTTATGATCTGAAAGGATATAATTATGCCAAACACATTCTTAACCTGAAAGCGCGTTACTTACCCAACCCAACAGATAAGAGTATACAGGTAGAACTTTATTCAATAAATAACTCACCAATATATTATACGCTTGATGGTAGTGAACCGGATAATGACCTTACCCCATACCAGGAACCCATTGTTGTAAAAAGCAATGCCTGCCTTCAAGCAATAACTGTTGTTAATCCTGATATGCAGAAAGTATTGCGAGAGAATATTTGTTTCAACAAAGCCACATTGAAGCCTATTACTTTAACATACGAACCGGCTGAGGCACAACGATATGCCGGAGCCATTACATTGGTTGATGGATTAAGTGGCAGTGATAATTCTTCAACCGGCCGATGGTTAGGTTTTTACGGTACGGGTATGGAGGCCATTATTGATTTAGAGGAACCGACCGAAATATCCAACCTATCAACCCGGGTTAACATTGATGTGTATGCCTGGAGCATGGGTCCCACCGAAATAAGTATATCGGTATCCGATGATAACAATAATTTCAAAAAGATTGCTTCCGAAGCATATCCGGAGATTACCGATATTGCTTTCAAAAAGATTGAAGCATACAATATACAGTTCGATCCGGTTACTACCCGGTATATTAAGGTAATCATGAAGCCCAGCAAAGGGATGCCGAAAGGGCATAGGGGCGAGGGACGGACACCTTATTTATATGTGGATGAGATTGGGGTGGATTAAAAATCACACTAAAAGTTGTCTGATCTGTAAACTTTGGCTATATTTGTACTATGAAAAAGCAACGAACTATATCCGCATATAAAAACTATTTCAGGGATTTTATAGATTCCATAAAGGAAGAAGAAGCCAGGAAAGTGTTTTATGTGATTGAAATGCTTAAAACTCAAGAACGGGTAAGTACCAAATTCGTAAAATACCTGTGCGATGAAATATATGAGATCAGAGTCATGTACAACGGAAATATATTTCGGGTGTTTTTCATATTTGACAATGATAATATTGTTATTCTATTCAATGGGTTTCAAAAGAAAACACAAAAAACCCCAACTTCGGAAATAGAAAAAGCATTAAAGTTAAAGGAGGAATATTATGAAAGTAAAGAATGAGAACTTAGTTAGTGTAGATGCAATGCTTGATGAAAAGTTCGGCAAGGTGGGAACTCCCGAACGGGAAGAATTTCGCAAAGAAGCATATGCTTACTGTATGGGGCAAATCATTCATGATGCACGAAAGAAAGAAAAGGTCACCCAATCCGAACTAGCCGAAATGGTTGGTACCAACAAATCTTATATCTCAAGGGTAGAAAAAGGCTTAATAGAACCTAGTATTGGTACTTTCTGCCGTATCATCAACGCCCTTGGCCTGATTATTGAGATTGTTAAACCTGCAACTCAAGGAAAGTAATAATTTTCTCGTGGATTAAAAATCAAAATAAATAAAAGGCCGTATCTCACTACTCTTCACCTGAATAACCAGATATATCACCATAACCATAAGAAGCACTTTACCTACAAAGGGCATTCCGATAACTCCTTTCTGGAACTTCATCTCCAATGACTTTGGGGTAAAGTGCAACACAAAACCAATGGCCATCAGTGCAAAAACCTGCCAATAACCCTCTATTAGCTGCACAAACAACTGTGGTTGGAAGTTGGTAAATATCTGCTTAAGCATACTCATTGAATCGGAGAACTCCCTGTTCCTGAAAAAGATCCAGCAGAAACATACAAAGTTGAATGTTACAAACACACCTCCTACCCTACGCCAGCCGCGACTGACTTCGCCTTTTGCACGTCGGGTAACAGTCATCCAGGCTTTGTGTATGGCCAGAGATACACCATGAAGCATTCCCCAAACAATAAAGTTCCAGGAATTTCCGTGCCATAGTCCACCCAGGAACATGGTGATAATAAGATTAAGGTATTGTTTGAATTTGCCTTTCCGGTTTCCACCCAGCGAGATGTACAGATAATCGCGCAACCAACTTGATAAAGAGATATGCCAACGGCGCCAGAACTCTGTGATAGAAGCCGACTGATATGGAGAGTCAAAGTTAATGTTTACATGGAACCCAAGCAATAGGGCAATACCGATGGCCATATCACTGTAACCGGAAAAATCGCAATAGATTTGCAAAGCATACCCGTAAACGCCCATCAGGTTTTCTACTCCGGAATACAGATTGGGATTGGCAAATATGCGGTCGACAAAGTTTATACTGATATAATCGCAAATAACAGCTTTCTTAAAAAGTCCGCAGAGGATGAGGAAGATACCACGGCCAAACATTTCGTGCGATACATACAACGGTTTCCGTATCTGGGGAATAAAGTCCTTGGCACGGATAATGGGCCCTGCCACCAGCGGCGGGAAAAAGGACACATAGAAAGCATAATCGAGTATGTTGGTAAGTGGAGTTATTTGCTTGCGGTACACATCAATAGTATAACTCAAGGACTGGAATGTGAAGAAAGAAATACCAACAGGCAATACAAGGTCTAAAGCCGAGAAAGTACCTCCGGTTATCGATGCAAGAATCTCACCAAAGAAGTTAGTGTATTTAAAATAACACAGAATGCCCAGATTTATACAAACACTTAAAGTAACCAGCAGCTTGCGGTATATCTTTTTATGGGTTATCGACATTAAATGGGCAATAAAAAAGTCGCTGGTGGTTACAATTGCCAGCAAATAGAAATAAGTGCCACTACTTTTGTAATAAAAATAATATGAAAAAGCTACTACATATAAAAGCCGTAGCGTGTTCTTCTTATAAAGAAGGGTATAGAAAAGAATAAAAACAGCAAAGAACCAAAGGAAGAAACCAGTGTTAAACAACATGGGAGCATCCTTATCATATTGCAGTAGTTTGAGTAGCTTTTCTATAGTAAGGTTATCAAAGAGTGACATAGGTGTTATAGGCATTAATAATTGCTTCAAATAATAGTTCGCCCTGCAAAGCATAGGCATCGGGCATATAGTGTACATGATCGGGCCGCATCAGTCCGGCTTCTTTCCAGTTTTTGCAGGCGCGCGATTCTCCACCAAGGATAGTATACATGTCCCACACTGCCATTTTATGTTCATGGGCATAGCGACGTATGATATCAACAGCCATAACTGTTCGCGGATTAATGGAGTAAGTTCGTCTGCGGTTACGTCGTCTGAACGATTCGTACGACCCGGGCGGTGTGGTAAATATCACCGGTACTTCCGGTAAATCCTTGCGTATCAGTGTCATCAGCTCGTCCATTTGCCTGTAATGTGCATTGGGATTGTAGCGTTTGTTGTGACTCTCGTTTGTTCCGAAAGATACTACAAGTAAATCCGGCTGGGCCTCAACAATGGCCTGCAAACGCATAGGATGCGTAAAAGTAAGATTGGTAGCCCCATTCACTCCCATTTCGATGTACTTAATGGGGCCAAACACTTCGGTCAGTTTCTCACCTGTTGTATTGGGGAAAATACGTCCACGTACATGACTGTCGCCTATGTGGAGTATCCTCAAAGTATCGGTCGAAGCACCCATTCGTAGGTCTCTCATTTTCTCCAACACCGGAGACAGAACGTTGAATTCATCTTCTATCCGATTGCAGGCAACCTCCTGAAAACAATCGGGCAATAAAACTGTAGCCTCAACCGTATCGCGTGCCGAGCGGTATTCCCTTAGTCCACCCCATATAGTCAACCGTGCATCCGGCCGGGGAGGTACAGCTATGGAATCTTGCGAAAACACTTTTAATGCAAATAGCAAACTCATACATAACAAAAAAATCATCCTATTCCTTTTCATACGCACATCTTTTGTCATATTGTTCTTTTCCGTAAATCAACGATTCGTATAATAATCCGGCAAGTTCTTTACCGCCTCTGAAATTTATATGGGTATAATCCAGGTTGGCTTTCGATGGTTTAGAGCGTACAAACTCTGCAATACTACCATCGCCTCCCATTGCTTCGAACATGTTCCAGAAAGCAATTCTGCTTTCGGCTGCAATGTGTTCCTGATAACTAATAAGGTTCTTTATGCCCGGCATGGTACGCATTTCGCCACCCGATGCCCGGTAATCACGGTCGCCCACACTTAACAACAGGATTCCCGCCTGTGGGAAACACTCTTTTAAGTGATCGATAGTGGCCAGAATTCCCTTCTGGTAGTAATCGTAATTCTTGCCCGATTGTGTGGCGATATTTAAACCATATTGCAAAATAATAAGGTCGTATGGGCGTACCCTATTAAACTCTTTCAACGTTTGTGCGGGTATATTTTTCAACGATGTACCATTGCTTGAACGGAGCGAGAAGTTATCTACTGCTATTCCGGAAGCCCCATCGAGTGTTGCTCCATAAAACATTGCCGATTCGGTTTTATTTACCCTCCATCTTACCGAGCCAATTTTACCCTGAAGCTGCATTTCCTGCAACCCTTCGGCTGCGGCAAATACGCGTGTGCTATCAGGCTCTTTGTTTATTCTTGCCGATAGTCTCAGGTTACCTTTGTTGTGGAAATAAACAGTGGCAATATCGAAGGTATCTAACAGCGAGGCGTATTTAGACTGCCCTTTGTATTCTACGTATGCTCCGTCCGACGGTTCGGAATAGCGGCAAGAAATACCTTGTTTGGAACGCTCAAAGTACATACTGTCGGTTGCAGCATGGCCTCTCCATCCTTTAAAAGAGTGAATTACCGTAGGGCGAAATCCGTAAACGGACGATGTTACATCTACATATCCTACTCCGCAACCTCCAAACTGTTGTTGCAACATCTCGCGCAAGTCGGCAGTCAATATATCGGCTTCTATGAACGAATCACCAAATACGGCTACTTTTACTAACCGGGCAGAGTCTTCTATCTGGTTCAATGCTTCATAGAAAGGTTTCATACCGCGCCAGGTAGAGTCACTGTAATCAACAATACAGGTTATGCCGGCACGGCAGGTATCCACAAAAGCAGGTTTTGCAATAGGTGGTAACACTACAACGCTATCGGCCTCTTCGGCATTGGTTGTTTCTTTGATATCGCTTAATAAATCGACCTTGCGGAAAGTGTATCCACCAATAGTTAAGGCCGGAAGCTCATGCAAAAGCAGTAGAATAATTAATACTGACCAGGTAAAATACAGGGAATATTTTAAGTAATTCTTCATTGTTCAATCACCACACAAGTAAATGGGCAACAAATATATGTTTTTTATGGGGATTAAAGAAATGGCCAATGATTTTTGAAACGCAGATTTACGCAAATTTACGCAGATTTTTTATTAAAAGATTAATCTGCGTAAATCCGCGTTAATCTGCGTTTCAAAAAGATTTCAAAAATCTTTTTGCTCCCAAAAACCCCAATTTTCTTGTAAATATCCACCATAATTCCTATCTTGCAATCGCAATCAAGCTGTGTTGTTGACAGTTTGCGCATTCTTAACCTTTATTATTATGAAGATAACCCTTAGCAATACGCTACCGGATTACCCGGTATTTATTGAAGGCATCCGTAGGGCACCCGATCGTGGATATACCCTTACCCCTTCTCAAACAGCTGTTGCATTGAAAAATGCGTTACGCTATATCCCTACAAACCTGCACGAACAACTGGCTCCTGAGTTTTTGGAAGAGTTGCGTACCCGTGGCCGTATTTATGGCTACCGCTTTCGCCCGCCCGGTGATCTGAAAGCAAAACCAATTGATGAATACAAAGGAAACTGTATTGAGGGGAAAGCCTTTCAGGTGATGATTGATAATAACCTCTGTTTTGATATTGCTCTTTATCCCTACGAACTTGTTACCTATGGCGAAACCGGACAGGTTTGCCAGAACTGGATGCAGTACCTCCTTATTAAACAATACCTGGAAGTGATGACCAATGAGCAAACATTGGTTATTGAATCCGGTCATCCGCTGGGACTGTTCCGCAGTAAACCGGATGCACCCCGGGTTATCATCACCAATTCTATGATGATCGGACAGTTCGACAATCAGCACGATTGGCACATTGCTGCACAAATGGGAGTGGCCAATTACGGGCAGATGACGGCTGGCGGCTGGATGTACATCGGCCCGCAGGGCATTGTTCATGGAACCTTTAATACATTACTGAATGCAGGACGCCTGAAGCTTGGCATACCACAGGATAAAGATTTGCGCGGACATCTGTTTGTGTCTTCGGGTTTGGGAGGCATGAGTGGCGCCCAGCCTAAAGCGGCCGAGATTGCCGGAGCAGTAGCCATTATTGCTGAGGTCGACCGTTCGCGCATTGAAACAAGATACAGTCAGGGATGGGTTAGCCATATTGTAAGTGATATAAAACAGGCATTTTCCATAGCGCAGGAAATGATAAACAAGAAAGAACCCTGTTCTATTGCCTATCACGGAAATATAGTTGATTTGCTGGAATATGCCGATAAGAAGAACATTCCTATTGAATTGTTATCCGACCAAACCTCTTGTCATGCTGTTTATGAGGGTGGATATTGCCCCGCAGGTATCAGCTTTGAAGAAAGAACCCGCTTGTTGCACAAAGATATAAAGAAGTTTCGCCGACTGGTTGATTTATCACTCCGCCGACATTTTGAAGTTATAAAGAAACTGGTTGCCCGTGGAACGTACTTCTTTGATTATGGCAATTCTTTCATGAAAGCCATTTATGATGCGGGCGTGAAAGAAATCTCCCGGAACGGGATAGACGAAAAAGATGGTTTCATCTGGCCCAGCTATGTAGAGGATATTATGGGGCCCGAATTGTTTGATTATGGCTATGGCCCTTTCCGCTGGGTATGTTTGAGTGGAAAGCACGAAGATCTTATTAAGACAGACCGCGCAGCCATGGAGTGTATCGACCCCAATCGCCGCGGACAGGATATGGATAATTACATCTGGATACGCGATGCGGAAAAGAATAATCTGGTAGTTGGAACGCAGGCGCGTATTCTTTATCAGGATGCGGTAGGGCGCATGAATATTGCACTCCGATTTAACGAAATGGTAAGAAACGGCGAAGTTGGCCCAATAATGTTAGGCAGAGATCATCATGATGTGAGTGGAACAGACTCTCCGTTCCGTGAAACGGCAAACATAAAAGATGGCAGTAATGTTATGGCAGATATGGCTACGCAATGTTTTGCTGGTAATTGCGCCAGAGGAATGAGCCTTGTTGCACTTCACAATGGCGGCGGGGTAGGCATAGGAAAAGCTGTAAACGGAGGCTTCGGCATGGTGTGCGATGGTAGCGAGCGGGTGGATGAGATTCTGCGTTCGGCCATGTTATGGGATGTTATGGGTGGTGTTGCACGCCGCTCGTGGGCAAGAAATGAGCATGCCATGGAAACAACGGAGGCGTTTAATAGTTCGCATGAGGATGAGTATCATATTACCATGCCGTTTGTGGCGGATGAAGAGTTGATAGAAAATACTTTAAATAAAGCTAAGTAACCACCCGCAAGGCTGTCCCCCTCTGGAGGGGGTTAGGGGGAGGGGGTCAAAGTAACAACAGGAGAACAACAAGTGCCAACAAAAGATTATGCAAGATCATAATAACTATAATAAAAGATTAAAATATAACGCCAATAAACTTCGCGCCAATATGACTAAAGCCGAAGCATGTCTTTGGAAATATGCTTTGCGTGCAAGCATGATGAATGGCTATAAGTTTCGCCGCCAACGCCCCATTGGCTGGTATATTGCAGACTTTATGTGTTTGGAACTTAAATTGGTTATTGAAGTGGATGGAGTAACGCATCTTTTTGAAGATACTCAGAAAAAAGATGAAGAAAAGGATAATTATCTTACTTATCAGGGATACAAAGTTTTGCGCTTTACTGATGAAGAAGTATTAAAAAATATGGCAGTTGTAATTGAAACAATAAAAGATGTGGTTTTAGAACAGGAAAGCAAGTTTGCTAATACACCCTCCCCCTAACCCCCTCCTTTCTTTGTGCCAACTGACATAAAGAAATTGAAAATAAAAAACGATCTTTGAAATTCTGTTATAAAATCAAGAAGTTATTGATTTCTGGTTATT
>NZ_QVMJ01000028.1 GCF_010500955.1 Bacteroides sp. 519
GAATTCTTAAGAAATCCCTTTGAATTTTAAAAAATCAGTCATTCCTTGACCAAGAACAAACAAGAAATACAATATAGGCGACAAAGCGGAGACGCTTACGGTTATGATACTTGTAATGGTACTTATGTTTTACTTTTTGGCGAAGTGCCATAATGTATTGTATTGAAATTCAGCTTGATAGGTATGTTATGATACTTATGATGGTTTTTTAGGCAAAAATCTTCTGTACATAAAAATGCGAGGCTGTATGCCTCGAAGCTTATATGGCAGAAAGCTCCGAGGCTTACAGCCTCGCATTCCATGCGGTGTCCCTCATCGTAGGCCGTTGACCTACGCTAGAGGCTATTAGGCCGTTGGCCTATTTTGAACTACGAGAGTTTTCTTATGCATCGAAATAAAAACTCCGCGTAACTCAGCGTTTCAATTATTTTTTTACTGAATTCTAAACGATACTGGAACAATACACCATGTTCGTACCGGAACCCCATTGTTATAACCAGGTTTCCATTTTGGCATAGAGGAAACAACCCTTATAGCTTCGCGATCCAAAAATGGATCCAGCGATCGTATAACTGAAAGATTGGTAATGCTCCCATCTTCTTCAATGATAAATTTTACGATAACTCGTGTATGGACTGCATCTACTGTTTGTTTGTATCTGGTGTTTTCGTTCAGGTATTCCATTAACTTTTTTTGTCCACCAGGGAATTCTGGTTTTACATCAATAGAATCGAAAGCGAAGACTGTATTGGAAATGATTAATGTGTCATTTCTATTAATCAAACTAATTACAGGTTCCTCTTCTTGTGCAAAGACTAACGATGATAAAGAAACGAATATCCCTGTTAGAATAATCCTGATGGATTTTTCTTTAATCATATCAACTTTCTAAAAATTATACGTCAGCCCTACCCCCAGAATCTCTTTGAACTGTACTTTCGGTCCACCAAGTGTACCATCATCGTTAACAGACTTTACATCATCATCGTATTTGAGGGTTGTATTCAGGGTTGCCGATAAGAATTTATTTATCTTCATGCTTATCATTACATCCCAGTTTACATCGATGTTTCCGAATGATTTATCGTAGGCGGTAAAAAGGTCCAGGGTAGAAATCAGTTTTACATTTTCCATAATAGTTTGTTCCATTCTGCCTTTCAGGTAAGCACCCATTTCCATTTTAAATTTGTCTCCCGGGTCAACACCGAATGCTCCCAGATCAGACAGATAGTCGTCGGTAACAAAAGTCATTTTACCAGAAATTGGAGAGAGGTAAATTGAATAGTTAGCTTGTGGACGATATTCCATACCTGTAGATATGTTTGAGTACGCCGGAGCAAAGAATTTGGAAATATAATTGGTTTTATCGGGATAGTTATACCCTTTGTAGAACTGTGTTTTAAAGTCTCCCATAATGGTATAAAACCATTTATTATTTGTGGTATACCCTAATTGGGTTGAGAAGTTAATGTTATCGTTAATTTTTCTCACACCGTTACTTTCGGTTTTTGATAAACCATATTCCAGTATCAGGTTGTTTTGCCACAACCAGTTTCCACTTTTTCTTAATAATGTTCCATTGAGGTAAGCATTTCCGGCTAATGAGTTTTCGCCACCAGCTGCCCAGTTTTTCACAGCAGTTTGCGATAGGTTGATTCCTGCTACTCCCTTCAGTACCCATGCTCCTTCCTCGTATTCGTTTTCGGTTTGTGCATAAGTAGTTATCGCGCAAAAGCAAAGTAATAATGGTATAAATACACGTCTCATATTTCTATATAAATTAATAATTAGTAATTTTTTTGTAAGTTGTATGAACCAAATGCCTAAAGTGTTGTTTTTAAATTAGTTTATTTGGTTAATAAATAGTTTTAGAATTTGCAAAAAAGAAAAATTATGAAAAATCTATTGATTGGGGCTGCCCTAGGTGCAGCTGCATTTTACTTGTTTAAAAGAAGCCAGGACGAAGGCGGACTGGACAAAATGTGTGACGAGATGAAAGACTATGCCGGTAAGGTAAAAAGAAACGTAAAAGACACTTGGGATAAAGGTGTAAACCAGGCAGAGTATGTTAAAGAACGTGCGGAAGATAAAATGCATACAGTTCAGGCTAAGGTGAAAGAAGCGATGAAATAAATTGAGAATTGAGAATTGAGAATTGAAAATTACGATGCTGCATGGTAATTCTCAATCCTCAATTCTCAATTTTTAATTTAACTAAACAGTGGATATTTGTTCATTGTTTCGTTTACGCGGCTGCGTACCTGTGCAATAACTTCTTCGTTATCAACATTAGATAGCACAGTTTCAATCATTTCGGCAATCTCTTCCATGAGATCTTCTTTGGCACCACGGGTTGTGATGGCAGGAGTACCTAAACGGATTCCGGAAGTTTGGAAAGCCGAACGGCTATCAAAAGGAACCATGTTTTTGTTTACAGTAATATCTGCAGCAACCAATGCTTTCTCGGCAACTTTACCTGTTAACTCAGGATATTTGGTACGAAGGTCTACCAGCATTGAATGATTATCGGTACCACCTGATACGATATCAAACCCACGGTTCATTAATGCTTGTGCAAGAGCAGCAGCATTTTTCTTCACTTGTTTCTGATATTCAACGTATTCTGGCTGCATACATTCGAAGAATGATACGGCTTTTGCTGCAATTACATGTTCTAACGGACCACCCTGAATACCTGGGAATACAGCCGAATCGAGTAATTGAGACATCATTTTAACTTCACCTTTAGGAGTTGTTTTACCCCATGGGTTAGGGAAGTCTTTACCTATCATAATAACACCACCGCGAGGTCCACGCAATGTTTTATGTGTAGTAGAAGTTACAATGTGAGCATATTTAACTGGGTTTTCAAGTAATCCGGCAGCAATAAGTCCCGCAGGATGAGCCATATCTACCAGCAGGATAGCACCTACTTTATCTGCAATTTCGCGCATGCGTTTGTAATCCCACTCACGAGAGTAAGCCGAACCACCACCAATAATCATTTTGGGTTTTTCGCGAAGGGCAACTTCTTCCATCTGATCGTAATCTACACGACCGGTTTCTTTTTTTACATTATATTCGCAAGGAGTATAGATTATCCCTGATGTGTTAACAAGCGAACCGTGTGAAAGATGACCACCATGAGCCAGATTTAATCCCATGAACTTATCTCCCGGATTCATAACAGCAAGAAATACAGCTGCATTTGCTTGTGCCCCCGAGTGTGGTTGAACGTTTGCCCATTCGGCCCCGAAAATTTGTTTCAAACGGTCGATAGCCAGCTGTTCGCTTTGGTCTACTACTTCACAACCACCGTAGTAACGCTTCCCGGGATATCCTTCGGCGTATTTATTAGTTAGGCAGGAGCCCATTGCCTGCATAACTTGGTCACTTACAAAGTTTTCTGATGCAATCAGTTCAATACCTTTGAGCTGACGTTGATGTTCTTTTTCGATAATGTCGAAAATTAAATCGTCTCTTTTCATTTTGTATATAGTATAAATACTTAATTTACAATTCCTTTGTTAAGCGTACAAATTTATAGAAAAAGAATGGAATTTGTAACAGAAATTAAGAAATAAATGATTTGTGAAACTCCAAGCAGAAAACAAATAGATTGGGTTACAGAATAATTCCCAACGAAAAGCTTAGAATATTATCCCGGCGCTTAAATACAATCTCTTTGTTTTGGTGCACTATATTATCATAAGTAACAGACTTTGATATATTGTGCAGGCCTTGTTCGTAACGAAAGTCGAAGAATATGTTTGAGATATTAACAGCAATTCCAATGGTTAGACTTACAGTAATGGGGTGTAGCTCTTCTTCAACATTCTTTTGATCGAAATTCTCGAAAGTAATTTTATTGTGATTGTTTGATAAGTATTTTATTTTTGGTCCTCCAAAAACAGATAGACCATAGGGTCCTTTTTTAACGATATTGTATCCATACAAAACGGGGACTTCAAAACTGTGTATTTTGGATGTGATAGTAGCATAGTCAGGTTGAATCTCGGGGTTTTGCGACCCCAGTTTGTCGAAGGTAATCTCACTTTGGCTTATCTGATAGGATATCTCTGGTTGAAGGTAGTGTTTAAGAAAGTTGAGTCGCATAAATGCCGATCCGGTATAACCTATTCTATATGTATTCTGTATATCATCGATTGTTACCCCACTGATATTAAGGTTGGACACAAGGTACATAGCCGAGTTGAATCCTGCCCGGAATCCAAAATTAACCGTTTTGTTATTGATGCGTTCAATTCTGCTTTGTTCGCTTTGAGCAAAAGCAGAATGAATGCTAACAATAATAAGAATACATATAAAAAGGGTTTGCTTCATGGTTTGTTATTTAGCTTTTTTCTTTTCGACCGACCAGCCAAATTTACCTATTTTATCGCCCAAATCAAAATAATTTCCATGAACATATACAAGTGGATTGGTTTCTGCCAGTTCCAACTTTCCGTTCTCATTCAGATAATCGGTTTCGGCACGTACGTTTACAACATCTGCAATAAACATATCGTGCGACCCAAGTGACATGATTTCTTTTACACGGCACTCAATACATAGGGGAGATTCTTCAATAAGCGGTGCACTAACAATGGTGCTTTTGCCCGGCGTGAGTTTCATCTCCTGAAATTTATTATAATCTTTTCCCGATCGAACTCCACACCAATCTGTAGCAAAGGCCATATCTTTTGTTGTGAGGTTAATAACAAACTCCATGTTTTTTTTGATGATGCCATGCGAATATCTTTCGGGCCGTACTGAAATATAACACATGGGTGGATTGGTACAAAGGGTGCCCACCCAAGCTACTGTTATAATATTGTATTCGGTTTCATCGTTTCCACAACTTACCAATACGGCAGGTAATGGGTATATAAGCGTACCAGGTTTCCAGTCTTGTTTCATAATACTAATGTGCCAATATGCTAATGTGCCAATGTGAATAATGTGCAAATATGCAAATATGCAAATGCTAATGTGAATAATGTGCAAATTATTAATTGACGCAGTTTATTGGCACATTGGCATATTATCCTATTGGCACATTATCCTATTATCCTATTATATAATTTCTATTTCCTCTCTCTTTTGTTCCTTATCACAGTAATGGCATCTGATAATACATTTCTCTTTATCAGTAACATGGAATAGGGTATGCATGGGTTCGTTGTTTGTAATACATTTAGGGTTAGCGCATTTTACTATTCCTTTTAGTGCATCCGACAACTGTACTTGCTTTTTCTCTATAACTTCGTAATTCTTAATTACGTTTAACTTTACGTTTGGGGCCACCACTGCAATACGGTTGATTTCTTCGTCGCAGAAGAATTTATCAGCAATTTTAATGATTCCCTTTTTTCCTTGTTTTTTGCTTTCCAGATTAAAACCGATTGTAATATTGCTGGTCATATTTTCCAGTCCCAGCAACGATACTACTGTGAAAAGCTTTTCCGAAGGTATATGGTCTATTACAGTACCGTTTTCTAAAGCAGCAACCTGTAATTCTTTCTTTATCTTATCCATAAAACTCATAACTCATTAATAGTAATTCCTAACACATCACACAAAATAGCTTCACGGGCGTATAAACCGTTTTGTGCCTGCTGAAAATAGTATGCTTTCGGATTATCGTCCACATCGTACGAAATTTCGTTTACACGTGGTAGCGGATGCAGTATGCGTAGGTTTTCTTTGGTTTTATCCAGCATTTTGTTTTTCAATATATATATGTTCTTAACCCGCTCGTATTCCATAAGGTCGGTAAAACGCTCTTTCTGTACGCGGGTCATATAGATAATGTCGGCATCCTGAATAATATCTTCATTGAAATCTACATGTTCAACATATTTTATTCCGTGTTCTTTGCAGTACAGTTTGTATTCTTCGGGCATTTTAAGTTCTTCGGGCGCTATGAAGTGGAAGGTAGGGTTGAAGTGCCTCATTGCCATGAGAAGCGAATGTACCGTACGACCATATTTAAGATCGCCAACCAGATGGATGTTTAGATTTTCGAGCGTACCCTGTGTTTTGTATATAGAATACAGGTCGAGCATGGTTTGCGAAGGGTGTTGGTTGGCTCCATCTCCTGCATTAACAATGGGTACCGGGGCAACTTCGCTGGCGTATCTTGCAGCCCCTTCCAGGTGATGGCGCATAACTATAACATCGGCATAACTGCTTACCATTATAATGGTATCCTTGAGGGTTTCGCCTTTAGAGGAACTGGTTGCTTTAGGATCGGTGAACCCGATAACTCTTGCTCCAAGTCGATTTGCTGCTGTTTCAAAACTAAGGCGGGTGCGGGTAGAAGGTTCAAAGAAAAGAGTGGCGATTACTTTACCTTCCAGGAGTCGGCGGTTAGGTTGTTTTTCGAATTGCTTTGCCATTTCAATCATATAGAGAATTTTCTCTTTCGAATGGTCGGCAATAGTTACTAAGCTTCGGTTATCCATGCGTACAATAATTATGAATTTTGAATTTTGAATAATGAATAGCCATGCGGCATCTCCATTTATTCAATCCGCATGGATTCTTTATTCGGAGCGTAAAGGTAGGAAGAAATTAGGAATTAAGAATTAAAAACTAAGAATTATATTATGTGGCATCGTCAATTCTTAATTCTTAATTCTTAAAACTCTGCGTAACTTGCGTAACTCTGCGGTTCAAAACTCTCAGAACAAAGATTAGAAACTAACGCCAAATGCAAAATAAGTTTTGTCTTGATTAGGATTGAATGTGAGTTTTGCAAAAGCCTGTAAACTGTACGCGTAGGTGATTTTAATTTCTTTGCTGGTTCCCAACGAGATATTAACAACATTGAATCCGCTTGAATATGCACCTTCCCAAGGAGTTAATCCTACTTCGGCAGCAAAATCAAATCCACCTAATTTAAAAGGAACAATTGCTTCGGCATAACTGGAATAAGCACGATTACCGTTTTCTTTGGTATAATCGGCACCTGCAAAATATGTATTCCAATTCAATGCAACCGGGCCAAAATCGTAGGCTACTGTTGCTTCGAATATATGAGCAGTTGAATGAGCTCCATATTTAAAGTAACGGGTTTTCTTTTCATCATCCCGGTCGAACCAGTAATCGGTAATGCCAATGCTAAATCCGCCGGTTTCATAGCCGAGTGTCAGGTCTAACTCTTTTGTATCGGAGCTTTCAAGTCCTACCGAACCCCATGCAGTAAGCGAGAATCCACTTTTGGCAACCGATATAGATGGCTGAATGCTTACTCCACCGCAATCTTCGCCACGCCAGATGTAACCACTTACAACATCGGCACCAATAGAAACATCTACCTGATTATTGTTTTCCTGTGCTTTTGCTGTATTTATTCCCAAAACGGCAATTAGCACTACTACTATCACTCTTAATTTAAAAATCTTTTTCATGTTTTTTCGTTAATATTAATTTTCAATTCTGATTTATTATTTAGCTAATCCATTTTTTTATGCGCTTCATAGCCTCTATACAATTATCTTGATTGCCAAAAGCAGTTAGCCTGATGTAGCCTTCTCCACTTGGACCGAAACCAACACCGGGAGTACCTACTACATTTGCTTCGTAAAGCAATTTATCGAAGAAACGCCATGAGCTGGTTTCTTTGGGCGTTTTTACCCATAAGTAAGGAGCATTAACTCCGCCATAAACATCTAATCCGGCATTTTCCAGTCCCTCTTTCATAATTTTGGCATTTGCCATATAATAATCAATCGTTTTCTTTATCTGTCTTTTTCCATCAGGGGTATACGTTGCTTCTGCTGCCCGTTGGGTGATATATGATGCTCCGTTGAATCTTCTGGTTTGCCGGCGGTTCCAAAGCGGATTCAATGGAATGCGTTCTCCATCTAATCTGGCAGCAGTTAATTCTTTGGGAACTACAGTATATCCGCAACGTATACCAGTAAAACCGGCAGTTTTAGAGAAACTTCGGAACTCGATAGCGCATTTCTTTGCACCTCTAATCTCATAAATAGAATGTGGTATGTTGGGCTCTTGTATGTATGCTTCGTAAGCAGCATCAAACAAAATCAGGGTGTCATTGCGAAGTGCATAATCCACCCATTGCTTCAATTGATCTTTGGTTAAGGTTGTACCAGTAGGATTGTTTGGATAACACAGATAAAGCATATCAATTCGTTTTTCGGGTATCTGAGGAACGAAATTGTTTTCGCTGGTACATGGTATATAAATTACATTGCTCCATTTTCCGTCTTCTCCCAATTCACCGGATCTGCCGTTTGTAACATTGCTGTCAATGTAAACAGGATATATGGGGTCGGTTACTCCGATAGAGTTATCGTGGCGCAAAATGTCGCCAATGTTTCCGGTGTCGCTTTTAGAACCATCGCTTACAAATATTTCACTATTGCTGAACTGAATGCCACGGGCTGCATAATCATTTTTTATAATAGCTTCAATCAAAAAATCATATCCCTGTTCCGGTCCATATCCGCGAAATGTGGAAGCATCGGCCATTTCATCAACTGCTTTGTGCATAGCTTCAATTACTACTGGTGGTAGTGGTTGGGTAACATCGCCAATTTCAAGTCTTATTAAATCGGCTTTAGGATGCGTTACTTTAAAAGTATTAATCTTCTTTGCAACATCGGGGAACAGATAACTGTCGGGTAATTTGAGAAAATGTTCGTTAACTAATGCCATTGGTTTGCTCTTTCTTTTAGTTCAATTGCGGTGCAAAAATAATGAAATAGGTTGGTTTTAATGATTGTAAGTAATGCAAAGTCTGGATTTTTTTCTACATTTACAAGCTCTTTCAGGAGTTATTGCTTTGCTGAGAAGTATTATGGAGATTAAGAAATCGAAAAAAGCCGAGCTTGAAAGCCGTAAAACCACCTGGTATGCCATGGGGTTTATTGTGGTGCTTGCTTTTGTTTTTATTATACTTGAATGGAGTGGGTATGATAATAACAAAACAACGGTGTCGTTGATGAGCGAACCGGATATTGAAATGGAATTATTACCTATTATTATTCCCGACGAACCTTTGCCGCCTCCACCTCCGCCTCCAACTGATGCGGAAGTTTTAAACATTATACTTCGAACAGATGAGCATTCGACCGAAGGAAGCGGACTGCTTGAATTATCGGATGAAGAACTTGAGCTTGAAGAACTTCTGCAAATTCGTTATATTCCTCTTATAATGGATGAGGAAGAAGATACACATGGAGATCCGAATGGATATCCAGTTGAGATTGCGCCTCAGTATCCGGGAGGATATAAAGCGTTAATGCAATTCCTGAATACCAATATCAGGTATCCGCAACGAGCCAAAGAAGAAGGAATTCAAGGCAGGGTAATCGTTCAATTTGTTATACAGAAAGATGGTTCTGTTGGCAATGTTAAACTAATCAGAGGGATTGACGCTGATTTGGATAAAGAAGCATTGCGAATCGTAAATTTAATGCCCAAATGGACTCCGGGTAGGCAAATGGGCAGGGCTGTAAAAGTAAGTTATATTTTACCTGTGATGTTTAAGCTAAAAGGAATGTTTAATTAGTATTTCAGATTGATAACTGCATACTCTGATTGGCTATTGATACGGAATTTACCACCCCAAATACCAATACCCGAGCTAACATAAATATGGCTGTTTCCTTTTTGAAGATAACCATGCGATTTTTCGTAGATGGCATCGGTTATCCATGAAATGGGCCATACCTGTCCACGATGTGTATGCCCGGATACTTGTAAATCCACTTCGTTCTTTTCTACCTCTTCCAGGTTGTATGGTTGATGATCCAGCATAATGATGGGTTTGGAACGGTCAATAGATTGCACAAGTTCGGATGTTGCTTTTCTTTCGTTCGAAGCGCGATCGTCGCGACCAACAATATAAAAACTGTTGTCTACTAAATGTGCTGAATCTTTCAACAGAACAACACCGGCTTCTTTCAGGAATTCCATACTTTCTTTATAGCCGGATATATATTCATGGTTACCCATGCAAGCATAAATTCCATATTTGGATTTAAGTTTCCGAAATGTTTCTTCCATGTGTTGTTGGCGAACAGGTAATAAACTATTATCTATTATATCACCCGCCATTAGTATAATGTCTGGGTTTTCTTTGTTAATCAGTTCTACCCAACCCTCAAACTCTTTTTTTCCTATACTGTATCCTAAATGCAAATCGCTTATTGCTACAATTTTTAAAGTCGATCCGGATGTGGTTGGCTTGTTTAAAGTGATATCTAATTCTACACGGTTTTTATTTTCATATTTAATATACCCCAATATCATTATAATAGCAACAAGCCCCGTAACAGAGAAAAATCCTGTCCAGCTTGCCGAAAGATATTGCTGTATTGGAAAGATATGTGTAACCCGTATTAAATCGACCAGCAACAACACCATCAATAAATAAATGAATATAAAGAACCAAGATGTACCGATTTTATAAATGGCTGATAAGAAAGTGAACGAAAAGCTATCTCTTGCCAGGAAAAAGAGGAATATACAACCAACCAATGCCACTGCAAGTACTATTAATGCTACTTTTCCCCACATAAGGGGCATCATTTTGCACAAGCGATAGAAAACATACACATTAGCCCCCAGAACAAAAGTGAGCATTAATAAAAAGAAGAGTTTCATGTTGATATTTGAGTTTTCGGCAAACATAAGAAAACTTTTATTAACTCTGGAGTTTTATTACTGTATATTAACTAAATGCAGCTGATAAGTGGATGTTTATTATACATTAAAATTAACTTAATACGCTAATCTTATTAAGTGCTGTTATAAATGATTGTATTAAGTTACAAAAGTTGGTATATAAACGTCACTATCTTACATTTGTAATGTGTTTTTTCATAGTATTAGATTTAAGGTTTAACAAAAAAGATTGGCTGCTCGGGAGAGTGGCCTTTTTTTTATTTTGCTATCTCCACTTTGCAATTTACAAAAAAGATGTTATCTTTGCCAACCGTAAAAACCTGCAATATGGAAGCATTCTATCGCACACACTCATACCTTGTTGATCATACCAATGCACCTGTTCGCCGTGATCTTATGGATGAAATTGATTGGAACGATCGCCTCATAGGTATCAAAGGAACACGTGGTGTAGGAAAAACGACTTTTTTACTTCAATATGCTAAAGAGAAATTTGGCGTAGACCGTTCATGTTTGTTTATAAATATGAATAATTTCTATTTCTCTAATAATTCCATTGTTGATTTTGCCGGTGAGTTTGTACGAAGAGGAGGGAAAGTGCTGTTAATCGACCAGGTTTTTAAATACTCGGATTGGAGTCAGGAACTGCGCACTTGTTATGATAAATATCCTGAACTAAAAATTGTTTTCACCGGATCGTCTGTGATGAGGTTAAAGGAAGAGAACCTGGAACTACGAGACATTGTTAAGAGTTACAACCTGCGTGGCTTTTCTTTCCGCGAGTTTCTTAATCTGCAAACCGATATGAAATTCCGTGCCTACTCTCTCGATGAGATACTCCAAAATCATGAAGCCATAGCAAAAGGGATATTAAGCAAGGTACAACCACTGAACTATTTTCAGGATTACCTGCATCACGGGTTTTATCCGTTTTTTCTTGAGAAACGTAATTTCTCGGAGAATCTACTGAAAACCATGAACATGATGATTGAAGTAGATATTCTGGTTCTGAAACAGATTGAGCTTAAGTACCTCTCTAAAATAAAGAAACTGTTTTATCTTTTGGCGGTGAATGGCCCCAAAGCTCCCAATGTGAGTCAGTTGGCTATAGATATTCAAACATCGCGGGCAACAGTTATGAATTATATTAAATACCTGGCCGATGCCCGTTTAATCAATATGATTTATCCTGTAGGCGAAGAGTTTCCTAAAAAGCCGGCAAAGGTAATGATGCACAACTCGAACTTAATGTACACCATATATCCTGCTATTGTTGACGAACAGGATGTGCTCGATACCTTTTTCCTGAATACAATGTATAAAGATCATAAGTTATATAAAGGAGATAAAAATTCATCGTTCCTTGTGAACAATGATATGCCTTTTAAAATTAGTGCAAATACACAACGGTTAAAAGTAAATCCGGAAGTGACATATGCTATACATCAAATGGAAATAGGAAAAGAAAACCAGATTCCTTTATGGCTATTCGGGTTTTTATATTAAAGATTTGGTGATATTATCGTCCTCCTCCGCCCTTTGGGCACCTCCTCCAAAGGAGGATAGGCTGCGCTATAGATCGTCCGCATGGTATCCTCCTTTGGAGGAGGTGCCCAAAGGGCGGAGGAGGATGTATTATTCTTAATAAAAATTTATATATAAATAAGAGAATCTTTACTTTTAAATATTTAATTATGACTAAACAGAAGAAATTCCTTACTTGTGATGGAAATCAGGCTGCGGCGCATATCTCGTATATGTTCTCCGAAGTAGCTGCTATTTATCCTATCACTCCATCTTCGACTATGGCCGAGTACGTAGACGAATGGGCAGCCAAAGGACGTAAAAACATCTTTGGCGAAACAGTTCTGGTACAAGAAATGCAATCGGAAGCGGGTGCTGCTGGTGCTCTCCACGGTTCATTACAAGCCGGAGCATTAACCACAACATATACAGCTTCTCAGGGTCTTTTATTGATGATCCCTAACATGTATAAAATTGCAGGTGAGTTATTGCCTTGTGTATTCCATGTGTCTGCACGTGCATTAGCATCGCATGCTTTATCTATCTTTGGCGACCATCAGGACGTTATGGCTACCCGCCAAACAGGTTTTGCTATGTTGGCCGAAGGATCAGTACAAGAAGTTATGGACCTTGCTGCTGTAGCGCACCTTGCTACATTGAAAGCACGCGTTCCTTTTGTGAATTTCTTTGATGGTTTCCGTACTTCACACGAAATCCAGAAGATTGAATCATTAGAAAACGAAGATCTTGCACACCTTATTGATCAGGAAGCTTTGGCCGAATTCCGTGCACGTGCACTGAATCCGGGTGCTCCTGTTGCCCGTGGTATGGCCGAAAACCCAGACGTTTACTTCCAACACAGAGAATCGTGCAACAGATATTACGATGCTGTTCCTGCTATTGTTGAAGAATACATGAACGAACTGTCGGCTATTACAGGACGTAAATATGGCTTATTCGATTATTACGGAGCCGAAGATGCCGACCGTGTAATTATTGCTATGGGTTCTGTAACCGAAGCAGCCCGCGAAGCTATCGACCACATGGTTGAACAAGGCGAAAAAGTTGGTTTGGTTGCTGTACACTTGTACCGTCCATTCTCTGCTAAACACTTCTTGGCTGCGGTGCCAAAAACAGCTAAACGTATTGCTGTTCTTGACAGAACTAAAGAACCGGGTGCAAACGGAGAACCTCTTTACTTGGATGTAAAAGACTGTTTCTATGGTGCTGCCGATACTCCTGTTGTAGTGGGTGGTCGCTATGGTCTTTCTTCAAAAGATACAACTCCTGCACAAATTATTTCGGTGTTCGAAAATCTTGCATTGCCCGAACCAAAGAATCACTTTACTATTGGTATTGTTGATGATGTTACCTTTACATCTCTTCCTCAGAAAGAAGAAATAGCTTTGGGTGGCGACGGAATGTTCGAAGCTAAATTCTATGGTTTAGGTGCTGATGGTACTGTAGGTGCCAACAAAAACTCAATCAAGATTATTGGTGACAATACCGACAAATATTGTCAGGCATACTTCTCGTACGACTCTAAGAAATCGGGTGGATTTACTTGTTCTCACCTTCGTTTTGGTGATACTCCAATCCGTTCTACTTACTTCGTAAATACTCCTAACTTCGTAGCTTGTCATGTTCAGGCTTACCTCAGAATGTACGATGTTACACGTGGTTTGAAGCAAAACGGAACATTCCTGCTGAATACAATCTGGAATGAAGAAGAATTGGCAAAGAATCTGCCTAACAAAGTAAAACGCTATCTGGCACAGAAAAACGTTACTGTTTATTATATGAACGCTACTCAAATTGCAATGGAAATTGGTTTGGGTAACCGTACAAATACTATTCTTCAATCGGCATTCTTCCGTATTACAGGTGTTATTCCTGTTGATTTGGCTATTGAACAAATGAAGAAGTTCATTGTGAAATCTTACGGAAACAAGGGTGAAGAAATTGTTAACATGAACTATGCTGCTGTTGACCGCGGTGGTGAATACAAGAAACTGAACGTTGATCCGTCATGGGCTAATCTTGCTGACGACAAAGAGGAAACTAATAACGATCCGGCATTCATTAACGAAGTAGTTCATCCTATCAATGCACAGGATGGCGACTTGTTGCCAGTATCTAAATTTGTTGGTCGCGAAGATGGTACATGGGATCAGGGAACTGCTCAATACGAAAAACGTGGTGTAGCTGCATTTGTACCCGAGTGGAATCCAGAAAACTGTATCCAATGTAACAAATGTGCTTATGTTTGTCCTCACGCTTCAATCCGTCCGTTTGTATTGAACGAAGCAGAACAAGCCGGTGCCAACTTCACTACTCTTAAAACTATTGGTAAACAATTTGATGGTACAACCTTCCGTATTCAGGTTTCTGTACTCGACTGTTTAGGTTGTGGTAACTGTGCCGATATCTGTCCGGGTAATCCTAAAAAAGGTGGCAAAGCATTAGAGATGAAATCTTTGGAATCTCAACTTGCCGAAGCTAACAACTGGGAATACTGTGTGAAGAATGTTACCAGCAAACAGCATCTTGTTGATGTGAAGAGCAATGTGAAGAACTCACAGTTTGCTACTCCATTGTTCGAGTTCTCGGGAGCTTGTTCGGGTTGTGGTGAAACTCCTTATGTGAAACTTATCACTCAGTTGTTTGGTGATCGCCAGATGGTTGCAAATGCTACCGGATGTACTTCTATCTACTCTGGTTCTGTGCCTTCAACTCCTTATACAATGAACGAAAAAGGACAAGGTCCGGCATGGGCTAACTCATTGTTCGAAGACTTCTGCGAATTTGGTTTAGGTATGGAGCTTGCCAACGAAAAGATGCGCGAGCGTATTGCTATCCTTATGAACAAGGCTATTGAATCAGAAGCTTGTCCTTCCGAAAGCAAAGAGCTGTACAAAGAATGGATTGCAAACATGTTCGATGCTGATAAAACAAAAGAACTTGCCGATAAGATTATCCCTGCTTTAGAAACTACAAAAGATAAATGCGAAATCTGCAAAGGTATCTACGATCTGAAACAGTATCTTGTTAAACGTTCACAATGGATTATCGGTGGCGACGGTGCTTCTTATGACATCGGTTACGGTGGTCTTGACCATGTAATTGCTTCGGGTAAAGATGTAAATATCCTGGTTCTTGATACCGAGGTTTACTCTAACACAGGTGGACAGTCTTCAAAAGCTACTCCGGTGGGTGCTATTGCTAAGTTTGCTGCTTCGGGTAAGAGAATCCGCAAGAAAGACCTTGGTATGATGGCAACAACTTACGGTTATGTATATGTAGCTCAGATTGCAATGGGTGCCGATCAGGCTCAAACGCTGAAAGCAATCCGCGAAGCCGAAGCATATCCGGGACCATCTTTGATCATTGCTTATGCTCCATGTATCAACCACGGTTTAAGAGCCGGTATGGGTAAATCGCAAGCTGAAGAAGAAGCTGCTGTTAAGAGCGGTTACTGGCACTTGTGGCGTTACAACCCTGCTTTGGAAGCAGAAGGTAAAAACCCATTCACCCTTGACTCGAAAGAACCGGATTGGTCACAATTCCAGAACTTCCTGAAAGGCGAAGTACGTTATACTTCTTTATTGAAACAATATCCGGCAGAAGCAGGCGAACTGTTCAAAGCTGCCGAGGAAAATGCAAAATGGAGATATAACAATTACAAACGTTTGGCTAACCAATCATGGGGAACTGATGCTGAGTAATTTAATTACTTCTATATAAATAAAAAAGCGGCTCATCGCCGCTTTTTTTTAATTTGCTATCTTATAGCTTATTTTCTTTTGCATCTTACTTTATAATTCAAAGCCAGCTCTGCGAAATTCAACTGTATCTCGGCTTGCGTATTACTAAGTTTTAGTATTTTACACTCACCAACTTCTACTCCTTCCATTGAGCATGTAATTGTTTCACCTTCGATTTCATACGTTCCTCCCAATGGTGTTTCTCCCATTGAAATGGCAAATGTTTTATCAGCATTGAAAGTTGCAGTAATACCTTCGAACGTACTTGGAGGATCAATGTATACACCACTTATTTCAACTTTGTCAATCTCCCATGTACCTGTAATCAATGACATATCGATTTTATCATCGTCGTCCGAACAAGCAGTAAACACCAATAAGCTAAAAAGAACAGGTAACAGGTAAACTAATTTTTTCATGTTTTTTATTCGTTATAATTAATAATTCGGCGCAAAAGTATGCAGAAATAATGGAAAACTGATGCATTAGTCTATCATATTTCAGAATTAATAGTGTATTCAGATTCAGCTATTGTCACTTTCAATATTTTTTTCTAAGTTTATGCCAGTTATAACAAATACCATGAAACAAATTATAGAACTAATTATTGGGCAAAACACCGACCTGATACTTGAATGGGCTAAAAAGCTGACTGATGAAGAGCGATACAAATCGATAGAGTTATTGAAATCGATAGATATTTCGAAAGATATTATCAAAGAACAACCGCCCAAAGAATACAATGCTGCATATTACGATAAGTATGGAAACGCGAATGGAACTATTACTTTTATGAAACTATGCTGTATTCGTACTGCCAAGGATCTTCTGCTCACTGCACCCGAATGGAATAAGTCTTTTTCTGTAGTTCACTCTTATTTTTGCAAACCATTGTTTGGTGTGGAAGCAATAAGTGAGTATTTTAAGCTCTTTCCACCGGATTATTTAATGCAAATAGTAACAGCCAACTCTTCAATGAGGGATTCAAATAATAATTTTCGCTTGTTGTGGAAATTGTATACAAATAACTTTATGCCCTTTGATGAAGAAATATTTGTACGGTCGTTGTTCATTATTACCATGTTCAACCGGGATACAATGAAGGATGTAGAATTTCTGAAAGCAAATCCGGAAGCCATTGACAAAGTATTGTTGCAATTCTATAAATACGAACTCCCCGTACTCGATATATCTAAATGGCAGGCGAAGGATAAATTTGTTTGTAAGAAATGTACAGAATACTGGGAAGAAGTTTTTGCCGAGTTAATCAACGAAAATGCTATAACAGATCGCAACATTATCAGGAACCTATTAACTACCTTTACCTACAACTGGAAGAAAGCACATCTTGATTGGCACATCCGTATGTTGAAACTCTTTAAACCAACAGCTGAAGAGTATATTGATAATCAAGATTACTTGTATGCTGCCTTATACTCAACAAATTCTACTGTTGTTAACTTTGTGGTAAGTATAGTGCAAACCATTTATAAAGAAGAACGGTTCGATGTGGATAGTTTTATGCAAGGTATCCCTAATCTGTTCAATAAAGAAAGAAGCGACAAAGCTATATTGACGGCTCTCGATGTATTATCGTATCATTTGGAGAAAAACAATGCTTTGCGCCAATATGCGGGTATTGTTGCCGGAGCATTGGTGCAATCAAGCGATAAAATACAAGAAAAGGCTGCTACATTGTTAGTGAAATATACTAATGAAACCGATCGTTCAATGCTGGTAGAACCATTTGCTGTATCGTTAAAACAGAAAGCACGCGAGATACTGCAAATTGATAAAGAAGAAGTAGAAAATGTTAGTATAGTATCTATTAATGAACCAATTGAATACCCACTTAACTGGGAAGATTTTTTGTTTCATGTTGGAAAAACACTCAGCTCGTTGCTACCGGTGGATATTGATGTTATGTATGAAAGCCTTATCCGGCTACAAGACCAGTTACCGGAAGATTACATTTCGCAATTGAAACCTTATTTAAAGAAACTGCAAAGATCTTCCGAGAAGGATTTGTTGTTCTATATTGCTGAGTTTTTTGATAACTGGATTGAATCCGGAAGAAAGTATACAATCAATTCGTCTTTTGGAAAAAACATGCATCCTCTTCCATTTATGCGTAACAGAAACGAATGGATATTATCGAAACTGAAACGGAAAAATAAATTGCCTTTACTGTCTTCGCCTACGCATTATCCTTTCTTTGTTCATCCGGACACATTGGTACTCCGGTTGTTTGACTACGAAAATGCAGGTGAGCAAATAGAAATGGAAGATTTGATTGTTGCCTGTAATCGAATTTTAAAGGTGGATATTTCGGAAGAAACACGGTGTATAATAAAGAAGCTAAAAGGTACATATACTGCTGCTATTCAATATCTTTTGGGTATATCGGGTACAATAGAGCCCGATAATGATACATTATATTTGTGGGGGCAGATTACCCGTACCGCTTCTCCTAATGCTGTTTTTAATGAGTACACTAAAACCGAATTAAAGAACTATCCCGCAATAATGAAACCGTTTTTGCCAACCTATCAGGTTGAACGCTATTATTCGGATTGTAAAGAGTATCATTGGGATTATTTATTACTGGAAGATAACTGGAATGGTTCGCATCGCAAAACGTATAAAAAAGATTCATATCCTTACTTATGTTTCTATACCGCCTATAATGGATTCCACTATTATTCAACAACCGGATTTCTTTACTGGTTAAGTCTTGTACCTCACTATTGTGAACCGGTTCTTTTACATTATATCCCCGATACAGCTTCGGATAATGAGGTGATCGATTTTGCATACTGTCTTCATCCTTTGCAGTTCCTGATCGAAAATCAGATTCCGGTTTATCATGGCGGATGGATATACATTGCCCTGTGCCTGATTTTTGAAAAGAAAGTATCCCGTGATTTAGCTGCCGAGTATATCAATGTTGCTTTTCAACTGGGCTTTATGGATACCGAGTATCTTGCAGATTGTATTGCTACCCTGATAATGAATAACTTTGCTCCAGTAAACAGGCTTGTAGAGTATTTAGATTTGGTAGTTCCCCGGCAAATTAAGGAGTTTCAATTATTGATTACCCGTAAGTGTATAGAAAAGGGACGTAAAGATGCGTTACCAACCAACTATAAAAAGTTAGTGGCGTATTATAATGAAATATGTAATTATCTGGAAATTAAACCATAAAAATTAGTACCTATGAAACAATTGTTAATTACTGCCATTCTTGGCTTGATCTTTACCACATCTTTGTTTGCACAGGGCGGACAGGTTTTTGAAACCCGAACTGTGAAAAGTAATATTCTTAAAATGGAACGTAAATACTCTATTTATCTTCCACCGGGATATGATACTAGTGATCAAAGTTATCCGGTGTTGTATCTGCTTCATGGAGCAGGCGACGATCATACCGGATGGGTGCAATTTGGTCAGGTGCAGCAGATTGCCGATAAAGCAATTGAGGAAGGAAAAGCTGCCCGAATGATTGTTGTAATGCCCGATGCCAATACTGGTGTTCGTGGCTATTTCAATGCTATTGACGGAAAGTTTGATTATGAAGATTTCTTCTTCAATGAATTGATACCTCATGTTGAATCAACCTATCGTGTACGTACCGATAGACGCTATCGGGCTATAGCAGGACTATCTATGGGTGGCGGTGGAACAATATTCTACAGTTTGCACCAACCGGATATGTTTGCTGCCGCTGCGCCACTAAGTGCTGCTACTGGTAATTGGGATATACAACAGCTTAAAGAAAGAATCAATAAATCTAATCCGGGTATATCCGATGATAAGATTATGGTATACTACAATCGCCTTAGTATAGAAGAAATTATAAAGAATGCTTCGGAAGAGGAATTGAAGAAGATAAAGAGCATTCGTTGGTACATTAGTTGTGGCGACGATGATTTTCTTTATGAAGGTAACAGCCGGATGCACATCCTTTTCCATAAAAATAATATTCCGCACGAATACCGTGTGAAAGATGGTGCACATACCTGGACTTACTGGCGCATGGAATTACCGTTGGTTATGGAGTTTATATCGAAATCCTTTATGCAATACTAAGTTAAATAACCAAATCCCAAATGAGTTTTATCATCAGTAGGGTTAACACAAGTATTAAAATCGGCCGGACTATTTTCTGGCCGTTTTTAATGGCTAGTCCGCTACCAATATAATGCCCGGCAATGGCACACAGAGCCGCAGGGATACCTACAACAAATAGTATTTTCCCTTCAATAAGAAATACTGCCAGCGATGCAAGGTTTGAAGTGAGGTTTACCAGTTTGGCATTCCCCATACTGGTAAGTAGGTCGAAACCCAGAACGGAAGTATAGGCCAGGATAAGAAAAGTACCTGTTCCTGGCCCGAAAAAGCCATCGTAGCCACCAATCACAAATCCGATAACGGAAGATAAAAAAATGATCCGTCCTTTCGATAAATGTTTAGGAGTGACAGCCGTTAGATTCTTCTTCTTAAAAATGATCATGGCTATTATCGGAACCCCTGCTATCAGAATGTACTGCAAGATCTTTGCTTCCATATAAACAGCAATCTTTGCACCGATGGCTGAACTGATAAGGGCAAAGATAACCGAAGGGATAGCGCTTGTTAGGTTGTAGCTTTTGTTTTTTACAAAACGCATAGTGCTGAATAAAGTGCCTATGCAGCTACTGAACTTGTTTGTACCCAATGCAAAATGGGGCGTTAAGCCTGCAACATTATAAGCCGGAAGCGAAATCAATCCACCACCTCCGGCAATGCTGTCGATAAGTCCGCTGATAAATATCAACGGACAAAGAATAATCAGTTGTTCGAAGTAATCCATTCCATGTAATGGTTCTGATCTTTAGATTCTATCCATCAGAATCTTTTTGGCTATTTCACCATTCACATTTCCATTTTCTCCGAAAGCAACCTTGCGTTCATTGAAACGACGTTCTATTTCTTCAATAGTTTCCATGCCGATACCCTCTTCGCTTAAACGGGTAGTAAGGCCAAGTGAACGGAAGAATTCGTCTGTTTTGGCAATTGTTTTATCAATACGTTGGTCACGGGTTCCTTCGGTAATGCCCCATACACGTTCGCCATACTGAATGATTTTGTCACCCTTGCTCTCGCGTAGGATATTCATTGTTCCCGGAAGAACAATCGCCAATGTATGACCATGCGAAAGACCATGCAAAGCAGTCAGTTCGTGTCCAATCATGTGAGTAGCCCAGTCTTGAGGCACTCCACCCAAAGCAACGAAACCATTAAGGCCCATTGTTGCAGAGAGCATAAATTCGGCCATCAGGTCATAGTTGTGTTTGTCCTTTTTAATCAAGGGAGCAATTTCAACTACTGTTTGCAAAATACCTTCTGCCCAACGATCCATCAGGCGTGATACAGCAGGAACGGTTAGGTATTGCTCCATCACATGCACAAAGGTATCAGTAAGCCCGTTGGCAATCTGGTTATCGGGAAGTGTGAAAGTAGTCTCCGGATCAAGGATAGAGAATACGGGGAAATTAGAATAAAAAGCAAACTTTTCTTTAGTTGCCATATTAGAGATTACTGCACCCTGATTCATTTCCGATCCTGTTGCAGGCAAGGTAAGAACAGTTGCAAGCGGAATGGTATTCATTTCTTTACCAGCCAGCACCAAATCCCACGCATCACCATTATATAATATACCGGCAGAAATAAGTTTGGTTCCGTCGATCACCGAACCTCCGCCTACAGCAACAAGAAAGTCTATTTTCTCTTCTTTTCCCAATGCAATAGCTTTGCGAAGAGTTTCGATGGTAGGATTGGCCTCTATACCCCAGAACTCTACAGTATAAAAATCCTTCAGTGCCTCTACAACTTGGTTGTAAACGTTATTTTTTTTCACACTACCACCACCAAAGGTTACCATTATGCGCTTTCCGGTTGGTATTTCGTTAGCTAATTCTGCTATCATACCTTTGCCCATAATGAGCTTTACCGGATTTTGGAAAATAAAATTATTCATAATTAGTTGTTATTAATAGGTTGAAAAACATCAGAATGTTATCTGTTTGGTTGTAATTGGATACGAAGGTACAAATTGTTTTCTTAAAAGTTTAATTTGGGTTGCTTAATAAATGGGTTTAGTAAGAGTTAGTAAATAGTAACAAATTGTTCAATACAAAGTTTGCACAAATGCAACTTATACGTTACCTTTGTGAAATGGGAAAAGTAAGGACTATTATTACCTATAAAGACTATTTTGAAGACTTTCTTAGTTGCCAGCGTCCAAAGGTAGTGAGTAAGATATTACAAATATTACGTATCATTGAGCAAGTGGAACGAGTGCCTGCCAATCATTTGAAGTATGTAGAAGATACGGATGGATTATTTGAGATACGTGTTAAATTTGGCAGTGACATATTTCGTATATTTTGCTTTTTTGAAGCAGGCAAGCTTGTCGTATTATTAAGTGGGTTTCAAAAGAAAAGCCAAAAGACGCCACCAGAAGAGATTAAAAGGGCCATAAGGCTAATGGAGGAATATTATAAAGAAAAGGAGGAACAGAAATGAATACAAAAACATTATCTGAGTTAGAAGATAAATACATTGGAAAAGTTGGTTCGCCAGAACGTGATATTTATGAGGCTGAATTATCTGATTTGATGATTGGCTTTCAAATAAGAAATGCTAGATTAAGTTTAGATATCACTCAGGAACAATTAGCCGAACGTATTAACAAAAAGCGTGCATTTATTTCACGTATTGAAAACGATGGAAGCAATCTTACAATAAAGACACTGCGCGATATTGTTGAGCGTGGACTTGGTGGTAAGCTAAATATCGAAGTAGAACTTTAAATCCGAAAAATTGAACAGTGACTGCATGATGCCTGTCAGATTTACGGATAGAAAACAAAAAAAATGCCATTAAGAAAATTAATCATCCTTAGCGTTCTTGTGTTGACTTCATGTACTTATGGGCAAACAGAAAAAACGCAAATAAAAGCCCAGGCAGATAAACAAAATAAAATTCCGCCAGAAGAAAGATATGACCACATTGAAACGTTCTTCTACCAAGACCTGAAGGTGGTAACTAAAAACGCAAAATGGGGATTTATCGACAGGGCCGGAAATGAATCCATTCCATTGAAATATGACTATGCCTGGTCCTTTCGCTCAAACAGGGAGTATGCTAGAGTACAATTAGATGGAGAAATATTTTTCATTAACAAGATAGGAGAAAAGCTAGACACTGATAGTATCTATGCACTTGAATGGCAGGAACGTTTGGATGAATTTAATAGCAATCCTCCTGTTTCGGCAAAAGAAGTTGCTAGAATAGCTCCCATCATCAAAAAATGGACTGATTTTTACAAACTTGATTTTGCAAAGGCACGGCTTATAGAACATAACGATAATGCTTGTATAAAGTGTCCCTCCTCCATAGATACAGATGGGATAAATTACCGGGAGTTTGAAAAAGAACTTGATACAAACAAGCGTATAGATGTCGATTATTCACCAAACAAACAATGGTATGTAGATTTGGGGATAATGTACGAAGAAATAGAAGGAAAAAGATATTTTATAGGTTGGGACGATTGCCAGTCGGTATATCTTATTGATCGCAAACGAAAACACCAAAATATGATTATGTGGAATGGAGCTTCAGGATTAGCTGAAGGAGTATTTTGGAAATCAAATGATTTGTTTGCTGTTGTAGGCTATGATCATGATTGTCGATTTATAAATGTATTTGATATTGCTAATGAGACAATAAGCTACTATCAAATAATTCTTAAAGAAGACAATGCTGGTGGATATATGAACGGGATTTATCTGAAAGAGAAAGGAATTATTACAGAAAACGATACCGAATACGATATATATATAAATTAATAATATTTTAATGGTACCTAAAAATAAAAACTCTGTAAATGAAGTATTTACAGAGTTTTTATTTGATTTCTTAATTAAAAAGTGGAGCTGGAGGGAGTCGAACCCTCGTCCAAACGAGGAAACCATAAGCTTTCTACATGCTTATCTTTGCCTAAATTTTCGAGTATAAGCAGAACCAAAGCCATCAACTTATACCTTATCCTCTAAAGTTTCATTTACAATGCGAGGCTATTGCAAACTATCTCCGATATTACTGCACCACTGAACCGGAATGCTTCGAAGCCACAGCTTCCGAGTGATGTTTCGTTCCAGTACCTAGTACCGGAATAAAGCGTTATCTACTATGATTCGATTACGCAGCGAAAGCGTATTGTTTTTCGCCAGATAAAATTTTAGTAACTGAGATTAAAGTGCAAATCACTGACGCACTGCATGCTTACATACCATTTCTACCCGCTGTCAAATCCAGTCAACCCCAGATTATATAACTTGATAAGAAACTTTGTTGCAAAGATAAGGATAATCTTCATAAATTAGAAAGTATTTTTCATAATTTTGCCTCATGAAAACATTAGTCACCACTCTTAATGCAAAATACATACATACTTCTCTTGCTCTACGCTGGTTGTATGTTGCCAATAAAGACAATTGCGATATCCGTTTTTGCGAATATAGCCTCAAAGAGAAAAACGAAACCATTGTTAAAGATATTTCAGACTCCGGTTGTGACATATTAGGTTTGAGCGTTTATATCTGGAATGTAAACCGGATGGCAGAAATAATTCCTCAACTCAAAATAAACAACCCCGAACTCATTATAATACTGGGCGGTCCGGAAGTAACCTATGAACCTGCACATTTCCTGAACAAATGGCCCGTTGATTATGTAATCAGTGGCGAAGGCGAATTTGTGTTGGGGCAACTTATTCATGCTATTGAAACAAACAAAGAGGTTCAGATTCCGGGTGTATCTACCCGTAGTGAGATAAGCAAAACTATTGCCAAAGCCGATTTGGATAAACTTGTAGAATTACCTTCTCCATACATGCTTGACGAAGATAAAGAAAGTATAATAAATCGTTTGGTTTATTTTGAAACATCGCGTGGTTGCCCCTACCAATGTCAGTATTGTCTTTCTTCGCTCGAAAAAGGAGTTCGTTATTTTCCGCAAGAATATATATTCGAAAATCTGTCTTACCTGATAAACTCGGGTGCACGACAAATAAAGTTTCTTGATAGAACTTTTAACTTGAATAAAGAACATACACGCTCGGTTTTTGACTTTCTGATTGCTAACCATCGGCCTAACCTAAGCTGCCAGTTTGAGATTTATGCCGACCTGATGACAGATGATAGTATAGATTATCTGAATTCCAATTTGCCACCAAACTTTTTCCGTTTCGAAATAGGTATTCAATCAACTTATGAACCGACCAACATTGCTGTAAAAAGAAAACAGGATTTTCCGTTGCTTGCTGATAATATTAAAAAGTTAATGCAAGGCAGAAAAGTGGTATTGCATCTTGATCTCATAGCCGGATTGCCTTACGAAAGTTTCCAGCGGTTTACCCATTCTTTTAATGAAGTATTTGCTTTAAAGGCTAAAGAGGTACAACTGGGATTTCTCAAAATGCTTCGGGGAACCCGTTTGCGTAATGAGGCAGATAATTACGGATATGTTTATTCCGAAGATGCTCCTTATGAAATTAAGTATAATAATGATATTTCTGCCGATGATTTACATCGCATTCATGAAGCTGAACATGCTTTGGAGCGTTACTGGAATAGCGGTCGTTTTGTATCAACCATGAATGAAGTGTTCGATAAATATTATTCAGGCCGTTTCTTTGAGTTCTTCGATGAGTTAGCTCAATTTTACTCGCAACAGCATATCCCACAAATCGGATATCAACTGGAAGATCTCTTTTTGTGTCTTCATCAGTTTTTGTTATCTCGTGGGATAGATTTGTTTCCGTTGCTTCGTGCTGATTATTATGCAAACTATGCAATGCGACCTCCTGGCTTTTGGCTTAAGAACCTTGATAAGGATACGCGTAAGAAATTGTTATATACGATTGGACAAGACAAAGAGTTTTTGAAGAAACACGGGCTGACCCGCAAACAAATAGAAAAGCAAACAGCCATTGATCCCGAGGGGGATAACAACTATTTGCTTACTGTATTTTTGGATAAGAAAACCCGAATGTCAATACTATATGAATTGACTGTCGGTTTATGAGTTATTATTTCTTAAGTCTTTAACTCTTACCGCTTTGCCTTCACTTTGTGGTAACGAACCTTTTTTTACCAGTTTTACTTTCGGGGTAATTAGTATCTCGTCTCTTAACTGGCGGGTTATATCTTTTCTCAGATTTTCAAGCTCGATATAATTATCGGTCGACAGGTCACTTAACTCAACTTCAACTACCATTTCATCCTGCGAATCGCGGGTGGTAAGTGTTATCAGGTAATTGCTGCCTAGAGCCGGGAATTGTACCAGGATTTTTTCAACCTGCATCGGGAATATGTTTACTCCCTTGATGATAAACATATCATCACTGCGGCCTTTGATGCGGTCGATGCGCAAATGGGTACGGCCACACGGGCATTTACCCGGAATAATACGGGTTAAGTCGCGGGTACGGTATCTGATAAGCGGCATCATTTCGCGGTCGAGGGTTGTTAATACCAGTTCGCCGATTTCGCCATCGGGTACGGGATTGCCTGTTTCGGGATTAATAATTTCTACATAGAAACAATCTTCCCAGAAGTGCATACCATTTTGTTCAGTACATTCGAAGGCTACACCAGGACCGTTCATCTCGGACATACCGAAACTGTTGTATGCCTTTACATTAAGCATTTTCTCAATTTTCTTGCGTTGCTCATCGGTATGGGGTTCGGCACCAATTATGAGAGTGGTAAGGCTGGTATCTTTAGGATCAATACCTTCTTCCTGAAATACCTCTGCCAAACGTATAGCATAGCTGGGAATAGCATGCAATGCAGTAGTTTTGAAATCGGTAATAAACTTAATCTGGCGTTTACTGTTACCGGCTGCGGCTGGAACAGTAAGGGCCTTCAACCTTTCTGCACCATATTGAAAACCTAAACCTCCGGTAAACATACCATAACCGGAACTGTTTTGAAAAACATCGGTTGAACGCAAACCTACCATGTACAAACAGCGGGCAACAAGATTGGCCCATGAGTCGAGATCGTGCTGGGAGTGAACAATTACCGTAGGATTTCCTGTTGTTCCACTCGATGAGTGAAGACGAACGGCATCTTTTAAATCACCTGCCACAAGTCCGAAGGGATAGCTATCACGCATTTGGGCTTTGGTGGTAAATGGTAGTTTACGAATATCATCCAACGATTGAATTGTATCGGCCGAAATATTATGTTCCCGGAACACTTCTTTATAAAAAGGAGAATTACCTGCTATAGTAATTGTTTTCTTTATACGTTCAAGTTGTAGCTTCTGTAAGTTTTCCGGGCTAATGGTTTCTATTTCTTCTTCCCAATATTTCATTTTAGTTACGAGTTACGAGTTACAAGTTGCGAGTTACAATACCGCATGGCACTCGTAACTCGTAACTTGTAACTAATTAGATTATTCTTTCTGCTATTTCCTTTCCAGCCTCAAGTGCTTTGAGATTCATTTCAACAATGGCGTCTCCTTTACGACCGAAAATATCGCGGATACTATCTTGTATTTTGCTGTAATCAATACCCAGAAATGGGGTAGTGGCTCCCAATAACACAATGTTAGCTACTCGTGCCGAACCAATTTCTTTGGCTACTTTGTCTACATTGAGTACTACTTTATTAGGTAGCTTATCAATCTCGGCCATTATTGCATCCACTTCGGGATAATTGGGGATATTTATAAAAGGAGTATCGTTAGTAACCAGCCAACCGTTAGGCGATAGGTAAGGCAGATAGCGCAAACCTTCCATAGGCTCAAGCGAGATTATCAGATCACATTGTGAAGAGGGTATTAAATCCGAAGAAATAGGACGGTCACTGATTCTCAGGTTAGATTGAACATCTCCACCCCGTTGACTCATTCCGTGAACTTCGGCTTGTTTCATGTAAAGGCCGTCTTTTAATGCAGCTTGCCCGATAACGGTAGCTATGGACAGAATTCCTTGTCCGCCAACGCCCGAAAGTATTATGTCTTTTTTCATATTATTGGTAGTTAGTAGTAGCTAGTAGATAGTAGTTAGTAGATAGTAGCTAGTAGTTAGTAAATACGCATGACTACTAACTACTAGCTACTAACTACTAATTACTTTTTATGTTTTCTCTTTAAAGTCTGAATACACTCACGTCGGGGGATAAGAACAGACACACCTTTGTAGTTCAATTCTTCCCTTATGATCTGTGCCATTTCTTCGTGATTCTTTTTCAAAGGAATCATAACACGGATATGGGCAGGGTCTACACCGATACCTGCACAAATAGCTTCTATGCGTCCGGTTCCGGCAGAATCCTGTCCGCCTGTCATAGCAGTAGTTTCGTTGTCGGAGATTACAATAGTAACATTGGTGTTTTCGTTTACACAATCCAGCAATCCGGTCATTCCTGAGTGCGTGAAGGTTGAGTCACCAATAACAGCAACCGAAGGATAAAGTCCACCGTCGGCAGCTCCTTTGGCCATGGTGATAGATGCCCCCATATCAACACAACTGTTAATTGCATTGAAAGGTGCGTTGGCGCCCAATGTATAGCAACCTATATCGCTAAACACTTTGTGGCTTGGATATTCTTCTTTCAGAACCTGCGTTAATACAGAATAAACATCCCGGTGGCCACAACCGTCGCATAAAGCCGGCGGACGCATTTCTACTATCTCGGGAATGGCAAACGTTGATTTGTTTTCTTTACCCAATGCCTGTGCCACATTATCCGGATTAAGTTCACCATCGTGCGATAGTGTACCATCTAAACGGCCTTTTACCTTAATGCCTATTCCCAAATATCCTTTAATAAGTCTTTCTACAAAAGGTTGACCATCTTCCAGAACAAGAATTTCTTCGCATTCTTCTATCAACTTGGACAGTTGTTTTTTAGGTAACGGGTATTGACCTATTTTAAGTACAGGATATTCGCATCCGTCGGGATAGTTTTCCATCAGGTAGTTAAAACCAATACCACAGGCAACGATACCAAGTTTTTTGTTGGCACCATCAATGTATTTGTTGTAAGGAGATTCTTCGGAAGCTTTTACAAACTCTTCTTGTTTTTTGAGAAGCGCTTTGTATCTGCGGCGGGCAATACCCGGCAGAAGTATAAATTGTTTAGGATCGTTGCTGAACGATAATTCGTTTTGCGGTTGTTGCGCTTTTGTTTCAACTCCCGAACGCGAATGAGCCAGGCGAGTAACAATGCGGATTAAAACAGGCTCTCCACATTTTTCCGAGAATTCGAATCCATTATATACCATGTCGTATGCTTCCTGCTGATTGCTGGGCTCGTACATAGGTATCAGGGTAAAGTCTCCATAAAAGCGCGAATCCTGTTCGTTTTGCGATGAGTGCATGCTAGGATCGTCGGCAGCTAAAACCATTAAACCACCATTAACACCTGTCATTCCTGCATTCACAAAACAGTCGGCTGCAACGTTCATTCCTACATGTTTCATACAAACCAGTGAACGTTTTCCAACGAAGCTCATTCCGAGTGCAGCTTCCATTGCAGTTTTTTCGTTGGTGCACCAACGCGAATGGATATTAGTATCGGCAGTTTTTGCCTGAATATACTCGGTTATTTCTGTAGATGGTGTGCCCGGATAAGCATATACGCCCGATAGGCCTGCATCTAGTGCAGCCTGAGCGATGGCTTCATCACCAAGTAGGAGTTGTTTGCTCATAATTATAGTAGTTAGTAGTTAGTAGCTAGTAGTTAGTAATTTACAGCTGGTAGTTATAACTACTGGCTATTAGTTACTAACTACTAGCTACTAAATTAAATTGAAGTGCAAATATACACTTTTACTATCATTTAGTGATAATTTTACCTAAAAATCTTACGTTGGTTAAGTGCTTGCTGATATTTGCGTGCGTTTCTCATGTGTTCGGCAAGTGTAGTAGCAAAGTTATGTGAGCCACTGAAATCCTCTTTGGCACACATATATAAATAATTGTGTCTTCCCGGATCCAATACACTGTCAATGGCTTTAATGCTTGGTATGCGGATAGGTCCGGGAGGTAAACCGGCATATTTATAGGTGTTGTAAGGCGAATCTATTTCAAGATCCCTGTTTGTAACCCTTCTTATTTCAAAATCTCCCAAAGCAAATTTAACAGTAGGATCGGCTTGAAGAGGCATGCCGCGCATCACCCTGTTCAGGTACAATCCTGCAACAGTTGGCTTTTCGGCAGAATCATTTGTTTCTTCGTCTACAATAGAGGCAACGGTACATATTTGTTCAATGGTCATATTGAGGGCGTTTGCCTTGGCTATTCTGTCTTTGTTCCAGAAATGTTCATGTTCGCGTTGCATTCTTTCCAGTAAATCATCAGCACTTATATTCCAATATACTTCGTATGTATTAGGGATAAACAGGCAATATAGACTTTCTTTATCGTATCCCAGTTTGGAAATATATTCGGAATCGTAAAGGCGGGATGCAATTTCGGCAGAATCAATCATTAATTGGTTAGAGATGGCACGTGCCATTTTATCCCAGGTACGTACAGAAGGCACAGTGACATTTACAGGCGATTGCAGCCCTCCGCTTAAACGATTAAATACAGTACGGGCGTTGTCATTGCGGTTTATTGCATATCGGCCGGTACGTACATTCATCTTTTTGTATTTAACCAGTAACCGGAATCCGGTTAAATCGTCAGCATTCCCAACTTTTTGTAGCTTGGTATAAACAGAGTCCATCGTGTCGTCTCTGTCAATGTATAAATAGGCGGTTTTTGTTGGATGGAACTGGGGCGATAGCAAGTAATACCAGCCGGTGCCGGCAATAGCACCCACAACTATTAAACCTATAATAAAAATCGTAATAAATATCTTTTTTTTCTTTGCCATAAATTCTGTTTTATAAATATTGAATCTTGAGTAGCTTTAACTCCTATAATTCCCAATAACCAATGTTAACCTCTGCTTCAATAGCAGCTTCTATGCTATCGGGCAATTGATGAAAGAAATCGAGCCCGGTAACAACTTCTACACTATCTACCGGAACTGCGTAATTCCTTAAATCGTCTACCGATTTTTTATTTTTAAATAAAAAGCCTATGGCTTGTGGAGGCGATACATAAGGCGAGAGGATAACTTTAAAAAAGCCATCGGGTACACTTACTTTGTTTGTGCCGATTTTGCGACATGTATCATGAATAATCGGGCCACATATAATAATAATTGCACTATCGGATACAGCCCAATTGCGGGCGCGATTTTCGAGTACATTCCAACTTTGGTGATTTAAATCGGGGTGCTGCGGACAGATGTTACTTAAATAGAAGCATTCGTTCATGGCTTGTTTGCTCCATTTCATATCTCCGGCTGGGGCCATGTGCCCTCTGTCGTATCCCGATCTGGAGTAATCCGAGGTGTGAGCCGAGGCACCATTAACCTGAGGGTCATAAACAAATTGGTTAGTACGTTTATGCTCGCCTCTTGTTTTATCTGCAGTAAGTTCATACGATACCCAATATGGTTGGCGGTGTTTCTCGGAATAGCTTACGGTAAATCCGGTATGTTGAATGATTTGCTCATCGTGGCGAGCTACCGAATGTGGAATGTGAAGGTCTTTGATTGTCCTTATGTCCGGATTTGTTTCAGGCGTATAGGCCGATCGTTCCAAGTATAGAAGTGAACAGCTAGCAGCAATCAGAAGGATTATTATAATAATTCCCTTGATTAGTTTGCTGCCGATGCTTTGTTTCTTGTTTTTCCTGTATTTCTTTTTCTGTGTTTTCTTGGTTGTGCGCATGCTCTAATCATTTATAGCATACAAAGGTAGAAAAAAGATTTATTCGTTAGTGCTTCTTCTCAGAGTAATAACTGTAATTTCGGGCCATGCACCAAACCTGAAAGGGAACCCAACATGTCCAACACCTATATTAACATAGAGGCCTCTGTCTCCTTCGTGGTACATGCCATTCCATTCTTTGTAAAAACGCGATGAGGGCGACCAGCCGAAAAGTTCCACTTGTAACGCATGTGTATGTCCGGCAAGCATGAGGTCGATGGATGATTCGGGCAATACCTCTCTGCACCAATGTGTTGGGTTATGGCTTAACAGAACCTGAAACATGCCTTCGGTTCCTTTTATAGCTTTGGGCAAATCGGCATATTTCGAAAAAGGAGGTTCACCATCGTTTTCTACACCAAGAAGTGCAATGCTATCGTTACCTCTGTGCAGAATTGTATTTTCGTTGTTTAACAACACCCATCCCATATCTGCTTGTCTACGTTTCAGGTCGATAAGATTCTCAACTCTTTCTTCTTTGGTATCCCAAGGATAGTAGGGACCGAAATCGTGATTACCCAAAACCGAATAAACTCCATCGGGGGCATCTAAACGGGCAAGGATATGTTCAAGACCATTAAGCTCAACTGCCCGTTGATTAACCAAATCGCCTGTGAATACAATAATATCCGGCTTTTGTTTGTTGGTAAGTTCAACAAATTGTTGTACCGGGTTTGGCTTTCCACTCCAGCTACCTATATGAATATCCGATAACAAAGCAATTTTATATCCATCGAATGCAGGTGGTACATAAGCCGAAGTAAAATCCACATGCTTTACCACAAAGCGATTTTTTCCATATATGGCCCCATAAAGAATGGCACCGGCATCGGCAATTGTAAGAATTGTTGCTATCCAAAGAAAAGGTGTTTTCGACCATCCGGCAAGGTGAATAAAAGGCCATCCAATAATCATTATCAGCGAGAAAACAACTTTGGGCATTACAAAGAAAAGAAAGATAACCGAGAATGTACCGGGCAGGTGGCTTCCTATCATCTCTTTACTAGTAAGAAATGTAAAATAGATAAGGCCGGCAAGTAATAAAGTGGTAGGTACCCAATATAGTATACGTAAAAGTACATTATCTGTTTCTTTAACAATAAAAGAGCGATATATAAATAAATCGGGTAAAAGTAAAATTAATAAGAATATAATAAAGAAACGTTGTGCCATAGTGTTTTTTAATTTTTGACCTAATAAAGCCTTTTCCAAAGTTAATCAGAAAAGGCTTTAGTTTTGTTGTTAGAGGTATGTAAACAATCAAAATTTATGATTAGTTTTCAAAATTTACTTCTTTTAACTCGTCCAGGTTCTTACGTATATTCTTTAAGCGCCTGAATGTTATCTTATTAATAATAAGGAAGTATATAATAAATGCTATTGTCCAGATACCATATACAAAGTAGGGAAACCACCCGTTAATAGTCCAGGGTTGTAATACAATAATAGAGCTTAATGCAAATCCAAAAATAATCATTGCGCCCACTACTCTTTCTACAGTCATCCAGTAGTTATACTTGTTTATTCGTTTAACCACTGTGGTTAATGGCATGTTATAAATATCGGTTTTATAAAGATACCTTAATGTATAAATGTTCCAAGGTATTACAATTGCTATGAGTAACACCAAAACTCCAATAAACAAATCGCCCAGAACAAGAAAATATTTTTCCTTCGACAGTAAAATATATGCAAATAATATTACAGTTATACCTAATATTATCAGGTTATAGTTTACCAATCCTTTCTGTGCCTTATGGGCGCTCGTTTTTTTCGTTTGAATAATTTTCAGTAGCTCTTCATCTTTAATAAATTGTTTAGACTGCAACTTCTCATCTATCGTTTGCCACGACTTCTTTAAATCATCCAGTTCCATATTTAAGTTTTTAAGTTTTTAAGTTTCTGAGTTTTTTAAACTCAAAAACTATCATTTTCTCATTTTCCGGAGTTTATCCTTTATGCGACTTATTTTAGTTGCCACATTGGTAACTGTAAGCCCGGTTATTTCCGAGATTTCTTCGTAATTTTTTTCTTCGAGATACAATAAAATGATTGATTTATCCAGTTGCCCCAATTGATTTATAAGTGCGTATAATTCACGAAGCATTGCTTGCAGATCGTCCTCCTCTTCCGATATTCTGTTTTCTTCGGCAGAGATCATAACGATTTCGGGTACATTCTTCTCTTTGCGCAAGAAGGTGATGCAAGTGTTTAAAGCAATTCTATATATCCAGGTCGATATTTTACTCTCGCCCCGGAACTTTGTAAATGCTTTCCATATATTGAGAACTACTTCCTGATAAAGATCATTTAATGGAGCGTTCTTTGTAGCGTATAAGTAACATACCTTGTATATTACCCTTTCGTACTCCTTGATTACCAGAAGGAACTCTCGTTCTACATTTGCAGTCATCTTCTATTTTAAATTGGCTTTTATGATATATGTCGTATGGGTGATTTGATAAATCACACTGGGATATATTTTTTTATGTAACGTTCCAAATACACTTGCTCGTTTGGTACTACCTACAGCCTCACATTTTTATGTACAGAAGATTTTTGCCTAAAAAACCATCATAAGTATCATAACACACCTATCAAACTGAATTTCAATATAATACATTATGGCACTTCGCCAAAAAGTAAAACATAAGTACCATTGCAAGTATCATAACCATTCACTCAAATTTCACACTTACCACCTATAACCATCTCATGCACAAACTGTTAGATTGTATTCTGCTGGACCTTGCATAAATCAGGTTGTTTCTATAACTAGCTACTTCATATCTTTTGATTTATTTTAGTTATTTATTCGGTTTTTGTTTCTCTGTACAATGCCTTTTGTTTCTCTATACAAAACTAACTGTTTTACAGTAGGAAACCAACTGTTTCACGGTAGGAAACCAACTGTTTTCTATATAGGAAACTACTTGTTTTCTATGTATGAAACTACTTGTTTTCTATGTAGGAAACTACTTGTTTCATTGGTAGAAAACAAAATGAAACTACTTGTTTTTTGAACTTAAGTTATAATGAAACTATTTTTGTCTATGATACTATGAATGGTACTTATGTTTTACTTTTTGGCGAAGTGCCATAATGTATTTTGCTGAAACATAGGCAAATAAATATGTTATGAGACTTATGATGCTTTTTTTGCGATAAATCTTCTGTGCGCTTTTGCAAAAAAGCATACGAAATTGAACAGAAGTATTGGAACCTAGATTCCTAGCCTGAATTATTCATATTCCATAAATTTGGTTCAAGTCAGATTGGTGTTGAATAAAAACACGGGGCACAGAAACACGGAGCTTATCGAAAATGCCCGTAGGGCATTCATATCAATAGAAAGGCAATGATAATACTCTTCACAACCCGGTACGGGTTGCATGGTANATACGATGCAACCCGTACCGGGTTGAAGATTAAAACTTATTATTATTCTATTGATATGAATGCCCTACGGGCATTTTCGATAAGCTCCGTGTTTCTGTGACTCGTGTTTTAATTTTAGTTCAACTCAGCCTCTAACTGAACCAAACGAGTATGAATAATGTAGGTGATTCAACAAATTAAAAATAATTTCTGGTAGCTGTTTCAATATTCACGTAGCTTCACTAGTATTACTACTACTTCTTCTTCTTCTTCTGAGTTTTCATGAAAAGGATTTTGAGTATATACTCGGTCTTTTGTTTCTTTTTCGCAAAGCCCCAACCATTTGAATAAAATTCGATCTTTACTGATCTGTTTTATTTCAGCGATTGGTTCGTCATAGTCGAACTCAATATCGCTATAGGCCAGATCCCCAGCTCCATCAGTATTTAAAAATTTGTAATAGATGGTATCGTTGTCGGTGTGTGATCTTTGCAAATTAATTACAAATTGATTAAAAGCTATTTCTATACTTGGATACTCAACGTCGGAAATTATCAAATTGGGTTCACTTACTCCTTCTTCTGTATTCCACAATCCTAATAAGTCATTTTCGCTTGTGTGCATTTGAAATTGTTTACTGATTGTTTCACAGTCATATTCATCATCTAAATAGTTCAGATATCTATACTGCAAAAATCTTGAATCCCAATAAACAAAAAAGGCTGACTTCTCCGGTATTACAATATCGAGGACTTCTATTCCACAATTTTCGCCAGTATGGATAACGGAGAAAAGCATTCCTGAGTGCTTAAAAATTACACTTCGATCGTCCTGATCACTTCCAAAGCTTAAGTCCTTATATATTCCGGTTTTATAAACAAAGGTAGGCTCTACATACTCTTTGTAGCTATTAAAAATAACTAGTTGTAAAAGCCCATTGTGTTTTACAATCAATCCAACATCCTCTTTCTGATCACGATTGAAATCGCCAAAACAAATAGGGTAATAGGTTTTTAAATCAACATACTCATCCAATAGTTTCAAATCGTCTGTAGTTAACAATTTAAAATCCTCATGAGAATTGATATAATCTAAAATTCCTTGAGGCAGTTTTTGTTGCACTCCATAGCATGAAGTTGCAAATAAAACAGTGAACACAAAAAATAATTTATTCATTTTATATATCTCGTTGGCGTCTATGCACAACTAAAATGCAATATTCGCAAAATTTCTTCATATCTGCAAACCTTTAAAATAAACCACGATGATATACGCCAAGATAACGAAAGAGAAAATCTCGCAGGATATAACGAATCTTATACAACGAATCAAAGTGAAATACCAGTTATTTTCGTAAATTTGCATCCATAATTTTTTAGATGCAAAGTAAAATTTCAAAATATTTATCCCAACCTGCTCCAGTCAACGAAAGACCTTGGCTATCAGTGCTACTATGTGTAGGTATCGTTATTTTTATTTTAGCCATATTTGAACCTTTTAACTTCAAACTTAACTCATTAGGTCAAGTATGGGTACTGGTTGGTTTTGCTGTGCTAACAATGTTTGTAACCACTATTGCGTTTGTTCTGTTTCCTAAGATATTCAAGCGATTCTACAATCCTGACAAATGGACTATCGGCAAAAGTTTATTGAACAACGTATTCTTTTTAATAATAATGGGTATCGGCGTTGTTTGTTACGATTACTTTATCGTAATGAAACAATTGCCGGAATACTTTCCGATGGGCTTTTTAGTCGATTTGTTTGCAGCCTTAACCATTGGCATTGTTCCCCTAAGTATAATAACTATCATTACTCAAAATAGTGCACTAAAACGTAATTTGAATAGTTCAAAGGAAATAAATCAGATTCTTTCCGAAAGAATAAAGACCTCAACAAAAGAAGATGACCTTATTTCATTAAACGGCTCTACAAAAGAATCTATCAGCATAAAACCGGAAGATATATTGTACATAGAATCCGAAGGAAATTATGTAAACGTGCATTACAGACAGGGAGATAAGGCTACTTATAAACAACTTCGCTCCACGATTAAGCAAATGGAAGAATCTTTGAAAAATTACTCCATGTTTATTCGTTGTCATCGTGCTTTTATAGTCAATATCAACCATATTTCGAGCACACAAGGAAATGCACAGGGCTATCAATTAACCCTTTCTAATGTTCATCAGGAAATACCTGTGTCTCGCACTTACCTGAAAAATCTAAAGGACGCTTTGCACTAAATTTCATGTTCGACAGGTTTGTCATTTGTCCCAAAAGGATGTGATAAAATACAATTTTGTGCATTTTATCACAGAAACCCTTTGTGTATCCCTGTTATTTTGAACCGCGTCATTTGAGGTTTATGTTTGCATAAAATTCAAACAGAAGAATCAAATGAAAACAAAAATCATTTTAGCAGCATTGGTTATTATTCCTTTTTACAGTTATGCTCAAATCACTCAAAAAATATCGGGAAAAGTCATTAGTACGGTTGACGGATACAATGTAGTATTGCTTTCGCCTAAAGATACGTCCATTTATAAAGGCGATTTTTTCATGGAACCGGAATTTTCGATTGAAACCAATCAAATTCCCACTTTGATGAAAATAACATCTTTCGGATTCAGGGATACCACCTTCTTAGTCGGGTCGGCTATGGATAGATTACCGGATATTCGGCTTACATCCATAAACTATATGCTGGATGAAGTGATTGTTAAGGCAATACAACCCATGTTCAGTATGCGTAATGACCGTATGACGCTGAATGTGGCGGGTACGGCTTTGAGCGAATCAGGGTCGGCAGTGGATGTTCTGCAAAAAGTAGCACGGGTAAAAGTTGATGAATCCGGAATCTCTGTTTTAGGTGTTGGCAATGCTCTTATTTTGATCGATGGACGAGAATTACCAAGTAATCAGGCTCTCGAAATGCTGTCTTCTTCCGAGATTCAGAAAGTCGATATTATAACCAACCCTTCTTCTAAATATGATGCGAAAGGTAAAGCTGTGATTGAAATTCGTACTAAAAAAGCACGGAATCAAGGAATCGGAGCCGAAGTTACGGGGCGAATGAGCAAAGGAGAATATTGGAACCCCTATATCGGCACGGAAATCACAGCCAAAATGCCGAAATTATCATTGTATGCTTTTTACGCTTTTTCTCCGACAAAAAAACTAAATACGGAATCTTACACAAGGGATTACACAAAAGAAATTCCACCTTCTTACGGGCTTATAGATATGGAAAGTTTGAACAAAACGAAAGAAAATCACAGGATACGTTTATCGGGAGATTATGTGTTTTCCGACAAGCACAAGGCAGGGTTACAATTTAGCGGACAGTTTTTAGGCGGGAATAATTCAAAAAACGAACTTAGCCGTATTTATGGCTCTACAAGTACAAATGTAGCTCCTATTTCCGAAATAGTAACCACGCAACAAACATTTTTCAATCGAAATTATTTGACTGGAACGGCTTATTATACTTACCAATCATCCTCCACAGGAATGAGTTTGACAAACGTATTTGATAAATCCCATTATGATACGGAATTAAGTGCACAAATACAAGAAACGGGAAGCTCTGGTACAGTTTTTAAGCAGAATAACGTCAAAACCAACATTGACATTACTTCATTTAAAACAGATGTAGTAATACCCTTATCTAAGGGGTATAAGATGGAAACAGGGTTGAAATATACCAATGTTCATAATCAAAGTAACACTAATTTTTCTTCACAAGAGATTGTCATTCAGGATGTAAACTACAACTACAAAGAAAATATCGGGGCATTGTACTTTATTCTTTCCAAACAATTCGGGAAACTGAATTCCGAATTAGGGGCACGGGTTGAAGTTTCAGATAATTATGCAACTACCGATATAATTGTTCAGAACACAACCGAGTGGAACATTTTTCCCAGCCTGAATCTGAATTACAGTATCGCCAAAAATTGGGATGCAAGTTTCTCGTATGCCATGAAAATAACCCGTCCTACATTTCAGGATTTGAATCCTGCCATTGAGTATATTGATTCCCTTACTTATTTTCAGGGAAATCCTACACTTGTACCAGAAACTCGCCATGTGCTGACATTTAAGTTAACCTATCTCAAAATGGCATCATTAGGACTCAGCTATACCCGAAAAAACAATCTTTTAGCGTGGTTTATTGAACAAGACCCTTTTACTCCTGCCATATCCAAAGTCACTCAAAAAAATATAGATAAATCAGACGTGCTTTCCATTGATGCCGTATTGCCTTACCGTAATAATTGGGTAAGTTGCTATTTGTCAACAGGTTTAATTTATACGATAAGCAATGACAATGGTTCCGGTGTTTCAAACCTCAAACAACCGATGTGGTATGCCTATTCCGGTTTTGATTTTAGCCTGCCTCACGGCTTCAAACTAAGTACAAACATCCGTTATTTTACCAAAGGAGTGGAGAATATCTTTTATTTCGACCCTGTTTTTCGGATGGATGCAAGTGTAAGAAAATCATTCCTGAAAGATAAACTAACGGCAAGTATTATGTGGAACGATATTTTTCACACGGATAACATGAACACTTATACCACTATCAACAACCGTTACATTGGATATAACTATTATTTCGACCGTTCAGTCCTGAGTTTTTCCCTTACTTATCGTTTCAGTGCTCAAAAAAGTAAATATCAATCACGTTCTGCTATTAGTACGGAGAGTCAACGAATCAAGAATTTGGATTGATAAACCACGATGATTTATCACCCAGACACTTTTAACTAACAAATAAAAGATAAAACATGCGGTTGTTTAATTAATTACTTTACCTTTGTACCCAATTGAGTTTGAATTTTATAGTATAGTTCTTCTTTTAGATAACATTTTAAGTCGTTTCTCCTCTTATTATTCCCGCTCAATCATACTAATATTTATTTTAATAAAAAACTTAATGAACATTTACATTTCAGGTTTAAGTTATGGTATTAACGATGCCGACTTGAACGATTTATTTGCAGAGTATGGAGAAATAACTTCGGCAAAAGTTATAAAAGACAGAGAAACTGGAAGATCGAGAGGATTTGCTTTTGTTGAAATGACAAACGATGCAGAAGGACAAAAAGCAATTGACGAACTCAATGGCGTTGAATTTGATGGTAAAGTTATAGCTGTAAGCGTAGCTCGCGAAAGAACAGAACGTCCCTCTTTTGGTGGTGGACGCGACAGAGGTAATGGCGGTGGCGGTTACAGACGCTATTAATAAGATTGAAAATCAGAAACAGAAGGCCAAGGCCTTCTGTTTTTGTACTATAGAATATACTTTTTATGACATTTGAAGAATTAAATATAATCCCATCTATTTTAAAAGCAATTAAAGAAAAGGGATACATAAACCCAACACAAATACAAGAAGAAGCAATCCCGGTAGTGTTAGCTAAAAAAGATGTATTGGGATGTGCGCAAACAGGAACAGGAAAAACAGCATCGTATGCCATACCTGTTATACAATTATTGCAGTTAGAAACAGCTGCTGAAAAAAGAAACGGAATAAAAGCACTCATACTGGCACCAACCCGTGAACTGGCTTTGCAAATAAGCGAGTGCATTGATGATTATGCAAAATATACCCGGATTAAACATGGGGTAATATTTGGTGGAGTAAAGCAACAACCTCAAAACGAAATGTTGCGCAGGGGAGTTGATATACTGGTAGCTACACCAGGACGTTTGTTGGATATGATGAATCAGGGATGTATAAAACTAAATCAAATCCGTTATCTGGTACTCGATGAGGCAGATAGAATGTTGGATATGGGTTTTATACACGATATTAAAAAAATATTATCAAAGTTACCTGTAAACAGGCAAACCTTGTTGTTCTCGGCAACTATGCCGGGTGCTATTTTATCGCTTACAAAATCAATACTGAAGAAACCGGTAAACATAAATGTTACCCCACAGTATTCGCCAGTTGAAACGATAGAGCAATTGGTTTATTTTGTGGAGAAGAAAGATAAAAACAGTCTTCTGATTTCAATACTGCAAAAGGCAGAAAATCAGTCGGTATTGGTTTTCTCGCGCACCAAGCATAATGCAAATAAAATAGTTCGTAAGCTGGGCATTGCAGGAATTGCCAGTGAGGCTTTGCATGGAAATAAAAGCCAGACTTCCCGACAAAACGCCTTGTCTAATTTCAAATCGGGCAAAACGCGGGTTATCGTGGCTACCGATATTGCTTCGAGGGGGATTGATATTAATGAATTGCCAATGGTGATTAATTACGATCTGCCGGATGTGGCCGAAACATATATCCATAGGGTAGGGCGCACCGGAAGAGCCGGTAATACGGGAACCGCCGTTACTTTTTGTTCGCAGGATGAACGCAAACTGGTAGAAAACATCCAGAAACTTATGGGCAAGAAAATGAATAAAAAGATGTTCCCGGCAAAACAAAAAACAGTTTAATATAATATAAGGAGTTATTTATGGCGAAATCAGTAACATTTAACAAAAGAGAAAACGAAAAGAAAAAACAACAGAAGAAAGCAGAAAAACAAAAGAAGAAAGAAGAAAGAAAGGTTACCGGTAAAGCCAGTAGCTTGGATGATATGATAGCTTATGTTGATGAGAATGGTATGATTACATCAACTCCGCCCGATCTTCAACAGAAGAAAGAAAAAGTAGATCAGGAAACAATCCAGATATCTGTTCCTAAAAGAGAAAAGGAAGAAGTACTGGTGCATAAAGGGCGAGTGGAGTATTTTAGCGCTTCAAAAGGATATGGGTTTATTAAAGACCTGGCAGGTGTTGATAAATATTTCTTCCACATCAGTAATGCCCCAGCCAATATTACCGAAGGGAATATTGTTACTTTCGATCTGGAAAAAGGAAATAAAGGGATGAATGCTGTAAACATCTCTATGGCAACCAATTAACCAGCATTATTCATACTCCTTATTAAAGCGAATTTATAAGCCCTTGGGTTACAAATAGTAAATATGCCGCATGGCTCAACCGGAACGGTTGAACCATGTGGCATAACTTACAATCTGTAACTAAATCAAAGAACATTTAGAACAACTTCTTTATATCCATCAAGAAAAAATCTTCAATACCTATACCACCATCGCCGACAATAAATGAGGATTGTGGATTAAATAGTTGCCTGAATTTATCCAATCCTTCCGTTTTTTTCTCTGCATTGCTTTTAACTTCAATAGCTACTACTGAACCCTTCTTCCGCAGAATAAAATCCACTTCATCATTGCGTTCACGCCAGTAGAATATCTCAAAACGATGGATAAATGCTTGGCTGACAAGATAAGCCCCGATACCCGACTCAAAGATATGCCCCCATGTTTTACGGTCAAGAATAGCTTGTTCAAAAGTGGATGAACTATATACCATTTTCAATGCGTTATTGTAAACCTGTAATTTGGGAATACTTGCTTTTCGTCTTGCCATATCCATACTGAATTTCTGTAGTCCGCGAAGTAATCCGCTCTCATCCAATAAATTGATATACCCTGCCAAAGTTGCCGTATTACCAGCATCTTGTAACGAACCAAGCATCTTATTCAACGAGAGCAAGCTTCCGGAGTAAGCTGCACCTAACTCGAATGTCTGACGAAGCAAAGCGGGTTTGCTTATGGGAGTATCCATCAAAATGTCTTTATTGATTGTTGCATCAATAATAGAAGATTGGATATATTGCTGAAAACGGTCATTGTCATCAATTAAAGAGGCAGCACCGGGATAACCACCGTAGAACAGATATTGGTCAAGCGAGAAACCGAAACATTCTTTCATTTCTTGATAGCTCCAGTGGCTCATGCGGATTTCTTCGAATCGTCCTGCCAATGATTCTGATAATCCCTTTTCCAATAGTACGCGACTGCTACCGAGAAGCAATACTTTGATGTTACGGTCATGGAATGTATCATCGTCCCACTCTTTTTTCACAACTTCGCTCCAGTTTGCAATTTTTTGTATCTCATCGATGACAAGGATGATGCTGTCCTGTCCTTTACTCTCTTTCAAGCTACGAACTGCTGCCCAGCAATTGGAAATCCAAGTACTGTTCGTTGCCGGAACATTGTCGGCAGAAAAGAATTGGTAAGGAGCATCCAAATCTTTTAGTACTTGCTTGACTACAGTCGATTTTCCTATTTGTCGAGCACCCATTACGACCTGAATAAACCTTCGTTGCTCTTCAAGCCTATTCTTAATTGTTTGATATTCTGCCCTTTTATACATGGTTTTACATTTTACGCAGTGGAGTGCGTATTTCTACGCAGTGCAAATATAATAAATGCATTTGGGTTATAATAACATCTCCATAATTATATGATTCAAACAAGTAGACTACCTCTACCGGAATATTGTGGCGACCGACATAATTTCAAGGTATTTTTGTTTCAAATTCTATCTGTATAAGTCCATCTAAATTTTCAAATAAACTAGGGGAATTGCCAAGAGTAAATCCTATACTGAAGTTTTTGGTAATTCTCTCCAACTCGAAAGTGTGGGTCGTCTCTGTATGTGAAATGCGACAATCTTTTCCGCTCAGCATTTTCCCTTTAAAATGAAACCAGCCAGCATAATAATGCAATCCATTTTCTTCTTGACAATAATGCATAACTTCACTTTCCTTTGTGTAATCAACACCAAGTTCGGCAAATAACAACTTTATTTCTTCGGGATATGCATTGTGTCTATTATATGTGAAATTTTTGCAATCTGCACATTCACAATCAGATGCTCCTCCATTTTTGAATTTAGTGTATGACTTTTTAGTAAATTCAAAATCAACTTCAAAAGTCCAATCTCGATATTTTACTGTTTTTAATATGATTCGTGTTTTTGTCATTGTTAAATATTACCAGCAAGAAACTTTTTCATAACCTCTACCGGCATATTGCGGCGACCAGCATAATCAATTAGTTGGTCTTCGCCTATTTTGCCGATTGAAAAGTATTTGGCTTGCGGGTGCGAAATCATTAGTCCCGATACGGAAGCGTGCGGGTGCATGGCGCCGTTTTCAGTAAGAGATATTCCAATCTCTTGCATATTCAGTAAATTATTGAGGATAAAGTTAATAGATTGGTCGGGTAGGGAAGGATATCCCACTGCCGGGCGGATACCTTGAAACTTTTCGTGTAATATTTCAGGCATGCTAAGGTTTTCATTTTTAGCATATCCCCATATTTCTTTACGTACGTATTCGTGCATTTTCTCGGTTGCAGCTTCGGCTAAACGATCGGCAAGGGTTTGTACCAGCAGGTGTTTGTACGAATCGTTTTGGTACATCTTTTCCATATCCTCGCTTACGGTCGATACAAATACACCAACTGTATCTGGTATGCCCGAAGATAATGGACGAACGAAATCACTTAGACAAAGAAACGGTTCATCGTTTTTATGTGTTTGCTGGCGCAGCAGTGGTAGGATGGTGCCGTCGAGTATCAGATTGTCGCCGTCCGAGTTTGCTTTGCACAAACGAAATGCCGATTTAACCTGAAAATCTTCATCCAGCAAGTTCAGCATTCGGTTTGCCTCTTTCAGCAATTGCATAGCTTCGGCAGCTTTGGGACGGTCTTGTTCTTCGAAAGTTGTTAACCAGGAAGCCCGGCAAACATCGCAACCGTGAATATCTGCTATGGCGGCAAAGCGCGGCTGAAATCCCCAGGCATGAAAGAAATATATCCAGTTTATATAAGGGGCGACTTCGTGTAGTTGAAAGTTGAGAGTTGAGAGTTGAGAGTTATGCATTTTCAATTCTAAAAGCAAGTTCCTGTCCGCGGTAGTGTGTATCAATATCTCCGTTTGAATATACTTTATGGCCGTTTACAAACGTTTTATCTACTTTCCATGCAAATGTATTTCCTTCCAAGGGGCTCCATCCACATTTACTCTTAATATCTTTTGTTTCTAATCTCCATTGTTCCGGGCTAACCAGCACCAAATCGGCCTGATAGCCTTCGCGAATGTATCCTCGTTTATGGATTTGGTATAGGTCGGCAGGAGCATGACACATCTTTTCTACCACTTTTTCAATGGTGAACAGTCCCTCATTAACCATATTCAACATGCTGATAAGTGAGAACTGTATCATTGGCATGCCCGATGTTGCTTTTAAAGCTCCCCCTTGTTTTTCGTTAAGCAAATGTGGTGCATGGTCGGTACCTATGGTATCAATAATTCCGGTATTAATAGCTTGTTGTAGTGCTTCCCTGTTGGTAGCTTCCTTTATTGTGGGGTTGCATTTAATCCGGGTTCCGTAGGTTTTGTAATCATCGGATGTAAATACCAGATGAGGAACACAAGCCTCGGCAGTTATCTTTTTTTGATGTAGAGGGAGATTATTAAATAGCGACAGTTCTTTTGCTGTTGAAATATGCATAATATGCAATCGGGCACCAGCTTTTTGCGCTAGTTCAACAGCCAGTTTACTCGATTCGTAACAAGCCTCTACCGATCTAATCAAAGGATGGTATATTAATGGTAAATCGTTATCTACTCCAGCTTCGGCAAGATACCTTTCTGTGTTGGCTTTAATAATATCCTGGCTTTCGCAATGAGCAGCAATCAATAAATCTGTTCCATTGAAGATGTGTTGCAAACTGTTCATTTGGTCAACAAGCATATTGCCTGTACTTGAGCCCATAAATAGTTTTACTCCACAAACTCTGTGCGGATTTAGTTGACCAAATACATTGTAGTTATTGTTAGTAGCTCCAAAATAGCAAGAGTAATTCACAGATGATTTTTCTGCCATCAACTCGAATTTCATATTCAGGCTATCCAAACTGGTAGTAACGGGGTTGGTGTTAGGCATATCCATAACCGAAGTAACTCCACCGGCTACAGCTGCCCAGCTTTCGCTTAAGATATCGCCTTTTTGTGTTAAACCGGGATCGCGAAAGTGTACGTGCTCATCAATAACTCCGGGTAGTAAATAAAGGCCGGTTGCATCAATCGTTTCATGGCACGGCGTTATTGGTTGTTGTCCTGCCGGGAGTATTTCTTTTATTACTTCGTTTTCAATTACAATTGAACCTTGAAATTGTTTCCCCTCGTTTACAATGCAAGCATTGCTTATAAGTGTGCGTATCATGCTTTTTGCGGATATTTGTGAAACCAACTTTTAATCTTCATATTGATTACTCCAAACAGTGCTTCACCAAAAATACTGGTATTCATCTTTGATGTTCCCAGTTCGCGATTGATAAATATTACTGGAACTTCGATTATTTTGAACCCACATTTGTAGGCAGTAAATTTCATTTCTATCTGAAAAGCATAACCTTTAAACTGTATATTGTCTAAATCAATGGTATTGAGTACCTGGCGGCGATAACATACAAATCCGGCAGTTGTATCTTTTACCTGGAGCCGGGTAATGAACTGAACATATTTAGATGCCAGCCACGACATAAGTACGCGCCCCATGGGCCAGTTAACCACATTCACTCCGCTTATGTAGCGCGAGCCAACAGACAGATCGCCTCCTTTTACAGCACAGGCTTCGTGTAAACGAACCAAGTCGTTGGGGTTGTGCGAGAAATCGGCATCCATCTCGAAGATAAACTCATACTTGTGCTCTAATGCCCATTTAAATCCGGCGATATAGGCAGTACCTAAACCAAGCTTTCCTTGTCTTTGAATCAAAAACAATGAGTCGGTAAATTCGGATTGTAGCTTTTTAACGGTATCAGCTGTACCGTCGGGCGATCCGTCGTCAATAATTAAAACATGAAAGTCCTTATCCAGACTAAAAACAGCACGGATAATGTTTTCTATATTTTCAATCTCATTGTAGGTTGGTATAATAACCAGACTATCAGATATCATTCTAGTTTAGGTATTAAATTACTTTTAAATCGCAAAAGTAGCACTTTTCTTCTACTTACAAATGCAAGAAATGATTTTTATTAATGAGTAATGAGTTTTGAGTAATGAGTTACCATGCGGCATCGTTACTCATTACTCAAAACTCATTACTCATTACTCCTTCGCGCCTTCGCGCCTTTTTTACCTCACTTCCTCTATCCGGAACGAGTAAGTTACTGGTCGGTTATCCGGAATCATATATATTGGTAGCGGACGTGGACCACAACTGGCATTTCCTAATCCTTGTTGCAGGCAATCGAGGTTTAAATAAACTTCGGGTTTGCGTACACTGTTCAGATTGAAATCGTGTGAAGCTATCCATGCATCTTTATCAGTAAAGTGCAGTGCGCTGAATTCCAGGTGATCTTTGGAAGTTATCTTCAGTCCTTGTTTGTTATTATCTGTAATGGTGAGCCAGCGCACATCATCCCGGTTACCCATGCTTTGCGAACGCACATAGTGTTCTTTTTCCATACCGGTAGCTGTGGTGTTATACAGACCAAAGAATGCCGACACTTTCCTGTCCCAGTAGTTTTCGTGCGGGCCGCGGCCATAATACTGAATATTTTCATAAGCCTGAGGCAACACCATTTGTAAACCCAAACGATGAACTATTTGTGCTTCTGCCGGTTTGGTGAAAGAGGCATCCACATCAATAGTACCGTCCGAATAAACAGTGTATTTAACAGTATAAGGAATATCGAAAGCACGTTGAGCAGGAATGTTGGCTTTTTCATCAACCAGAATGGTTACATATTTCTTGCTCTCGTCTACTCTATAAGCAACAAAGGTGCTGCTGAACTTTGGTTCGTAATATGTTTGGTCAACATACTTATCGTTAGTTACGCTGCGGTACCAGTTAAAGTTAAGTCCTTTACCGTTATGGAGCATTTCTTTACCAGCATAGTTTAATGAAATTATGCGGCCGGTTTTGATGTTGAATGTGGTAGCAAACCCTTTTTCACCAGTGATAATAAGATTGTCTCCTTGTGTAGCTGTAATAAGTGTAGCAAGATCCTGGGTTTTCTTCATCGCTATTGCAGGACGTTCGTTTACAGCGAATTGTTCTCTGGCTACCTCGTGTCCGGCATCTGCCCATAACGTTTTGTTCTTCAGTGAGAAACTAACATTGAGGAAGTATTCTTTGCCAGCTTCCAGATTCTTGTTGAAAGGAACAGTAAGAATCGTTTTCTGGTTGGGAGCCAGATCAATAGGATTTATGGTTCCCCTTTCCGAAACAACACCATCTTTAATAATTTCCCAGACAATGTTGAACTCATTAAGATTAGTTGCATCGTATTTGTTTTCAATTTCCAGTTTTCCACTATGAACCACCATTGGTTTGATTTTGATGTATTGGAAAACTTTTTTTGCTTCCAGCAATTTGGCAGTAACACGTCTGTCGGGGGTAGTTAAACCGTTGCAGGCAAAGTCCAGATCGTTAGGCTTATCACCAAAGTCGCCACCATAGAAGTAGTGGTTTTCCGGTTCACCAACTTTATTTATTCCTTGGTCTACCCAATCCCAAATACAACCACCAATAAGGCGTTGTGAACGTTCAATGTACTCCCAGTATTCAGCCAGATTACCCGGTGAGTTACCCATGGAGTGCGCATATTCGCAGAAGAAGTAAGGTTTATCTTCATCCATTTGGTCAATACGCATGAGGTCTTTCATATCGGGGTACATCTGTGAGCGGATGTCTGCAATTTCGTTCTTTCCTTCGTAATGGATGAAGCGGGTAGAATCCATTCCCCGTGCTTTATCTGCCATTGCGTCGAAGTTTGAACCATTACTGCCTTCGTTACCCAACGACCAGAAGATAACCGAAGGATGATTTTTATCGCGCGATATAACTCTTTCAATCCTGTCTACGTAAGCAGCCTTCCAACTCGGTTTATCGGATATACTACCGTTTCCGTGATTCTCACAGTCTGCCTCATCCATAATATACAAACCATAATAATCGTATAATGCATACATTTTAGGATCGTTGGGGTAGTGGCTGGTACGCACCATATTGATGTTATGCCTCTTCATCAACAAAATATCTTCGATCATTGACTCTACAGGTACAGCTTTACCATATTTAGGATGGATATCATGCCGGTTTACTCCCTTGAAGTAAATCTGCTCATTGTTAATGTAAACAAGTCTGTTTTTGATCTCTATTTTACGGAAACCAAATTTATTCGACATGGCTTCGAGCTCGTTTCCATTCTTATCTTTCAATGATACAATAACCGTATAAAGATTCGGTTTTTCGGCCGACCATAACATTGGATTGTCAACTGTAGTACTGGCTGTACAGGTAAATGGTTTGCCTTTCTTTACTCCCTTAACCGGGCTTTCCATGGTCTTAACAACTTTTCCGTTGGGATCCAGAAGCGTGGTTACTACCTTACCTTCCGAAGCACCTCCATAGTTTACAACAGATAAGTCGGTCAGGAATTGAGCAGAGGTGTAATCGTCTCCTTTAAATTCGGATTTCAGGAAAAAGTCGCGCACATGTAGTTTGGGTGCAGCATATACATACACATCACGGTGAATACCGCTCAGGCGGAACATGTCTTGATCTTCAATATAGCTGGCATCTGTCCAACGGTATACTTCGGCAGCAACAATGTTTTCTCCTTTCCTAACGTAGTTGGTAATATTGAATTCGGCATCGTTGTTTGCCCCTTCACTGTAACCTACTTTCTTTCCGTTTATCCAAACATAGATTCCGCTGTATACACCATTAAAATGGAGGAAGATTTCTTTTCCATCCCAATCGGCAGGTATATTAAAGGTACGACGATAGGAACCTACAGGATTGGGCTCTTTTTCGTTGGTATATCCTTTCTGCGATTGGATAAGCGGAGGATTATTTTTGTGCGGATAAGTGATATTGGTGTAGATAGGTGTTCCGTATCCCAGCATTTCCCAGTTTGAGGGTACAGGTATTTCTTTCCATCCGGAAACATTATAAGTCTCTTTGTAGAAATCAACCGGACGTTCCGACGGTTGTTTTACCCAATTGAATTTCCAGTTTCCATTGAGCGATTGATAGTAGGCAGAGTTTGGTTGTTGCCAAGGTTCATTAAAGTGCTTATCAGCTTTCAGGGCAGCCACTGTAGGATAAACGGTATAGGTGGCGTGTCCTTCTTCTTTGTTTACTGCAAAAATGGTTTCATTCTCCCACTCGGTTTTTCCCCGCACAATTATTTCTTCGGGAACTTTCAGTGAAGTTTCTTGCAATCGCCACAGTTGTGAAGAGTTGGGTAGCTGATAGAGGAGTGCACCGGCAGCTTCTTCACCATTAAACGCAAGTTGCATACCACTATTACGTTGGGTTATACGATAAGCTCCGGTTCCGGTTACTTCCAGTTTCCAATGTTGGTTACTGTTTGATCTGCTTTGACCCCATTGCAATATAGCATTGCCATTACCTTCTTGAACATTAGCGTTATCAAGACTTTTTTCACCATAAGGGTTGGTTATAAGATAATGTCCGTTGTTTAGCCGGACGAGTTTCCACAACTGCCCTTTATTGTTCTTTACATCACGGGCCAGATAAATGCGCGCGTCATCGTTCTGACTTCCTTTGTTATCTACTACCAGCCCTGAAGGACTTACAATTTTGTACAGTACATCTGTATTCAGGTCTTGTGCAATGGCACGGGTGCATAGAAGCACCAATGCCATTACTGAAAAATACCTAAAGAAAACTAGTTTTTGCATGTTACTAAATTAGTTGAATAATATATAAATGTGATATCTTAATATCCACGTACCATCACCTCGGCCAAACTGGTATGAGGCGGATTATTACTTTCGGCAAAGATAACTTTTAAGTAGCGCCCCCGGGTATGATTTACAGGGAAATTTTGTTCGTTATCTCGTTCTTCCAACTGAAAATCACCAGCTTTCACAAAGTCTGTGTTATTTTCACTCAGCCAGAACTCTCCTGCACGCAGACTGTTGTTACCTTGACGACGGATAAGATTTACCTGAGCAATGGTATAAGACTGTTGCATGTCAATAGTTACGTGATGTGGCATCTCATCAGTTCCACCATCCCATTTGGAATGCCAGAAAGTGTTTATGTCGTTATCAATCATGTGGATGGCTTTCCCGTTTTTGCCATTGTCTTCGCCTGTGGCTTCTTCGGTACTGAAACCGGCAATGGCCCAGTTGCTCCGACTGATAAGGGGTATTGAACTATCAAGTGTAATAATACTTATAGCCTTGTTCTTGTTAATGGTGATAGATGAGGTTGCAATTTTGATAGGCAGAGTGTAGGTGCCCTCTATTTGGGGTAACTCTTTTAACTGAGTAACGTCAAAGTTGATATCTATCACCCGGTTTACATCTTTTACTTCACTCCCGAAAGAAACTTCGGAAGTACTAATTGTGTAGCATGTGGCCGGTATAAGGCTGTAGTTAGTACCGTTTTCGGTGTTGTATTCGTTCAGCTCTGCCTCGGTAAATACGGCTATTTTAACTGTAGCATCCGATTTGAGTGCTCCTGACTTATAAATACCCAGATTGTATGTATAGGCATCTTCCATTTCATAAAGACTGATGTTTTGCACACCATCATTTATAATATATACCATGCTGGGGCTTAGATTAGCCTCTTTCCCATCATTCTCGCAGGAGGCCAACGACAAACTGAATATGAGAATAATTGCTGAGAGTATATTGTATTTCTTCATCATTAAATCGTTTTTAAAGTTACCACCAAGGATTTTGTACCATTGATGTATTGCGGTCCATTTCATATTGTGAAATAGGAAACAGATACATCTTCTTTGTAAATACCCTGTCTTCAAATTTAGTTCTTTCATAGAAATCGGTGGATTCAAATCCATCTCCTGCATGAATATTCATGCCATAGTGTGGGCCATTATCACCATACATTCTTTTTTCAGCCGGTCTGTTGGTATCAGTTTTATCCGAGAGCCATCGTCGGCGGGTGGTAAAATAGCGGTCGCCTTCAAAACATAGTTCTACTTGTCGTTCACGTATAATGTATTCAAGTTGCTTATCCTTGTTACCTTTTATCCCAGGATTAGTATCGAATATGCTGGGTAATCCGGCTCGTTCGCGAATCATATCCCAGTATTTCTTGATATCGGCATGTACGGGATCATATTCGTTGAGTGCTTCGATATAATTCAGATAAATTTCGGCAAGACGTATATACGTATGTTGACGCCATGGACCATATTGTTCACGGAATGGATTACTATTAGGATTTATGAACTTATTTATCAGATATCCTGTTGTTGAGTGATCGGATGCTCCTGCACCGGAAACTCCGTTTTTGTATAATTCTGCTCGTCCCCAACCGTCTTTATTTTTGTTGCTCGAATAGTTATCCCGGTCGTCTGCTGCCACCTGTGGTATTGGGCGTCCATTATATAATACGCTTGCGTAAAATCTGGCTTCCCTGTTGGTGTACATGTTCCAATCTCCTTTTCTGTTACCCCATGAGTTTCCGGTTTGTATCTCTTTTATTTCATCATTTACCCAGTTAGGATGTGCATCTTCAGCAAATCCTTCTTCCTTATAACCACTTTGATTGTCTTCAATGGTTCTTCCGTTTATCATAAAGAAAGCATCTACCTGACGTTGTGTTACCCCAAGTCCGTTCCATCCACCAGGACGTGGTGTGGCATGTTTTTCAAATCCATGCACATTGATCCTTGCTGTAGCCCATAGTACTTCACTATTCCATTTTTGTAAATGAAGATCGCGTACAGATTTATATGGATTGAATACTGCATCACCATTATCACTGTTGCGATATAATTTAACGTCTATCGAGGAATTGGTTTCGGCTGCATCAATAAGGGCTTTGGAGGCAGCAGCAGCTTTTTTCCATTTATCTTCACTATATTGTGTGTTAACTAAAGAGGTACCATCAAGATTTTTAAATGATGCATATTCGGAGTTTCCATTCCATTGAGGACTGGCAGCCATAAGTAGAACCTGAGATTTTACAGCTTTACATGCTATCTTATCGGCTTTACCTAACCATTTGGTATCTGTTTTCCATGTCCATGGTAAATCGGTTTCGGCTTCATCAAGCATTTCGCAAATATAATCCACACATTCTTCATAAGGTGTACGCGGATATGAATTCCAGTCACTGTTTAAATCAGTCTCTTCTTTAATTAGAACAAATGGGCCGTATTGGCGAAGCAATAACCAGTAATAATATCCCCGTAAAAATTTTACTTCCGCCTTATATTGTGTTTTCAATACGGCTGACAATTCTGTACAACGATCTACATTGTTCTCGAAAACAAAAGATGCCCTGATTGCTTTATAATATTCACCCCATGGATCATAAAGTACATTAGTTGGGTTCCAGTTACCCACATTAATATTTGCTGTATGATAGCGTTCCCATACCAAATCGGCTTCATCGGAAGCTCCTACCCAGGGAGCTATGTCCCAAATAGTATGGTCTTCGGGCAGTTTAGAGTACACACTGTACAAATATGCTTCGGTTTCTTTCTGGTTCTTCCATACCATATCCATTGTTTTCTGGTCATCGGGCATCTTATTAAGATAGTCTGCACATGATGTTAATAATAGTGCGGAACCTACTGCACTGTATATAATTGTTCTTATTTTCATACTATTTTATATTAGAAGTTAACTCTCAAACCAACATTCATTTTACGTGGTAATGGATATGCATCACCTCTTCCTTTACCAGTTTCAGGATCCCACATTTTAAACTTGGAAAAGAGTGCCATGTTGGTTCCATGAAAATAAATTCTCAATCCTGTAATGTGTAAGGGTCTTAGCAACTTGCGTGGAACTGTATAACCAATTTCCACATCAGCTAAACGAAGAAAACTGCCATCATAAAGCCATTTGGTTGAACTGCGGTAATTGTTTTCCGTACCACCAATACTCAATCTGGGATAGAAGGCATCTTGTCTGGGATCTTCAACAGTCCAGCGGTCAAGTGCTTCTACAAACAGGTTACCACGGTCGCCTCCTTCCTGAAAAGGAACAAAACCCTCACCTCCCAGCATGTAGGATACACGGGTTTGTCCTCTGAAAAACAACCCTACATCGAATCCTTTATAGCCAAGTTGTACACCGAATCCATATAAAAGTTCGGGAATATTGGAATGTCCGATAGCTACCTCATCGTAGGAGTTGATTACACCATCTCCGTTTACATCCAGGTATTTGATATCCCCAGGACGAACATTGCCGAATTGTTGTTGTGGACTATTAGCTATTTCTGCCTCATCTTTGAAATATCCTAAGGCAATCAGCCCAAAATTTTGATCCAGTTTCTTTCCGGTGCGGTTCTGGTACTCATACAACCATGCAGGTTCGTCCTGCTCTAGTATTTTATTGCGGGTATAAGTTGCATTGGCATATAGGCGTGTAAATAATTTGCCAAAAGTATGACTCATTTCCAAAGTACCATCCAAACCTTGATTCCTCATTTCGCCCAAGTTAGCAAATGGTTTATCGTTAATACCTACAATGCTGGGTAATGAGCCACGTTGAACAAGAATACTGCTTCTTTTTTCATGAAAATAATCCAATTCCAGTGAGAATGTTCCATCAAAGAATTCAGCCTGAAATCCAATATTAGATTTTAAACCCTTTTCCCATGTAAGATTGCTTACTCCAAACTGGTTTTCGCCTGTTCCTCCGTATCCTGTCTCATCCCAGCCGAATTTGTAATCACCTAATCCTTTATCTACTATTGTAAGATAGCTGTAGCGGCGCCCTCCCGGTAAAGCTTCGGCACCCACAAGCCCAACAGAACCTTTAAGCTTTAACATGTTGATAGTTCTGGAAATGTTGCTGTTCTGCCAGAAGTTTTCATTGGATATCAGATAACCTACTGCACCAGCAGGAAATATTCCAAAACGTTGTCCTTTAGGAAAGTTTTCAGAACCATTGTAACCCAGATTAAACTCTGCAAAATAACGGTCGTATAGTGCATAGGTGGTACGGAAAGCTATTCCTTGTTTGCGGTAGGGTAACGATTCTATGGCAGAACCTGCATTCCCATTTCTGAAATCCCTTTGGTAGTACATTGCCATAGCCCCTACGCGATGAATGTCTCCGAAAATTCGATCGTAATTTACCTGAAGCTTTAATTCCATTGCTCTGTTGCTACTAAGGGATCTGCCGTAACCAAGGTATTCATCTCCAATATGGGTTTGAACAAGTTCCAGTTCTCCATTCTCATCGCGTCCGTTTGCCAGGTAATAAGAGTCTTTCTTTTTTCGTTCTATAAAAGTTTGACTATAAGCATCAAAAGAGTATGCTATGTTTGCTTTCAAGCCTTTCAATATAAAACCAAAATCTTGGGTTAAGCGCACTTGTCCTGTAATCTGGTTACGGAATTCAGTGGTAAAACCAGAACCCATTAAACGCTCTACAGGATTTTCTGTTGTAACAGAGTTGCTACCTGCCCATACATATTTAGTGCTTCCATCCCTGTTTGTTCCATAAGGATAATTAATGGGCATATTCACCGGATTGGCTACATAAGCTTTTCCAAACAAATCGCCGGTAGAGGTTCCAGGGTAATGAGAATCAATCAGGTAGCCCCCTAATTCAATATCAAGATTAGTTGTTTTTGAAAGAGAAACATCTATGTTGGTACGAAAATTATAGCGATTGAGTGAAATGTTTGACTTATAAGCATTTTGTGAATTGTTCCTGAAGTTGCCGTTTTCGGTTAATACTCCTACCGAAACAAAATAACGTGCTACTTGCCCACCACCATGAACATTAAGAGAAATGATGCTATTGTCGGAGTGATCTTTGAATATTTCATCGAGCCAGTTTACGTTGGGATATAAATAAGGGTCTGTTCCATCCATCGTTTTTTGAATGCGGTCTTCCGAATATATTTCTTTTCCTGCTGCTTCGTTATAAAGGCGCATGTAGCCAACACCATCCAACAATCTGGGTACACGGGTAAGTTTACTGATTCCATATTCCATTTTCAGTTCAATACTGGGTTTGGTGGCAGCTTCTCCTTTACGTGTAGTAACAAGCACTACTCCATTGGCCGCCCTTACTCCATATACAGCCGTGGCAGAAGCATCTTTTAATATAGATACGCTTTCTACTTCTTCAGGATCCAGGTTATCCATAGAGCGCTCTACCCCGTCGACCAAAACCAGAGGTGATCTATTTGCTCCGAATGTAGAAATACCACGAATCCAGAAATCAGAATTGTCATATCCGGGCTCACCCGATCGTTGTACTGCAACAATCCCTGCAAGTCGACCACCCAGTGCATTTGTAAGTGAACGGGCTGGAGTTTTGAGCTCGGCAACTCTTACTGAAGATATGGCTCCTACCACGCTTGCCTTGCGTTGAGTACCCATACCTACAATTACAATTTCGTCTAACGCAGTTACATCTTCTTCCATTACCACATCAACACTTAAAGAAGCAGGAACTTTCTTCTCTATGTTGCTGAAACCCATAAAGCTGAATACGAGCGTTTCACCCTGATTGGCATTAATTACATAGTAACCGTCCAGATTCGTGATTACATTCCTGTCGGTTCCTTTTACATTAACTACTACACCGATAAGATTTTGCCCTTGGGTATCAATTACTTTACCTTTAACCTGTTGTACAGGCTGCGCTTGCTTAACAGCCTGTATTTCTTTATTCTTCATCAAGGTAATGTAATTACCAGATAGTTTATAGGTAATGGAAGTTTTGGATAAAGCCTCTTCCAGAATTTTACTCACTGGTTCATTTCTTGCAGTTACTTTTACTTTGGTAGTAAGAGAAACCTCATTTTTACTATAGATAAACAGATATTCTGTTTGTTTTTCGATTTCACTGATTAACTGTTCCAGTGATATTTCATTACTGGTGTTAAGGGTAACTTTTGCTGCCTGCGAGAAACCGTTGACAGCATATAGCTGTGCTGAAATCAATAAAGGTATAAACATTGATAACTTCATAAGATACCTTAGTTTGTTCTTTTTCAGTACTAGATAAAGATACAAAGCATAATTTTTCATATATTTGCTTGTAGTTTTGGTGTTAATACTAGATTTTTTAAATTAACCGTAGAGATGAAGGTATTTGGCACCTTTCGTAAAGGGGGAATGTTGGAGCATTCTCCCTTTTATCTTCTCTGAAATGGAAAAGAATTTTGTTATCCGCTCATGATATAAATGTATTAAAGGATTAGTTTTAGAAAATCAATAAATTATATAGGTATTATTTGTGGATTTTTTATATTTGAATGGGTATAATGATTGCATTGCAGTTAGAATGAATTCCACATCATCGTTCTCTCTGAATTTACCGGATAAAGTGTTTCCTAACATATAGTTGTTTGTTATATCAAAATCAACTCCATACCACATACTTATCTTGTTCAGTAACTTTCTGAGGGTTGCTTCTTCGAACTTATATAAGCCACTTTGCAAATAGTAGATGTCGGCCAGATCGGCTTCTGATTTTACTAGTTTATCATCAACCAGGGCAACTCCCTCATGTGGCTTTAATTCTACTTTCTCCTCTTGATTATATATTATAACTGATCCTTCGAGCAAGGAAGTTTCAAATACAGAATATTGCGAATAAGCAATTGTACTAAACACAGTTCCCAATACTTTTACACTGTATGTACTTGTTTGCACAATAAATGGTTTACTGGAGTCGGCGGTTACATCAAAAAGAGCTTCTCCGTCTAACTGTACTTCTCTTGTTTCGGAAGTAAATTTAGCAGGAACTTTCAGGCTGGATGATGGGCCTAGATGAACTTTGGTTCCATCGGGCAGTGTGATTTCTTTGCGTCTGCCTACTTCGGTGGTGTACTCTTGGTATTGTTCTTCTTCGTCTTGATTGGATAAATACATCTGGAAGCCCCAAGCTAAACCTATGACCAGTAGTAGTATAGCGGCATATCTGGTGGCCAAGCGAGTGATATGCCGCATTTTTATTTGATGTATTCGTTGTCTGAACTGTTTAAACCCTGTTTCGGCGAATTGTTTATCCTCTGGTTGACTAATCATTTGAGCTAATGAATAGTTGTTTTGAATCCTGACGAATTCTTCCTTCATTTCAGCATTGTTTTCCATCTCGCTGAAGAGGTAGGATTTTTCTTCGTCAGTCATGTTACCAAAGAAGTATTTCTGTATTTTCTCGTCCATAAATTAATGTCTTATATATATAAGTCGAACGAGAATGAAAAAAGTACCAAAGGAAAATGAATTTATTTTGTTTTATTTTTTAATGTGTTTATTTTCAATATGTTGCAAGTTGGCTGTTTTAACTGATCAGAAAGAATAATAAAGGAATATAGTCTTTCAGTTCCGATTTCATTTTCTTTAGGGCAATCGCTATCTGATTTCGTACGGTATTAGGTGAGAGGTTCATTTGCTGTGCTATTTCATCGTACTTAAGCCCTTCTATTTTATTAAGAATAAAGATATCCCGGCATTTATCAGGCAAACTATTGATTGCTTTTTCAATTATTTGTTCAATCTCGTTGTCGGACAAAGAGTTATCAAATAATTCAATGGATTGAAGTTTGAAGGTGTATTCCTGTATAAATGTGTTTTGCATGTTTTCCTTTTTATCGTCGGCCATTATTTTCTGCCTGAGGAAGTCGATACACCTATTTTTTACCAACCAGAATAAGAAAGCATTGAGGTTATGGATGGAGGAAATTTTATCTTTCTGTTCCCAAAGATAAACGAAACAATCCTGAACGATGTTCTCGGCATCTTCACTTGCGAGAACATATTCTTTGCAGAAACGCACAAGTTTAGGATAATATTTCATATATATATCCTCAAAAGTGAGATTCAACTGTGGATTAGTCATTATCAAAGAGTTTCATTGTTGTGATGGCAAAACTAATAAAAATATTAAATATCAGCTGTTCTTTGAACATGATTTATTTGCAAACTATTAACATTTACACTTTAGATGCTGTTTCACTGAAAAATAAACTTCGGAATGAAAACTTCAACATTCAATATTCTGTATAGTGGTTACCACTACCGGCTTAAATGGTTACCACAACAATGTTTAGTGGTAACTGTTACATATTTTAGTGGTTACCACTGGTCTCTGTAGTGGTAACCGTTTTTTCAAATTATGGGAATAAAAAACGGGCAGAAAAACATGTTATTTTCCGCCCGTTCCGTGTATACTATCTGTATATCTTTGTTATACGAAAGATACGGATATTTTTTGATATTCCCAAATTGCTATTAATATACAATAACGTATGGCCGATGCAAAAAATAATAAAATATAGGACAATCAGCTTACTCGTACGAAGCAGGAAACGCCGATATCCTCAACCTTGCTGCACCCATTGGTACCAACGTAATATCGTCCACTTGTGCAGCTTTCGGTGCATCTTCATCCGGAAGAACGGCACATAGTCCGAATTTGTCTATCTTCCACGAGGGTATTTGCCGTCCTTTGGCTTTCACAATAATGGGAGATGAATCTTGTGTGAATGGAAAATTATCGGCAGGCCATGGTCTTTTCTCTACTTTCAGATTGGTAAATGGATTGCTTTTGCCCAGTACCAGTGCATAGTTCCACGGACTGTTTGGATATAGTTCGTAAGTAGGCCATTTGCTGGGGTCGGCAGTTTCTTGCCATTTAGAATCCCAGATTGCACTTTCCTTACTATCTACCTTTTTATGTTCTTCATCAATATTTAAAGAAAGGGTAAGAGGACCGTAGTCAATACTTACGCTGTTCTTATTAACCTGCCATGTAGTAAGGTTAAAATCCATTGGGAAGTTCAAGGTAATTTCGTCGCCTCCGTTCCATTCACGGTTAATGCAGATATACTTACCCGGTTCAATAGCAGTACTCTTACCATTAACCAGGATGTTTGCTTTGGCAGTCCACGAAGGAATACGGAAATAGAAAGGGAAAGTAACTGCCTTATCGGTTTCAACGCGGAAACGTATTTGTTCTTCGAATGGATATTGTGTATCCACATGTACGGTTATCTCTGTACCATCGGCAACTTTAACCTGTGCCTTGCAAGCACCATAAATAGCAGCAGCAACACCATTATCGGCAGTGGCCAGAATAAGGTTTTCAATATAATACGGCCATCCCTGTGCATGATTATGTTGGCAACAACGACTGCTGAAAGGATTCATTGAGAGGAAAGGTCCGGCATTGTCAATTCCCGGTTTGTGGTTTTTTGAATCACTCATTACATGGTTAGGACAGGTAATGTAGCGCAATGATTTGAAGTCGGGCATTACGGCTGCCGGATAAGAGTTGAATGCAATGTTTTCGCAATGTTCGGCCCAAAGAGGATCGCCGGTATACCGGAGTAACATTTCGTCGGATGCCATCTGCTCTACAAAACCACAGGTTTCTGTTCCCTGGCGCGGGTCGATGTACCCCATACGGGCATTCTCGTCAGACCCGAACATACCCCCCGGTACCTGACCAAAGGTGCGGCGTATCAGGTAATGGTTGTTGTATGTGGCATGCAAATGTGCAGAGTCCTTGGTAAGCATATAATAAGTGGCAGGCTCTCTGAAACTTTGTGCAATGTTTACGTTGTGCCAGTTAGGTAAAGAAGTATCCTGCATCCAGTCGGCTGTACACCGATGAAGTTTGTGTGCCAGATCGAGAAGGAAGTCGTCGCCAGTGATGTTATAAAGCCAGTAAACGCTGTAAAGGTTGTCGCCACCACGTGAGTTTTCCCAATAATCCCGTAGGAAGTCTTCGTCGGGAACAGTCATTTCCCATTTAAAATACTTGGTCATCAGGTCGATAACACGCTGATCGCCGGAGTATTCATAATACGATTGCAGGCACCAAAGCATAATCATGTTGGCCCATAACTCCCGGCGTCCGTTTCGGATGTTATCCGGTCCAAAGTATCCGTCGGGCTGTTGGCTGGCAAACACGGCTTCAATCCAGCTTTGGGTTTCGGCAAGCATTTTGGGGTCATCCAGTATATAAGCAATGTTTGCGTAACCTTTTAGCCAGTAGGGAACTTCTTCCCAACCGAAGTCGCCTCCGGTATTGAGCCATGCATTGTTCTTTTTGTCCAGCCAAGCACTAATTTCTCCCAGATGTCCGGTGAGTCCGTCGCGTTGAAGTTCAATGTATTTCTTTAACCATCCTTCGGGTTTTACTTTACCAACAGGTAGTTTAATGAAATGATCCGGCAGTAAAGGAGCCCGGTTGCCAATGTAATGGCTGTTGGTAGTTTCTACCGATGGGCGGTTGACTATTGTTACTGATTTGTCTGGTTGGGGGGTGCAGCCTGATAATAGAAGGCTGAATACGATAATTAATAGCGTATTAATTTTCATGGTAAATAAAAGAATTGGTGTTGGTTTATGAGAAATATCCTCCTCCGCCCTTCGGGCACCTCCTCCAAAGGAGGATACCATGCGGAGACACTGTATAATGTGGAGACTGTATAGCGCAGCCTATCCTCCTTTGCTAAAGTCATTTGACTTTGCAAGCGATTAATACTCTTTAACGTTCTTTGAAATATTGTTTATAATATCAAGA
>NZ_QVMJ01000029.1 GCF_010500955.1 Bacteroides sp. 519
ATGGCGTTGGAGCGTATGTTTATTACTGGTGTAAGTCCTGTTACGCTCGATGATGTAACATCGGGCTTTAATATTGGTACCAACTATACCACTGCACCACAGTTCAATAATTTGGTGGGATTCTCGGAAGAGGAATTACGCACCATGCTTGAATACTATCATAGTGAGGGAGTGTTACCAATGACTGTTGACGAAATAGTTGCCGAAATGAAGCCATGGTACGATAATTACTGCTTTGCCAGTCGTAGTTATGGCCGGGAAACAATGTATAACTCGGACATGGTGCTTTATTACCTCAACTGGTTGATACAATCCGGATTTCCACCCGATGAAATGATTGACAAGAACATCCGTACCGATTATAACAAGCTTCGTTACCTGATAAAGACGAATCGTGAAGTGGATACCAGCTCCAATCTATCTGTTATCCAAGAGATTATAGAAAAGGGATATACCACAGCTGTGCTCAATGATGGCTTCTCGGTTGATGAGATGTTGAAGCCCGATAATTTTAAATCATTGCTTTACTATTTTGGATTGGTAACTATACAGGGTACGGAATTCGGTGATGTTTTGTTGGGTATTCCTAACCACACTGTTCGCGAGCAAATGTACACCTATTTAATAGAGGGTTTAGTTGATGCTGATATATTCTGTCTCGACTTTTACGAGCTGGCCGGTTTAATGAAAAACATGGCTTACCGTGGCAATTGGAAAGCTGTATTTACCTATATTGGCAGTGAGTTGGAAAAACAAAGCCGTATCCGTCAGTTTATGGATGGCGAAGCCCATGTAAAAACATTCTTATTGGCCTATTTGGGGTTGACAAACTATTACCAACTGATGCCCGAATACGAATTGGGCAAAGGATATACCGACTTTTACTTCCGCCCCAACCCTCGATTGGCAGATATAGAATATGCTTACCTGTTGGAAGTGAAATACATGAAGCGCGACGAACCCGAAAGTCGGTTGGAAACCCTGAAAGCAGATGCTCAGGAGCAATTACTGAGGTATGCATCGGACCAGATAGTAACAAGCACCATTGGCGGTGCAAAGCTGAGGCTGATAACAGTGGTGTTCCGCGGATGGGAGATTGTAGAGATGGTGGAGACACCAACCCAAACAGATCATTCATTTTGATCTTTCGGAACTCAATACAAATCTATTTTTGTAACGACTCTATTAACAATGTGATATTAGCCGTAAACAGCCTCACTGCTATGGCAATAAGAATTATTCCAAAGAATTTGCGGATGATATAAATACCTCCTTTGCCCAGCAGTCGCTGAACGCGATCGGTCATGCTTACCACAACAAACACCCAAATCATATTAAGTACTAGAGCAATGATAATATTTATGCTGGAATATTCGGCACGCAATGAAAGCAATGTAGTAAAAGAACCTGCTCCTGCCAATAGTGGAAAAACCAGTGGTACAAGTGTAGCTTCTTTTATTGGCCCTTGGTTTTTAAAGATTTCCACATCAAGAAGCATCTCCAATGCCATCAAGAAAATAACAATAGCACCGGCTACAGCAAAAGATTCAATATCTACATGGAAAAGTTTCAGCATCATATCTCCTGCATAAAAGAAACCTATCAGCAACATAAAAGAAATGATAGTTGCTTTTGCTGCATCAACTTTTTGCCCACGTTCTTTCAAATTAATAATAATGGGTATGGAACCAATAATATCTATTACCGCAAATAGTACGATAAAAGCACTGGTCATTTCCTGAAGGTTAAATTTAGAAAACATATCTTCGAGTTTGTAAGTTACTACAAAGGTAGTCTATTTCCTAACATTTGAGCAGATGTTTGCAATTTGTTTATGATAAATCAACTAGGAAATGAAATAAAATTCGAAATATTTTATCTAAGTTTGCACAAGTATATTACAGAGAACTTATCAGTTATGGCAAAGAAAAATTCAGGTAAAGAAAATATAAAACAACAAATCACACCCAATAAGATTTTAAACTTCCTTAAAAGTGACACGTTACGGTTTAGTGGAGGATTACTATTGGTGCTTTTTTCGGTTTATCTGCTACTAGCTTTTACCTCCTACTTTTTTACAGGAGCAGCCGACCAAAGTATCATTGATGGTGCTACTGAAGAGTTAGGGTTAACAAATAATAAAATCAGGAACTATGCAGGTTCGCGTGGAGCACAACTGGCCAGTTACCTGATTAACGATTGTTTTGGACTTGCTTCCTTTCTTATCCCGGCTTTTCTGACGGTATGCGGATTGAAGCTGATGAAAGTTCGTAACTTCCGGATATGGAAATGGTTTATTGGCTGTTCGTTGCTACTTATCTGGTTCTCACTGTTTCTGGGTTTTGCTTTTAACAATCTTTATGCCGACTCTTTTTTCTACTGGGGCGGACGTCATGGCCACAATGTAAGCTCTTGGTTGGTTTCCCAGATAGGAAGTCCCGGAATGTGGCTTCTGTTATTTGCTGCGGCTATTGGTTTCCTTATCTATGTAAGTTCAAAAACAATTATATGGATAAGAGATTTATTGCAACTCAAATTCATGAAGAAAAAAGAAGAAGAGGAGGAAGAAGATACCATCGGCGAAGAGAAAAAAGAACTTAATCCCGAACCAGAGGAGCAACAACCCGATCCGTTCGAGGATGACTCTTTTGAAGTTCCATTGAAAGAAAAACCGGATTTGATAACTCCGGCAAAACCGGAAGCCGATCCGGATATGGAAATAACCATCGCTAAGGAAGAGGAACAGGGAGAAGATAATAATATCCCCAACGAACCGCAATTCCAGATCGAAGCCAACGAAGATGAATCATATCAAGGTCCAGAGTTAGAACCGTATAACCCTAAACTCGATCTGGAGAACTACCGTTTTCCAACAATGGACCTCTTGAAAAGGTACGATAACAATGAGCTTACTGTTGATATGGAAGAACAGAAAGCAAATAAAGATCGTATTATCAGTACATTAAGAAGCTTTGGTATTGAAATAAATACAATTAAAGCAACCGTAGGACCTACAGTTACATTATACGAAATAACTCCTGAACAGGGAGTACGTATTTCAAAGATTAGAGGATTGGAAGACGACATTGCCTTAAGCTTGTCGGCACTTGGTATCCGTATCATAGCACCCATTCCCGGAAAAGGTACGATTGGTATTGAGGTTCCAAACTCAAATCCTAAGATTGTTGCCATGCAAAGCATCATCGGAAGCAAAAAGTTCCAGGAATCAAATTATGATCTGCCAATTGCTTTGGGTAAAACAATTACCAATGAGGTGTTTATGGTAGACTTATGTAAGATGCCTCATGTGCTGGTTGCCGGAGCTACCGGCCAGGGTAAATCTGTTGGTTTGAATGCAATTATCACATCTTTATTATATAAAAAGCATCCAGCCGAGCTTAAATTTGTACTTGTAGACCCTAAGAAAGTAGAATTCAGCATCTATTCAGCTATTGAGAATCATTTTCTGGCCAAGCTACCCGATGGCGAAGAGGCTATTATTACCGATGTAACCAAAGTGGTGCAAACACTCAACTCGCTTTGTGTTGAGATGGATTCGAGATACGATTTATTGAAGAAGGCCCATGTGCGCAATGTGAAAGAGTACAACGAAAAATTCATCAACCGCAGGCTCAATCCCGAAAAAGGACATCGGTTTATGCCTTATATAGTAGTGATTATTGATGAGTTTGGCGACCTTATTATGACTGCCGGAAAAGAAGTTGAACTTCCCATTGCACGTATTGCCCAGTTGGCCCGTGCTGTAGGTATTCACATGATTATTGCTACCCAACGCCCAACAACCAATATTATTACAGGTACTATTAAAGCCAACTTCCCCGCCCGTGTGGCATTCAGGGTTTCGGCCATGATGGACTCGCGCACAATCCTCGACCGGCCGGGTGCCAACCAACTTATCGGACGTGGGGATATGTTATTCCTTCAGGGGGCCGACCCGGTTCGTGTTCAATGTGCTTTTGTTGATACCCCCGAAGTGGAAGATATTGCACGCTACATTTCGCGTCAGCAAAGTTATCCAACAGCCTTCTATTTACCGGAGTATATAAATCCGGATGCAGCAGGTGATGTTGTTGATGTAGATATGACTCGTTTAGATCCGTTGTTCGAAGAGGCCGCCCGATTGATTGTTGTACATCAACAGGGATCAACTTCGTTGATTCAACGTAAATTCTCTATCGGATACAATCGGGCCGGACGAATTATGGACCAGCTCGAAAAAGCAGGTGTAGTGGGTCCGAGCGAAGGTAGTAAAGCGCGCCAGGTAATGTGTTTGGACGAGAATGATCTTGAAATGCGATTAAATAGTCTATAAATTAGTTACGAGTTACAAGTTACGGGTTACAAGTAATCCATAACTCGTAACTTGTAACTCGTAACTTGTAACTATAACATGATGAAAAAGAATATTTTGTTTCTGCTGATAGCATGCATAGCATTCCCGGCCTTTGGGCAGGGAAACTTAAAAGATGTGCTCAATAAAACGGACGAGGCTTTCAGGAAAGCAGGTGGTATTGAATCGGTATTCTCTATCAAAGTTTTTAGGGATAATGTATTAAATGGTACATCAAAAGGTGTTTTAAAACTGGATGGAAAGAAGTTCTATCTTGAAACTCCTGAAACACTGACCTGGTTTAACGGTGAAACGCAATGGACATACCTACCTGGTAGTGACGAAGTAAATGTTACCATCCCTACCGAAGAGGAATTACAGGAAATTAATCCCTATGCCATTCTTGGAAAACAGAGTAAAGAATACAAATATGCATTAGGGAAAACCAAAACGTTTCAAGGCAAACAAATAACAGAGATTGTTTTGACTGCTACCCGCAAGGACAGTAATATATCTAAAATAACTGCATACCTCGATGCTGGTTATCTGCCAGTCTTTATTGTAGCTATACTACAAGATGGTACTCGTAACGAAATCACAGTAAACAATAACAAAACCCAAAAAACATTCGAAGGGTCACTCTTCTCATTCGACAAGAAGAAATATCCAACAGCCGAAATTATTGATTTAAGATGATTAGTAGCTAGTAGCTAGTAGTTAGTAGCTAGTAGCTAGTAGACCATGCGGCATCGCTACTATCTACTATCTACTAACTACTAACTACTAACTACTATCTACTAACTACTATCTACTAACTACTAACTACTAACTACTAAAAATATGGAAAATGAAAAAGTAAGATGCCTTATAATAGGTTCCGGTCCTGCCGGATACACTGCCGCTATATATGCCAGCCGGGCAAACTTGAATCCGGTATTATATGAAGGATTGACACCTGGTGGTCAGCTCACAACAACTACCGACATTGAGAACTTCCCCGGTTATCCATCAGGTGTGGCGGGTACACAAATGATGGAAGACCTCCGTCAGCAAGCCGAACGTTTTGGAGCGGATATTCGTTTCGGAATAGCTACGGCTGCCGATCTGGAAAAGACTCCCTATACAATAACCATCGACGATAAAAAAGTTATTGAAGCAGAAACAATTATCATTGCAACCGGCGCCAGTGCCAAATACCTGGGATTACCCGATGAAGACAAATACGCAGGTATGGGAGTTAGTGCGTGTGCCACTTGTGATGGTTTCTTCTACAGAAAAAAAGTGGTTGCTGTTGTTGGTGGAGGCGATACCGCATGCGAAGAAGCCATTTACCTTGCCGGACTGGCATCTAAAGTATATATGATTGTGCGAAAATCCTATCTGCGTGCATCACGAATTATGCAAGAGCGCATCAAGCATCACCCCAATATTGAAGTATTGTTTGAGCACAATGCTGTAGGCTTGTATGGAGACCCGGGAGTAGAAGGAGTTCACTTGGTAAAAAGACTTGGTGAGGCAGACGAGAGCAAGTATGATTTGCCTATTGACGGATTCTTCCTGGCTATTGGTCACCATCCTAATTCGGATGTTTTTGCCACATACCTTGAAACAGACGAAACGGGATATATCAAAACCATCCCTGGAAGTCCGCGTACTGAAATACCGGGAGTATTTGCTGCCGGCGATGTTGCCGACCCGGTTTACCGGCAGGCCATTACTGCAGCAGCAACCGGCTGTCAGGCTGCCATCGAAGCAGAAAGATACCTGGCTGAATATGAGTTTAAGCAAGCAATGAAATTATAGTTCACAAAGTAATTTCAATCGTAAATCGTAAATACCAAACATGGTCAGAATCAATTATTTGCCCCAAGACACTAAGTTTCATTTCAGATTGGCAGTGCCTATCAGTTATCAGAATAGGTTAGATTCTGACTTGCGATTCTATAAAAGCAAAAAAGAATATGCCCCGGTTTTACTTAAGGAAGCTTTAGTAAATGGGGCTTTTCTGGTTCTTTTCTTTGCCTTTTTTGCATGGTTAAATATCAGCACTATTAAATGGGCTTTCTTCCTCCCATTTGCTGCTTTATTGGTTTTTCTGTTTGTGTGGATGATCTATCTCAGAAAGGTAAACAGGTTACATAAACAGCCACAACAGATATATAACGAAATACTACAGATATTTCAAGGTACGGATATCGAGGATAATACATTAACCGAACAATTTACTTATTGTTTTAAGTTCAGAAAGAATGATGTAGATTGTGAGTTTACTTATAATCTTTACCGGAAAGTATACCAGTGGTATATTTACCCTGCTACTACAGAAAATATGGAAGAAAAAGCTGATCGTTTTCTAGAAGCAGCTAAATGTAAGTGGCTTTATGATACGGATGAAGATGGCTTTTTTCTTGCCTGTACTTTAACCCCCGAAAATTTAAACGAGTTTAAAGAAATCCTTTCGGCAGAAACAGCATTGGCAAAAGAGATAATGAAGGCGTGAAAGCGTGAAGGTGTAAAAGCGCGAAGGCATAAAAGTGTGAAGGCGCGAAAGGTGAAATGCTTTTCTTTCTCCCTTTCGCGCCTTCGCGCTTTCATGCCTTTACACTACTTTATTTGTCGCCGAATCAGGAAAAACCACTGTTGGTTTAAAAGATTTAGCTTCTTCAAAATCCATCAGTGCATAAGACATTATAATAACGATATCACCAGGTTGAACTTTACGGGCAGCTGCACCATTTAAACAGATGTTTCCCGAACCGCGTTCTCCTTTAATAATATAGGTTTCCAGCCTTTCGCCATTGTTGTTATTAACAATCTGCACCTTTTCTCCGGCTATCATATTGGCTGCATCCATTAAGTCTTCATCAATAGTTACACTACCGATATAGTTCAGGTTAGCCTCCGTAACACGGACACAATGTAATTTGGATTTGAGCACTTCTATCATCATAGAGATATTGCCTTTCTATCAGACTTCTTTATATTTAATATTATCAATCAGCCGCACATCACCACAGAAAACAGCTATACAACCAATAATGAATTCAGAATCTTCCCAATTGCTTACTTCTTGTAATGTGTTACCATCAACAATCGAAAAATACTCTAAACGTAATCCCGGCCCTTCATTAATAGCATGCTCAACATACTTCTTGGTGTTGGCCAGCGAATTAGCGGTTGCAAAGGTAAGACTTTTAAATAATGTCTGTGAGATTTTTAAAGCATTTTTACGTTCATCTGCCGAAAGACGTGTATTTCTGCTACTCATTGCCAAACCATCGTCTTCACGAACAATAGGACACCCAACAACTTCAATGGGATACTTCATCTGCCGGGTCATTTCTCTGATAATGGCTAATTGCTGAAAATCCTTTTCGCCAAAATAAGCCCGGGTTGGCTTTACTGCATCAAATAGCTTGCTTACTATTTGGCAAACACCATTAAAATGTCCGGGACGGAACGAACCTTCCATTACAGTATCTAAAGGAGAGTAACAAAATTCGCGTGTGTCCGGTTCGGGATACATTTCCTGTGCATCGGGAGCAAAAACAAAAGAAGTGCCATTCTTCTCTAACAAAGCACAATCAGCCTCCAACGTACGGGGATATTTCAGCAAATCGTTTTTATCATTAAACTGTGTGGGATTCACAAAGACACTAACAACTGTTACATCATTGTTGTTAACACTCTCTTTAACCAATGATACATGCCCTTCGTGCAACGCACCCATTGTAGGTACAAATCCAATGCTTTTTCCATCTTTGCGGAAAGGCTCCAAAGATGATTGTAAATCGGCAATTGTATATATTATCTTCATACTAAAAGCTTCGTAATAGATTGATTGTAAAACGTTGCAAAATAAACTATTATTTAGCAGATAAAGAAGAAAATATTTAAATAGTTGAGAGTTATAATGCCACATGGTAACTCTCAACTCTCAACTTTCAACTCTCAACTACCGATTAATCAATGGATTAACAATTCATAAGGAATTATAGAAACTGCTAATTTGCTTTAATGCCCGTTTTTTTTTATATCTTTGCAGAATATTTACTTAAAATATTATGGCAAAGGCGAACAAAGTATTATTTATTACTCAAGAAATTACACCTTACTTACCAGAATCTGAAATGGCTAACATAGGCAGAAACCTACCACAAGCCATACAAGAGAGAGGACGAGAAATCCGAACTTTTATGCCCAAATGGGGAACCATCAACGAACGCAGAAATCAATTACACGAAGTAATCCGCCTTTCAGGAATGAATCTTATCATTGATGACACAGACCACCCACTGATTATTAAAGTTGCTTCTATCCAATCGGCCCGTATGCAGGTTTATTTCATTGATAATGATGATTATTTCCAGAACAGACTGGAAACTGTTGATGCAGACGGTAAGGAGTATGATGACAATGACAGCAGGGCGATTTTCTATGCAAGAGGCGTACTGGAAACAGTTAAGAAATTACGTTGGACTCCTGATATAATCCACTGTCATGGTTGGATTACCTCATTAGTACCACTCTATATCAAGAAAGCATATCGGGATGAACCATCTTTCCGCAATTCAAAGATTGTTTTCTCGGTTTACGATAAAGGTTTTGAAAACAAATATCCCGAAGACTTTGAAACAAAACTCCTACTAAAAGGAATAAGCAAAAAAGACTTAACTGCTTTGGACAAAGAAGTAGATTATGTAACTTTGTCGAAATTGGCAGTTGATTATTCGGATGGAGTAATACAAAACAGCGCAACTGTGAATCAGGAAATCATGGATTATGCAACACAATCTAATAAACTGACGCTGGATTATCAGGCGCCCGAAAATTATTTCGATGCCTGCAACGAGTTTTACGATAAAGTGTGGGATAACAGCCAGGTTTAATAATAACACCAAACTTTAACAAGCATGAAAGCCAAGTATTTATGGGTTCTTTTAGCAACAGCTATTTTTATTGGATGTGATGACAATACCGGAAACATGGGGTTAGAAATGCTCCCCGGAGATGACATGTTAGAGGTTAAGTCAAAGAAATATCCTATCCAAACTCAATCACTTTTGTTTGATTCGGTATACGCAAAAACCACTACTGGCTATTTAGGTAAATTCTCAGATCCCGACCCGGATGGATTTGGCTATTATGAGGCTAGTTTTATGGCACAATTTAACTGTACAGAGGACTTCAAATTCCCGGAAGTATATGATGGTAAGGCAGAAACTGGCGTATGGATGGCAGGAGACTCTATTGTGGATGTCTTTTTTGTTTATCAATATGGAATGAAACGTTATTTTGGTGATTCAATCAACGCTTGTAGGATGAGTATTTATGAATTAACAGAAAATCTGGATAAGAAATTCTATACAAGTGTAGATCCTACAGAGTTTTATGATGAAACTAAACCTCCATTAGCGCGTAAAGCATATACAGCTGTAGATCAATCACAAAGTCTCACATACAGAAGAGATACTTTAAAGTGGACAAATTCTATCGGTATTGATATGCCTAAAGAGTTTGGTACAAGAATTTATAGATTGAACAGAGACCATCCGGAATACTTTAAAGATGCCAATAGCTTTATAGAAAATGTATTTAAAGGTATTTATACTAAATGTGATTATGGCGATGGTACTATTTTGTATATTGACCGGGTAGCATTGGGGATAAGTTTCATGAGGTATGCAACAGACAGTGAATTAAAAATTGTGCAGAAAACAGATGGAACAGACTCTTTATGGGTAGGAACTACTTATTTTACTTCTACAAAAGAAGTTATCCAGTCGAACAAGGTTGTTAACTCTGATCAACTAAAAACTAAGGCAGAAGATCCTACTTGTACATACATTAAATCTCCGGCTGGATTATATACTCAGGCAACTTTACCAATTCAGGATATTTATGACGAGTTACATAAAGACACATTAAATTCAGTAAAACTATCATTTACCGGATATGTACAGGAAAGCCAAGTTGATAACATTTATGCAATGCAGGCTCCTCAAACTATTCTCTTACTAAGAGAGAAGGATATGTACACGTTCTTCGAATCTAATTCACTAACAGACGGTCAAACTTCTTTTCTAATAACTTACAGTGAAAACCAGTATGCATTTACCAATATTACAAATCTTATTGAGTACTGTTTTGCTGAAAAAGAAGCCCTAATGAATGGTGAAGGAAAGAATTGGACTGCTGAAGAATGGGAAAAATGGGAAAAAGAAACTAAATGGAATAGTGTAGTTCTTGTTCCTGTGATTACGAATTATGATTCTAATAAGAACTTAATGAGTATTCAAAACGACATGAAGCCTGGTTACGTAAAACTAAAAGGTGGAAAGGATATGAATAATAGTGATGAACCGCTAGAGATAACAGTTGAATACACACAGTTTTATTAAAGACAATATTTTAGATTTAAAAAAGTTGCTTGTATGGGATGAGCAACTCCTTTTTTTATAAATAAATTATTCAAAAACTATAAAATTATTTTTTACTTCATAATTTCTTTTCCTTATAACATCCATATGATGCATGATATTTATTGTATTTTGGAATAATATTTAGATAGAAACTATCTTATTGTAAAGTTATTTTAAGATAGCTGAGTATTATAGTTACTGAAAAGCTGCGATGTGCGCATGATAACGCAAATTTTATATTAATTTAATTATTCTTCAAATTATCAAACAAACAAATATTATTTTTCATATATTTGCATTCATAATTTAAAACAGTAATAATATGAAGAATTTATTTACTTATCTGGTAGTGTTAGGAATGTCTAATATTATCGTATCATGTAGTTCTGACATAGAACAAAGAATGTTTTCACAAGAGACTCAGGAAACGTTAGAAAAAATAGAAACTCTTTTCGCAGAGGGGGATGTAAAAAATGAAACTACCTATCAAGATGGAATAATAAAAATAGAAACTCCAATTATAGAGGATACTAAATTAGCATTTAATTCATTAAATCAAACGAGAGCAGTGGGTGATGCTTTAATTTTAAAAGGACATGGAGCTTGTCCAGGTAATTCTTTTGAAGTTCATATGGATTGTGAAGACTCTAAGTCCAGAAGTAGCGTTGAAGGGTTTACAGGTGAAAGCTATGTCACTAAACATGGAAATGTTATTTTTAAATTTTGTATAGTTAATTCTGGACTTTTCATTTCGACCAATAAGGTTCCTGATTACTCAAATCCTTTACTAAATCGTCAGAATTTTGCTGTTATTTCTGATAGAATCAAAACAGATAAGAACTCTCATGGTTTTACCAGATTCTTTGATTGTGAAGATAGCAGCACTGACAATAGATATTATCTAAATGGAGTTCAGATATCTAAAGCTACAGTAAATAGTTCCAATTGGGGAGTACATGAGGATAATAACGGGAATATTACATTTTCTTTTTGGTTAGTTCCTTTAGAGTTGCCGGATTTTGGCAATATTGGGTATGGAGTTTTTGGCGGCGATGGTTCGATTGGTACTTTAAATGGTAAAATTCATACTGATGACGAAGATAGTAGCAATAGAAATTCATATCAAATATATAATAAAGCAACATTAGGAATGATAAATAGAGTTGCCTCTGTTCAAGACAAGAACACTAACATGTATATAAGAAGAGTTAAATGAAAATAGGACTAAAATATTTGTTTCTATTTTTCTTGTTAGTTGGTTGTAATCAGAAAAATGAGAAAGATTATGTAGCTGTTTTTAACAATGATCAAATATCATTAAAACAAATTGATAATACTATAAAATTAGAATTATATGATCATATTTATGCTATATATGAATTAAGAAAAATAGCTTTGGATGAAATTATTAGGAAAAAGGCTGTTTCGGAAAATGAAAATGATTACTACATATCTATTGATTCCATATACAAAAAGTATAATGTAGAAATTAATATATCAGAACCAATATCTCCTTCTTTTATAGTTGATGATAAAGATATCTTTTATAAAGGGAATATGAATGGAGATAAAACGTTAATATTAATCAAGAACTTTGATTGCGATAATTGTAGAGTAATATCTATGTATATGGAGAAACTTTTTGAGATTTACAAGGATAGGATAAAGTTTGGATACATTAATTATTCAGAGCCAAACCTATCTTCTAAAGCTCTAGAATTTGCAAAAAAAAAGGACTTATATAACCAATTATTTGATGTGTTTAATAATTATAGATTAATAATGGATTCAACTTATATTTATGATCAAATATCAAATTTAGGTTTGAGTAAAGATGAATTTGATAAATATATAAATACAAAAGAAAGTGATGACGATATTTTTGAAAATTATATCAAAATATCTGAAAGAGGTATAAGACGAGTTCCAACAATCCTTTTGAATAATCAATTATTGAATATTCCAAATACTTTTGAGGAATTTGAGAAAGATGTTTCTGTAAATTTATAATTTTATAAAAAGTCCCTCAATCAATTAATTATGCATTGAGGGACTTTTTATTTTTTTCTCTTTTTTCTTTTATGTTAATAAGATCCTTATATATATCTATAATGCCCTATTATCTTAAAGCTAAACAAACAATCTTCCAGTACCTGCCCTCCTCCAATATTATGTACTATTAAATGGCGGTTTGTACCTGTTATTTTTCTATTCACTACAATTCCGATATGGGTTAAGCCTCCGGGAAGTTCCCAACAAACAATATCACCAGGTGAATAATCTTCGGCTTTCAGGCTTTTGGGTAATACGGTTCCTTTGCGCGAAAAGAAGGTCATTAAGTTGGGAACCCTACGGTGATCGATATTGGTATCTGTTCGTTTTAATCCCCACGTTTTAGGATATAAGCTAAAATTTGCTTTCATATCCAGATGCACTTCTTTCTGCAAATCGATTCCTAATGCCCGATAGGCCCTGATTACAACATCGGTACATACTCCTCTGTCGGCAGGCACATCTCCATTGGGATAAGGAATGCTAACATAGGCTGGGTCGTAACGAACTCGCTGTTTAGTCAGTTCGATACCAGCATCAGAGAGTTGTTTATAGAAATCTTCCTGAGCAAAAGCAAGTATGGGGAAGATTAATAAGAATAGGGGAAAAAGTTTTGTTTTCATAATAAGGTGATTAGCATTCTTCTATCATTTCAACTACCTCCCAGCCGCGATACACTACTGTTATCAATTTCAACCGGGCGTTACCCAGATGTATTGTTATCATCTCGTCCGAAGCATATTTTAGTAGCTGTGTACGGGCTTCTTGTTTCAATACATCAATGCGGCTATCGGGTTCATCACGTTTTAAATACTTAACTTCCAATAAATAGGCATATTCAATATCAGGAATACGAGGATTGGGACAGAAGTAGAAATCGGCATATCCCTTGCCCAGTTCGTATTCAGGTAATAGCTGATAATAGTTGGTAAGCCCCAGATAAGCCAGCAAGAAAGTCTTTACGTGGGCTTCACCATCCATATATTGGCGGATGCGGGTTTGTTTATTTAGTTCATTGGCAATATAATTGAATACTGGTTTCCACTGACCATCGTATGCCATGTCTTGCATAAGCCGAATCAACTCGGAAGTATCAATGCGGAAGAGATTAGCATCGGAAAAACCTTCTACCAGATAGGTGTACATTTGCTCGCGCACTGTATGATTGGGAATAGCCAGCATTACCTGGCCACGTTTGGTACCTTGTATAGTTGCCAAACCGAAGTAGTAGAGTAACGATTTGAAGTTATCAGGCCTCAACATATCTTCCACCGAGAATCCATCACTGAGTGTAGCAGTGGTATATCCTTCTTCTACAATCTCCTGAATTACCGAGAGATTAGAGTTCAATTCCAGTTCGCGATTGGTTTTTATCAGATGGCGAATCTTATTATAATCGGTACGGATATTCTTATCAATCATCTCATCGGGTGGAAATCCTGTTTCCAACAACCTATTGAGATAATAAAGCACCATGTCCGAGTTGTACATCGATTCATGACCATACATTCGAAGAGCAAAGCAGTAATTATCATACCAAGGCTTCATTTCCGCAATAACACTTTCTACACTCATTGGTAGCATACCTTGTTCGCTATAATAGGTGAGCAAGGTGTGGAGTTCTTCTTCCGAAAACCCAACCAGATTATTAAACTGTGGAGCAGTGGTATAATTGGTACCAATATTAAAGCCTGATGTAACATCATCAAGTGTTACAGGGCTAACACCGGTGATAAACATGCGTTCCAAAGCCATACCGTTGCCGGTAGTCATTGACTTAAGATTATTGAAAAACAACCGGTAAAAGCCTTCACCATGTGTAGCATCTTTATAAGCATCCTTGCCGATATTGGCAAGTATGGAGTTGGTAAAGTTGTCGTATTCATCAATAATGAGGTAAATACGCAATCCTAACGAACTTAACTGATTATTGAGATATTGCAAACGAGCAGATGGGCTGCTGCGTTCTAACAATTCGTTTTGAAAGTCTACAGGTAAATGGTGTGCATAGCGATTGCAAAAGTCAACAAACTGTTCATGACAATGCTCTTCAAATGAGCGTTGCATGTTCTCGGGTTGTGTATCTACTACCGAGAAGTTGAAGCGCAATATCAGGAACTTAGCCCGAGAGCTGGTAGGATGTTCATAAATCCACCGATCGCCAAACAACTCTTCAAACCGGTCGGCATTGTTGATGTCGTAATAAGCATCAAGTACATTGAGCAAAAGACTCTTACCAAACCGACGGGGGCGAATCAGAAAGAAATAGGAAGCAGACCGCTCAATAATAGGGATAAAATGAGTTTTATCCACATAGTAATAATTATCGCGAACCATACGGACATAATCTGTTATGCCGTAAGGAATCTTCTTAGCCGAATCAAGTATCATAGTACTCATATTGTTTTGTAATAACAAAGATACAAAACAATATGAGAAAAGTCATTGTTTGAAAGATTATCCTTATTCCAGATAATGACTTATCCGCCCACTAATCTGCAATAAAGATATCTCACACAATTTGGTTTCGTATTCAGCTGATAGGATTCGTTCTTCGGCATCAAGCAAACTTTTTTGGGCTTCACGCATTTCAATACCCGATAAATCGCCCAACATATAGCGTTCGGTAGCTATCTCATGATTCTCTTTTGCGGCCACCAGATTCTCTCTTTCCAACATTAATATCTCGATGTTGTTGAGGTATGCCTGCCATAGATTGGTAATATCTGCCTGAAGGGCTTGTTCTAGTTGCTGCCGTTGCAGGCGGGCATTCTCAATGGCAATTAGTGCATTTTTCCGTTCTCTACGCCGATTGCCGTCAAATATATTGAACCCAACTGTAACCCCTGCATTTAATCCCAGGTTGCTTCGTTTGCTGTTTGCGGCAACTTCGTATTTGTTGAGGGTGTATCCATATCCGGAGTTTAGCCTGACATAAGGGTAGTTGCGGGAGTTTACTGTTTTTAAGTCGAGCTGTGTGAGTGTTCTGTTTTGTTCGGCTTTAAGCAGATTGGCATTTGTTAATAATGTACCATTCCACAATTCATCGAAGTTAAGGTACATGTTTACATCAATCACAGAATCCGGAATGTTTAATTCCTGATCCAAATCTCTGCGGGCCATTAATTCATTTAACGAAATGCGCGACGAATTAACCAACTCCTGCTGTTTCATATATTTGGAACTGTCGGCATTAAAATCTACACGGGCCTGTTGAAGGTCCAAACGCGAAAAGCTACCGATATTATAACGCGCCTCAACAATGCGGAGCCTTTCTTTGGAAAGAGAAACAGCATAACGAAGATTGTTTAACCGGATTTTCTGTTGAAGGAAGTTGTAGTATTCGGCCGTAAGATTAGCTATGAAATCCTCAATGGTTATTCGTGTATTGGTTTCGCCTATCTTCTCAAGCTCTTTCAACTTTTGATAATTGGTAGTGATGTTAAATCCGTCAAAGATAGTCCAGTTAAGGCTTATACCGGCATACAATGTCTGATCGTAGATATTGCTGGTTTTGGTTTTCGCTCCCGTTTCGCGCAGTGTGGTTTCGGTGGTATTCAGGTTTCCGGTGTAACTTCCTGTCAGGTCGAGTGTAGGAAGGAAACCGGCATTTGCCAGTGTTACATTGTTCTTGCTTATTTCTTCTGCATTGCGACTTATGCGTATGGAGAAATTGTTATCAAGCCCAATCTGAAGACAGGATTTCAGATCAAACACATGTTGTTGCTGGGCAGATAAATACCCGGGAATACAAATTAAAAGGAATATGTAGACAATCTGTTTCATTTCTTTTTCTTTTTTGAACGGTCGGTAGAAATATAGCTATAGATAGCCGGTACAATAAATACAGTAAAGAACGTTGATACAAGCATACCACCAATAACTGAAACCCCCATGGCGATACGTCCGTTTGCACCTTCGGCGCTAGCCATGGCAAGTGGTATCAATCCGAGGATGGTAGATACACTCGTCATCAGAATAGGGCGAAGACGTTGCAAGGAGGCTTCGCGTATGGCTGTCGATTTGTCTTTGCCTGCTTCTTGTTTCTGGTTGGCAAACTCTACAATAAGAATACCATTCTTGGCCACCAATCCAATCAACATAATTATACCAATCTGACTGTAAATGTTCATTGTAACACCTGCCCACACCATGAAGAGCAGGGCTCCTGCAATTGCAAGTGGCACAGTGAGCATAACAATAAGCGGATCTTTGAAACTTTCGAACTGGGCTGCCAGAATCAGATAGATAAGAATGATTGCCAGCACAAAAGCAAACATCAAGCTGGATGAGCTTTCGCGGTATTCTTTCGAATCACCTGTTAAGGCTGTTCGGAAAGTATCGTCCAGTGTTTCTTTTGCTATTTTATCCATCTCTTCCAACCCTTGTCCAATGGTTTTGCCTTTAGCCAATCCGGCAGATACAGTAGCCGATACGAAACGGTTAAACCGGTATAACTGTGGTGGGGCAATATCTTCATTTAGGGTAATCAGGTTATCCATCTGTATCATCTGTCCTTTATCGCTTCGTATGTAGATGGAGCGTAAATCGGATGGCTGATTGCGTTGCTGACGGTTAATCTCTCCCCGAATTTCATATTGTTTACCATTCATATAGAAATATCCCATACGCTGACCACTAAGACCGTACTGTAACGTTTGTGCTATGTTCTGGGTGCTGACTCCCATCATACTGGCTTTATCGCGGTCAATACTGATTCTTACTTCGGGTTTGGTAAACTTCAGGTTGACGTCCGACATCTGGAAAGTAGGGTTATCGGTTACTTTTTGCATGAATGTAGGCAAAATTTCCTGTAGCTTTTCTATGCTGGTTGCCTGCAACACATACTGCACCGGCATACCTCCGCGTCGGCCACCCATACTTGATTGTTGTTGTACAAAGGAACGGGCCATGGTTTTCTTTTGAACAGCCCGCGATATTTCTTCGGCTACATCCATCTGGCTGTAATCCCTATCCTTCATATCTTTAAGAGATATTTCAACATTTCCTGCCCCACTCCACACACGTGCTGTTATGGTACGTGCATCCGGAACAATGGAATCGACCAGTTGAGTGATGTCTTCGGTATAATCGCGCATATATTCATAGGTAACCCCCTCGGCCCCACGGGTATTGATCCGGATGAGGGAACGGTCTTCCAAAGGAGCCATTTCCGATGGTATGGTTGTCCATAAAAAACCTATAATAAATAATGTTGCAATAATAATGGGAATTGCCAGGAACTTCCACTTCAGGAAAGCATTCAATCCTTTGGAATAAAGATTGTTTAATCCTTCAAAAAAAGGTTCGGTTTTGCGGTAAACCCAGTTTTGTTTTTCACGTCTCTTTAAAAGTTTGGTTGCAATCATAGGCGTAAAAGTCAATGCAACAAAAGAAGATATAATTACCGAACCGGATAATACGATACTGAACTCACGGAAAAGACGCCCTGTCATTCCTTCCATAAACACAATAGGGAAGAATACAGCAACCAACGTAATGGTAGTAGAAACTACAGCGAAGAAAATCTCTTTCGAGCCTTCTATTCCTGCTTCTTTGGGGCTCATGCCCTGCTCAATACGTATATATATGTTTTCGGTCATTACAATAGCATCATCCACCACAAGCCCCACCGAAAGTACAATGGCAAGCATGGATAATACATTTATTGAGAATCCGGCAATATACATTACAAAGAAAGCACCTACCAGCGAAACAGGAATTACCAAACAGGGAACCAGAGTAACACGCCAGTCGCGCAGGAAGAGGAAGATGATAATTATTACCATCACAAATGCAACATATACCGTTTCTTCTACTTCTTTGATGGAAGAACGAATAAATTTGGTATTATCGAATCCGTAGTTGGTAATAACATCTTCGGGCAAATCCTTTTTCATCATCTCCATGCGGTCGTACACCGCATTGGCTATATTGATATGGTTTGCTCCCGGTTGAGGTATTACCACTACCCCAATCATCGGCACGCCATTCATCTTCATATAACTTTGAATATCCTGAGGCCCGAGTTCGGCTGTGCCGATATCACGGAACCGAACTATGCGGTCATTATCTTCTTTTACAATCAGATTGTTGAATTCTTCGGCAGTGTGCATCAGCCCTAATGTACGGATGGTTAATTCTGTAGTATTACCTTCAATTTTACCGGAAGGAAGTTCTACGTTTTCGCGCACTACAGCGTTTCTAACGTCGAGGGGAGTGATACCGTAGGCTGCCATTTTCAAAGGGTCGAGCCACAACCGCATGGAGTAACGTTTTTCGCCCCAGATTGATACACTACTTACATCCTGAATGGTTTGTAGCTGTTCTTTTACTGTTAAATCGGCTATCTCACTTAATTCCAGCAACGAACGTTTATCGCTTTGAACGGCAACCATCAAGATAGGCTGAGCATCGGCATCAGCTTTCGATACAATGGGTGGGTCACAGTCGCGGGGGAGGTAACGTTGTGCGCGTGAAACCTTATCACGTACGTCGTTGGCGGCTGTTTCCAAATCTACCGACAGTTCAAACTCAACAGTAATACGGCTCTGCCCCTGACTACTTACACTGGATAGCGAACGGATACCGGGAATACCATTGATGTTTTGTTCGAGAGGTTCGGTTATCTGATTTTCTATAACATCTGCATTGGCTCCGGGGTAAGATGTTTGTACAGAAATAATAGGATTATCTACCGATGGGTATTCTCTTACCCCCAGAGATGTATAACCAATCATACCAAAAATAAGGATAATGATGGTTATTACGGTCGATAATACCGGTCTGCGTATACTTAATTCGGATATATTCATTTGAGTAATTAGTTACGAGTTATTTGAAACGCAGATTAACGCGGATTAACGCAGATTTTTTATTAATTAATCTGCGATAATCTGCGTTAATCTGCGTTTCAAATGTTCATTATTCATGACTTAATTTATATTATCAAGAAAAACATTTAATCCGGTACGTAACTGTAGTGTACCCGAAGTAATAATGGTGTCTCCCACATGTAAACCATCTACAATCTGCACAAAGGCATCGGTACGTACTCCTTTAGTAACAGTTACCGGTGTGGCTTTTCCGTTTCTGTAAAGGTACACAATGTCTCGCCCTAATTCGGGAACTATGGCTTCGGATGGGATGGCAATTGCATCATTAATCTCGTTTATAATAATTTGAATTGTGGCAGTTCTACCAGGTAGCAATGCACCGTTATAGTTGGGATAGATGGCCCTTACAGGCAAGGTATTTGTTACCGGATCGAGCAATGCCTCTGTAGCATACACACTGCCGTAAAAGGTATTCAGATTATTATCTATGGTAAATGCAATCTTTGCACCGGGTTTTATTAAGCTCGCATTTTTTTCGTTTATGGCAAATTCTAGTTTCAATGGAATTACCTTGGTTAATTTAGCCAGCACAGTACTTGGTGAGGCATAAGCACCCTCACTTATTTGACGCAAACCAATAATTCCATCGAAAGGTGCTCTAAGCTCTGTTAAATCAATATTTGCTTTTACAAGTTGTATATCGGCTTTTAAACTTTCAAGATCGGTTCGCACCTGTTCGTAGGCTTCTTTACTTACAGCATCTTTTTCGAGCAGTGTACTTTGGCGATAAACCCGATCTTCGGCAAGCTTAAGTTGTGCTTCGAGTTTCTTTAGTTGTGCCTGCAATGGGGCATCATTTACTTTGGCCAACAGTTGTCCTTTTTTTACCGATGCTCCTTCTTTAAATTCAATGTGGGTAACCATGCCCGAAGTTTGAAACGAGAGATCAACTTCTTCATCCGGTATCAAACGGCCTCTAACTTTATCGTCGTTAATAACAAGTGTTTGCTGCTTAACAACAAAACCGTTTACATTTAAAACTCTCTTGGCGTTACTGGCCCGGGCCAATGCCCTTCCGTCTTCTTTAACGTCTTTGTTTGTCTTTGGGTAAAAACGATAAATACCTAATACTGTAAGTCCGGCAATAATAAGGAACACAATTCCCCATCTAACTCTTTTGTCCATGAAAACTTTATTTGAGTGTATTTGTCAATGCTAATTAACTTCTTCTTGAATAAGTGCAATAATAACCTTCTGCTTTGATTTAAAAAGATTCAAAAGGTTTAATTTAATCTGTTATAAAGATAGATATTTTTATAACTGCGGTGAAAATTTTAAACTTGTTTAAGAGATGGGGCTTACCGTATCATACTCGTTTGGTTCAGTTAGGGGCTGTGTTGAACTAAAATAAAAACACGGAGTCACAGAAACACGGAGCTTATCGAAAATGCCCGTAGGGCATTCATATCAATAGAAAGGCAATGATAATACTCTTCACAACCCGGTACGGGTTGCATGTTAGATACGATGCAACCCGTACCGGGTTGAAGATTAAAACTTATTATTATTCTATTGATATGAATGCCCTACGGGCATTTTCGAAAAGCTCCGTGTTTTAATTCATTTCTTTACTGATTTGAACCAAATGCAGGTAAACTAAAGGGCCAAACGAAAGCCCAGGTAGGAGTCGCGATCGGCGGGAGTGAAGTAGTCGCGATACGAAACGCGACAGTACCCCGCAATGTAGCTCCAGCTGCCGCCACGAAGCACCCGGCGACCACCCGTAGCAGGTCCTTTAGGATTTGTTTGTGCATTGATACTGTAAGCACCGTACCAGTCGGCGCACCATTCCCATACATTGCCACTCATATCATAAATGCCTAATTCGTTCGGGCTTTTGGTGCCTACAGCGTGAGTAGTGTTGTTGCTATTATCAGTATACCAACCAACATTAGAGATACTGTGGCTACCGCTGTATTTATATCCTTGGCTTTTATTCCCTCCACGGGCAGCATATTCCCATTCGGCTTCGGTGGGCAGGCGATATCTTTTACCTGTCAAGGCATTGAGTTTACTGATGAATTCTTGTACATCGTCCCAACTTACGTTTTCTACTGGTAGGTTATCACCTTTAAAGTGGCTGGGGTTGTTGCCCATTACTTGTTTCCATTGCAATTGGGTAACTTCGTATTTGCCTATACTGTAGCTACTCAGGGTTACTTGGTGTACTGGTAATTCCCAATCATAACTATCTCCGCTTTGTTCGCTGGTGGCACCCATGGTAAAGGTGCCGCCTTCTACGTGTATCATTTCAATGGGGAGGTTGTGGGTGGCTTCCAAAGCTTTGACTCTTTGTTCTTGTGCAGATAACACTTGGACAATCAGCAAGGATAGGATGAAAAATGGGATTCTTTTGTTTGTTTTCATGTTTATTCAAATATACATAAAATAGAACAGAGAGGGATGCTGAGGTGGTAAACTAAAGGGCCAAACGAAAGCCCAGATAGCTGCTGCGAAAGTCGGGAGTGCTGCTGCCGCGATATGAAACGCGAGAGTACCTCGCATAGTCGTCCCAACTACCACCACGATAAATCCGGTCACTACCTGTAGCAGGTCCTTTAGGATTTGTTTGTGCATTGCTATTGTAAGCACCGTACCAGTCGGCACACCATTCCCATACATTGCCACTCATATCATAAATGCCTAATTCGTTCGGGCTTTTGGTGCCTACAGCATGAGTGTTGTTGCTGTTATCAGTATACCAACCAACATCAGAGATACTGTGGCTACCACTGTATTCATATCTTTGGCTTTTATTTCCACCACGGGCGGCATATTCCCATTCGGCTTCGGTGGGCAGGCGGTATTTTTTGCCTGTCAAGGCATTGAGTTTGTTGATGAACTTTTGTACATCGTCCCAACTTACGTTTTCTACTGGTAGGTTATCACCTTTAAAGTAGCTGGGGTTGCTGCCCATTACTTGTTTCCATTGCAATTGGGTTACTTCGTATTTGCCTATACTATAACTATTCAGGGTTACTTGGTGTACTGGATATTCGTCATCATAACTATCCCTGCTTTGCTCACTGGCACCCATGGTAAAGGTGCCGCCTTCTATGTGTATCATTTCGCCAATCATTCACTCGCAAATATATGAAATTAGTTTATAAAGAACATAAGCCGTTTCAATAATTTGATTGTACACAAAGTGTATAAACAAAAAAAGCCCCGTTTTTCAACGAGGCATTTTTTATTTATAGAAACTCTATTTTTTATTTGTTTCCGTTTTCCAACTGTTCTTTCAAAGCAGCCAGTGCATCGATATCACCTAAAGTAGTAGATGCAGCTTGGTTTTGAATTGCTGGAGCATCGTCTTTCTTGCTTGAAGGCTTTTTGTTAGCAGCTTTCTTTTCTGCTCTTTCTTCAGCTTTAGCAACATCTTCGAAAATGCGGCTGTGCGAAAGGATGATTCTCTTAGCATCTTTATTGAATTCGATTACTTTGAACTCAAGTTTTTCATCAAGCTGTGCTTGTGTACCGTCTTCTTTTACAAGATGTTTTGGAGTAGCAAAACCTTCAACACCATAAGGAAGAGCAATTACAGCACCTTTATCCAACATTTCGATGATTGTACCTTCGTGTACAGAACCTACAGTAAATATAGTTTCGAATACATCCCATGGATTTTCTTCTAACTGTTTGTGACCAAGGCTCAAGCGACGGTTTTCTTTGTCGATTTCCAATACCTGAACGTCGATTTCGGCACCAATCTGAGTAAATTCTGATGGGTGTTTGATTTTCTTAGTCCAAGAAAGGTCTGAGATGTGAATCAATCCGTCAACACCTTCTTCGATTTCTACAAATACACCGAAGTTAGTGAAGTTACGTACTTTAGCCACATGTTTAGAACCTACAGGATATTTTTCTTCGATAGTTTCCCATGGATCTTGTTTCAATTGTTTGATACCAAGTGACATCTTACGTTCGTCGCGATCCAAAGTAAGGATAACAGCTTCTACATCGTCGCCAACTTTCATGAAGTCTTGTGCTGAACGTAGGTGTTGTGACCATGACATTTCTGAAACGTGGATCAAACCTTCTACGCCGGCAGCGATTTCGATAAATGCACCATAATCGGCCATAACAACCACTTTACCTTTCACAGTATCGCCAACTTTAAGTTCAGCGCTAAGTGCATCCCATGGATGAGGAGTAAGTTGTTTCAAACCAAGAGCGATACGTTTCTTTTCGTCATCGAAGTCAAGGATAACAACGTTAAGTTTCTGATCCAATTCAACCACTTCTTTCGGATCGCTAACGCGTCCCCAAGAAAGGTCTGTAATGTGGATCAATCCGTCTACGCCACCCAAGTCGATGAATACACCGTAAGATGTGATATTCTTAACAGTTCCTTCAAGAACCTGACCTTTTTCAAGTTTGCCGATAATTTCTTTCTTCTGTTGTTCAAGTTCAGCTTCGATAAGAGCTTTGTGCGAAACAACAACGTTTTTGAATTCCTGGTTAATTTTAACCACTTTGAATTCCATTGTTTTGCCAACAAATACATCGTAATCGCGGATAGGCTTAACGTCGATTTGCGAACCTGGTAAGAATGCTTCGATACCAAATACATCAACGATCATACCACCCTTAGTGCGGCATTTAATAAATCCTTTGATTACTTCTTCGTTTTCAAGAGCAGCGTTTACGCGATCCCAAGAGCGTGCAGCACGTGCTTTTCTGTGCGAAAGAACTAATTGTCCTTTTTTGTCTTCCTGATTTTCGATGTACACTTCTACAGTATCACCTACTTTCAGTTCAGGGTTGTAGCGGAATTCATTCAAAGGAATGATACCGTCTGATTTGAATCCAATGTTAACAACAACTTCACGTTTGTTCATTGAGATTACAGTTCCGTCAACTACCTCACGGTCGCTAACTTTGTTTAGTGTTCCGTCGTAAGCTTGTTCTAAACTTTGACGTTGAGCTCCTTCAAAGGTGTCACCTTTTTCATACGCATCCCAGTTGAAATCTTCAATAGGAGCAATGTTTTTTAAATCTTCCATTAATTGTTAATACTACTTTAATTAAATAAGACATTATATTGATTTCGTGAATCGGGCACAAAGATAACTAATTAAAATGAGGAATTGAGAATTGAGAATTGAAAATTGAGATGTGGAATGAAATATTTTTGAATAAGAGGGTGAAATAACTCAAAACCAGTCTCTACACAGAAGTTTAAAATGCAAAATTTGTCGTCATTCAACACGCGGAGGTTTTATTCTGTTGATTAACAGTGTATTAAATGCGTGTTGAATGCCGTGTTGAGAAACGTTGTTACAAATTTGTCGTCACGCTTTGATGAGGGTAAAAGTTATAATGCTATTTGGCATTCTCTAAAGAACGGCGACAGTTTCACAGTAGGAAACCAACGGTTTCACGGTAGGAAACTAACTGTTTCACGGTAGGAAACCACTTGTTTTCTATGTAGAAAACCACTTGTTTTCTACGTATGAAACAACTTGTTTTCTACGTATGAAACAACTTGTTTTCTATATAGGAAACTACTTGTTTCACCGCACAAAACAAGAATGAAACTAGTTGTTTCATGCACATCTCGCGTGCTGACAGTGCTGTAATGATATTTGCCAGCACACTTTGCCAGCACGCTTTAATGAGTTGTTAATCAGGGAAATAAAGCCTCTGCGTGTTGAATGACGACAAATTTTGCATTTTAAACTTCTGGGAGGAGATAAATTTTAGTGTTTGGGGTTCAGTTAGAGATTGAAATTTTGAAACGCTGAGTTACGCTAAGTTACGCGGAGTTTTAGTTTTCCTGCGGCATCGAAATAAAAACTCTGCGTAACTCCGCGTAACTTAGCGTTTCAATTCCAATCTGATTTGAACCAAAACTATGAAGCATGAATGCACGTTATAGCAAAAAGTATTATCTTTGGTGGTTATGAAAAATAAAACAACCCAAATAGCCAAAAGCCTTACCCAAAAGCCCAAAGGTCTCTTCATATCCGATTTAAAGTGGAAGTTCCTGTATTATTGTGTGTTGTATGGTAAAAACACCTTGATAACCGGTCCCGCTGGAAGCGGTAAAACAATGACCATAAGACATTTAGCAAAATCGTTTGAAAGTACCCGGCAGTTTTTTTATATAAACTGTGGAGCCTCGCAAGACCCTCGTTCCACTTTCATTGGCAATACCCACTACAATCAGGAAACAGGTACCTTCTTCTCTCAATCCTATTTTGTAAAAGCAATACAAATTCCTGATTCCATCATCATGCTCGATGAGATTTCACGCGCTCACCCCGAGGCATGGAACATTCTGATGTCGGTGTTAGATGTTAACCAACGTTATCTCCGTTTGGATGAAGAAGTAGATTCACCAACCATCCGGGTAGCCGATGGAGTAACCTTTATGGCAACAGCCAATATTGGGAATGAATATACCTCCTCGCGAATCATGGACAAAGGACTATTAGACCGTTTCACCCATATCGAAATGGAATTGCTTGGAGTAGAGGAAGAAGTAAGACTTCTCCGCCAGAACTATCCGGACCTACCCCCCGACGCAGTAGATATCATTGCGCAAATAGCCGATAAAACGCGCAAAGAACTATACTCCTATAACCCCCGACTTTCTTTTGCCATCTCTACCCGGCAAACACAGGAGTTGGCACACCTCATTCAAAACGGATTCTCGGTGCAGGAAGCTGCTGAAATACTTATTTATCCATCCTACGACCCCACAGGGGGAAACGACAGCGAACGAACCTTTATTAAACAACTGGTACAGAAATATTTTTGAAAGATAACAAACAACTTTCGGACTATTGGTTAGAAGATGATGATTATGAATTATCTAACCTCTACACCCTCCTTAAACTTCAGGGGGCGGTTACTAACTTTGTAAAAATTATCTCAGGTCGTGATATTCCGGTAGAGTTTCAGTATGGCAACGAGAAGTCTAGTTTGAAGCGGATTATCATTCCGGCTAAACTTACTAATATAGATGCTACCGTAGGAGTGGCCATTCACGAAACAATGGCTTTACTCTATACCAAAAAGTGGTGTATGTCTCGTTTTATCGATTTATTGAACGACAATTATTTGTCGGAACACACCGGCTATCCTGAGTTGATAACCTCTGCCGCCCGATACAAATTTAAAGGTATTATTCGTGGAGAACTGGAATTAATTTTCCAAATGCTTGAGTATTGGCGACTCGACGATCTGGCCATTCAACTATCTCCCGGCTACAAAGGATACATTACTACTGCCTACAAAGAAGTGCTGCGCCCCGAAGACACTTTGGCCGACATCGAAGTACTTTTTAAAATAGAAACAAACAACCATCGTCATTTTCATTTCAAACGTCGTGCTTTATTCTTTGTTTTCTTTTCGCTCATACAAAGCAGCAAACACTTTTCGGGGTCGATAAAGGGATATTTACCCTCTTGGATTACCAACGATGTGTATTATTTAAAGCTTATACAGTTAGTTGATATCAATAACCTTTCACGCTTGAAAAGTACGGAAGATACAGTAGAACTTTCTATCTGCATTTGGGAATGGATAAACCGATATGCTGCCGAAACCTATCAGATTGATTATTTGCTCTTTGCTGTTAAAGACGACGACTCTCCGATGGATGCCTACACCGAAAAAGTTTTTACCAGATCGGAAGAACTGGCAGATAGCATCAGTCGTGCTCTTGCACAAGAAAATCCCAAAGAAAGCATATCGGATGAAGAACGGAAAAAGCTTAAACTGCTGTCGGCCCGTAATTCATCGGCCGACTATACTACTACCTATAAAGGTAGAAAGGTGAAAACTGTGGTGATAGAGCATTTTACCCACAACCTATTGGCTACGAAAGATTTGGATTTTCTTGATGTTGCCAACACGTATGAAACAGAAAAAACAATTGTGGCCGGCATTCGTCTGGGTAAACAGTTAGCTCGCCGCATAGCTTTCCGAAACAACTCCCGGTCTACGCATTATACCCGTTTAACCAAAGGAAACCTGGATGGACGGCTCTTGCACACGCTTGCTTATGGCAACGAAAAGATTTTCTGCGAAAACCGGAACGAGTCGTTTCCTTCCATGAATTTTCATATCTCTATTGATGGCTCTTATTCTATGGGGCAGAGTTGTTTTTTGCAAAGTATTAAAAACGCTGTTGCACTGGCCAAGGTAGGGCAATTGACCCACAATCTGGATATAGTAATTTCCTTCCGTTACCACACAAAAGTGAATAACAATAATTGCCCTCTATTATTAATTGCGTATGATAGCAGGGTAGATAACTTCTCTAAAATAACCCAGTTATTTAAATATTTGAAAGCGGCTGGTCCCACAGCCGAAGGATTATGCTACAATGCCATAGCCAGTCAGATAGAAAAAAGAAGGCTCCCCGGCGAAGTCAGCTATTTTATCAATCTGTTCGACGGTATGCCTACTTTCCTGTTAGATGAAGATTGCGTGTACGAAGGCCAACCCGCCTTTGACCATACCCGGATAGAGGTTCAGCGCATGAGGAAAAAGAAAATCCGCGTTCTTTCTTATTTTATTGTAGAGAAAAAATGGGTGACGGATAACTTTAAAAACATAGAATATATGTATGGCAATGATGCCCGAAAGATCAATATGAATGATCTGTCGGAGTTGGCAAGGACTATTAATGAGATGATTAGGAAAGGAGAATAGCATTACTCAGTGACTAAATATTCAAATAATAATAAAAAAACCAAAAAAGAAGAACAAAGTACTAACAATACACATCAATTATTGTTACATTTGTTTATATAATAAACGTTAGAGAACAGATGAATACAATGTTTAGCACTTTGTTGCAATTACCACTATTCCAAGGGTTGAGTCAGGAAGACTTCACAAACATACTGGGGAGAGTAAGGCTACACTTTTCCAAACATAAAGAGGGCGAAATTATTATTCATGAAAAAGAACCTTGTACCAAACTGGTTTTTCTTTTGCAGGGAGAAATTACTGCCACTACCATATCGGAGGACAAAACTTTTTCTTTGGCCGAGAAATTTCAAGGACCTTATTTAGTTGAGCCCTATTCTCTTTTTGGAATGAATACTAATTACCGCTCTACATATACCGCTTCGTCGAATATTGGTATGGTGAGCATTGATAAAATCTTTATTCTGAAAGAATTGTTTAAGTACGAGATATTCAGGTTGAATTTTGCCAATATGATTTGCAGCAAAATACAATCGTTCTATAAAAAAACATGGAACCTCGCTCCGGAAAGTGTGGAAGACAAAATTGTACGTTTCGTTTTAACACTCATTGAAAAGCCGGAAGGCGAGAAATCTATTAAAATAAGAATGGAAGATTTGGCCCGCCATGTAGACGATACCCGATTAAATGTATCGAAGGCCTTGAACGATTTACAGGAAAAGGGCTTGGTTGAATTAAATCGAAAAGAAATCTTTATTCCAAATGGTTTATCATTACTGGAACGAAAGAAACCGGAACCAGAGCATACTTAAATTCAATAATCAGCTACGAGTTACAAGTTATGGGTTGAAGCAACACACATAACAAGTAGCTCGTAACTTGTAATATTATTCGTAATAATGCAATACAAATTATCATTCCCCAAAGCTATACAAACAACTATTCAGTTGCCCTCTTCAAAAAGTATAAGTAACCGTGCATTGATAATAAATGCGTTGGCTAAAGGAACCATCCCTCCCAGTAATCTTTCCGATTGTGATGATACCTGCGTTATGATAAAGGCCCTTTCCGGTCATCACGACATTGTGGATATTATGGCTGCCGGTACCAGTATGCGGTTTCTGACGGCATATTTCAGTGTTACCCCCGGCGCTCGTATTATTACCGGAACAGAAAGAATGAAGCAGCGCCCCATCCGTATTCTTGTAGATGCGTTGCGCCAACTGGGTGCCGATATTGAATATGTTGAAAACGAAGGGTATCCACCTTTGCGCATAACCGGAAAGGAACTAACCAAAAATGAAATATCCTTGCCGGGCAATGTTAGCTCGCAATACATCTCGGCCTTGTTAATGATTGCCCCAGTACTAACAAACGGATTAAACATATTCCTCACCGGAGAAATTATATCGTTACCTTACATCAACCTCACGCTGCAACTGATGAAAGAATTTGGAGTTGAGGCTGTGTGGCACTCGGAGAATAGCTTGCAGATAGCACCACAAACATACACCAGCATTCCTTATACAGTAGAGAGTGATTGGAGTGCGGCTTCTTACTGGTATCAGATTACTGCACTGGCCGATAAAGCAGAAATTATTCTGCCCGGATTACTATCTGATAGTTACCAAGGCGATCATCGTGGAGCCGAGGTGTTTGAAAAGCTGGGAGTAAAAACAACTTTTACCAAAGAAGGAGTATTACTTACCAAAAAGCAGACCCCGGTTGATAGGTTGGAAGAAGACTTTTCGGATATCCCCGATCTGGCACAAACATTTGCTGTTACTTGTGCATTGCTGAATATTCCGTTCCGGTTTACCGGATTGCAAACATTAAAAATTAAAGAAACCGATCGCATATCTGCTTTAATAGCCGAACTGGCAAAATTAGGATATGTATTGAAGGACGAAGACGATTCTATCCTGATTTGGAACGGCGAACGAACCGCCCAACAGAACATTCCTATTATAAAAACTTACGAGGATCATCGCATGGCAATGGCCTTTGCACCCGCTGCAATGTATTACCCGGAAATAAGGATAGACGAACCACAGGTTGTTACCAAATCGTATCCCGGGTTCTGGAATGATTTGCAAAAAGCGGCAGTCGAAATAAACCATAATTCATAAAAGTTGCCCGGAATTAGGGGTTATTGGGATAAGTTTTTTATTGCCTGTAAGTATTACAAGTGTAGAAGGAGCCGATGCTGATAAATGCTGCCAAACTATTTATTTCATTCTGCGCGGTGCTATGGATGCCAGCAACATGGTATTGTTAGACCGCAGTAAATGGGAAGTATTGGAAGCCTCGTCCGAAGAGCCACGCGAAGGCGAATGGGGCAACAGCGGATTGAAAGAAGCATGTATTGATGGCGACAACAGATCGTTCTGGGGTTCGGCATGGAGTGATAGCCATCCACAACCACCACACTGGATTATTATTGATATGAAAGAAAAAGTGGAAGCACAGGGACTTTCTATCCGTGCTCGTCGCGAAGGATACGATGCTGCCAAAGAACTAACAGTAGAAGTAAGTGACGATAACGAGAACTGGACAGTAGCTGCCAAGATCAAAGATATCACTGCACAAGGAGAATTCCGTGCATTCTTTCCCGAACCTGTAACTGGCCGTTACCTGAAAGTAACAATCACAGCAGTAAGCGGAGGCCCGCATGTAACCGTAAGTGAACTGGCTTTGTTTTAAGTTGCCAATCTATTGGCTTTGATATGCCAATAGATTAACGTTGATATGCCAGTAGATTTTGATCATTAACACCCGGGTGTTAGGTTTGTGAAGACCCGGGTGTTGACGCACTGAACACCCGGGTGTTCAATACCTGAAGACCCGGGTGTTAACAAACTGAAGACCCGGGTGTTCACAAACCAAAAAAACTGCATTTTGTATTGTAATCGAGTGATATTATAACTAAAATCAATAACCAAAATAACTAAAATCAATAACCAAATAACTAAAACATGAACATCAGGAAACTAACAACAATGGCAGCTTTTGCCGCACTAACAATTCCTTTGGTGGCACAAAAAGCCCCCGAACCAGCGGGACTTACACCCAATTCTCGCCAGATTGAATGGTATAACCGCGAAATGATTGCTTTCTTTCACTTCGGTATCAACACCTTCGAAGATTTTGTAAACGAAGGAGATGGAAGGGCAAATACAGCCATCTTCAATCCTACTGCATTGGATTGTGGACAATGGATGCGTACATTGCAAGCCGCAGGAATCCCCAGTGCTATCCTTACTGCCAAGCATGCCGACGGATTTTGCCTGTGGCCCAGTAAGTACACCGACTATTGTGTAAAGAACTCAACATGGAAAGACGGCAAAGGAGATGTTGTCCGTGAGTTTGTTGATGCTTGCGAAGAATATGGAATCAAAGCGGGAATCTATTTAGGACCGCACGACCGTTACGAACATCTTTCACCACTTTATAACACCCAGCGATATAAAGATTACTACGGACATCAACTAAACGAACTGATGAGCGATTACGGAAAGATTTGGGAAACCTGGTGGGACGGCGCCGGTGCCGATGAATTGACTACCCCTATCTATACTCATTGGTATAACATTGTACGCTCTAAACAACCGGATTGCGTAATATTCGGAACCAAAAACTCTTACCGCTTTGCTGATGTACGCTGGATGGGTAACGAAGCCGGACACACTGGCGATCCTTGTTGGGCTACTACCGATTCAATTAGCATTCGCGATGAAGCCGCCCATTATCAAGGATTAAACGAGGGATTCTTTGGAGGCGATGCCTATGTACCTGCCGAAACAGATGTATCTATTCGCCCAAGTTGGTTCTATCATGAAGAAGAAGATAACCGCGTAAAGAGTGTTCAGGAACTATGGGATATTTACTGTACATCTGTTGGTCGCAACAGTGTTCTGCTTATAAACTTTCCTCCCGATCGCCGGGGATTACTGCACAGTACAGACTCCTTGCATATGGCTTTACTTAGAAAGGGGCTCGACGAAACATTCGGTACCAATCTGCTCAAAGGTTCTAAAGTAAAAGCAAGCAATGTGCGTGGTAATAAGTTCAAAGCCGAAAATATGCTCGACACAGATAAAACCACTTATTTTGCAACAAGCGATTCGCACAAAACAGCCAATGTAGAATTTGCACTTCCACGTCAAACAGAATTCGACTGTGCCATGATACAAGAAGTTATCGAACTGGGACACCGTACCAACAAATGGAGCATTGAATATTCCAATGATGGCAAAAACTGGACAGCTATACCCGAAGCTACCAATAAGCAATCAATAGGTTACAAATGGATTGTACGCTTTGAACCTGTAAAAGCCCGTTATGTACGTTTGAATATTCAAGACGGTAGGGCCTGTCCGGCAATTCATACGTTTGGGGTTTATAAGCAATCAAGTATCTTAAAGTAATCTTTAAACAGTCTCCTTCCAGAGTTCTGAAACATGGAGGCCAACGGCCTCTGTGCAGTAGCGTAGGGCAAAGCCCTACGTATCAGTACAACAACACACTGACCCCAACGGGGTCAACCTTAAATACATTGTGTTGACCCCGTTGGGGTCACAATACAATATTATTTGCCAACGTAGGGCTTTGCCCTACGCTACGTGCGCCCCGCATGAGCAGCGCGCACTTGCGTGCAAGCTATTAAAAAGCCGCAAATATACAAATGATTTGTGTTA
>NZ_QVMJ01000002.1 GCF_010500955.1 Bacteroides sp. 519
GAAACAATCCTATAATTGATTCTCAATATGTTATGATTGACATAGTGGGAAATAGAAGTGCAATTTTTATGAAAATTATTTTTAAGAGTGAAAGTTGGGCTCGGGCATGACATGGCCGGCTACGGCTACGGATCAAAACTCCATGTTTATGGACGACCAGAAGAATATCTATGTATCCTGCTATGGTACGCTGGGAATGTTTAATAGTGGTCTTTTACGGATCAAAAATGGTGAAACGGAGTTTGACCCGGATTATCAGTTTGTGATGAACAATACACCTATCAGCGGTGAGGCTAACAAGTTAAACTACCTCAGTAGCATCGTGTATCATCAGGGCAATAAGGTTTATGGAGTAGCCAATCTTCCTGCCTATTTCAGCGATCCCACTGCTCCGGACTATTTTAACGACCGCTTCAATCAACCAGTGGAGATCGATCTGGAAGCGAAGACAATCAAAGCTTTGCCTTTGCCTCGCAGTAATGGGTACGGCGTTGTAGTGGGGATTTATGATAATCAGGTGGTTTTCGGTCTGGCTACTGATACGGATACTGGTTTTTATGTATATACACCTGCGTCGGGAACGGCTAGTCAGCAGGCGGTGGTTAGTGTTACGGGGTATCCTTATAAATTTTATCAATTTAAATAATAACCTGATACTAAACATTCCGGTTTTCTTGACCGTAACTCACGGATATATTTAATTTTCCCTTGTTCTGCCGTGAGACAGGACGAGGGATTTCTTTTCTCACGGGACAAGCCAATGTCCGGATTTCCATTTTATATCCTCTTATCTTCCTATTACAAAAAGGCTTTCCCAGCCCCAAAGTGATAGGAATGTCTGTTTCTGAATACCACCTCCCTTTGGTCAGCCATATTCAGAAAAGGACAAACAGCGGCACATTCCTTGCATCATAGCACCGGAACTTCGATAAATCGAAGCAACCCAGTCCATCGATGCCGGAACAAGCCACTTTTTTGTTTGCCCCGGCAGACTTTATTGTTTACCCGCCCAAGCCTTTTTCATCCTGTTGTAATCATTTCCTTTATAAGAAACTTCTTCCTTTTATATCGTTTCAGCGCATATCAGAAGATTCTATCTATCCGATGGGCTTTACCAGATGCGAATGTCTGTCACCCGACTTAAAAGCCAGGTTTAAAGTGTATTTCTTTCAGATTCTTCCTCCTGCGGAGAGTAATCATCAGAAAAACCGGCTTCTAAAGTCAGGCCAGCGACAGTTGAATTGCACTGATAAATTCCCAATCGGCTTCGATAAGAAAAGTCTGAGGTTAGGGGAAATAAATGTTTCATTTAAAACAATTTGTATATGGAAAATTATCAGAACATCGAGCAGACAAAGGAGTACCAACTGGCTAAGGTTGTTGAAAACGGATTGAACAATTATTGTTTCAACCCCAAGTACTTCGCAGCAACGATCCCAATGATGCACCCAACATTGCAGCAGTCTCTTTATCGATTAATCCGCGAATGCTTAAAAGTCATGGCGGATGACAACCGCTATTATGATGACCGTAACCGAGCTTCCCATGAAGATGCAAAAGCAATGCTGGAATACCTTCAGGAGAAAGGAAAACCAATACCATTTATTTAATTCTTAATACATACAGTTATGGACAAGGAGTATGTTTTGCAGGTTGCAGAGACCGCCAAAAATCAGTTATTGGCAACAACCCCGATGAATATCATCCTTTCTTGGGGAGTAGAGAAATTTATCGCCACAGTGTTCAATGAAATGCCGGCACTCAGGTTCAGTGTAAACGGACGCTTGTTCAAGGGGTTTGTGATAGTAGCCCTCAATGGTAGTGACTATTACGAAATTTACTTGGTGAATTATCAAGAGACCAAATGTATCACCGATAGAGCTTTTTTTGATGAAGTAGGTGAAATCATTGACAGATCCATCGAAAGTGGTACCAATAAAACCGAATACGAACAGTTCTGTCGGCAACAATGGAATGAGCTATTAACAAAATAGTCTGTTACCAATCATCCTTTAGTCCATATAGTATTTATAATATGGCCAAAAGGATGATATTTTCAATATGACCAATCAAGATTATATATGCAGATAATATGCTGTATATCAACAAATACTACTTATAGTAATTACTAAATAAAGTAAAACAGTAATCATATTCAATACTAACAATAGTATATACTAATATAATTATTACTTTTGTATTCCAAATGTAAAAACAGAATAAGATGCCCAGTATTATAGCTATATTAAATCATAAAGGTGGCGTAGGAAAAACTACCACCACTATCAATCTTGCCGCTGCCCTGCAACAAAAAGGCAAGAAGGTTCTTGTTATAGACCTTGACGGACAAGCGAACCTTACCGAATCCTTCGGTTTCTCTATTGAGGAACCGAACACAGTATATGGAGCGATGAAAGGTGAATACCCTCTTCCTCTTATAAAAACCGAAAACGGCATTACCTTAGTTCCGTCCTGTCTGGATTTGTCTGCGGCAGAATCGGAACTTATCAATGAGCCGGGACGGGAAATGATTTTGAGGCAACTGATTGGTAAGCTGCCTAAAGAAAATAAGTTTGATTACATCCTTATTGATTGTCCCCCTTCATTGGGATTGCTTACCTTGAACGCATTAACGGCAGCCGACTTCCTGATTGTACCGGTACAGGCTCAATTCTTGGCAATGCGAGGCATGGCTAAGATTATGAACGTTATCAGCATTGTTCAAGAGCGACTCAACCCCAATTTAAAGATAGGTGGCATTGTCATTACCCAATACGACAAACGTAAGACGCTGAACAAAAGCGTTACGGAGATTATCAATGAATCTTTTTGCGAAAAGGTTTTCAAGACAATTATCCGTGACAATGTGGCTTTGGCAGAAGCTCCTATTAAGGGAAAGAATATCTACGAGTACAACAAGAATAGTAACGGAGCAAAGGATTACATGGCTTTAGCCGGGGAAGTCCTGAAATTGAAATAACAGATATGGGAAAAAGCGATTCATTAAAAGACAGTATGAAAGGCGGATTAAACGGCCTCCTTTCATCAACTACACCCTCTTCTATAGAGGATAAACCTGCCAAAGTAACAACTGAAAAAGAAACAGTGGTACACTGTAATTTTCTCATCAACAAGAGCATTCATACAAGAATGAAGTATCTGGCAATCGAAAAGGATATGTCCTTGAAAGACATTGTAAACGAAGCCATGAAGGAATATCTGGATAAGCACGAAAAGAAATAATCCATGAGCAGAACAATCATAGTGACCGGAGGAGCCAACGGCATTGGTCGTTGCATAACGGAACACTTCGCATCAGAGGGTGATACTGTATATATCCTGGATAAAGAAGCCAAGCAGACCGTAGTAGTAGCCAATGAGATGCAACATAAAGGCTGGAATGTCATTGGGTATATCGGAGATATAGCAGACAAACAGACCCTTATAGACTTTGCAGGAAAAGTTCTTTCGGAGCATCCCGAAGGCATTCATTGCATCATCAACAATGCCTGCTTGATGCAGGGAGGTGTGTTGGAAGGTTGCGAGTATGAGGATTTCCTTTACGTCCAACGGGTAGGTGTAGCCGCTCCCTTCATGTTGGCAAAGCTCTTCAAAGACCATTTTATCGGTCTGGGTTCTATCGTGAATATCTCTTCCACACGAGCGTTTCAATCACAACCCAACACGGAAAGCTATACGGCCGCCAAAGGCGGCATCACAGCTTTGACCCATTCGCTTGCCGTCAGTCTATCTGGTATTGCACGTGTCAATTCCATTGCGCCGGGATGGATAGAGACAGGTACACATCAGGAAGCAGCATTTGTACCTTCAAATGAAAATGATTACATACAGCATCCTTCTCAACGGGTGGGTAACCCCGATGACATAGCCCGGGCGGTCGCTTTCCTGTGTGATGAGCGAAACTCATTCATCAACGGTGAGAATATTACCATCGACGGGGGTATGAGCAAGCTGATGGTTTATCACAATGATTGCGGATGGGAATATAAAGCCCGATAATCCATAACAATCAAGAAGAATAGTTGAAGAGAAAAGACAGATGATAAAGCTCCGTTGCGTAGTAGAACGTATCACCTATCAGAATCCGGATAATGGATATTCGGTCATGAAAGTCAATGTAAAAGGTTACAATGACCCTGTAACCCTTGTAGGCAACCTGCTGGAAGTTCCGGTAGGCAGTGTCCTATTATGCGACGGCAACTGGAAAGTCGATAAGAAATACGGAAGCCAGTTTGTTGCAGAATCGTGGGAAGAAGTTATGCCCGCTACTATCTATGGCATCGAGAAGTATTTAGGTAGCGGACTGGTAAAAGGCATCGGCCCCAAGTTTGCCAAACTGATTGTAGCAAAGTTCGGGTTGGAGACCATTGATGTGATAGAGAGCGACATCGAACGCTTGTATGAAGTGCCCGGCATCGGCAAGAAGCGTGTGGAAAAGATCGCTGAAAGTTGGGAAAAGCAGAAAGACATCAAGAACGTGATGCTTTTCCTTCAAGGTTATGGAGTAAGTACCGCATACGCTGCCAAAATCTATCGACAGTATGGCAAGGAAAGTATTGACAAGGTGAAGGATAATCCGTATCGCCTGGCGGATGATATCTGGGGCATCGGTTTCAAGACCGCCGACGGTATCGCTGCCAAGATGGGCTACGAAAAGAGTGATTTACGCCGTTGCCGGAGTGGAATCCTATACACGCTGAGCCAACTGTCCAATGACGGTCATGTATATGCGGAAGAAGAACATCGACCGACCGGTATTATCCACCGTAATATCCATCCTGATTGTCGTGCTCGGCATCATCGGACTGGTCACACTTCCCATCGAAACCTATCCCGATATCGCCCCGCCCACGGTAAAAATACAAACCACCTACTCCGGTGCCAATGCCGATGTTATCATGAAATCGGTTATCATACCCATCGAAGAAGCCGTGAACGGGGTCGAGGGCATGACCTACATGACCTCCTCCGCCTCCAACAGCGGTCAGGCCACGGTTACCGTTTATTTCAAGCAGGGAGTAAACCCCGACATTGCCGCCGTAAACGTGCAGAACCTCGTATCGAAGGCCACCCCCTTGCTGCCGCAGGAAGTAACCCGCGTAGGCGTTACCGTCCAGAAACAGCAAACCAGCACCATCATGATGATTGCCCTCACATCTGATAATGATGACTATGACGATAGCTTCCTGCAGAACTACGCCAACATCCATATCCTGCCGCAGATAAAACGCGTATACGGCGTGGGAAACGCCAGTGTAAGCGGCTCCAAAGATTATTCCATGCGCATTTGGTTGCGACCCGATAAGATGACCGCTTACCACATTAACCCTTCCGAAGTCATAGCCGCCCTTACCGACCAGAACGTGGAAGCCGCCCCCGGAGAAATCGGGCAGAACAGTGACCAGAGCTTTCAGTACACTCTCAAATACACCGGTCGGCTGGCTTCCACAGAAGAATTTGAAGACATCATCATTCGCCATGACAAAGGCCAGATACTCCGCCTGCGCGATGTGGCCGAAGTAGAACTCGGCGCCCTGAGCTACGCCGTAGAAACCGCCCTTAACGGCAAGAGCGCGGTAGCCATAACCGTTAATCAAACGGCCGGTTCCAACGCCAATGAACTTATAACGAATATAAAATCGGCCATTGACGATGCCGCGAAAACATTCCCCAAAGGACTGAAAGTGGTCTATGTGATGGACTCCAGCGAGTTCCTCAACGTCTCCATCCGGAAAGTAATCGTCACGCTGATCGAAGCATTCATTCTCGTCTTTCTGGTTGTTTTCGTGTTTCTGCAAAGCGTGCGCTCCACCCTTATACCCGCTATTGCCGTGCCCGTTGCCATTGTCGGAACCTTTTTCTTTCTGCAACTGTTCGGGTTTTCTATCAACCTGCTCACCCTTTTTGCCCTGGTATTGGCCATCGGTATCGTAGTAGACGATGCCATTGTGGTGGTAGAAGCCGTCCATGCACAAATGGAGGCCGGCGAAAGGAACCCTAAAAAAGCATCCGTCAAGGCGATGAAGGAAATAGCCCCCGCTATTATTTCCATTACCTTGGTTATGGCCTCCGTGTTTATACCGGTCAGCTTTATCAGCGGAACCACTGGAGTCTTTTATAAACAATTCGGCTTAACACTGGCCACGGCCATTCTTATCTCCGCCATCAATGCCCTCACGCTCAGTCCCGCACTGTGCGCGTTGTTCCTCAAACCGCACGATGCGCACCCGGCTGCCGGCAAAAGTCTGATCCAACGCTTTTACTACTATTTCAATCTCATCTTTACCAGCAGCACGGCAAAGTACAAACGCTCGTTGCACTTCCTCGGTAAAAAAGGTCACCGTTGGATAACCGTAACCATCATCGGCGCCAGCATAGTCCTGCTACTAGGCCTTTTGAAGATCCTCCCCACCGGATTTGTACCGCAAGAAGACAGCGGCACCATTATGTGCATGGTTACTCTTCCTCCGGGAGCATCCATGGAACGCTCGGACGAGATTATCACCGAAGTTGCCACCATGATCGAAGAACTTGAAGAAGTAGATTACGCATTAAAAATGGCCGGCATAAGCATGATTAGTGGTATGGGGAGTTCGTACGCCTCTGTGGTTATAAAGCTCAAACCGTGGGATGAAAGAAAGCGCACTTCGCAGGAAGTGGCGGCCATGCTCACGCAGAAATCCAAAAGCGATAACCGGGCGACCTATCTCTATTCCGTAGCCCCCACCATACAAGGTTTCGGACTAAGTACCGGGATAGATTTGCAACTACAGGATAAAATTGGTGGCGATATCAACCGCTTCTTCCAAATCACCCAAAACTTCCTCGCGGAGATGAACAAGCGCGAAGAAGTAATGATTGCCATGACCAACTATAATCCAAACTTCCCCCAGAAAGAACTGCATGCCAACATGGCAAAGATAAAAGAGGCCGGCCTAACCCTCAACAGCGTAATGACCACCCTACAGGCCTACGTGGGAAGCATGTACGTGTCTAACTTTAATCTCTACGGGAAACAATTCCGCGTAATGGTGCAGGCCACCCCCGAATATCGCTCCCGGATGGACGATCTTCATAAGCTATCCGTCATGACGGCAAGTGGCGAAATGGCTCCCATCACCGAATTTATAAGCATTAAAGATGTCACCGGACCGCAGTCACTGGCCCGCTTCAACATGTTTTCGTCCATTGACGCCATCCTCATTCCGAACTTTGCCGGAGGATACAATACAGGCAACCTGATCGAAGTAATCGAAGAAGTCAGCTCCCAAACCATCCCTGACGGATATGGGTATGATTATGCCGGGCTCTCCCGCGAGGAGGCGGAAAGCAGCAATCAAACGGCTCTCATATTCGGCTTATGTCTAATTTTTGTATACCTCCTGCTCGCCGCATTATACGAAAGTTATATCACTCCGCTAAGCGTTATCTTCTCCTTACCCATAGGGCTCGCCGGAGCTTATGCCTTCATCATGCTATTCGGACTGAAACACAGCATCGTTAATAATATATACGTTCAGATATCGCTGATTATGCTCATCGGTCTGCTTGCCAAAAACGCTATCCTCATCGTAGAATACGCCGTTCAGAGAAGGCAAGCCGGAATGAGCATTGTAGATGCTGCCGTGAATGGAGCCGTAGCCCGCCTGCGTCCCATCCTGATGACTTCTTTTGCTTTTATCTGCGGTTTGCTGCCCCTGATGTTCGCAAGCGGCGCGGGATCTATTGGTAATAAATCCATTGGTATCAGCGCCGTTGGAGGTATGTTTGTCGGAACCATGCTTGGAGTATTGGTCATACCTTCTCTTTACATCATATTCCAAAGTATACAGGAGAAGTTCAGCAAATCAGGAGTGGTTAATTCGGACGAAAGTATGGAGGATTAATGAATATGAGAAACAGATATACACAAGCGATTACTATACTGGGAGCTGCCTTCCTAATTGGATTGCAATCTTGTAGCATTACAAAATCGTATAAAGCCCCGGAAATGAATGTTGAAAATCTGTATAGAGATATGAACTCTTCGGATACTACAACAATTGCATCCATACCGTGGAGAGAATACTTTGTTGACCCGCTATTGCAGTCCTTAATAGAAGAATGCCTGGCTAACAATTTCGATCTGAAAATAGCCGCCGCACGCGTGGAACAGGCCGGAGCCAACCTAAGCATGGCCAAAGCAGCTTATTTTCCAACGATAGCTATTGTCGGCGAGGTTGAACATAGCCGGTACAGCGTCAACGGAGACGTGCTGCAAGATTACGCCAATACATACACCTTAGGACTTGCCACAACCTGGGAGCTAGACCTCTGGGGAAAACTGAACAGGCAATCGAAGGCAAAGTATGCACAATTCCTATCTACCCAGGAATATAGGAATCTGGTTCAGACCAACCTTATTGCCGGAATTGCTACGGCATATTACACCCTTTTATCCCTCGATGAACAGTTGAGAATCTCTAACGAAGCTATTGTGCTGTTAGAAGAAATGGTTGAAACCACCGAAGCCTTAAAAGAAGCCGGTATGCAGAATGCGGCAGCCGTAGAACAAATGAAGGCCTCTCTGCATAGTACGGAGGTCAGCATACCCGATTTGGAAAGCGGAATCAGGCAGTTGGAAAACACAATATGTGTTATGTTAGGCAGGGTGCCCGGGCCGATAGCCAGAAATTTGTTCGCCACTCAAACTGTGCCCACGATTTTAAAAACCGGATTACCGGTACAAATGCTGGCCAATCGCCCCGATGTACGGAGTGCGGAACTGGACTTCCGTTCAGCTTATGAACTGACGTTAGCAGCCCAAGCCAGCTTTTATCCTTCTATTTCATTGAGTAGCGGTGTTATTGGGTATAGTGCCGGTACGTTATCCAAATTCTTTCAGCCAGAGAATATCATAGCCAATCTGGTGGGAGGACTTACTCAACCTATTTTTGCCAAAAAGCAATTACGTGCCAACCTGAGAATCCAGAAAGCCGCTCAGGAGATTGCCCTATTTACTTTTGAGAAAACTGTACTTACGGCTGCTCAGGAGGTATCAGATGTTCTTTATACCTACCAATCGTCTACGAGAAAGAATGAGAAAAGAAGCAGGCAACTAGCAGCTTTGAATAACTCTGTATATTATACGAAGGAGCTATTTAAGGCCGGCGAGGCTATTTATCTTGAAGTAATCACAGCCGAACAATCGCGATTGCAGGCGCAACTGGGGCAAGTAAGTGATAAATTGGAGCAACTTCAGGCCAGTGTTGATTTGTATAAGGCGCTTGGGGGAGGGGTTTATTAGAATACTCAAAGGTCGATTTTAATCAAAAAATAAATAATATGAATACAAAATGCTTTCTGCTCTTTGCTGTATATATGGTCGTTTCTCAACTGTCTTATATTGCCAATTAAGTTTAAGGGCGATTCTATCGATATAGCTTGGTTGAATGAGTGGGATGTAGAAAATGGTTTGGATTAAATATATAGTTCTGCAGCTAGTTTTATTACTGGTGTAGTTTTACTGGTTATTGGTGGATTTAATGCTTTTAGCGGAGCGTAAAGAGATAAAACCAATATAACCAATAAAAGGGGAGGTCTCGCGAAGGAGGCTCCCCTTTATTATTGAAATAATAATTTCTAACAGATTAAATTAAAAACAATGAAACAGAAAAAAAAATAATTCTCGCATTGATAGAAAGTGCCAAGAATGTCTATTGAGACAACATGAATTTGGATTAGATAAATCCAATAAAGAAAGGGATGGATTATGGATGTTCTATAAGACCGCTCATGAACTCTACCAATCTGAGGTTGTTGGAGATGGTAAGTTGTATAACCGATATGTTAGTGATTTCCTGAATAGCCATACGTATACTGATCGTGTGGATGCGGCAGGGATGAATGAACACAAGAAGAACTTTCACATCATGGAAGAACTTCTGACTGTTCGCCAAGATCTTGTACAGAGGTATTTTGCAAAAAAAAACCTCTGTTATTCTGATTATTTAGTTATGCATCATGAATTTAATACAACACAACAGTCGCCCAACTCTGAAAAGTCTACTGCTTTAGGTTCATTTCTGGCCATATCTGCTTCCAATCCGGATTTTCAATGCTGCTTTAATTCCGTGCAAATAAGCCTCATTACGAATATTGCGAATCAGGTTCATCTATTTTCTTCTGATGTGTTAGAAGCAGAGGTAAAAGCTCTCTTTGCCTGTTGCTTGGAACATCCTTTGAAATCAGCCTGTAACCGAAGAATCGCTTTTTTCTTCGATGCTTTGTGTAAATATAAGCTCATTTCGACACGATGGCAACATATCATAGATAAAAACGGGCTTATCCTATCATCGGCCAAGAATATTCTTCTTAATAGCAGCAAATTGTCTACAGCATTAAATGAAGCCAAACAAAATGATGGGTGTGTATACAGAACCATTGAGTTGAGGGTACAAGAAATATCGGCGAACAGAGAATTTAAGAAGTGATAATATAGAATTTACTAAGTTTTCCCCCGATAGTCGGTAAGCTGAGTTCCTGTTTTTTTAATTACAAATATAGAGATTTTGTATGAAGAATAGTATTTTAAAAATATGGATAAACTGTATCATCAACTATTGCATAGTTGTAAGAAATTAGCTATCTTTACATGACAAATATTTAACCTATGTCGTACATTCTCCTCATTATAGTAGCCTATTTTCTTTTAAGAATAGTCGGAAAAATGCTCCGTCATTTCATGTCATCTTCTAATGTCGCTTTTTGGCTACTGATGTTGGGATTACTCTTCATTCCTCATGGTGTATGGGTTAGCCTGACAATCATTGTCGGGCGTTATGTGGTTGCGCCTATTATGAGGCATCTGCCCAAAGAGAAAGAGAAGAATTGTTCCCGAAAGAAAGGGAGTGGAAGTGATGGTACCAACTGGAATACCATCATTATGCTGGCTATTCCTATCTTTTGGCCGTTTCTGATATTGAAATTGTTCGTCAAGGATAAGACTCTGCCGAATGATAATAGACCGTTTGACTATGAGCAACATGAGAAGAGTAATGGGCGATAGCCTTATTTTTAGTCTCTTTAATAAAATCCAGCAAGATATTCGGATTTATGTATTTATCTTTGTACTTGGTCGACAAATGTAGATGCTCGCCCGTTGTCCGTGTGCCGGTATTGCCTGTGATAGCTACCACTTCGCCGGGCTTCACTACTGTATTTTTTCTTACCAACACCTTTGAAAGATGACAGTAGCTGACGGTATAATTACCATGATGTATGGTGACATAGTTGCCGGAGTGCTTGTCATATCCCACCTTTGTAACTTCTCCCTCCATCATCGCATATACCTCATTGTTCCTTGCATGGAAATCGATGCCATTATGTAGTTTCTGCTTTCCGGTGAATGGGTCTCGTCGCCATCCATAAGGGGAATTGATAACCATTCTATCCAGTGGATAAGATACACTCAGATACTGCTGAATCCATTCATTCGGACATTCTACTTTTGATTTCCCTACCTTAGTAGAGGAATCATCTTTACTGACCTTCCCATCATCGGGTAGGTCTTGCTGTTTTTGTACCTTGTAGGAATCCACTTGTTTGCCTACCGTATAGAACTGCGCTTGAAGAAAGGAACAACTCTGAAAGAGTATGAATATTATTAATAGTGATTTCATGGAACAAAATTATATTTCATTTTAGTGTACCTTTTTACAATAACTTTCCAAACAACTATTCTTTAACGTCTTATATGTAATCATACTGTGTTTTTATACTCTGGACAAGTATTCAGTATTGTATGCACATTTATTCCTTTGAGTATGAATGTAGGTATGATTTTTATCTACAATACTAAATAAGTCGAAAATCAGAGAGATTAAAGAGAACGCACTATTTATCCTATCACCCACCATCTATTTTTGCCCGAAAAATTATTTATTAAACATATATCAATTATGAACAGAAATAGATTTTCGGATGCGGAGATACCCTATAAAATTCTCCGGAAATTCGGTTTGACTCAGGAAATGATTGGTGACCTGCCTACACATGCACTGTCACAGATTGGGGAAGGCTATCGTTCTCCAGTGTTGCCTATCAAGTTTACCGATGAACAAGGGAATATCTACAAAAGCCGTACCCGCTTTTCCCTTTATCGAACAGAAGATAACCGGGTGGATGTATTATTTTATCCACAACTAGAACAAGCCCATCTTGAGAAGTTCAGCGAAGAGAACAAAAACAAGTTGCAATCGGACAAAGCGGTTATTGATAAAATGACTACCGCTGACGGCAAAGACATACAAGCTTTTCTACAGATAGATAAGGGAACGCAGCAGATACTCTATGTGCCCACGCCAGTAATAGGCAGAAACCTTCAGGTTATAGCTGATGAATTTCACCTGAGCAATGCCGAACTTAACTGCTTACGCAATGGAACCCCGTTGACTATCCTGGCCAGTGATGACACAATCACCGTGGGAGTTGACCTGAATGAACCTACCGGTATCCGTATCTGCACCGGCGATGAACGTAGATGGAGTGCGGAGGTGAAGAAAGACTGGGAGAAATATAACTACGGATGCTTCGGTTGCTGGACAATGGATGAAGAAGGCAATCTGGACTACACCCCGGAAGAAGAGTACACCGATGAGATGTGGGAAGAGATGAAACGAAAAGGCGAAAGCCGCAAATCACAAGTTGTTAATCCCAAACTATAAGAACGATGGTAAAAGAGAAATTCTACACTGAAGAAGAGTTGGTGGAGAAAGTCCAAAAAGGAGAATTTGGCTGGCTTGATTATGTTAACCACTGCTCACGGGAATGGAAACAGGAATATACAGTGTATTGCAAATCCAGAGGACTATCCATAAATGAAGAGACGGCAGAAGCCTATATTGAGCTGAAACAACAGCAAATGGAGGAAGCCTTGGAGAATGGTGATGGTTAGAGCAATATTTAAACAGACTCTTAAACGAAATTTAAACAGGTTCTTAAACAAACAATCAGCAGATGACAATCAGAAAGAACACCAACCCTATCCCACTGAATTTACCAGTGGAATTGCAGGACACTCTTATCCGGAATGGAATGCGTGCGCATATCACGGGAAGCAGCAATGGATTCAGCCTGACCGTGCAAGGTCATGATTCGCCCATACTGACTTATCCGATTAGCGAGAAGCAACTTATGGCATTGACTGACGGGGGAACCAACTACACCAACAAACGGAGTTACAATACCTTTGCCAGTATTGTAGCTGCGGACTTTGACATGCCCAAGGACTTCGTTCACGCACGGAATGCTAACGGGCGCGTTGCGATGGGGCTGCATGGCTACCGTATCGGTACAGGAGAATACGGAAGGACGGGCATACCCCGGTGTTTCCATGCCTGGGGAGACCGATTTCTTGGCTGGACTCCCCGACAACAGGAAGGATTCCACCTCCGGCGTATCGGAGGAAACCTGTATTATCCCGGTGCCCCGATGGTACCGGAACGTCCCGACGGGCGCATGAAACCCGGAGAACTGCAAAGCGGTGGCTACGGATTTTACTACAAAGGCCAGCATACGGCTCCGGTAGCACAGCAAGATGTACTGAAGGACTTGCAAAGCGTGATTACTCCTATACAGGTAAGCCCCCGAAAAGCGGAAGCTGCGAAACCTTATAAAGAACTAATTACTTCACCCGTGTACTTCACGAATGAGAAATGGCAGGAATGTCTGGGTAGCCACGGTATCCTTGTCGATGCACAGGCAAAGAAACTGACCATACAGTCTACTGCCACACAAGCTGATTTTCAATATGATTTGACCAATGAGGAAGTCAACGTACTCACAGCTAATTCTATCAAAGAAGCGACTGTAGAGAAACGATTGGAAGTTCTAAATGAAATTATTAAGGAGGACTTCAACGGAATGGTGACGATGGAACTGCTTAACAGTAACAAGTCTCTTGACATACCCTTGCAGCCTGTTGTTCAGGAGGACTTAACGCGAGAGTTGCAGGTTATGGATAGACAGAATAACCGATTGACGGCAGATGACGGTGTTGAAATACGGGCTGAACAGTCATTACCTAAAGGTACGGTTGTGATGAACGGCAATGACCTCGCATATATGGATAACAACAAAGGCTGGTTCAGGGAAGGGAGACATGGTAGAGAGGTGACAGTGGATGCCATACAGGTGGAGCCGGCAACAGAAGGTAAATACAAGATGACTGCCATCATTGACGGGGAAACTGTAAGCCATGAGATCAGCCAAAAGCAATATGATAAATTTATGGCCATAGATGATTTTCACCGCATGAAACTCTTCTCGAAAATATTCGGGGAGGTAGATATGAAAAATAAAGGTGATGGTGTGTCATTGGGAGCTAAAATAGGAGCCGCTTTTCTGGCAGGTACGACGGTACTCGGAGAACTCGGAAGAGGATTTCATAATCATCCTTGTCCAGATGTATTCGTGGAGCATCACAGGCACAGACCGGAAGCCAGAGCTTATTTCAAGCCTGGAGTAGATACTCCAATGGATGTGGCTGCACGAAATTATGAGGCGGCGGTCAATACGGAAATGATGCAGCGAGAGGTCCGTCAAGGAATGTAGGGCCTTCATACAATTTAAAAGAAATGCTCATGGCAGAATTGAATTACGAAGATTTCAAGCGGCGTGTCAATATACAGGATTTGTTGGTAGATGCAGGCTACCGTCTTAACCGACTCGATGGGCTACGCTATCCATCCTACGTAAGAACAGGCAGTGACGGAAGACGTGTACGCGGGGATAAATTCATTATCACAGCTAACGGACTATGCTGTTTCCAACCACCGGAACAAAAGAACTACAATGTCATCTCGTTTATCAAAGAACATCCGCATTTCTTTGCGGAGTATACTCCGGGTATGAATACGGATCGATTGGTCAATCTCGTATGTAACCGATTGCTTAATCAACCGATTGGCAGGCGACCTTCAGTTGTAGCAGGCAGAGAACGCTCGGAAAAGGTTTTTGACCTGCAAGAGTATAGACGGCTGGATTTCCATAGGGATGATTGGGACAGCCAGAAAGCTTTTTACCCTTATTTCAAATCAAGAGGTATTTCTCTTGATACCCAGCGTGCGTTTAGCAATCATTTCTTCATTGCCATGAGAGAAACCTCCAATGATAAAACTTATACCAATCTCTCATTTCCCTTGCGGAAACCTAATGATCTGGCAACTATCGTGGGGCTGGAAGAACGGGGGCGTACCAATGCTGAAGGGGAAGCTGTTTATAAGGGAATGGCTACCGGAAGCAATGCTACAGAGGGTATGTGGATAGCCTGTCCGTCAGGTGAAGCATTGGATAAAGTGAAAGATGTGTATTGGTTTGAGAGTGCATACGATGCTATGGCTTATTATCAAATTATCAAGTGCGAACTGAGTTACGATAGTAACCAGAACTCGGAAAAAAAGCTGTCACGACTTGGCAAGTCTGTGTTTGTCAGTACCGGGGGTAATCCGAGTATTCACCAATTCAAGGGAATGATAACCGAAACATCCAAAGCCAATCACCATTTGTGTTTTGACAGAGACCGTGCCGGGCAACTGTTTGCTATCAATTTTGCATTGACCAAAGCAGAGAAGACATTCAATACACACCTTACCCCGAAAGGTAAACTAATTGTGGTAGATACCACTGATAAATATCATCGGCATGAACTAATTCCGGAACTGTTTGAGTTTGATCGATTATTGAAAATACTGGGTGCAGATACCCGAACACAGGGGGATGAATTGGCGAAATATATGGAAAGTTTACGGGATGAAGAAGATATTTACTCCGGGGATGAATACCTACTGCCATGTGATTTATTTGATACTTATGGGAAGTACGAGGTAGCTAGTGAGGAGTTTCATTCGGCAAAATACAGTGGATTAGTCTGTCAGGAAGATTTGGAGGATATTTACTCTGATCTGAAATCCGCTCACGGCAAGTATCAAAACGACTTGAAAGAAGCTGTATCGCGCTATGAAACAATGGAAAAACATGGTCAGATTATTTATGAACCTTGTGACAGAGAATACAAAGACTGGAATGACCAATTATTGTGCAAAAGGATAACAGCAGAGGAGAACCATGCTGTTAATCGGGCCTCGGAAAATACTGTCACATCTGGAAATAGTTCAGGAGATGAAGAAAATAACGAGGAAGAAGAAAGAATCTGTCATTTTCATAGATAACCATGAGAGAAGGAACCGTAATAAGATTCAGAACGATATTCCTGCAACCTCACTGGTTGCAATTCATCATCAATGAACTGCCGGGCATTCTGCTTACAGGCGGTTGCCTAATTATAGGCGGTATTGATGCCATGCCGTTTGCCAACTGGTTTTTGGCGGCGGCAATACTCCTTTCTTTGCGTCTGTTGTATGCTTTTGTCTATTTGCGACGGACGGAATACCGCATCAATGGAGAGCAGCTTATTATGGAGCATGGAGTATTCACAAGAAAGAGTGATTATCTGGAACTCTACCGCATTGTGGACTTTAACGAGAACCGTACCCTTCCGCAACAAATTTGCGGATTGAAATCGGTCACTATCTATTCGGGTGACAGAAGTAATCCTAAACTGATAATCCCCGGAGTAAAAAACGATCTTGATTTGGTCTCGCTCATCCGTGAACGAGTGGAATATAACAAACAAAGAAAGGGTATCTATGAAATTACAAATCGTTAGTCTGATGGTGTGCCTCCTGTTTACTCTTCAGGAAATCAAGGCGCAATATGTGCAGACCAATCCTTTGGAGTGGATCGCCCTTGCCGAAGGGAACGAAGCCATCAACAACCAGGTGCAGGCAGAGACAGAAGGGCAGATGAAGACTGCTATACTACAAAATACCATCGCTGCCGAATTTAACAAGATCCACGAATGGGAGCGTAAATACAGCAGCTATCTGCAAACTGCCAATGGCTACGCTTCTTCGCTGAAAGCAGCTTCTACTCTGTATGAAGATGGTGTGAGAATCTTTATCACACTTGGAAAGCTGCATAATGCCATCAATAACAATGCGCAAGGGTTGGTCGCCACCATCCCTATGAATAATCTGTATATCGAAACTGCCACGGAACTGGTGACAGTCTATACGCTATTGAGAAATGCGGTGGCAACAGGTGGCAAACAAAATATGTTGACGGGAGCTGAACGTAGTGAGATGATGTGGGCATTATCTGATAGATTGGGAACATTCCATAAGAAACTAAACCGGCTGTATCTGAGCATCCGCTACTACACAATGACGGATGTGTGGAATAATGCGACAGCAGGAATACTGAACCGTACGCCCGGAGAAGTGGCGGTAATGGCATTGGATAGATGGAAACGGGCGGCAAAAGCTATAAATGATTAACAGGTATGGATATGATAACAAGAATTGTATTCGGATGCTTATTCGCTTTGTTGGCTGTGGTACAACAGGCGCAAGCGCAAACAGACCCTACTTTGGCAGGAATGATTGTCACCTATACCGACAAGGCCAACGACCAGCTCAAGGCACAAGAGAAAGCCATGATGATGCAGACTACCGGTCATCTGTGGATTCGGGAGGAAGTGGAAGCAACCACCGATTTGCAACGGCAGTACAATGAGTACCTTGATTCATTCAGGGACATCATCTGCTATGCAGCGCAGATATATGGCTTCTATCATGAAATCGGCAAGCTGTCCGACACTATGGGTGAACTGAATAAGCAACTTCAGAAAAACGGACAGGGTGCCTTTGCCGTAGCCCTTACGCCCCGGCGTAATCGGATTTATCGGGAATTGATTCTGGGTAGCGTGGAGATCGTGAACGACATCCGACAGGTATGTCTTAGTAACATCAAGATGACGGAGAAGCAGCGCATTGAAATCGTATTGGCTATCCGGCCCAAACTGCAAGTGATGAACAAGAAACTGCAAAGACTGAGCAGGGCTGTGAAATACACCTCTTTCGGGGATGTATGGATGGAAATAGACGAAGGAGCACGACCGAAAGCGAATAAGTCAGACATAGCTAAGGCTTGTATGCGGAGGTGGAAAGCCAATGGAAAAAGATAAGAACCAATATATAACCAACTATAATAATCAAACGATATGGGTAAATGGGCAACTTTACTAAAATATGGCAAGCAGGTGGCAGATTCGTCACTAAAATATGGCAAACAGGCGGTAAACTCGACTGCTGGAAAGACGATAGGCGATGCGATCATTCATCCGCAACGGACTTTGACTGGATTGGGGAAAGCTACGAAGACTGCGGCTATAGGTGGTGGAATGGGGTATCTGGCGTGGGAAAACATCGTAAACGACAAACCGATTGTCAGAACTGCCGCCGATGTCCTCGTTGGAGAAGAAACAGTTGACAAGGGCTTAGAAGTAGTCGGCAAGGCTTCCCACAAGGTAGAAAACATGGTGGAGAAGGTCGGTGAAAATATGGAGAGCATTTCTTCATCCGTGTCATCATCTGCGTCGGGCGTATCGAGCGCATGGAGCGGAATCGGTAGTTTTCTTGGAAATATGCTCGGCGGTAACGGCACGAATATGCTTGGGAATTTTTTCGGCAATATCGGTAAAGGCAATGTGTCGGGGTTGAGTATGCTCGGACTGGTAGCGTCCTCACTGCTTATCTTCGGGCGATTCGGCTGGTTGGGGAAGATAGCCGGGGCTTTGATGGGTATGATGCTCATCGGCAGTAACAGTCGGGGTATTCAGACGGAGCAACCCTCACAGAGTGAATCACAGGATGTGGAACGCAACGGAGGGATGAGACGATAACTGTTGCACCACTGAGCGGATAATAGTAAAGCAAGGATGTAGTAGAGTAGCAATGTAGTGGATTAGTAAAGTAGTAATAATTGAAAATCAGTAAGATATGAACTATACGCAAGAAATGAATCTGCAATCTAAAAGCGGTTATTGTATACCCTTTGAAGAGCGTAAGGGTGAAGTCCATATGTCATTGGACTATGGGACACAGGTTCACCCCAAGACGGGGGAAGAGTTTTTCCATCACGGAATAGATTTTATCACCAGGCATTATCTGTTGTCAGCCTGTGCTGATGGAATTGTCAGCGCTATCGGAAGTGACCCCCGACATGGACTTTTTCAGATCATCCGATACGGCAAATATGAAGTTACCTACGCTCATCTGGCCAACGTACTGGCAACCTTTGGAGCGAAGGTAAAAGCAGGAAGTGTGGCAAGTGTCAGTGGAGAACTCCTTCATATAGAAGTGAAATACGATGGAGAGGAAATCAATCCTCTTGAGTTCCTGACTATGATTTACGGTAATCTTAAGATGATGCAACAACAAGGGGAACCGGGAATGCCGGATTTTGATACCATCGACATGGATATTCCTACAGACTTCGAAGATAATCAGGAAGAGGTAGAGCAACTGATGCTGCGCTTTTATCCAGATTATCTGGGAGAACTGAACAACGGGAAATATTTATTGCCACAACATACAGAGCAGTCGCTTCGCAATATTTTCTCCTTGTCAGCTATCAAGAACTATTTCTATGAGGTGATACCGTCATTAAGCAATCCTTTAGGAATCGGGCAAAGAGCCGTGCCGGTGGCAAGCAAAGTGCAAAACTTGCTGATTGCCGACTTTTTAAATTACATGGCGTTGCGGCATCAGATATTCCTATCCACACTAAGCGAAAGCGATAAAAAAAAAGTTCTGACGAAGCCCTGAGAAGCGGAGGAATCATTGACCCTTTGGCCGAACTGGAGATAGATGTACAGAGCTTTGACATACCGAGGCTGATTACAGTATATCCTGATCAGGCAGGTATCCGATGGTGGACAAAGGCTTGGTTTAACAATCAGGAGGAAGGAGAAGATTCCATTGAAGTCACCCGGCAAACGGCTGTTCACTTTCTACAGAATCAGATAGATAAAGATACCATGCTTGAAGAGTATTTCCCTAAACAGATGGAAACCTATCGTAACGCTATTGAGCAAACAAGAGTACAATTACTGAAACAAATCAACATCTCATGAATACCCCTAAACAATCACAGCGGTTTGCAGAGATAGAGTATTGTCTGCAACGTTATTTTGACAGTCAGTTGGCCCCGGTTATGCGTAATGTCCAACAGGAACTGTCTAAAAAGCAGATAAAGGAATACAGCGACTATGCCACCAGTATCAGCGGAATTCTGCGCTCGGCAGCCAGTGGCATGAATGGTATGCCGGATGACACTATGCAGTACCTCAAGCTGACCGGTGAATGGAACAGTAAGACTGCAGAGGATTATGTGGAGATGTGCCGTGAGCGGATAAGTACCTCAAAAGATTTTCAGAAAGATTTGGGAAGTATGGCCGAAGAATGGCGAAATACTGTAGTAGCAGAAATCGGGAGAGAGAGATATGATGCACTATCAAAGGAATTGGGAGGCGATCTTGCTTTTGCTTATGTGGATTACCGTGTGGAACAGATGATGGTAGACAAGATGGTAACGGATAAGATGCCGAAATCATCTATGGAGTATATACTTCGTAAAGGGGCTTCGGAAAGCTTATTGGGAATCATGCAATCGTTGTCTCAATCACCACTGGAACAGAAAATAGAAAAGAAAGGCGAAGCTGCCTATCATCCGAGTACTGTGGAGAAAGGGGCAGGAAAGGCCGTATCGTTTGGGGCTGATGTGGTGACGACAGGTGGCTTTTCTTCCTGGGGTTCTATTGCAAAGTTGTTCGGAGCCGAAGTGGTTTTTAGTGGAGTTGAGTACAGCCTTGACAAGAAACAAAAAACGAAATCTGTCACTATTGAAGATTGCATCAGCAAAGGTGTCTTTGATTCGCAGCAGAATGTATTTGAAGATTTCAGAAAACGGAGTAAGGCGATCAATTCCTGGGAGAATGACTATGTATTATCATTTAATAACCAACTGACCAAGAAAATGGCTATACCAACTGAAAAACCTTTTTGGATGGCAGAATCGGGAAAACCGCTTTGGCAACCTACTTTTCCCGTTGTACCGGAGGAAAAGCAGAAAACAGAAGACGCCCAAGTACCGATGGTGGTTGCACCCGGACATGAGCAGGAATATCTTGACGACCTGAAAAAAATGCAGGAGGTGAAGGATAAAGGAGCGCAGGCAGCGACTGTGGAAAATCCGGAATCACATTCAGAAAAAGATGTTCTGGGTATTTCGGAAAATAATTCAGGGCAGAATATGGCGAAAACAACCACTAATGAAAACGGATGGGGTAATTTCTTAGGCTCGGTCGGACTGGACGGACTGGGTGACATCGGCAAGAATCTTGGTTATGTGGTATCCATGCTTCCTGATATGCTCATAGGACTCTTCACGGGAAAAACAAAATCCCTGAACATAAAGAATTCAATGATACCTATCGCTTCTATTCTGATAGGCATGTTTGTGAGGAATCCGTTGCTGAAGATGGTACTGATCGGTATGGGTGGGCTGAACCTGCTTAATAAAGCCGGTCATGAAGCGATGGAGAGGCAGGAAGGACGAACGTTGCAAAGTGCAGGAACGGAACCGCATTTTAAAACCTATCCTGATGAACCGCTGAACCCACGTATCGGAAATCCGGCACTACAAGGGAACTGTCTTATCGCTACGATAGACAAAGTGCCGTGCAGTATACAATTGCCAAACTCTGTGGTAGCTGCTTATGAAACCGGAGCGTTACCGCTGAATACGCTATCCAATGCCGTACTGGCCAAGAATGATGAGTTACGGGCGATGGCACGGGAGAATTATGAGATTTCTCAATCCAGGAATGGTCACTCACGAGGAATCAATTAATATGAGTATTAAGAAATCGTTTTGAATTACCTTTTACATTTAAAAATAAAGTATGGAGACAAAATTTGACAATGCTCTGTTTTCCGATAGGATTAATATGAGCGATACGGAACGATTAACGGATATATTTAGAAATGGTCTGAGTAGAGAGGATAAGTTATTACTTGAAGTTCACGGCGATTTGAATATTGATCCTTTCTGGGATAATAATTGTCTGGATAGCACAATAACAGATTTTAAAGAAGCCGCGTTGGAACGTTTGGTCTACTGCATCCCCCATTTAAAACCTAATATGTTATCGGATGCCGAGATTATAAAACTAGTCCATGAACCACGATTGACATTCGATGATGACGACCGGGATTTAGAGAGAAATATATATGATTTACCCAAACCTCTTTTCTGCATAGTTGAAAATTCAGATGAAGTTGATAGAGCTACTGTTGATTATGTAAAAATAGTGAAAAATGGGAATACTGGTAAGAACAATATTACTCCTATTGAAGCATACAATAGCCTGGATTACTTTTTATCCAAAAGGCTTATAAAAAAATGGGATCCATGTGGAGCTGACGATGAATTCGGTCAAGTGACGGGAGCCTATTATTTCCCTAATGAAAAGATGAAAAATCCGTCGGAGTATTTTCCAAAAGAAATGTTGACTGCTGATCAATGGAGAGAGTTAGAAAAAAGACACGGTGAACTAACAAAACCTTTTATCCCGAAAGAATACTCTATACTTAACCGGATAGCGGATGTGAAAATTTACCCATTAAATGGTAATGTGGCCATTAGATGTAAGATTGATGGTGAACAACAATCTTCCCGGATTCTGGATAAGCGGGATGCCGAATTATTAGATTATGATACGGATACAGAATATCTGGCAGCTAGATATTTTAAAGATGAACTGGAAAATGAGAATGAAATAAGGACATTCAGAAGAAGATAACATCAAAATTAAGGTAGGATTTATAAATAGTGATGAAACAGAAAAATAAGCAGGAACAGCACGCTGCCAACCGGCAAGTAGAATTACTGACAAACGCATTGAACGGAGCTGCCGTCAGTGGTGGATATTGGTTGAACACTTCATCAAGAAGTCTGCCAAGAATTTATCCTAAAGGACCGGCCGTCAGTCCATTCAATTCCCTTGTATTGGGTATGCACGCTGACCAGAACGGTTACAAGACCAACCTATATACCTTGTTTACGGATGCCAAGAAACGGGGTGAAGCCATCCGTGAACATGAGACCGGTGCGCCGTTTCTCTGGTATCGCTGGAAAGAATATGTGAACCACCATAACCCTGAAGACACCATCAATAGAGAGGACTATCTAAAACTTCCGAACGAAGAGAAAACTCTCTATAAAGGCGTCCGTAACCGGGAAGTACAGACTATGTTCAACATCGACCAAACAACTTTGCCATTCATTGACAAAGACAGGTATGAGCAATCGGTGGAACGTTATGGCAGATATGAAGACCGCAAGCATCTCAAAAATGAAGAGAGCAGGCTGCGCGTGGTGGTGAATGATTTCGCATTACAGATGCGTGATAATTTAGTTCCTATTCGGAAAAGCGCTACGGGTATCGTACATTATGATTCAGAGAAAAATGCAGTGTATATTCCAGAAAAGAAACACTTCGGGCAATACAATGACTATGTACAAGAACTGATGCGGCAGGTGGTTACGGCAACAGGACATCAGCAGCGGCTGGCACGTGAAGGTATGGTGATGAAAGGTGGTATGGCCCCATCGGAAGATGCCATGAAGTATGAACAACTGGTGGCAGAACTGGCTTCGGGTGTAAAGATGATGGAACTGGGACTACCGTCTAAACTTTCGAATGACAGCCTGTCTATGGTAGAATACTGGACGCGGGAACTGAAGGAGAACCCTTGCCTGATAGATGCCATCGAAGCTGACGTGAACAACGCCGTGGATATTATCCGCAGAGCGGAAAAAGGAGAAAAGATCGAATTCGCCACTTTCCGCAACAAACAGCAAACCACAGAGATGAAGGAGAAGCAGAAACCGCAGGTGGACAGCAGGGAAAGTGCTATCCTGCTGGATGTAATCCGTCATGGTGGCATGAAGATTGATGAACGTAACTTCACCTTGCCGGAAGACAAAATAGCTTTCCTGGAGAAATTCAGTCTGGCACACTATGAAAAGGAAAAGAACTACGCTCTGGAACAAACCAGACATGAAGATCCTGAAGTGGTAGAAACTGCCTTTACGGAAGCGGTAGATAACGGAGCTAAGATAGCCGAGATCTGTAATGAGGTGATGCCGGAACAATGGAATCAAAAAGGCAGCTATTTCATTGCCGATGAAATGAAAAAACTGCCAGACAGAAGTACGAAAGAAATGGTAATTGTAAAAGACAATCTTTCAGGTATTGTCGATGTGGTGATACCGGCAGGCGCCATGGGTGGCGGTGTGGTAGCTATGCCCAATGGAGAGAAACGCCCTTACCATCTGACTCCCGATGAAGTGATGACAGAAGATGAGCGTGCTGCCGCACATGTACAGGTGCGGAATTACACTATTCCTGGATTTTCCAAACAGCGTATTCAAGATGCACTGTTGCAGGAAGGTTATCAGTATATCCGCTTCTACAATAATGACGGCATATTGGGCTATCGCCCGGATGACAGCTATTTTGAAGGAAAGGATGTTTCCCTAAACAAGCTGAATGGAAAGTCATTGGAGACATTATCCCACTTTGATGTGAGCGAACATGTGCAAAGAGCCACTAACATGCTGTTTGACCGAATACAGATGCTACGGGATGACAATAACAGATGGATTCTGTATCTGAAACCGCAGCATGAACCATCGTTCAGTGTTTATCCGGATAAAGCGGACATCAATCAATTCTTCTCGACCATCAAGCAGGGACAGAATGAGGAGGGTGAACGACTACGCACGGAACTGGCACAGAAATATCACGCTTTGGCGACCAATCGTCCGGAATTGAAGATTGATCTGTTTGGCGGCGGTAAAGATAATGATGCAGATTTGTCAAAGATACAACGTGTGATTATCTATAAGACTAAAGATGAACGCATCCTCTGTGCCCCAGTCATTGACGGTATACCTAAAGTGGAACCAAGGGAGATTACCCCCGGGCAATGGCAACGAATGTGGGTGGCGGAAGATATGGCGGAATACAAGACCAACCTTGCCGGCAAAGTATTTAACGATTTACTGAAGCCGATTCAAGTAGTGGAAATGAAAGAGAAGAGTGAGCTCCCACAGGTCGATCTCAAGCAATATGGAGAAATCAAAACGAAACACCCGGATGCAATCCTGTTATTCCGCAATGGAAATAACTATGAATCGTATGCGGAAGATGCCGAAATAGTGTCCAAGTTGCTGAAGTTTGACAAAGCTATTGGTGTGGAAAGTGGTTCAGGGGTTCAGGTGGATATTGCCTCTTTCAAAAGCTATGACCTTGATACTGTCCTTCCTAAATTGATTCGGGCAGGAAACCGGGTTGCAATATGTGATCAGATAGACACTCAACAAAGAATGACACAGGTACCAACTGAACAGCAGGAAGAGGCACAGGTAGGTAGACATTTATAAAATTTGAATTATGAGCAAGAATCAAGAATATGCGGAGAAATACGTCGAATACGCTATGGATCAGATGCGGAGATACGGTATTCCTGCCTCAGTCACACTGGCACAGGGTATTCTCGAAAGCAGTAACGGGCAAAGTCAACTGGCACGCAATGAAAATAATCATTTTGGCATCAAGGCTACACAATCGTGGATAGCCGGTGGTGGCAAATACGGTCTTTATACGGATGACAAACCGAATGAGAAATTTTGTAGTTATGACAGTGTGGGTAACTCGTATGAACACCATAGTCAATTTCTCAAAAATAATCAGCGGTATGCCAGTTGTTTCAAATTGTCACCTGATGATTACCGTGGCTGGGCTAAAGGGCTGGAAAAAGCCGGTTATGCTACGGGAGGGAAATATGCTTCCAGCCTTATCGGTATCATTGAAAAGAATAATCTGTGCAAATATGACGAAATGGTAATCGCTGAGATGAAAGCGAAAGGACAGGCGTTTGGAACGGAGCAGAATTCTCGTACTATTAGTAGTGATATAGTTGATACTATAAGTAGTAACAGCAAAGAATCAAGTGGTTATGCTGTGGTTGATGGTAACTATTCCTTTCCGGTAAAGCGGGATGAGTTCATGCTTATGACTTCACCGTTTGGTATGCGCAAGGACCCGCTGGATTCAACCAAAGAACAGATGCACAAGGGAATTGACATACAAACCAGACAGGATAATGTGCTGGCAACGGAAAACCAGGGAAAGGTCGTTGCAGTCAATCAGAATGCTCACACCACCGGTGGTAAATCGGTCACGCTGGAGTATCAACGTGAAAACGGGGATAAATGCCAAATCAATTATTTGCATCTTTCTTCCATTGACGTGAAGGTTGGAGATGAAGTGGATGCGGGTCAGAAAATAGGTGTATCGGGTAATACAGGTACACGGACAACGGGCGAACATCTACATTTCGGAGTGAAACAGATAGCCGCCAATGGAACATCGAGAGATATTGATCCTGCGGCTTACTTAGCGGAGATTGGTCAGAAAGGGAATATTCAGTTGCAGGCTTTATCGAATGGAACGGATCTATTGGCGAAATATAAAGAAGCTGTACCCGGAAAGCATCCTTCAATTGATACGACATTGTCACCGGAAGATTGGATGAAGAAGTTGCTGTCCTCGGAAGACAGCGGCGTGGGGATGTCATCAGGTGATCCGATTATGGAACTGATAACAACCTTGTTTACCTCGCTGATGGCATTGGCGGTGCAAATTGATGGTAAATCGGAAGAAGAGAAAATGCAGGCTGCTACGGATTCAGCTATAAAAAAGCAGGTGGATTTGTCTACCTTGATGCCATCGCTAAATGAGTGCAGGTTGAGTATTCAGGAGAGCGGGAAAGCTCTTCTACAAATGAATGACGGAAAGAACAACTACACTCATGAACTAAGTGCTGCGGAAATGAACCGTTTACAAGCCATTCTCGGCGACTCCGGTCTGTCAGATGCCGATAAACAGCAACGCATTACGGGTATGGTGAATAATGCCTTGTTGACGCAACAAGTTTCGCGCAACTATGAGCAAAATGCCAGTCAACAGGAAAATCAAAATCTACAGATACGATGAGGATAATAGGATTAATCTTGGCCACCGCTATGGTTATTGCCTGTGCTTGCGCTATCTGCTATGCCATATATAGCTGTTTCGGGTTAATGGCCTCAGTGGTATACATGACAGTAGTTGTCATTGGGCTGGCATGGACTATTTATGAGATGAAGCACGCCTCGATGTCGGACGAATAATTAATTTCAAAATACAGAATTTTATGATTAAGTGTAATGTAACAGTCAATGGTGTCATCAGTCGTCCAGCGTCAATGCGTACCGGTAAAGATGACAGCTCATACATTAGTTTTGCTGTAAAAGTGAATGTGTATTCAAAGGATGGGGATTCCAGCAAAATAGTGGAGGTGAGTGTGCTCAAAGAAGGAAGCGACAGTGAACTCTCCCGGCATTGTTCCGGTTCACGGGTAGAGTTGAAAGGTAGTCTGACTTTCAGGAAACGTGAAAGTAATTTCTATTTCAACTTCCATGCGGATTCGGTGGACTTCAGCCCGGTAAACAATCAGGATGGCATTGCCGGAAGTATGGAGTTTAAAGGAACAATTGGTAAACAAGTGGACGAAAAAACGGACAAGAAAGGCAGGAAGTACCTGATATTCTCGGCTTTCAGTACCGAGAAGTCCAGAGATGTTTTTGAATATACTTGGGTTCGCTTTATCCGGTTCGCTCCCGAACATGAGGTTTTTCTGGTTCCTAAAGGGAAAATTCATATCAATGGGACTCTGGAAATTTCCATTTACCGGGATAAAATCAATTTGGGATGCAGAGCAGAAGAAGTCCGTGAATGGATTAAACCGGAAGCCTAAAAGTTGAATGAAGTAATACTTTTTTAGTTATGGCGTATAAGAAGAAATTTAATACGAATGGACCCAGTGCAGAAGATAGAGCGCTGGACCGTTTTGCAGAACTGATGATAGAGAAAATCAACAATCTGCAAAGTGACTGGAAAAAACCGTGGTTTACTGAAGGTTCTATGAGGTGGCCCAAAAATCTGTCGGGGCGTGATTATAACGGAATGAATGCTTTAATGCTTATGTTTCATGCTGAAAAGCAAGGGTATAAATTACCTGTCTATTGTACTTTTGACAGGGTAATTGGATTGAACTATCAGAAAGATAAGCAGGGAAACCGGACACCATTGAAAAATGAGAATGGCGAACTGTTACCGCAGGTTAGTGTGCAGAAAGGAGAAAAATCGTTTCCTGTGTTCATTACGACCTTTACTGTGGTAGATAAGGATACCAAGTCTAAAATAAAATATGACGACTATAAAAGACTGTCGGACGAAGAGAAGCAGCAATATGCGGTGTACCCCAAAATGCAGGTCTATTCCGTCTTCAATGTGGAACAGACGAATATGAAACAGGCACGTCCTGAACTCTATGCGAAGATTGAAGAGGAGAATCAACTTGTAAAGCCTGAACTGAACGGTGAGAGTTTTTCGTTTCCCGCAGCCGATATATTGATTGAAGAGAATGGATGGGTTTGTCCCATCCAACTACAACATCAGGATAACGCTTACTACAGTATATCGAAAGACATGATTGTATTACCCGAAAAGGCGCAGTTCGTGGATGGGGAATCTTTTTATGGGACACTTTTTCATGAAATGACGCATAGCACGGGTTCTGAGAACCGGTTAAACCGGATAAAACCGAGTGCTTTCGGGTCGGAAGAATATGCTAGTGAGGAATTGGTAGCTGAACTGGGCAGTGCTTTGGTGGCGCAGCGGTATGGTATATCCAAGAATGTGAAGGATGAGTCAGCTGCATATCTAAAGTCCTGACTTAATAGCTTGAAGGAATCACCAGATTTCATCAAAACGACTCTGTTTGACGTAAAAAGGGCATCTGGCATGATAATGGAGCATTTAGACAAGATTGTTCAACGGATAGATAATGAGCATTCTGTACAGCAGAATGTTACAGAAAGGAACGGAGAAAGCGATATCCGTAATTTTTATGCATCAGTGGCTTACCTCCAAAACGGCGATGATACACAGATCTTAGATCGACTGCATGAAAATGATAACTATGATCAGTTGTTACAGGAGGCAAAGGAATATGACCATGGTGATGCCATCGACTTGGAAAACACTTTCGAATCACCAATCCAGAACCGTGGTGATGTTTTGTTGGACGAGGATGACTACTATGCTGTGGTCTACAACAACAGTGTTGGCGGCACATATGAAATCATGCGTAAAGTACCTATACAGGAAGTACGTAATGTTATTAGTCGCTATGGTTTGCCTGACCGAGCTACCGAGGATGTGAAAGAAGTGGCAAAAGGTATGGTAGCTGAACAGTTTGCAGAGCTGTCAGCCAAGCGTATGCCTATATTTGAGATGGACAATGAAGAAATGTTGCAGGTAGAGTACAACAAAGAGACTGACCACCTTGATGTTGGCACAGTCACTAATGCCGGTCTTGTCGTAAAGCACTCTTTTGCATATGACCACAGCTTTACTCTTGATGCCAACCTGCAAGGTGTTCATGGGCAACTTTCTGAGATGGCGGAGTACCAACATGGGAAAGTGGATATTGGTGATGTGGATAACGATGGTATCATGGATGAAGTGGCACGTGATGAAAAGCTGTTGACGGAAGAGATTGAGGAAGAGGTGTATTTCAGGAGGGGGAGGTGAATCTTAACCCAACTTTCACTCCTATATCTTGCTACAAAGAGCATGGGCATCATTTCGATATCAGCTGTATCCTACAGATTTTTTTGAATCTTTTTTAAAATTCAATGTATTGATAAAATCTCTTTCAAATGACGACAAGAGGTCTTTCCAACGAAGCTAATGTACAACTTCGCTTCAATCTAGCCGCTATGTGCATTCATAGTGCAAATATATAAGGAGTTTATTTTAATAAGGTGTCTTATAAATTAAATTCCAGGACAAGTAGTGTTTTATTCTGTTGATTTTTTAGTAGTTTATAACCGATGGATTGTGAAAACATCTTGAATCTTGAATTTGCACGAAAAATAATTTAAAGAGTGAAAGTTGGGTTAATAGGGAAGTTATAATAGAAAGAACACTTTATTTACTCAGCTTATTCACATTGAACATAAATCATACAATGTGGTTTTTAAGTACAGGGGAGATAAAAAGAACTTGGAAGATCTATTTGTGACAATAACGGCATATTAATAAAATTAGTTGTGAGAACACAACTTTGGAAATAAATACATTCGATGAATATTCTTAGAAAGAATTATGAGTTTTGATGCTATATTATTAAAACTATAGATTATAGACATGCTGCCTCCTGAGATATTGCATATAAGAATGACTTAATTTGTGCCTCGAATTCATCCCGGCCACATGCTGCTGAGTCATCATCCTTGTTTTTGATAATTATTGGAAAAATCTTCCATGCCTTCCATTTGTCTATAATTTTCCGCATCGTTTCTTCATGATTCGCATCCTGTGTTCCTTTATCCCGAATAAAGGTAATTCCCCAAAATAAATCTGAAGTTTTCTTGTAAGCATGATGAACTTCTGAATCACGAACAAACCGCTCCATATTATCATCATTACCAGACAAGCCAATATAAATCGAAGTTGTGCATCGCAGCAAAGATGAAATCTGAGGAGCCCACTCCCAATTGGAATAATCGACTCGTTCTTTATAGGATTTTCCATCGAAAACGATACTTTCACTTCGCGTTTCCCTCCTATCTTTGGGGAGGAAACCATGTATATGGAAAATATTTACATCCGAATTTGTACGCCAACTATTCCCCGAAACAGGACTATAAGACACAATCCCATAGTAGCGTAAATATATCTCTAAAATATTATCGAAATTAAATGTAATGATATCCTTCACACTTCCACGACGAGATGGTATACATAAAGCAGCAATTGCATCGAGTATTTTTCTATCATTTAACTCTTCAAAATCATCTTTTATTTCTTTATATAATGCAGCTTGCACAGCATCCAAATACAAAGAATATCCACCATGCTCCTCAAAATAATCCCTTAACTCATTTCCCTTTTCATAAACATCGTCCGAGTTACATTTAAAAGGGATACGATGCTCTATCGTTGTAATAAGCTCAGCCCAGCCAGGCAGGCCAAAAGCGTTAGAAACACCAGCCCCCAGCACCAGAGACAAACTATTATCTTTAAGCTTATTAGCCAAATATTTCACTAATGACGAACGATCCTCCCACAAGGATAATTGCCCCATAGACTCATACATAGTATTCTTATTTTAAAAGGCCTTTTTTCAAAAACTTGAAAAGATTATTTATTTTTTGAAGATTCTGATATTCATATTTAAAATACAAGGAACCGTCTGTACCTATACTGATCATTTCATCCACCTGCGACAGCTCTTTAACACCGCAACGATAAATTTTTAATTCATCGATACTATTTTTAAAGAGATCCGAATTCGCCACATCTTCTCCAAAAAACCGAACCGACTTTAAAGAATCTCCTATTCCTCTGTAAAATGCACTGATACTCGTTAAATTATAATCTTTTTCTTTAGCACCAATTTTAACAAAAGAATCGACGGAAATAAAACAATTTTTCAGTTCCAATACTATTGCATCTTTATTGAGAATATGCTCTAAAAAATAATTATATGCCCTTTTGCCTCTGGCAAATATCAGCAAATGCCCTATCGCCCGGCAGCACAAAAGTTCATTAAGGAAGGGGCTGCCATCATAATTTTCGTTGTAATAATGCCTTTCATCATTGCCATTTAAAGGAATATTCGATGTAAAACTATAATACTCCCATCCAGCAAGGATTGTTTGTTCATAATTCACATTTGGTAGATCTGCCAAAAATTTCTCAGGCAAAGTATTATCTATACTATAGATCCTACCTGTGAAACCACCTGAAATAATATGGCTATTACTCTCGGGCATAATTAAATGCTAAATTATAATACAACAAATATGATTTTGCTTCTGACAAACTTTTAGAAGAAGCAGACAGTTCGGTTACTCTCAACGGATTACTAAATGGAATTTCTGGTACTTCAAGCGATCTAAGACTTTGAAGCTTATCATTACTTATTGGCCATTTTTCATCTGCCAATAGTGTGCCAATCTGATGGGAATAGAAAAAAGTCCGTACACATTGTACAAGAAATTTCCTGCGAATCAACTTGGATTGCAGATTCTTAAGACATTCCTCATTATCGGGAGATGGATTAATATATTCCAAAACCTTTTCTAAATGCCCATTTGAAAACACAGAGTGTTTACTAGTATTTAATTTTGCGATGATCTCTCTAAATTTATTAATAGCCTCATCTTCAATACGAGGGTGTTCAAGTTGATTTAACACAATAATACAAAGGCTTCTCATCACATAATCAGGTATTGAGATTGACATATATGGCAATTCGGCCCATGTCGACCATATTTCTCCAATATAAGATTCCAAGTCTGAGTTATAGAAATAAAGAAAATCGAAGGCATGCGCCATAATCTCTCTCATTTCATCGTTTCGAGCAGAAAAGCAATGGTACAAATCATCAGCTGCATGGTCTTTTACTCCCGATTCAAAAGTTTGAATATCAATTAAACCTATGCTTAAAAGCTGTAATATGGCCTTTTCGAATGTATCATTATCTTCATCGAGATCTTTTATACAACTCAGCCCAACCAACTCTCTTAGCCAGTTATTATCTTGCAGATTTCTTAAGAGATAATCCAACATACTATTAACCAAGATATGACTAGCTTCGTGAGAAATAGTTTTCAGAGACCATCCTGGTGTGTTGCAACCATAGAGTGCAATTAATGGAACACTCAATGCGTTGTACTGATTTCTAAAACCATCTCGACTACTAAAATACACTAAAAGAGGCGTTCTTTGTTTCTCCAAATTATCCAGATCTGATAGGGGAATCTCTGCCAGATAATCCCTCTTTAAAATAGCATCACTTGATGAGAGGGAATTAAGTATTTGGGTATTTCCATATTTCTTGCCAAGTAATTTCACAAATCGCTGCCCAATATACTGACCACCAACTTTATCATAAAAATAATCTCCCATATTATTTATACCCAAACTGGCCATCCCTATTCCAAAAAGAGAATGGCCACAGACACTAATATCTTGCTCCAAAATGGGAGAAAACCCCATCACCAACTGAGAATTGTATCTTGTAAGGCATGCATTTATAGAAGAGATATAACTGAAATTGAATATTTTTTCTTCTTCATTGTCATTAACATCCCCACCGTCCCCAAGAATGTAGTTCTCTACCGAATCATGGAAAAGCACCATCCTTTCATAAGCCTGCTTACTTATATGACGCAAACGCTCACAGGCAGTATTCACGTGTGTATAATATCCTCGAATGGCAGTAAACATTACCTTATCTTTCGAGTACTTCTCCAATAATTTCTGAGATAATTTTACAGGGGAAGCCAATACTGGAACAAAAAACTCATTCTTTCCAATTATAGACCTGCTCACAGGCCAATATTCATACCGCAAACCTTCCTCTTCTAAAAATGTACGGAGTTCGGCAATCTTATGTTCATCGGGTGTAGCTATAATTATATTATACATACCATAGCTCAACCAAACATAAGTATCAACAAGCAAAGAATTCTTGATTCTGCTTAGGGATAAAGAACCTACAAAAATAAAATGAAGAGTATCATCTGATAAACAAAAAATTCCATCTTTTAAAATATGATCTGTTACTTTAAAACATGGGGAAAATCTGGTTTGCACGTTCCACCGTTCTATATGCTCTGGGAAGGATTTGCTAATATGTAAAGTCTTAGTTTGAGCTTGACTTGAAAGATCACAACAAACCAAGAAATAATCAGGCTCACTTTCTATCACCATAATTTGGAAATCGTTACTCAACTACAACAATATACTCTCCTGTAGATGGATGTCGTTCGGTTTTGATTACATGACGTTCACCATTAAGAAAAACTTCCCGCGCTGTCTCATTTGCATTTCCAGAACAGCCTGTATTCAAACATTTCGCTGTTGGACCTTGCACTCTGTGATAGTTGGGATCCAATGAAGCAGACTTCTGTTCGCTGAGCAAACGACTAATCCGAGCCGAATTTTTTAATAATTTAGAGCTAATCATATTCTTATCAGTAACACATTTATTTTCGAATAGGCTGCAAAGATATATCTTTTTTCAATAAAAACGCATATAAAACTTATTTTTTGTACCTACAAGCATGCTTAACAACATAATACTCAAGGTTCCTATTTTCTATGCATATTCGATATTCAGATATAATTCATTGACAAACGTATAAAGATAAAACATAAAATCCAATATAAAGTTTAGTTTTGCAGAAAAACATTCAGCTTTTATAATAGAGATAAACCTCGTTTAATCCTTACTAAAAAGTTAATTAATCATATAAATCGCAGACAGTTTTTATTAATTGATGGATGTGAGACGAAAATCTTTCTTGATGTATTGATTGATGATATTTATTCCCCAAATTATAAATAATCTCGAATATTATCAGTCCTATTGATGTAATTTTTGTTTTGAATCACTCTTCAAGTATTTATTTCCTTCATAAAATGTTTCAGAGAGTTTGTTTTCGTTTTAACTTTGCACATCAAAACAAGATGGATAAAGCCTTAATAATATATCTCATTCTACTTGCGGTTGCGATTGCTGCTATAAGATTTGCATTCTATTGCTTGAAAAAGGCTGGGGAGGCATATTTCTATGCAGCTCAATTGACTTCCGAACAATCGCTGAGAAGAAAACTAAGCAGAAAAGCTGTGTTAGCAGGAAATAAAGCGGCTTACACAATTTATGCTCTTTCCAATCCAACCGAATTTGATAGACATAAGGCAATGGAACCATTCAAATTTAAGGGAGTGAGGTGCATCTTCACTGATTATTATATTCCCACTCGCTATCATAACGACATCAGTTATGAGCAAGGGGATTTTTGCGAGGAACTGTTAGGATTCAAGGATGGCAAGAGAAATGGTTATGACTTCTTTATGAACTGCATGGAAGCTTTGGATCTGGAGGATGATTGTGTCATCATGTTTATGCCTTGTAGTAAGAATTGGCATTATAAGAAACGGTTTAGTGCATTGAACGATTTTCTTGAAGATTATTACCCTGAATCCTCCAACGGCTATAACTTCATCACTTATATAGGGGAACGCGAAAGTCTTCATCTGACCAAAGGTAGGGCAAAAAAGAGTCTGGAGCAAAACTACTATATTAATTGTGATTTGACTGGAAAAAAGGTTGTCGTAGTTGACGATTTGTTTACTACTGGGAGCAGTCTTCTTGATTTCAAAAAGCAGATAGAAAAGAAAGGAGGAAAAGTATCTCATGCTCTGTTTTTTGGTAAAACATTCCAGATGCCCGATAAATTTGATATTTGGTTAACAGCATGGTGTAATAACAGAAGAGATTGACTTTCGCAAGCCAACCTCTTCTACTAATGTTTTATTTATTACGAAAAAGTTATTATTTGAATGTAGTTGTTATTTAAGGAAGAGCATCACTGAAGTGTGCCGGTTGGCTTCCTTCGGCGTATAGGTATCAATCCCTCCTTTATTTGCCTCTGAAATTTGATTTTTGTCAATGCCCCGGTGTAATAATTGTGAATAGATATATTCGGAACGGCTGGCTGCTAAATTATGATTAACATCAGCAGTTCCAGTAGCACTGTCAGCAGCTCCACAAACCTTAATATTCAGATTGAATTGTTTTGCAATCCTGGCAATCTCATCCAAGTTGATTAATTGGGAAGCGTCCGTAAGTTGATTTGTTCCCAACTCAAAGAAAAAGAAGATAGGTGCGCCTATGCAACTTTTTGACAACCCGGAAAGATAACCTTGTAATGATGATTGGTATCCGGGAGAACTCCCCGACTTATAACTTTCTGTTGAACCCTTGCCTTGAATGGAGTCACCGCTGAGTGAATTATCCGGCCATTGAGTACTTTGTAATCTTGAGCGGAGGGAATTTAGCCCACTGTAATCGTTCTTTGGATAGAATTTCATTGAAGGAGTTTTCTTGCCTTCATTCTTGGAGTGATTCTTATACAAATCAAGCAAACCTTCAATCTCCAGAATCTTTTTCAATTCAGCGATTGATTCCACATCCTCATTATGTTGCCTGGTCAACAGTGAATTGCAATCGTTTAAGGAAGAAACGTACTCAATCAACCATTCATTTTGCCTTATATAAGGATTGGCATCCACCACTCTTTTCCAGCCTACCTTTCCAATAGAGAAAGATAGACCGACTGTGAGGCTCATCAGATTGTCACCGAATCTATTGGAAGCGCCGCGACCGTCAAAGTCTTTAAATGTAGTAGTGCCGCCAAGTTCCATAGTTAGGTGAGTCCTTTGAGAAAGACTATATTGTCCCGTCACGCCATAAGAGAAGGCAAAAGGACTGTTCCCATTATCCTCATTATGTATGATGCCAAGTCCTACGTAGGGAACAATTTTCCATTTTGGCTGGTCACGGGCATTGTAAGAGTGAGACATTACATTCCATAAAAAATCAGCATGTACACTTTTGTATGATTGCTTATGCAGCATGCTGTTTTTAAGTTTGAACCCCTGAAAGGAAACCCGACCACCAATCGCTGGTGTGAACCATTTCCCTCCTGAAACAGATAAAGTCGGCTCTATCCTGCCAAACAAGTCGGCACAGCCTAACGGAGAACCGACAAATGCCGAAGCTCCACCGGAAATGCTCAGGAACCAATTATCCTTCCATATCCTCGCAGAAGTAATATTTTCAAGGTAGGATGGTTTAATTGGTTCGAGCATCTCTAAAGAAACATTATGAACTATAAGACTATCTAAAGGGCTGACATCATCAGCTTGTGCCTTTAGCGGCAAAGCGAGTGGCAAAATCAATAATATTTTCTTTATCATTGTAATCTTAATTTGATTTATAGGGCAAAGAAACCGTATCTAAATGAGGTAACGAAAAGTTCTACTTCCAATCAATCTGTATTTAACCTGCATTTTGTTTCTTGGAAAAAATCATACCTGTTATCATACTCGAAAACTATCTTCGCATATTTTTTCCACTTGGCTTCATCATCCGGTGAGCCATCATTAGACAGCGTGCCCAAGCCCGGTCATCTTCGTCATCCTTACGTCCCCAGGGAAGGTCGCTTCCCCCTCCCCCTCCTCCATGGCCTTTCGCAAAGTTGGTCGCCTGGTCTACCATATTGGCATATAAGAATATGGCACATTTGATAATCTCTTCCCCATGTTCCGCCATATCCCGCAACAACGAATCACTCATGGCTTCTTTTGTATCAAGACTAAGAGTTGGCAATATCATTTTGAAATCTCTGATTAAGTCATCCAAGAGTACATCTGCCAATCTAAAGCGTACTTGCTGGGTTAGATTGGTTGTCGAAGCCCTAAGTTGCTGCTGGTACTGATTTGTCAGTTCTTTCGCCTTGTCTTTAAGACTTTTCAACTCATCCAACTGTCCATTGGCATGTTCCAGTTTTGCCTGCTTATCTGCCAAATTATCCAATACTTTTTGAAGGTCATTATCCAGTTTCTTAATTCGTTCGTGTAACTCTTCAGAATTACCTTTGCCGTTTTTCAATTCTTCATTTACAGTGGCAATTTCTTTTTCCAATTCTTCTTTCCGCTGCTCCAAATTCAAGGTCATCGTGGTAAGTCCCTTGACTCTCTTTTCCGCAAACCGGATATCATCATAGAGCTGTTTGAGTATTTTCTTGTTCTCCTCAATCTGTCCTTCGAGAGTGGTACACTGTTCTGTAAGATCACGTCTGTACTCTTCCGTTGTGCGATGTTTTGCACCTGTTACGGCAATGCTGTTTCCACGCTTCAGCCCCCACTTTTCATTTACCTTGGCCAGTTCATCGTGAAGAGCCAACATGATTTCCTTATATTCATATTTATCCTTACCAGCAAACATTTTTTTGAATGCAAACTTCTTGTCCTTATCTATTGGCAAAAGAGTCATGTGGATATGCGGGTTAGTTTCATCGAGATGTACAATGAAGGCGACAATATTTTCTTCCCCCCATTTGTCACTTGCAAATCTGTACATATCCTGTGCCCACCGTTCAATATCAGGACTTCGTTTTATATGTGAGTTGTCAGCACCCTTTGCAAGATCCACCTTTTGATTTCCGAAAGCGATTTCAAGCATACGTTCACGTGTACCACCCAAAATGAAGTTGACCACTGTCCGATACTTAGGTGTTTCCCGACCCTCGTTGGGATCTTTAATGCCACGTTCCGCCAGATTTTCTGCCATCAGTTGAGGTATGCTTTTACGCTTATCAACAGCGGAAACAATCCCTCCCTTTTTAATCTCGAAATTAAGAGCCTCCCGGCTGCGGTCATAATTCCCGGTACTGACAGCAGAATCCCAACCTTTCTCCGACCATCTACGCTGATGCTCGTTACTTTGACCAACTGTTATCCCTTTTGAGGCACGGATATCCATGACCTGTTTTATTTGTTTCGCCATATTTTTTAGTTTTTTTTCCCGCAGCTTGCTGCCTCGTTAGAGCCTATTTGCCATTGCAATTTTGCAAATGGGGTATTAGGCTACCCACAGAATAAATTCTGTGCCTGAAAAGGCAAGCCTTGTGTCTTACAAGAGGTCAAGACCTCCGAAGTGAATATCCTGCCGGAAAGGAAGGGATAATGGAATCGTGAGGCTGATTTTTGTTAAAGCGAGATTTCATGCCTTTTGTTGGGATGGCAAGTTTCCGGTAATTTCTATTTTTTATTTTCAACGGGTGCGGAACTGAGCATCGCTCCGTAGTGTGCAAATATTATATCCGATAACTTTTTGACTTCTTCCGGAAGTTCGGGCAAACATGGTTGGAGTATCGGACTTTGACTACTTGAAAAGAGAAGACCCCCCAAAGAAAGCAGACGCCAGAATTCAATGAAGTCATGGTGACAATGTTCGGTAAAGAGTGTAGCGAGTGTCGCATTCACATCGGGCTGTTCCGGGATAAGATTGGAATGACTCAGGATGAGATGTGAGATGAACCGGTGCAGCCGTGCCCCAGCATCCGCTCTGCTGTCTGTCTCCTGCGGTTTGAAAATAGCATCCGTATCCTTGAAAAAATCGACACCGGAAGAGAACATCTCTTCTATACTGATATAGCCACTCAGCCATCTGACAAGCCGGCGCTCGTCTTTGGTGAACAGAACCTCGTTCTTATCATGCTCCGAGGTTTGGGTATAACGCATGGTTATTACAAAGAATTTACCCTCCGAAGACATATCAGCATAATTCATAGCAACCAACTTGTCGAGAAAGGACTTGACTGTAACTCTATGCCAATTCCATTTTTTTGCAAGGTCGGTGACAGTCACTGTAAACTGTCCTTGATGCAAATGAACGGTGGTGCCGAACCGGGTCTCCTCTGATGGGGTATCTTTATTCATTGCCATGTTCATCAGTTCACAAAAGGCATCCAATTTTGATGTCCGTTCTGTAGATCTGGGACGTAGATACTCAAGCAGGAACTTGTCTGCCTTTATCTGGTAATCTGCAATAATTTCACTCATGGAATTATTTTTTTTAATGATAATATTACGATTCTAATCATGGGATTGGATATGGATAGTGACTGACAACAAGCTGTTGTAGTCGTCTTGTTGGGACTTGTATATTGGGAAAAAGAAGTTTTCCGGCAAGTCCTTTTATGAAGAAATCCTGACTCTTTAATGTGACTGTCAATTGCCATCGAAAAAAGAAACTTGATTGTCAGTCATTCCAATTGTAATAATGGAATATGATTTTATCCGGCTGCTCTATTATTTCTTTGCGATAATCAGCAAATGAAATCCGCTCGCACACTTTTCGTGGAGGATAAAACACCGCGCCAAACAAAAGAATCCCCATAGTAACAGTTGTCGAAAAGAAGTGCGGGACAAACAGGCAGGCCATGGTAATAATGGCACTGATGAAAAACATCTTTCTGTCTTGCAGGAAATAGATGATACGCTCTGTAAAACGGTGTGAGAACAGAAAGATAAGGACTACGGATGAGGGTGCCAGGTCATACACGCTTGGGGCTATATTGGCGTAGTTGAAATGGAACAGCAGCAAAACCAACAGCATTGCCAGCGTATAGAACTTGCGCCAACATTGGCGGCAGGTCATGTTTACATAGAATTTGCCCATTCTTTTTCCGGCCGCTTTATAGCCAAATCGGAAAAACAGAAGCAATAATGCAGGAAGTAGGATATGTAGACTGTTTGTAATCATTTTTATTATGGTTCTAATTCTAAAATAATGTGCCCGTAGGAGGCTTCCTTAATGATGGCTTCGGCATCCGTATAGAGAAGTTGCCCATTTCGGTAACGTTTTCTGAACGAGGGGTTTTGCTTTAACGCACGTACGGCATTGTCCAGTTCAAACTCAGGAATGCGCCAGCGTTGACCTTTCGGGTAATTGTGGTTGGACCATTTGGCGACCAGACACAGAATTCGGCAGCGAACAGGATGAAAATTTCCACCGGTATGAAAACTGAAAACTTCTTCTCCATTGGTATCCATGACATCCACCCATGTATAAGTGGTATGTATAAGAGTAACTAATTGATGATATAGCTCCGCTTTCATGTCAGATAAAGTCCCGTAGTAATTCTTCAATTTTACGGTTATAAATAAACTGCCCATGTTTGCCTGTATCTATTAGTTCATTACGCAACTCAATGCCCATGACTTCCAATGATGAATACAGGGTGACGTAGATTGTATCGCATTGGCAACGATCGTCTGCAATGGCATTGATTTTGTACATGTGGTCAAAATGTGGGTTGGAATAGGCGCAGCAATGATGGCCAAAGGTGGTATCTTCTGAAGGAATGTGATGATATAAAAGGATTAATTCCATCTGATCCTCTAGCTCGTCAATCAATTCTTCCAATGAATACTTTTTTGGTAAAGAGAATGTCAGTAATGTGCTTTCATCGGATAGCTCCGCTCCCTGAAAAAGAGTTTGCACAATAAGGTTGGGCATCTCCAGAGAAGATAACATGATGAAACGTTCTATAAGTTCTTGTTGCATATAGATGTGGTGTATAAATTATCAATATAGGCTTTTAATAAAAGTGATGGAAGTTCGTTTAAGTCAATGGGAAAATATCCGGATTCCAACTGTCTGAAAGCTTGCGGCATTTCAGTAGCCAATTTTTTCAGTGATTCTTTCTCTTCCTGGGATAGTAATACGTAGGAGAATCCGTCTATTGACAGCCAAGGCTGGAGAAGCATCCACAAATATGCCGTCGCTTGGTTGCTGTCTTTGAAACTTAATTTCTGTATGTCAGTCACACAGGTACAGGCATTCTGGAGCAACCGCCGGTTATTACGCATGGTCATTAATATCACGATTTCCGATTTGCTTATTACCGGCTGCTTTTGGTCGGTTGATTCAAAAATGCTCTTTGTCTGCGCTTCTGTCTTCACCTTGATATTATTGAGAGATGTATCTCCCCAGGATGACAAATGGCTAAGGAATAATCTGAAAGCAACGTCCTCGGTTCTCAGGAAATGCAGGATGTCCTCTTTGGTTTGGATGCCACGGGACAAGGCTGATTCCAGCATGTTTTCGTAAATCCGTATGGTATGCTTCCTGTCAACCTGATGAACCGTTACGGAATCCATGGAACGGAAAAACTTGTGAGCTGATACGACTAATCCTCTTGTCTCTTCAGGGAGTTTCGGACCGGATAATTTATCCAGAACGTGGCAGTAGTCTTTGAAATTACGGGAGTTGCTGTCAATCAGGCGTTCGAACTCAAGAATTATTGAGTCGTTGATTATGCCATAAGCGGACTTGGCATGATAATTCTTATTATTGATACTGTCCCGACTGATGCAGGCAAAGACAGAGTCACTCAACGTTCGCCATTCATAAACTAAATCAATGATAAGGTCTGTTGAAGCTTTTTCATGCAGCCTTATTTGGTACAGCAGATCACTGTAAGCATGAACAGCTTCATCGGAATCCTGAAAATGGTGATTCTCCTTTGAAGAGCAACCTGACAGGTATAATATTAAAATAGGTATTATTAAAAGATGAGTATGATTATTTCTCCATCTGATAAAAAGTGACACAGTACGTTTTGGATGTTGTGCATATTTCATCTGCCATTTATGCAGTCTCCTTTTCAATGAAAATCGCTCCATATTGTCTTTGATTAAAATTTCAAATGCAAATGTATATTATAAAATTTCAGAGAAATATCATCTACCAATTGATTTAATTATTCTTGTATAATCATACTCATAATATGATTTATATAATTGGTTATAAATTAATTAGTAGATAAAAAAAAGTAGTAAAAACAGAATATGGAAAACATGCCATTCTTGAAAAATATGATACTGAACGAAGGATTTGGACCGTTCGAGTTTTTTCATATCAGGATATGTCAGAGTGTTCAGACAAGGGCATAGATAGTATCTGCATCTGTCGAATAATGGTATAAGGGAAAAAATATAAAGTATATATGTTTCTGGTTCAAGTATGATTTATTTTATTATAAATATTATAACTTTACTCGCGAATTTCATATCTAAAGAATAAGTTATGGCAAAAGTTGGCTATTTGATGCGTTCCGCCCATTATGATGGTGCTGAAGCCGATATTGAATGGATGAAGGAATACGGTTGTTGTGAGATTGTCGAAGAGCAACCGGAACAGGAAAAGCTGCGTCCACTATGGAATAAAGTACTGGGAAACCTGCATAAGGGCGATGAATTGGTCGTGCCTAAATTTAGTAATGTACTACAGGGCACTCGGCAGTTGGCTTTCTTCCTGGAATTTTGCCGGGTGAAAGTCATCCGGATTATCTCCATTCATGACAAGATTGATTCCGACAATGAATTGTTTCCTGAAACCAAAACGTCAGATGTGTTGCTTACCATTGCTCTATTGCCTGGAGAGGTAAATGCCAACCGGAAAGCTACTAATCATATCCGCAAGTTGAAGAGCAAAATCAAAGTTCTGACTTCTGCTGCTCACAATAAAGCAGAGAGAACTAAGCTTGTAGTAAATATGTATAAGAGTGGACATACGATCGATGACATTTGGAAAACGAGTGGATTCAAAAGCCGCAGTTCTGTTTTTAGGATATTGAATGAGGCTGGTGTGGATCTGAACCGAGGGCATACGAAGGGACCACTTGGCCCAAGAAAGAATAGTGAAGAATCTAAAGGGGAATAAAAATGATAAAGAGAGTCAAGATAACAGTAATCCGTAAAATCTATTGTAGTTATGGAAAATAAACCTATAACAAGTAAAGCGCTAGATGATGATAAAAAGTTACCAGAATATCTACGCTTAATAGGACTTCGTGTATATAAGCCTTTTGTGAGTAATGCAACATTAGTAAATGTGAGTTGCATGCAGAAAACTCTGTTTGAATCCGACAAATGGTTTTATTTTTACGATGGATTTAATATCTCTGATAAGAATGAAACAGTTACCGTAAGTAAAGACGCTTTTTGCGATGCGATTCTCTATGATATTCCTAAACTTACCATAAGTATCAGTGCTATTGTAGGTGAGAATGGCAAAGGAAAAAGCAGTATCATTGATATGATTATCCGCATCCTCAACAATCTTTCTGCTGCAATTCTAGGTGAACAGCAGAAATTTAAAACAGCAGCACACCTTCATTACATAGAAAATGTATATGCTTCTCTGGCTATATTTATTGATAACCAGATTAAGATTATAAAAATAGAAGGTCGATTGGTAAACGTTATAAATTATAAAGAATTCCATGCAGGAAAGGGCATATTTACCCGTTGTGCAGATTCCGAGAATCTGTCCATGCAATTATCGGATGATCCCAATTCTGTCGCTGAATTTCAGCCCGAAAAGTTAGATACTATATTGGGATTGTTCTATACTATTGTTTGCAACTATTCCATGTATGCTTTCAATTATCGGGATTATTTTCGGGAATGTACTCCGAAACAACGGCTTACAGCAATCACTAAAAAGGAATATGATTCTAATACTTTAGTTGAAGATGAAGTATGGATGAAAGGAATTTTCCATAAGAATGATGGTTATCACACTCCAATCGTAGTTCATCCAATGCGTAATGAGGGATTGATTAATGTCCCGGAGGAAAATAAACTGGCAAAAGAAAGGCAGCTTTCCATGTTACTCTTTGACGGGGGAAATGGTAAGTTCCCATTCCGGACTATCAATAAAGATATTCATGTTGTTTCACTTTTTCTGCCACCTCTAGAGACAAAGATATTCTCGAAAGAGAATATGCGTACAACTTTGGATATCAAACAGAATACCCACTTAGACAATCATTTTCCATACATTTATGATTATATATTGAAGTTTTGGCTTAAGTATTATCATATCGACAAATTACCGGTTATGCCTTGGGTACAGGATGCTAAAGACTATGTAGTATATAAAACACTGAAGATAATCCGTACTTACAGACAATATGGAAAGATCCGCAATAATTTTTCTTCGAAAAACTACAGCGAAGTGAAAGCCCAAAAGCATTTGGAAGAACTAGCCAAAGATACGAGTCATAAGACCTTAAAATTGAGGCGTGCTTTGTTTTTGTTAAAATTCCAAATCTATCAAGGAAAATCTCGCTCAATTTATCCATTGGACAGTCTTTATGAAGAAGCTAAAGAGATTGTAGAGAATAAGAAATATGCCCAATGGCAAATCAACTATATTGATTTGCTACCTCCTCCTATATTTGATATCACCCTACAAATAGAAAAAAGCAACCTTAAGACCGGAAAAAAAGAGATTATTCCTTTCGAGGGATTAAGCTCTGGTGAAAGGCAGATTGCCTATACGATAAGCAATTTTATCTATCATCTGGTAAATATAGATTCTATCTCCCCAGATGCAGAATCAGATAAGAAGATTCTGACATATAAATATGTGAATGTGATTTTCGATGAAGTAGAGCTATACTTTCATCCCGATTTACAACGTAGGTTCTTGTATTTCTTAACGGATGCTTTGCAGAATGTTGAATTTAAGCACTTGAAAGGTATCAATATTCTGATGGTTACACATTCTCCTTTTGTAATATCCGATCTTCCACAAAAGAATATCCTGTTTTTAGGAGACAGAACAGACCTTACGACTAAAGAAACTTTCTGTGCTAACATTCATGAGCTACTCAATAATAGCTTTTTTATGGAATACTCAATGGGCGAAATAGGCCGTACGGAATTGGAATATATCATTGGTTTGTACAACGAAAGGAATGATATAACAAAGCGTGATAGAATTGTTCTGGAAATGAAGCAGAATGCTGTCCGGTTTGCTTATCTGGAAAGTATCATTGCTGATAAATTCCTTAAAAAGACTATCGGACAGATGCTCCAGGAATTACGGGAGTACATATCTCCGCAGGAAAAGCTAGATTGGGAGATAAATAAAGCACAGCAGCAGCTAGACCGTCTTCGTGCAGAAAGGGATTCATTATGATTAAGGTAAAATATAATATAGATAAGAAGACATTGAATGCTGCTTATTTAAAATTGTTTAAGAATGATAGTCAGGAGAAACAAAAGAAATGGAAGAATATAAGAAAGCAGATTAATCCCTATTTTACTTCGTTACCTTCAAAGGTAAAGGATATTATGGTTGCTGATTTTAAAAAACTGACACCTATCTACTTAGAATATGTAGCCATGATGAATACCAATAAGTTGACCGATCTCCAAAAAAAAGATATTAAACAAAAATTGGAGGAAATTTTTAACTATACAGTTTGGCAACCTAAATTATCTTCGTTCTTTATGAATTCTCAAAATGGATTTCAAATCCATACTTGCCATTATTGTGATATGGCTTATGTTAATGCGTATGGCTTTTGGGTTATATATTCCGACATGTTGGATTTTATAAATAATGCTCCCTTGGAAGATCTAACTCGTTTTCTCGATATAGAACAAAGTACAGCTCAGAAAATAATTGATTACAGAGGGAGACATTTGTTTAGTACCTTAGATGAATTTGATAATATGAAATGTTGGAAGTCTCAGAAGAAGAAGAAGAGTGACCATTTGCTTAATAATGCTAAAAATCATTTTGATTTGGATCATATATTGGATAAAGGTTCATGCCCCATTATAGCATTATCTCTTTATAATTTCACTCCTAGCTGCCAGGTCTGCAATGAAAAGTTAAAGCGTTCTCAGACTATAGGATCAACCGATGCGGAACTTTGCAAACTGAGTCCTACAAGCTCTGATTATGATTTTGACAATAATGTCACCATAACTGTTATACCAAAGAAATCAACTTGTTCTACTTTTGGATTTGAGAGTCATAAGAATGATTATGGTATAGAGTTTAAATGTACAGATACTGATTACCAAAAAACTATTGATCTTTTCCGCCTGCGTGAACGCTACAACTACCACAAAGTAGAAGCTCTACGTCTGTTGGATCTCAAAGAGCGATATTCTGATGCTAACATCCGCAGTATTAGCCGTCTTCTCCAGAATGGAACTCAATCGGTTATAGCCCTACAATACACTGAACAACAAATTTACGAAGATATTTTTGGAGAGGATTTTAGTGAGAAGCATTGCCGTTGTCTAGGAAAATTGCGAAAGGATATATTGAAGTGAATCCTTAGTGATCTAGTTCTTTAGCCTATGTTTCACATTGTCTTTATAAACAGGACTATTTCACTTTTCTTTATTTCCGTACAGAACAATATCTTCCGCCGCCATTGAATAAGGCGCTTCTGATGACTGCGGATAAGGAATAACTTTCGGAGTTAGATCCGATTTATCTGTTTTTGCAACCAATGATGGGTTTAACCTTTCCTTGAGTTTCGTGTTGCGTTTCAATACCGACATATTGCGAATAGCATAAGCCAGCGCTTTGGTGGTACCGATAAGCACACAAATCTTCTTGGCGCGGGTGATGCCTGTGTAGATAAGGTTTCGTTGAAGCATCACATAATGATTCATCACACCGGCATGACTACTATCGGATATTCCGAGCCCTGCGATTTATGGATGGTGGTGGCGTATGCCAAAGAGAGTTCATCGAGTTCGGAGGCTTCAAACTCTACCGAAATGCCGTCAAAACTGGCGATAAGGGTCCGTTCTGCCATATCTACTTCCTCTATGTACCCCAAGTCGCCATTAAATACTCCTTTGTCGTAGTTGTTCCGTATCTGCATTACACGGTCGCCTTTTCGATACGAATAACCGCCCCGGTTCAGACAAACAGATGTGGGGTTCAAAGCCTCCTGAAGTGCTAAGTTCAGATTGGATGCGCCCACGACTCCCCGTTGCATGGGCGTAAGGACTTGTATTTTGCTGGGCGACAGACTATATGCTTTCGGAAGCCGTTCTTTCACCAGGTGGACAATGCTTTCGGCAACCTGCTCCGGATCTTCTTCCTTTATAAAAAAGAAGTCGGTGTCTTTGCCGTTGCTCGTATCGGGAAACCGGCCGTTGTTGATGGCATGGGCACTCATCACGATGCGGCTGGACTGGGCTTGGCGGAAAATCCGGGTGAGACGTACAACAGGAATTTTCGTTGAATCAATAATATCTCGCAATACATTGCCTGCCCTGACGCTGGGCAATTGGTCAATATCACCCACCATCACCAGCCGCATTCCCGAAGGAATGGCTTTCATCAGGTGATTCATCAGGAGAATGTCTATCATAGAGCATTCATCTACAATCAAAGCGTCGGCTTCCAATGGGTTCTCTTCATTACGCTTGTATCCGTCTTTCGGATTGTATTCCAAAAGTCGATGGATGGTTTTAGCTTCCATGCCGGTAGCTTCGCTCATTCGTTTGGCGGCTCTGCCAGTGGGTGCGGCAAGTAAGATGTTCATGCCTGCCGTCTTTAAAGCGGCAATGATACCTTGCGTGGTAGTGGTCTTGCCTGTTCCGGGACCGCCTGTAAGAATCATTACTTTGGATTCTACGGCTTGACGGATAGCGGCTATCTGAATATCATCGTATTCAATACCGGTTTCTTGCGAGATGGCGGCAAGGTTGAATGTAGGCTTCTTCTTGTCTGCTTCAACTGCTTCCACCAGTGCTAAAAGACGGTTGGCTGTACCACATTCGGCATAGTAAAAAGGGGGAAGGTAGATGGCTTCACGGTCCAGCTCCAAATCTTTGGCTTCAATCATTTGTGCCATTGCTTGCTTTACGGGTTCTTCCTCGACTTCAAGCAACTGCATGGCAGATTTTACCAGTTGAATGTTTTTAGCATGAGATTGTGGTTATTTTTTTGCCGTCGGCCAGGGTGGCCACGCCATCGATTATAATTCGGTCGCCCGGGTTCAGGCCGTCGGTTACGACGTAGTGTTTGCCATCGGGCATTTCTCTTACTTTTACTACCACTTGCACGGCGGTATTTTCCTCTACTTTATAAAGGAGTACTTTGTCCTGTTGGGTAAAGGTGGCCTTCTGCGGAATGACGATGGCGCCTTCTACCACTTCCGGAATCACGACCTGGCCGCTGAATCCGCTTCTGAGCTGCCCTTGCTTGTTGGGGAATCCGGCCCGGAAGTTGGCCGACCCGGTGGAGACGTTGACTACGCCGGAGATAGTTTCTATTTTACCTTTTTCAGGGTAAACCGTTTCGTCGGACAACCGGAGAGTGACCGGAGGCAGATTCCCGATTTTCTCGGCCTGCGTGTTTCCTTTAGCGTTGTTGAGGAAGTTGCGCAGCAGATTTTCGTTGAGCGAGAAGTAGGCGAATACATTGTCCGTGCTGGCAACGGTGGTGATTACGTTTGAGTTGTTAACCAGGCTGCCCACGCGGTACGAGAGGGTGCCCACAAAACCGTCCACGGGACTTGTTACTGTTGTCCACCCCATGGTGGCCTGCGCATTTTTGAGCGTGGCTTCTGCCTGCATCAGCGTGGCGAGGGCGGTTTCGTACGCGTTCTCGTAAGTGAGTAGCTGCGTTTGACTGATGATTTCTTTTTCTGCCAGCGGGCGGATTCTGTCAACATTTACCTTGGCGGTGTTTACCTGTGCTTTGGCGCTCTGAACGGAGGCTTGTGCCGAAGAAAGAAGTTGCTCGGTTTGCGGAGAGCTTATCTTAAACAGCGCCTGCCCTTTGCTTACACGGGCGCCCTCGTCGGTATAAACGGCCTCGATAAAACCTTCTACCCGGGGCTTGATCTCCACATCTTCCGTGCCTTTGATGGTGGCCGGGAAAACGGACTCAAGGATGGCTGTTTGTTGGGCGATGACCAGGGTAGGATATGCTGTAACCGCTTCCTGCGACTGGTTTTTGGGGCCTTTACCGCATGCGGTAAAGGCCGATAGGGTGATTGCCGCCAGGGCAATGACCGTATAGGTGTTGTTTCTCATATTTATATTTTTTTATTCGTTTTGCAGCGAGACGTTGCATACGGGTTTGCTTCCAAAGTACTTGGGAACCTTGCCTGAGGGTCAGTTCTTGCCTCCCAACCCCTCGGGAGGTGTGCCCGAAGGTCAGTTCTTGCTTCCAGAGGCCTCGGGAGGCTTGCCGGAACCTCGGTTCATGCCTCGCAACCCCTTGGGAACCTTGCCGGATGACAAATTGAGCCCTCCCAAGTACTTGGGAAGCATGCCCGGAGTCCAGTTCTTGCCTCTCGAGGCCTCGGGAGGCAAGAACTGCTTACATTTTGATATTCAGCTTTTCTTTTTCAGCGTTTTAATCCGCAATTTTCCATTGATTCTTTTCTAACTTTAGCTTATAACTGCCCGATTGCACCTCAAAGCAAGCCGCAGGCACGCCATTACGCATCTTCATACCTATATAAACTATTCCTTCGCTATTCCTGACGCCCTTTACCGAGGACTCTTCTACCGGAAGATAAACCGTAGCCGATGTATTGGCCGGAACCGTAAATTCATACCCCGTAAGCTGCCCTTTATCGGCCGTCCAACTGCTGTGGATGGTTCCGTAGTTGGAGTCATAACTGCCCGATGCTTTGGTATACGTACCTCCCGGAAGCGGTTGCAGCACGAAATGCTGATAGCCGCCGGTATCGGTTGTTATGCCCAGATGGTACTCATGAATCCACGAGCCAACAGAGCCGAGCGCGAAGTGGTTAAAGGAGTTCATTTCGCTGCGGCCACCCATTTCGAATGCCAGTTCGTACGAGTTCCAACGCTCCCACATGGAGGTTGAGCCGAGTTTTACGGGATATAACCACGACACGAAATCGGTGCACGCCAGCATGCGGTAAGCTGTTTCCACCTCGCCCGTTTTGCTCAATGCCGGCAGAATGTTTGGCGTACCCGAGAAACCGGTGGTGATGGTGTAAGGACGGGAGTTCTCCGTTGGGTTATAAGGCACATCGCTACCGCCTGCACCCACGAATCCTTCAAAGAAAGGCATGATTACTGTACCCTCATTACCGCTGCGGGCGGGTTCGGCAGCCAGTTCTTTCAGGCGGCGCACGGCGGATTCTTTGTAGGTAAGTCCTTTATATCGGCCAGCTGTAACACTCATCTGTTCACTGAACAGGTTAAAGTTAAGCGGTGTGGCATACGAGGTTTGCGAGTCGATGATTTCGCCTGCCGAACCATCGGTTAGCGACAGGTTACGTGTCAATCCCGTAGCCGGGTCGATGTAGGCTTTGTTGAATGACTCCACAGCCTCCCCGTGACGCCTGCGCAGTTCTCCGGCATAAGCCGTTTCGCCGATTGCATCGGACATAACCGCCGAAACCTCCATCATATAAATATAGATAGCGTTGTTGCAGATGTCGCTACTGGTGCGCGAGTCGATGTTAAGCCAGTCGGCCAGGTCGGTAGTCCGCGAAGAAAGTCCGCTGTATCCCGGCACCTTATAGTGATGCATACCGTCCAGCCAGAGGCGCATGCTGCCGAAGTTTTCTTTGACAATTTCCACATCGCCGTATTGTAAATATAGCTGCCACGGAACCATGCAGATGGCTGCCGCCCAGGTAGTTCCATCGGCAAAGGTGCGCTCGCGCTGACGCGAATAAGTGGGCACAGTGTTGCCAATGCCACCCGCCGGAGCGCCATTCTCTCCGCCTACGGCCTGATCGTTGCGCAGGGCAACCATCCACTGACGGAAGAAACTCTGCACATTGCCGTTGTATGTGGCCGTGCGCGAATAGGCTTGCGCGTCGCCCGTCCAACCCATCCGTTCGTTGCGTTGCGGACAGTCGGTAGGAATGGAAAAGAAGTTCCCCAACTGGCTGCGCCGGATGTTTTTATAAAGCTGGTTCACGAGTTTGCCGGTCTCATCGGTCGTTTCTCCCCGGTAGCTTCCGGTCACCGGCTCCGAAGAGAGCACAATGGCTTTCACATTTGCGGCAGGCAGCGGAGATTTGCGCGAGGGAACCGTAACCTGTATATAGCGGTATCCCCGGTAGGTGAAATGCGGTTCGATAATCACTTCCCGGCTCTCATCGGCTTTGCTTGCCGTGTAGAAATCGGTGGCCAGTGCCGCCCTGTACGTATCGTGCAATACACGTCCGGCAACTCCGGGACGATAAGCGCCCTGCGATCCGTACAACGATTCGTATGTTGTGCCGTCCGGCAGCATCCGGTTGGGCGAATCTTCATTGCCCGGATAAATTTCCTCGCCGTAACGGAACGTCACCACATCGCCCTGCTTCAATGCTCCCGCGGGGATTTTTACAGATGGTACGCCAACCAAAGCCACGCCCATATCGTAGGTATACGTAGTCCGGTCTTTGCTGTGTGTCTTTAGTACGCGGGTGGCTTCCGGGCGCTCTATCTCGCGGATGGGGTTATCGCGGCGGGCAAGGAAATCGAAATGTGTCCAGTCGCGCGGCTTTACAATCTCAGCCCCTTTCCAGTTCGATGCATTATAACCGGGACGGTTCCAGCCTTTTACGGCTTCCTCTTTGTTGGCGTTATAGCGTTCGCCCTGAAACATGCTTGCGTGCTCTACCGGTCCGCCCTTGTACAGTTGCCAGTTGCGGGTATCGGTAACGATGGTTTCTTTGGTGCCGTCCTCAAACGTAACCACCAGTTTCAGCAAGAATGCTTCCGTATCGCCGAAGAAATTGTAATTGCCCGGTGTGAAACTCATATATCCCGTGTAGAATCCGGGACCCAGTATAGCGCCCACGGCATTTTTACCTTTTTCCAAATGATCCGTCACATCATACGCATGGTATGTCATCGTTTCTCTGTACTGGCTAACGCCGGGATTGAACCAATCCTCGCCAATCCGTTTGCCGTTGATATACATTTCGTAAGCCCCCATCGCCGTAACATACGCTTTGGCCTTCTTTACTTTCTTTCCGGAGATGTCAAACTCACGGCGAAGCATAGACAATGAACTGTAATAACTCGGGTCGGCATAGCCAAAGGCATTATCCTTTACGTAGATTTTATTTCCTTCTACAGACACTCCCGGAATATCTTTAAAGATCCTGTAAGTAGCTCCGGTCGACGCGTCAAACAACGGTACATTTTTGCCTTGCCCCACATTCATCAACCGGTAGTCTGTAAACTCTACCGCTTCTCCGGCAGAGGCATAAAACCCGATAGAATTCAGGTTGGGATAGGTATTGAAATTGCCACCCCCTCTTTCGAAAGGACTGATTAAAAGATCGGTGTCATTCGTTACAAAGGGATTTCCTTCATTGACAATCAAGAGTTCGCCATTGATAGAAATCTGAATGAAGCTGGCATCTGCTTTGATTTGTAGTTGATTCTCGCTATGCGCATTCGCAGTCGTCAGCAACCGATTGATATTGGTTTTCGGAACCGTCGCCGTCGAAATGGTTTTATAAGGTACATCAGCTCTATCGTCTTTTGCGTACCCCACACGGTAAACATTTAGCACGGCACCATTCTGCTTTCCGATGCCGGAAACATCAAACTCCAGACGAACGTAGTTTTCGCCAGACAGCAGTTCTACATTCTGGAACTCATTGCTGAAACGGAAATCATTCGCCCCGAAAATCAAAGATGCCTTATTTCCTTTTACAATCCTAAACTTTGTGTCGATGGTAAAAAGCATAGCCGAAGCCGCATCCAGCGACAACTCATTACTGCCAATCCAGCAGGCACCATCCCATGCCGAAAGTCGGGGATTCATTAATCCGGTGGAAAAGGTCGACGTAGCCGAATGGATGCCTCCTTTATTATCTTTCACTTCCACCTTCCAGTAATAATCGGTTTCCGGTTCCAATGGCTTTGCAGAAATTGAACTTCCATATACAATACCTACTGATTTGTCGGAGTTAACAGTGCCACTATCCCAGTGGAGGTTCCTGAAATCCGAATCGGCTGCCACTACGATACGGTAAGCGGTTTGTTTAATTCCGATCTCATCAGATTCCATTTGCCAACTTAAATCGGGGGTCTTTATATCCATGGCCAATGGGGCAACACGGCTATCAACAGTTAAATGATTTATTTTTGTTTGTCCCCAAACCTCCATACATGACGGAATGAGTACTATCACTAAACAAAATAAACGGCTCAATAATGAATGCTTATTCATAGTATTATTTTTACTAAATTCATTTTTTCAACTTATTTATATCAACCATCTGATTCAACACATTATGCACCTTGACTTCCTGCACTGTATTGATTTCAAATGTTATCTCTTCTCTTATATCACGCGAAGAGGTTCCTATAGCTACTTTGTAACTTCCGGCATCTGTTATCCATGCATTGGCGTCTGGATTGAATGAAGCCAGATCGTATGAATTAAAGCGGAGGGTAACTGTTTCAGATGCTCCGGGTTGTAATAGACCCGTTTTTACAAATGCTTTGAGCTCTTGCCGGGGCTTGTTTGCGGAAGGATCAGGAGCAGTAACATAAGCCTGTACAACTTCTTTTCCGGCATGCTGCCCATTATTAGTTATAGTTATTTTGAGAACATATTCACCTTTTGATTCTGTTACGGAAGGCTTGTTAAAGCCAAAGGTAGTGTAAGAGAGGCCATAGCCAAAAGGATAAGAAACCTCTTTATCAAATGTATCAAAATAACGGTAACCTACATATATATCTTCTTCGTATACAGTGTAATCTACATTTCGTAGTTGCTGATCCTCTTCAACTTTACCACGTCCCATACCTATCTCGACAGGATATTTAGGCTCGTAATTATATGGAAAGTTAGTAGCCGACGGCACGTCCATATATGAATTAGGGAAAGTCATGGTCAATTTCCCTGACGGATTAATATTTCCACTTAGCACATCAACAACTGCATTACCAGCTTCCTGACCACCCTGCCAGGCTAATACCACTGCATCGGATTTGTTTTTCCAGGATGTAGTTTCTATAACGCCCCCAATGTTTAGCACAACAACGACTTTCTTTCTTTCAGCATGGAAAACGTTACAAACATCCTCTATTAATTTTTGCTCAGATAGAGTTAATTTAAAGTCGTCTTCTACTTTCCTGTCTACAAATTCGCCTGTAGCTCTACCAATGGTAATTAATGCAATATCAGCATCTTTTGCTTGTTTACGGAGCAATGATTGCTCGGGGAGTATCTCTGTTGGCCGCGTTCCGGGAAGGAAAGGGGCCAGACTATCATCGGCGTCTGGTTTGTTTTTCTCGTTTTCTTGTTGGATATGTTTCTCATAACGGTCTTTTAACTCTCTATCATATTTGTAACCGGCATTTTCTAGTCCGTCAATAAGAGATATTGAGTAGGCTTTGTTCACATCACCGCTACCAGACCCTCCTGCTATAAAATTATAAGAGGTCACTCCATATACTGCGATATTTTTCACCTCAGCTGTTAAGGGCAGTGTATTCTTATTCTCTAATAATATTATTCCTTCTGCAGCGGCACGGCGTACTAATTTTGCATGACCCTTGAGGTCAGGTGCATCTGAGTTTTTATACTTATTATACCGTGGAGACTGAATTATGATGGATAATATTCTTCTTACTGCATCATTTAGTGTTTCTTCGGACAATGTTCCTTCTTTTATAGCATTCAGAATAGCTTCTTTGTATTGAGGTAGCCCAGGCATCATCAGGTCATTGCCTGCCTGTATCATAGTAATAGGATTCTTCCCTCCAAACCAGTCTGTCATAACAAAGCCTTCAAAACCCCATTCATCACGTAATATTGTTGTAAGTAACTCTTTATTATGTGCTGAATATGTGTTATTTATCATGTTATAGGAAGACATCACTGTCCACGGAGATGATTCTTTTACTGCAATCTCAAATCCTTTCAGATAGATTTCGCGAAGAGCTCTGGGAGTTACACGCGTATCGCTATACATGCGATTTACCTCCTGATTGTTTGCCGCAAAGTGCTTCGGAGATGTCCCTACACCATTAAACTGTACTCCATTAATCATAGCCGCAGCTATTTTGCCTGTCACCAATGGGTCTTCGGAATAGTACTCAAATGTACGTCCGTGAAGGGGATTTCGGTGTATATTCATACCTGGTCCTAACCAGATATCTACTCCGTATTCCCGAACTTCATTACCCAGTGCTTTACCTACTTCTTCTACTAATTCTGTATTCCATGATGAGGCCAATGCTGTTGCAATAGGAAAAGCAGTACAATAGTAAGTTTGTTCGTTTCCTTCTCGATGGGGTAATATACGTAGTCCGGCCGGTCCGTCTGCACACACGATTGCAGGTATATCCAAGCGTGGGATGGGAACAGTTGTTCCTGCAGCGCCGGGCACAAGATGATGTGTATTTCCCACAACAGTACTCTCTCCGTCTGCTCTCTCCATACCTGCACCCACAACGATAGAAGCTTTTTCTTCTAAAGTCATGGTTGATATTATTTTATCTACTTCAGTTACTCGCTTGTCTTTGCATGATATACATGTCAGAGTAATAACCGATACGAATAAGAAGGCGCGTTGCTGCTTTATGATTCTTCTGAACGTTTTCATATATTGAATTTATTGTTTCCAATCCACCATGGAAGATTTAAAATAATACCAATTCATATTCTCCCAAAGAGGAGTATGCGAACTCAATCTTACTCTATATTCTTCCCAATAGGTGTTTTCTACTTTAGACCATCCTTTCTCCGCTATTCCCGCTAAACGAGGCATCAACATGAACTGAAGTTCTTTAAAATTGGTGATAGTCTCGCACCAGATTGCACCTTCTACTCCTGCAATGTTTTGGGAAGGATCCAATAATGGATTTAACGTGGAAGGATCCCATTCATACATTTGTTGAATGGTCTTTTTGGGCAGCAAAGTAAACCCAACTTTTTCTTGTATAATGCGCTGTAGTGTATCAGCACTGGGTTCTTTATAACGATGATCTAAATAAACAAGGCCGGTTGGAGATACAATTGTTTTTGCATTCTTGCTAACACCTCTTTCTATATCCTTTGCTGCTTTCATGAAACTTTCTCCCAAAAGTTTTAGAACCTCTGGGGAAATGTTTTTTTCACCTTTGTCTTCTGGATCTGCTTCGCTATTCTCAAAGTATATCCAATGTTGATACAGATCGTTTTCTGTAATATCCGCGCGGGTTATTTCTTGCCATCCCACAATCTTCTTACCCTGATTCAATGTGTATTGACGAGCTTTATTCATAAAGCGAATGTATTTGTCTTCAGCCAATCCCACTGTTTCATCACCGCCTATGTGGATATAACTACCAGCTGTTATCGCTGCCAGTTCAGTAATTACATCTTCTACAAATTGCATGGCTTTAGCATCATCTACATCCAAAGCACCTAACGTTTGTCCGGCAATGCCTAAGTCCATTTTTATTTTCACTGCATTTTCAAATTCCGGATAGGAAGTAAATAAGGCGGTTGCATGGCCAGGGAAATCTATTTCCGGAACTATTGTCACAAAGTGATCAGCGGCGTATTGAACTAACTCTTTAAATTGTTCCTGTGTATAATAGCCTTCAGGTTTTCCATCATTGGGTATTTTGCTACCTATCTCTGTAAGTTTGGGGTGTTTCTTAATCTCGATTCGCCAACCTTGATTATCTGTTAAATGAAGATGAAGAACATTCATTTTGTATAAAGAGAGCATCCTAATCACCTGCTTTACCTCTTCTGCGGTAAAAAAACAGCGCGACACATCCAGTGAGAGCCCTCTCCATGCAAACCGAGGACTATCTTTAATCTCAAGAGACGGTAGGTAAACCTTTTCTCCCTTACTGTCTATGTTTCCACCAATCAGTTGTCTTAGGGAGGTCATTCCTCTATATATTCCCTCTGGTGCTGTAGCTTGAATTCGAAGGTTCTTCTGGCCTATAGACAGAAGGTATTGTTCCTCTCTCGAATCGCCCTCTTTGGGGCTGTTGCCATATATATCAGGGAGATCATTGAAGGCACTTTTATCCTTTGTCAGTTCCAAGTGGATTTTTCCTTTTGAGGAAGTAGACGTTTCCACTATAGAAACCAATCCTGTTAACTCATGAATCCAAGTTGATAAGCTGTCTGCCAATCCTTTCAACGATTGATCTGAATAGGATATACGGTTTTTCTGCTGGAGTGTAAACAGACCATTTCCTGCTTTTATCCGCTCGGGAGCGGGAATAATATGGGCCTTTTTATCTTCCGCAACAGGCGAAGTACAGGAGCATAGGATCGTTAAATTAACGAGCCAGATATGCAGTAAAGAGGGTTTAATTCGTTTCATAACATTATTTTTTCCATGTAATACTTGCTTTTTTAACATGACATGAGTTGGTTCCTATTTGAATCTCGAATTCGCCTGGTTCCCAATCATAGAAAAGTTCCGAATTATAGAATTTCAGATCCTCGGAGGTCACTTCGAAAATAATTTCTTTCTTTTCACCCGGTTGCAGCATCACTTTCCTGAAATTCTTCAATTCTTTAACTGGTCTGGAAATAGTTGCTACTGGGTCTTTGATGTATAACTGTACTACCTCCTCACCAGCCATACCGCCTGTGTTTGTTAATGTAACAGATGCAGTTAATTTATCATTGCCGCTTAGTTTCGTTTTATTTAATGCGATATCACCATATTCAAATGTTGTATAGCTTAAACCAAATCCAAACGGGAAAAGAGCTTCATTAGGTATATCGAGATACTTAGATGTAAACTTATTATTTTCATCGAAGGGTCTTCCTGTGTTTTTATGATTGTAATAAAGTGGTATTTGCCCAACGCTCCTTGGGAAAGTCATAGTCAATTTTCCTGCAGGATTATAATTGCCAAATAACACATCGGCAATCGCATTTCCAGCTTCAGTACCAGGTGCCCACGCCTCCAAGATAGCAGGTACATTTTCTACCTCCCAATTTAAGGTCAAAGGACGCCCATTGATAAGAACTAAAACAACTGGCTTTCCTGTGTTTATCAAAGATTTTAATAAGTCTCTCTGACTCTTAGGTATATCAATTTCGGCACGACTTGAAGCTTCGCCCGACATTGCTGATGATTCACCCAAAACAGCTACTATAACATCTGCATCACTTGAAACCTGGAGCGCTTCCTCCAGCATTTCTTGTGGTGTCCTGGGTTCATCTTCCATCTTTACTCCCATGAATGCTGCAAATGGAGAGTTCAAATTCGTCTTCAGATAAGGGCCATCGGTAATATTGGAACCTTTAGCCGTAACAACTTCAACAGCATTACCCCCTACATTTTTTATCCCTTCAACAACAGAAGAAATGGATTTGGCATCACGTATTAGAACCCAAGCGCCCAACATATCCGGTTTCGCTTCAGCAAATGGTCCGACAACAGCTATTTTACCTTTCTTTTTCAAAGGCAGGGTATTACGGTCATTTTTTAATAATACCATGGAACGCGCTGCAATTTTTCTGGCGGCATCCAGATGGTCTTCTGTCTGAATTTCATTTTCCCAACGTTCAGGATTCAGGTATCGATAGGGATCATCAAACAACCCGAGTCTATATTTAGCCTCAAGGATTCGCCTGCAAGCTTGGTCTATTTGTGTCATCGTAATTGTGCCTTCATTCAACGATGTTTTTAAGGTTCCCATAAACCCGTCTCCCTGCATGTCCATATCGACCCCTGCATCTAATGCCAATGCAGATACAGTCTTTAAATTGCCCAACCCATGATTTATCATTTCAGGTATTGAGGTGTAATCAGTTACTACAAAGCCATTGAATTCCCAACGATTGCGCAACACTTCTGTCATCATCCATTTACTACCAGAAGCTGGGATTCCATCAATTAGATTAAAAGATGTCATTCCACTGCCTGCCCCTTCGTCAAAAGCAGCCTTATAAGGAGGGAAATAATCATTAAACATGGACAGATGACTCATATCTACTGTGTTGTAATCGCGTCCTGCTTCTCCCGCGCCATATAGTGCTATATGTTTTACACAAGCCATTATCGTGTTGTTCTTTGTTAGATCATCACCTTGATAACCACGAACCATAGCTTTTGCAACCTGTGCTCCCCACCAGGGGTCTTCTCCTGAACCTTCGGAAACTCTTCCCCAACGTGGGTCACGGGAAATGTCAACCATTGGGGAATAGGTCCAACAGACCCCCGCAGCACTAGCTTCGATTGCTGCAATACGAGCGCTTTGTTCTATAAGTTCCAAATCCCAACTACATGATAACCCAAGTGGTATTGGAAAAATTGTTTTATAGCCGTGAATTACATCCATGCCAATAAGGATAGGAATTTTTAGTCGAGATTTTTGGGCAGCATCCTGGATTTTCTTCGCGGCATCATATGAAAAGCCCCCGGTAGCACCTATTTCTCCTTTCTGAATTGCTTCTGACAGCAATTCTCCGCCACCCAGAACAGCACCCATACTTCCAGAAGAAAGATTCATTTGACCTATCTTTTCTTCTAAAGTCATTTGGCTCAGAAGGTTGGATACAAATTGATCCATTTCTTTAGTCTGATTCTGCGCCAAGCAAAAAGATGAATGGCAACTAAAAAGAACAAATAAGAATTTGAAGAACTTTTTCATATTTCCTTTTGCTATATATTATCTAGCTGTAACATTTCAAAACACGATATTCTTTGGCTTTTCTATCGGCATATTCTCCATCTCTTCCAAATATTTTCCGAACCCTAATATATAAAGAGGAACATATTTAACCATTTGATCTACAGACGACATATCAGCTGGCTCTGCATCTGCCCACTCTGTATATACTATGGATTGGCATTTGTCTACGATGAAGCTGCGAAAGAACCGGTCGCTTTCTTCATTATTATCAGTCAAAGCTTTCATGGCCATGATATGATCGGCGCCTTTCGCAACATAAGCCCAATGAGGAACTTTCATTTCCTTAAACTGTTCATGCAAGTATTTTGTACCTACCGAGGTTAGTCCCAACATTTCTCCGCTATCAAAAGGTACAGCAAAATCTTTGTCACCATGAATAAGCAACATAGGACATGGCTTTTCGGCCCAAATTAAGGTCTTGCCTCCACCCGGAATTGCAATGGATCCTGCGTGCGATATAATACCTGCATAATTAAATCCTTTAGGTAAAGCTTTAGTATATTCAACATGATTGCAGATGTCATGCTCCAATGTAAGACAGGTAATGGCACCCGCACTTCCACCAGAAATCAATATTGTTGCAGGATCTGCTTTCAATTCGTTGGCTTTACCCAAGATGAAGTTTGTAGCAGAGACTAAATCTTCAGTGGCAATGCGAACGACATCTTCTATTCCTGTCACTTTGTATTTGTTATCGGGGGTAGCAGCCAGACGATAATCAATCGATACGGATACAAATCCATGTTCGGCATAATGGCGGTTGAACATTTCCTGGGCTGCATTCTTTCGGCTTCCGGCAGAAAATCCTCCGCCATGTACATGAATCATTACGGGACGAAGCTCTTTTACAGCGATTGAATGATCGAGGTAGATGTCTAAGTGAAGGGTATCAGAGCCTTTGATAGCGTAAACATACGTATCGCGCGTGATATTGGATTGAGCCATAACTGCAACGAAAGCTATTAATCCGAGCAATGAGAGTGTTATTTTCTTCATTTGTTTTTTGTTATTGAAGTTTAATTACTGTATGTTAGAATACGATATTCTCCGGTCTTTCTATTGGAGCAACCATCATCTCTTCCAAGTATTTTCCGAAACCAAGAATATAAAGTGGAACATATTTCAGCATTTGATCTACTGAAGTCATATCTGAAGGCTCCTCGTCTACCCATTCGGTATAAACGTATGATTTACATTTACCCTTTATAAATTCATGGTAGAATTTATCAGTTTCTTCGTTATTATTAGTCAAAGGCTTCATGGCCATAATGTGATCAGCACCTTTCTCAACATAAGCCCAATGAGGTATCTGCATATCCTTGAATTGCCGGTGCAAATACGATGTTCCCACGAAAGTGAAACCAGCTGCTTCTGCTACATCAAAAGGTACTGCAAAATCTTTATCTCCATGGAATAACAGCATCGGGCATGGTTTCTTATCCCATTTAAGAGTGTCGCCCTCCATTATTATTGCACCTGCATGGGATATAATACCAGCATAATTGAAGTCTTTCGGTAATGCTTTTGTATAATTGACATTGTTACAAATATCATGTTCTAATGCAAGAATCGTAGTGGCACCTGCACTACCTCCCGAAGTCAATACAGTAGACTGGTCGATATGCCATTCTTTTTCCTTGCTCAAGATGAAATTAGTTGCCGATACCAAATCTTCCGTGGCAAGGCGCATTATCTCTTTTGTATTTGTCACATTGTACTTGTTGTCTTCTCTAACACCAAGGCGATAGTCTATGGATACAGAAACAAACCCCATTTCCGCAAAATGCCGGTTAAACATTTCTTGAGCCACATTTTTACGACTCCCGGCCGAATATCCTCCCCCGTGTACATGAATCATAACAGGTCGGAGTTCTTTAATTGGTATTGAATGATCTATATATACATCCAAGTGAAGTGTGTCGTCTCCTTTTATGGCATAAACATAAGTATCACGCCTAATATCGGATTGCGCCATCACTGTAACATGTGTGATAAGACCAAGCACCAGAAATAAAATCTTTTTCATATTGTTATTTTTCAAATATTGGTAATTCTACCCATAACAATTTTGCTATGGGTAGAAAAAACAGTCAAACCTATCAATAAAATCACCAACCTGGATTCTGTTTCAAATTCGGATTTCCATTCACATCGCTTGCCGGTATGGGGAACAATTCGTTTTTCCCACTTTTAAATCCATTACCTCCTGTATTAGAAGTGGTAACGTCGTAAGTCCAATCTTCTTTAAGACCGATCAATGTGTACATCACCTTACCGCAATCAGCCAGTTTAGTTGCTGCATCTCCCCAGCGAACAAGGTCAATAAAGTGGTGTCCTTCACCAAATAATTCGGCACGGCGTTCTGCCTTCACTCCATATTGTTCATTATTCATATCCAATGTAGGAGCGTCTCCCAAACCTGCGCGGCTGCGAACCAGGTTGAGTGCTTCAAGACCAGATATTGCACCCGGAGTTCCTCCCATAGCTACAGCTTCGGCATAGTTAAGCAACACTTCGGCATAACGCATATAAGGGGTATTCCGCTTGGTATAATAATAAGGGAAGTCTCCGGACAAGTCCTCTGCCAAACACAATTCTTTTACTTTAATGTATCCTTCACATTCTGCAATAGGAAGCGTAATGTATCCCATGTATTGGGCAGTGGCATATCCTACAAGAGTTTCCTGGTAGCGTGGCGAAGTTTGCCCATCATGCGTATCCATAAATGTGGCAAAGGAACTAGATGGATAAGAACCCATACCAAAGCCCATCAATATACTACCATACTTAGCATACCATACGGCAATATTTGGAGAAAAAGCAGCTAAATCAAAAGTTCCTGATTGCGAATTAGAAACACTTGGATCATCAGCAAAGTCGAATTCCCATAGGTTTTCCGGGCTAAAATCACCGGCAGAACTGTTGAAGGTTGCAAAATCAGGATTCAATTCATATTTGTTCGTAGCTATAACTTTATTGTATAATGTATTGGCTGCTTCATTGTACTTTCCTTGCCATAACTGGGCTTTGCCAAGATAGCCATACGCAGCTTCTTTAGTTATACGGCCACCGATTGTAGACTGTCCATCTTTGCCCAACTTGCTAGGTAGGGCTTCTGCTGCCGTTTGCAATTCACTTTCAATAAATATCCATGATTCCGCGGCTGGTGTATTCCCTTCGCTCCCGTTCAGAATGTGATCAGCAAGAGGTGGATTACCATATAGTTGCACTAAATTCATCATACAAATGGCGCGGATAGCACGGGCTTCTGCCAAAACTTGGTTCTTTACGCTTTCAGAAGCTACATTGTTTGCAGGCAGTCCGTCAAGAATCATATTACACCAATAGGCCACTTTATAATAATAAGACCAGATATAGGCATAAGTATTGGCGGTAGAGGTTTCATTGTATGCATAATAATTAGCAGATTCTCCACTCATACGTGCCATTTCATAATTTACCGCCAGATAGCATGCCTGTCCGCCTGCCAAAACCGCCTGGTAAGCATCTCCTTTTATCAAAGCATAGATAGCCGCTATAAATTGATAAGTTTCAGCATCATTAGCAGTCTGGTATTTATCTACCTTGATAACACCTTGTTGTTCTATGTCAAGTTTGTCGTCACAAGAGGTGAAAACGATAGCAACCAAAAGTATTGCTAAGATGGGTTTGAATATATATTTCATTGTCTTTGTCTTTTTAGAATGTAACATTAAAACCAAAAGATACAGATTTAGCCATTGGATAACCACCGTAGTCAATTGCCATTGCACTTGATGTATTAGAGGAGGCATTGGTTTCCGGATCACTACCAGGGTAATCTGTAAATGTGAAGAAATTATCAAGCGATACATACAAACGAATCAATTCTACTCCAATCGGTCTCATCAATTTCTTTGGCATGGTATAGCCTAACTGTATCTGCTTAATCTTAAAGTATGAAGCGTCAAAAACAAAAGCATCCGAATTGTAAAAACGTTGGTCATTCACCTGATAAACCGCTGATGGCATAGTGGCTTGTGTATTTGTTGAAGTCCAACGTCCTTCGTAAAGGAATTCGGGTCTGTTGGCACGTGAGGATGGGTCAGTGCTCATCATACCATATACTAACTTGTTACCCGAAGCCCCTGCGCTATATATATTGATATCGAAATTCTTATAACTGGCCGATAGAGATAAACCATAAGTAAGATCAGGGATACCAGAACCGAGGTTTGTACGGTCTGCATCTGTAATCTCTCCTTCACCGGTCAGGTCTGCAAAAATAGCTTCACCGGTTGCCGGGTCAACACCTGTCATTTTATAACCACGGATATACCACAACGGGTATCCCTCCTCAAAGAAAGTCATGGCACTACCACCCAGCATAGAAGAACCTTCAATGCGAGTTCCTTCTCCACGATATTCCTTTACTTTATTTTTCACTGTGGCGATATTTCCTTTCACCTCGTAGCCAAAATCTCCAATTTTATCTTTCCAGCCAAGTTCTACTTCAATACCGCTGTTAGTTACTTTTCCTAAATTCTGATATACAGTTGATGCACCGGTTGTAAGTGGAGCTACAGATTGCACCAACAAACCATCTGTTAATTTATTATAGTAATCAATTGTAGCATGCAGGCGGCCACTAAAGAATCGCAAGTCAAGTCCCAAATCGAATTGTTTTGAGCGTTCCCAACGCAATTTAGGATTGGCCAATGTTGAACTTGGATAAGTTCCCTGATACAATTTTCCATCCAGCCAATAGGCCATATTCGCCGTATTGTTTGAAAGATCATATTGTCCGCTTCTTAATGTAGCAGCATACATGTAGTTACTAAGGTTGCTGATAGAACCATTCACCCCATAACTAGCGCGCAATTTCCCATAAGTAAAGGTTTTACCTACGATATTTTCCATAAACTTCTCATTAGTGAAAGTCCAACCGGCAGAGATAGAAGGGAAATAGCCCCAATTATGATCCAAATCTAAATAGGCAGAGTCATACGAATCGGCACGAAAGTTTGCTTGAAGGTTATAACGACTTTTATAATCCCAGCTTAAACGGCCAAAATACGCTATCTGACGTTTGTATGCCAGATTTCCAAGCACATAATCATTTGCACTATTTGTAGAATAGTCCATATAAATAAAATTGGGGGCTTCGCTAGTCAGCTGATTAGTTCGTGTACCAATATTATTACTTTGATTACTGCTAAAACTCATACCTGCCATAACGGAGAAATTACCAACGTTCTTAGTTTCCAACGTGTAATTGGCAAAGTTTTCCCACTGATAGTATTGAACTGTTGTTTGAGACGATCTTAAATCCAAATCCGTATCCGTATCATTAAAGAAGTCACCTAGTCTGGTAGGAACATACAAATCAAAAGCCCGGTTGCCCAGTGTATATCCCAAACGGGAGGTAAAAACAAAGTTCTTTATCGGTTTTATATTCGCATAAGTCATACCATTGATATAGAAAGTCCGGTATGTTTCATTATTGGATTGTATAGCTGCCAGAGGATTGGTTGTACCAAGCCAGCTATAACCATAATAATCTCCATTATTATTTTGTATAGGATGCAATCCATTGTTTATTGCAGCCTGAATCCTACTAGGTATATTACTGGATGTGTAAAAAACCGGTGTTAACGGGTCTGCAAGCACTACGTCTTTCATTACACCATATTGAACTTCATTTTCTGAAATTACCGAGTTCTTCATACTCACAATGGTATTAGTTGTACCTACTTCTAACCATGGCTTAATTTTATAACTGGCATTAATCTGTCCGGTATAACGACGATAGTAATCCTTGTCCATTTTTACCATACCATCATTGTTCAGGTAGCCTAAGCTGAGAAAGAAGCTCGCATCGTTATTTCCACCTTGTACGCTTACATTGTATTTCTGAGTCTGGCCTGTTTCATACATTTCATCTTGCCAGTCAGTATCGGTACCAGCTATATGGAACTGGTCATAGAGCGAAGTAAATCCGGCACCGGCTGCTTCGGTGTAATACTTTGTATACTGCTCTGCATTAAGAAGGTCTACTTTATTAGCTAAAGTGGCATAAGACCACTGGGCATCAAACGATACTTTGGTCAATCCTTTTTCGCCCGTCTTTGTTGTAATTAAGATAACGCCATTACCAGCTTCTGCACCGTAAATAGCAGCACTGGCAGCGTCTTTGAGAACTTCCATACTTTGAATACTAGTTGGCTCCAGATAGCTAATATCACTTACTTTCAACCCATCAACTATATATAGAGGATCGCTTGAGCCATTAGAACTATAACCACGTACGCGAATAGTGGGAGCCGCACCAGGAGATCCGGAATTATTCACAACTTGTACTCCGGCAGCCTTACCTTGTAGTGCAGAAGCTGCGTTGGAAATAGGGCTATTCTTTAAATCATCGGCCTTTATGCTACTAATAGCACCCGTAACATCACTTTTCTTCTGAACGCCGTAGCCAATAACAACAACTTCGTCCAATACCTGGTGATCGGGTTCGAGCGTAATATTTATCGAACTTTTTCCCGCAACAGATACTTTGACCTCTTTATATCCAACGTAAGAAATCGTTAGAATGGCATCCTCTGGTACATTGTTAAGCGTAAAAACGCCATCAAGGTCAGTAATTGTCCCTGTACCTTCACCAAGAGATATGGTAACTCCAATCATTGGTTGCCCTGTTTCATCTTTAACAATACCCGTTACTTTTTTAACCTGAGTTACGTCAGTAACATTTGTGACTTTTGCAGTACTTCCATCGTTAGCATACACAGATGGGAACAAAGTAAGCAATACAGCAAGTATTGAATACTTAAGTACTAAAGTGAGTTTTACATAGTTCTTCATAATAAAAATATTAGTATTAACGATTGTTTATGCAAAAGTGCGAATCCTGACTGGTAGGATTATACACTTTTTGTACACAAATGTGGTCTTTAGGTACACACAGTCACTCAAATTTAATTTTAAATGCTACATTTGTGTACAAAAAGAACTAATTACCTTATGAAAAAGCCGTATAGGAATCTTACTTCAGAATCCATGTCAAGCCACCCAAGCTTAGCTTCCCTGAGCAATTCTATTATTTTGCTCGATAACCTGGAAAAAGACATCATTATGTCAGAGAAGGAAAAAAGCATACACATGAACAATCCCATCAAATACATTTCTACAATGACTGTCTTGCTATGTATTGATGGAACAATAGACTTTGGTTTAGGGTTACAAAATTACCGCATGGAAAAAAATGACTCTCTATTTATGAAGAGTGGGATAATCTGTGAACTGCAAGGCATGAGTGATGGTGCCAAGTTCTGTTCTATTGTACTTAATGAGGAATTTTATTATCCCGTTCTTAACAATTTTGTTTCTTCAACCCTTCAAAAGTCTTTTGTAAAGAATCCGATATGTTCTCTTTCTGATATACATATGGAAGAATGTGTTTTTATCTATAAGTTAATTAAAAATAGACTTTCGGAGTCTTCACAAGACATTTTATTGGGTGAAATCATCAAGGGATACATACAAGCATTACTTTACAATCTTTACTCCGGGTATATCACTCAGGAAGAAGGCAGAAATATAGAAGAGAATAAAATCACCCGGAAACAAGACCTATATAACCGATTCATGGAACTTGTACAAAGAGATTTTATTCGTGAACGCAATATTAAATATTATGCAAATCAATTATGCATTACCCCACGTTACCTGTCGCAAGTAGTCTATAAAGAAAGTGGTCATTATGCTAGTGAACATATAGATAACTTTGTGATTACAGAGGCGAAGCAACTAGTGCGTGGCCGACAGTATAGCATACTGCAAATAAGTAAGATGCTAAATTTCACCAGCCTTTCATTCTTTGGACGTTATTTCAAAAAAAACACGGGCTATTCGCCTACTCAGTATCAGAATTTAGAATGGCAAGAATCTATAATATGATTCTTTTACCTTACTCTTAGTCTAACACAGCAGTGTCGTCCTATTGACACAGCGGTGCCACACCCTTGGCACAACAGCGTCATCCCTTTGGCAAAGTTGTGCCACTTCTTTGGCACCACCTTGTTTTTTCATGTTTTTTATGTAACTTTGTTAGTAGCCATTAAATTCATTACTATGAAAACCCCATATATAACACTTGATTTATTTAAACTTCCTGAAAGCCCTCGTGCGGCAATTTTAGGTAGTTCATTAATCCTACATGACAACTTCGAGCGGAAAATTAGGTGGGATCATGCCGAGACAACCGACTTTAGAGATATCCCAATAAAACTTTCATCTACAATGACTTTGTTCTTTTGTCTTGATGGTGAGGCTCATTTACGCGGTAGTATGAAAGAGTTTGTCATGAAAAAAAACGATGTAGTTTTTGCCAAAAGCGGATTATTTGGAGAAGTCAACAATATGAGCAAAGATATCAAATTCGCTTTCGTTGCAATGAACGAAGATTTCTATTACCCAATATTAAATAGCTTTGATATGTCAAAGCTTCAAAAGAATTTAGTTAGCAATCCAGTTTGTTCACTTCCTGAATACAGTATAACAGAATGTGTTACTCTGTACAATATGATAAAAGAACGACTGAATCATCATAAGAATGATTTGCTCCAGGAAGAAATAATAAAAGGATACCTTCAAGCATTAATATTTAATGTGTATTCACAATACATGATGGCTTCCAAAAACGATAAGGGGAATCAACCAAAACTAACTCGCCAACAAGATATTTTTAATCAGTTCATGGAATTGCTCCAAGAGAATTACACTAAAGAACGTAATTTAAACTATTATGCTGAGCGTTTGTGTATTACACCACGCTATTTATCACGCATTATACACTCGGTTAGTGGTCATTTTGCTAGTAATCACATTGATCTCTTTGTTATTGCCGAATCAAAACAACTCCTGCGTAGTAAGAAATATACGATTCTTCAAGTAAGTGAGATGTTAAATTTTACCAGCCAATCACTCTTTGGACGATATTTTAAGAAATTCACAGGTTATTCACCAAAACAATATCAAGATCTGGAATGACAAAATGCTATTGATAACTTACAATGCTCTCAGAGCAATAGCAGCAGCGCCAAGAATGCCTGAGTTGTGCAATTCTGAAAATCTGACTTGTAACCGTTCCACTGATTTAGGATAGGCAAATTGTTTAAGATGATGCCACATACTTTTTTCGAAATAGGGATGTGCAGCAGCTACAGAACCTCCTAAAACAATCATTTCCGGATCTACTGTGTACATAACAATCTGGAGAGTTTGTGCTATATGATAGCCTAATTGTTCATAAGCGGCCAAAGCATTCGGGTCTCCACTTTTTGCACGTTGGTACATTTCTTTTCCGTCGATTTGGTATATGTTCTGAAAAAAAGAGCCACTACAATAGTATTCTAATATTTGATCTTTGTAGGGGAGCATTCCAAATTCACCAGATCCGCAATTAGCATCGTCAAGTAAATTTCCATGTTGAATAATGCCTCCCCCTAATCCGGTTCCCAATGTTAGACCTACAAAATTTTCAAATTCTTTTCCAACCCCGAACCATCGTTCACCCAAAGCGAAACAATTGGCATCATTATCAATAGAAACCGATATGGAAAAGTGATTCTCTAATATATCTTTAAGGGGCAATTCCTTTTTTCTTATCTACTACACTAGGTACACCAATGCCGATTGCTTGAACATCTTCGGCTAAAACTGACTGAATAATATCAATCAACTTATCTATTGTATCCTGTGCAGTCTGCGAATTTTGAGGTGTTGTAGTTTCAGCAGTAGTCTCTATTATTCCTGCCTTAACTTTTCCCGCCCGAATGTTAGTTCCTCCCAAATCAACACCAATCACACTCTTTTTTCTAATCATATTTTTTTAGTTATTTGAACTAACATATAATCCAATCACATTTCCAGTGAAGCCGCCTGCTCGGTCGGTACTTAGGTTTACAGCATCTACGCCTTGTGCAATGGGTTGCCACTTTCCATCTTCCACAGCATAATAGAAATTATAGTAACGTCCGTTACCAGATATTTTCAATTTTACTGGCTGACTAGCCTGATCATCCGAAAGAATGACGGAACCTATCACAATCGTTGTTTTTTCCGTACGCGATAGGGTTATAGCAGGTTTACCGTTTAGCATCGTTTTGCCAAATACGAAATTGTACTCTTCGTTCTGTAGCAATACAAAGCCTGCAAGGTTCTTTTCTGATTGTGGTGTAAATATAACTTCCGTTTCGGCAGTAAAAGAGGTATGTTGCTGACGGTGAAAAATAGCAGCAGGCGATTCTTTCTGCATAATATTGACAGGCAGGGATTTGAGACTGATTCCATTGCCGACAAGTGAATAAAAGTCCGGTTGCGGATTGCGGAGGAAAATCCATTGCGTATCCAGCTTGTTACTTTCGAATCTATCAGTATAAGTGAAGTTTCCGGTGAAGTGGGTGCCAGAGGGTTGCAGTCCCTTCTTATTTACAACGGTGGGAACAGCTTTGCCAGCATCGAGGATGATAGGCCAATTGTTTTCCCATTTTACGGGCAGCAAATATGTATCGCGACCAGTGTTGTAAAAGTCTTCTTCGTAGGGACGACAGCCTAAAAATACAGCCCACCAGTCGCCCTTGGGGGTTTGTATCAAGTCGGCGTGGCCGGTGCTTGTTACTATGTCGGGGCGATGGGCATTGGTTAAGTTACGTTGGGTTAGTATGGGGTTTCCTTCAAATTCTTCCCAGGGTCCTGAGAGGGTTTTGCTGCGGAAGATTACTTCGCTATGTTGTGATCGGGTTCCACCTTCTGCACACATCAGGTAATAGTACTTTCCGATGTGGTATAAATGGGGGCCTTCTATCCATTGGGGTTCGCGCTCGATGTGGGTTCCGCCTCTGATGAGTTCTGTTTTGTTGCCCAGAACGGAGTCGCCGCTAAGGCAGAATTGATTCATGTGAATGGCCATCTCGCCCTGGTAATTCTGTCCACCGATGGGGAGGGTGCAGTAAACAATGTAGGCTTTGCCGTCATTATCAAAGAAAAAGGAAGCGTCCATGCCGCCTGCTTTCAGCCGAATGGGTTCGCTCCAACCTTTTGCGGGGTCTTTGGTTTTGACAAAAAACACTTCTCTCTTGCCCATATTCATGGTAAGCATATAGAATGTGTCGTTCTTTTTGTTATAGGTGAGGCTTGGAGCAAAAAGTCCATCGGAGACACCAAGGTTATGCAAGGAAACCTGCGAATCACGATCAAGTGCATGACCGATTTGTGTCCAGTTTACCAAGTCCTTGCTTGTGAAAATAGGCACACCGGGGAAGAAACTGAAAGATGATGTGGCCAGATAATACGTATCGCCTTTGCGACAGACTGATGGATCGGGATAATAACCCGCCAGGATGGGGTTAAAATATTGGTTGTTGCGATCTATCGTCTTATCGAATCTGGCATCATTGCCGTTATAAGTAAAGTGGCTAAACCTGGCGGTCTGAGCTGTTACAACATTACAGGCCAGGAGCATAAAGAGTACAAATGTTATGGTATGCTTGCTTTTCATAATCAAATCGGGATGACTTTAATAGATAAAGAGATCATTTTATTATTTTCCAAAATTACGCGATACATAAGGTAGACAGGTGTATAACGCCGAATGCCAGTATTCCCAGGTATGGCCTCCATCGCGAACGCGAAACTCATGTTTGATGCCCTTTTTGCGCATAACCTGAGTGAACTCCATATTGCGGTCAAGCAGAAAATCATCATCGCCACAATCCACAAACCACTTTACGGAGTTCAATGCTTTTACCTGTACTTCATCAGCTTCCTGTAAATAACGAATAGCACAGTTTTCCTGTACTGATTTAACTAACAGGTCCACTTTGTCGCCCGGTGACTGTGACGGCATCACACCTTGTTCGGGGATTGACATCAGCGCACTCATGGCGTAAACCGACGAAAACATATCAGGATGCTTTTGCCCGTAAACGGTAGCGCCTCCACCGCCCATTGACAGTCCGGCTATGGCACGGTTCTCTTTGTTACCGATTACCCTGTAGGTTGATTCAATCTGCGGTAGAAATTCAGTAAAGAAAAAGGTTTCGTACTTCCAGCCCGGCATATCGAAATAGCCATTCCAAGCTCCTCCGTAGATGTTGCCTCCGGCGTTGGGGGTAACGATTATCATTTCTTCAGTTTCTCCCGAAGCGACGAGTTGATCCATGACATCTTTCAGATGCCCGCGATCACTCCAACATGTATTTGTATCCATTACTCCATGCAGAAGATAGAGAATTGGATATTTTCGGTTGGGTTCTTGCTCATAGGATAGGGGCAGGAAAATATTATATTCTCGTCCAGCGTTTAGCACTTTGCTTTGAATGGTTTTGGTTTCGACCTTGCTTTGATGGCCAAAGTTAAATTGTGCTGCAACCGATAAAGAGATGGTAAGTACTAATGTGAATAAGCCTATTCGTTTCATATTATAATTCATTTTATTACTTCTGTTTTTCATTTAGATTTCCCGTATTACTCTGTTTAATAGGCATTAAATTAATGGTAAAGAAAGCCTGGAGAAGAATAGGAAGACGAAATCAAAGAAGCATTTACACGCATTTGAATCGCAGAAGTGTTCATGTTTTCAGCTTTTGCGCTAACAGTTATTATGCCTTGTTTTTCAAATGGACGGATAATAGCTTGCGCCTGCCCTCTGAATAATTCAACAATCGGCCTATTAGCACTTCGTATGCCAGCAGGATCTGCATTGCCGGAGGCTACTAATTCTCCACAGCCAGTAACAGTAATTTCAACTTTTGCTGTAGAAGTAGGTACAACCAGTCCGTCTTTATCTACTACTTCAATTTTCACGAATGCAAGGTCGTTGCGGTTATCCGATATGGTTTCCCGGTCTACAGTGAGTTGGATGGACTGTGGTTCTCCGGTGGTGAGGAGTTCTTTCCGGCCTGTTTCTTTGCCATCTACCAGGGCTATGGCGGTAAGTTTACCCGGCTGATAGGGTACGTCAAAGGTTGCGATATACTTATCGGCTTCGGAGAGTGTTTTTTCACCAATGACCTGTCCGTTGAGTTCAAGTTTTACTTGCGGGGCTTTGGTGAATACGCGCACCTGAAGCGGCTGACCTTCGTTTCCATGCCATGTCCATGACGACCATTCGCGGGGCCATCCCCAGAGGGAAAGGTCTTCGATGTATCCGGCGGGGATGGGTTCGTGTACGTTCATTTCGATGATGCTTCTATCCCAGAGTATGTCCCGGTAATGGCCTTGGGGTTTCTTTTCACCGATGATATCTAAATCGCCGCACCAGGAGAGGTATTCGGGCCATTTAGAGGCGCTGTACTTTTCCATCATGTCGAATATGATGGTGGGATTAATGCCTTCGGGTATGCCGTCGCGGGTTTGAAGTTGAAGGGTGTTTCTTTCCTTTACGTACTTTGAGCTGGCTACGGACACTTCGCCGATGTAGTCCATGGCTGTCCAAACGAAATCACCGATTACGTAGGGATTGTCTTCTACAGCTTTCCAGTATTCGTAGGCTTCGCCAGGATATGATTCGGAACCGTACATAATGCGGTGGGGATAATGTTGATGGTCGGAGGCGTAAACGGAGCGCATGTAGTTGTAGCCGGATACATCGAGCAGGTCGAAGTAGGCGTTGGTGTTTTTCCATCCGCCGTGTATGAGGAAGCTGGGTACACCTTCGGTTACGGCTCGTGTACTATCGAGTTGCTTGACTTTATCGGCCAGCATACGGCCGATGCGAACGCCTTCTTCGAGGTTCATCTTGGGGATTTCATTGCCGATGCTCCACATGATGATGGACGGGTGGTTGCGGTCGCGCAACATCATATCTGTGAGATCACTCTCCCAATGTGTGTTGAAGAAGCGCGAATAGTCGTTCGGGTTTTTGTAAAGGTCCCACATGTCTGTAAATTCGTCGATGACGAGGATGCCGAGTTCGTCGCAGGCATTGAGGAAGGCTTCGGAAGGGGGATTGTGGGAGCAGCGGATAGCGTTGTATCCGTTCTTCTTCATGAGTTCGACGCGGCGGTATTCGGCTCTATCAATAGCGGCTGCTCCCAGGAAACCGTTGTCGTGGTGCAAGCAGGCACCTTTTAAAAGGACGGATTGGCCGTTCAGCAAGAATCCTTTTTCGGCGGTAAATTCGATGGAACGGATGCCGAATGTTTGATGGTAGGTATCGACTGTTTTTCCGTCGCGTTGGAGGATGATCTCGGCCGTATACAGATTGGGAGCATCAATAGACCAGAGCAGGGGGGAGTCTACAGTCAGTTGCTTCTGGAAGCTGTAATCTGCCTGAGCCTCTACCCTGGTCTCCTCATTTACACTGCCAACAATCTTACCTTTTATATCGCGTATATTAATCGTAACGTGTGTGGTTGCATCGGTCGGTTCGCTGTTGCGAATGGTGGTTTCGATGTTTATCCGGGCGGCATCTGCCGATATTTCGGGGGTTGTGATGTAGGTGCCCCATTGGGGTATATGTACAGCGTCGGTGACGATGAGATGCACGTTGCGATAAATGCCGGAGCCGGAGTACCAGCGTGAGTTGCGGCCGATGTTATCGACTTTCACAGCTATCAGGTTTTCTTCACCGGGTTGCCGCAGGACGGAAGTGATGTTGTAAGAGAAAGGGGTATAGCCGTTTTCGTGGCTGCCCATCGACTGGCCGTTTACCCACACCTCGGTTTCCATGTATACGCCGTCGAAGTGCAGGGTAAAGATTTTATGTCTGTCCTTCTCGTCGGTCACAAATGTTTTGCGATACCAGCCGGTGCCGCCCAGTACGTGGCCTGTGTGGTTTCCGCCAGGCGATTGTTTGGTAAAGGGCCCTATTTGCTCCGAGGTATCTTCGCCGGGGAGATCCATTATGCTAAAGTCGTGCGGTAGGTCGATGATGGACCATTCGGAATCGTTGTACGCAAGGGCTTCGGCTCCTGCAACGGAGTCGCGCACGAATTTCCATTGGGTGTTGAACAGTCGGTTGCGACCGGAGAGGTCGACGGTTTCCTGTCGGGTGCATCCGATGGTTATGAGGCAGGCCAGCAGAAGGCTTGTTTTAGCTATGGAATGGAGTATTGACATGGTAAATCTGGTTATTTATAGTGTTTTTTAATCATAGTCGGAAGTGGAATTGTCAAAATGACATCCGTTCATGCCTCCAAACCTGTTAGGAATGGCAAACCGAGGTCAGGGCATGCCTCCCAACACGTTGGGAGTTTACAAATTGCCATCCGGCAGGGTTCTTACCACGGTAAGAGGCGTGAACGGAGCTCAGTTTGCCCCTCTTACCGTGGTAAGAATGATGAACGGAGCTCGGTTTGCCTAAATTACCACGGTAAGAATAGAGAACCGGGCCCGGTTTGCCCAAATTACCGCGGTAAGAAGTGTGAACCTGCATTATTTTACTTCCAATTTCAGCTTTTCGTTTTTATCGGACGATGGCCCCACGGCAATGGTGAACATTCCCGGTTCTACCTGCCAGTTGTTGTCCATATCATAATAGGCCAGGGCATCTTTATCGACCTTAAAGGTTACAGTTTGCTTTTCGCCCGCCTTCAGATGGATTCGCTTAAAGCCTCTCAGTTCCTTAACAGGGCGGGTCAGCGAAGCATAATCGTCGGTGATGTAGAGCTGAACAATTTCCGAACCGTCGCGGCTTCCGGTATTCTGCACATCTACGGTAACGGTTGCGGTATCGTTCTCTCCCATCACAGATTTATCTATGCGCAGGTTGCTGTAAGCGTATGTGGTATAGCTCAACCCATAGCCAAAGGGATGCAGCGGGGTGACATCGAATCCCAGATTATATCCGCGGCGCGAGGTGGGTTTGTAGTTGTAATAGGCCGGAATATGGCCCGCGCTGCGGGGAAAGGAGATGGACAGCTTTCCGCTGGGGTTAACATCGCCGAACAAGGCGTCGATCATAGCATAGCCGCCTTCCTGACCCAGGTACCAGCATTGCATTACGGCAGGAACTTTCGATTCCAGTTCGCCCAGGCTGAGGGTGGTGCCGCTGTTTACAAAGGCACAGGTGGGTTTGCCAAGGGCTACAATCTGATCTATCAGTTCTTTCTGTCCGGCAAGCATTTCCAGGGTTGGTAAATCGCCCGGAGCTTCGGGCCCGTAGGCTTCGCGGCTCGCGCCTTCGTTGGCACCAACGAAGAGTACAACAACGTCGGCTTTCTTCGCCACTTCAACAGCATCCTGTATTTTTGAGGCGTTATCCTCGTATGTAAAGGCTTTGATGATGGCCGGGAACGGGCTGTGCTCGTCGGTAATGCGTACGCCTTCGGAATAGAGTATATTCATGCGGTCGCCGTATTTTTCGCGTATGGCACGCAACGGAGTGATGGTATCACGCGGCATGCCGGAGTATCCTCCAAGTATGCAACGGTTGGCGTTGGGGCCAATCAGGGCGATGGTTTTAACTTTATTCTTATCGAGCGGCAGGAAGTTGTCGTCGTTCTTGAGCAGCACCATTGATTCGGTGGCGGCACGATAAGCTACCTTACGGTGGGCCTCGCATCCGTTAATGGCTTCGGCCTTCTCTACGTCAACGTAAGGACGTTCAAAGAGTCCTAGACGGAACTTGCTGATCAGTACATTTCGCACCGCACGGTCGATGGTTTCTATTGTCACTTTGCCTTCTTTCAAAGATTCTGCGAGCGTTGGGAAGGTATCCGGATTGGGGAACTCGGCATCCATACCGGCGTTGATGGCCTGGACAGCGGCATCGGCCAGCGTGGGCGACATTTTATCTACATAGTGCAGGTTTGAGATTCCTCCATAATCGGCTACGATGGCGCCTTTAAACTTAAATTCATTGCGTAGGATATCCTGCAACAGGTGTTTGCTGGCATGAGCGGGACGTCCCCAGATTTCGTTGTAGGTAATCATGATGTACATCGGGTCGCAATCGCGTATTACCTCACGGAAGGGGTAAAAGAACGATTGGCGGGCCTCATGTTCATCTACATAACTGGGGGCTGTATTGTTGCCACCCTCGGATGAGCCGTGTACGCCGAAGTGCTTCAACGTTACCCCAACGTGTTCCTGATCTATATATTCGCCTTTACCCTGCGCACCGAATACTGCGGCGCGGCCGAGGCGTGAGATGAGATACGGGTCTTCACCCATCATCTCTTCCGTGCGTCCCCAGCGGGGATCGCGAACCATATCGAGCACAGGTCCCAATTCTTCCGAACCACCTTTGGAACGGATTTCTTTGGCTGTAATGGTGAAGATCTCGTGCATGAGTTCTTCGTTCCAGCTACAGGCAAGGGCAATGGGAACGGGGAAGTTGGTGGCATCCTGACTTAAATGTCCATGTACACCTTCGTCTTGCGCAGTAAGAGGAATCCCCAGTCGGGTTTTCTCTACGAAGTAGCGTTGTATTTCATTGTACAACTCGGCCGCCTGACGCGGATGCAGAGCCGGATGGTGCATAGGCTCTGGCGGAAACAGGTTCTCGTTGGGCCGAGCCATAAATCCCAAGCCGTGTTTGAAATACTCGGCAGCCTTCTTTTCATCAAACTTTTCATTAGTGAAGAGCTTCCTTTTATTCTCTGTCCAGATACATTGCAACTGGGCAATCTTTTCCTCGGTTGTCATCCGTTTCAGAAGATCGTCGGCGCGCTCCTGAGGCGATAGCTTCGGATTCTTATAGGGCAGTTTCTGGGCCATGCTCAACAATGGGAGCATGACAAACAACATCAGTATCTTTTTTCTCATATTCTATGTCTTAATTGGTTTATTTATAATCTTCAATGCGCCATTCGTCTTTCCATTCAATGTGCGGAACACCATCTTTGAAAACGATTGGAAGGAATACGTACGTGCCGTTATAGGTTACATCCCATGTGGTGCGTACTTCGTTCCGCTTGTCTTTGGGTGTAGGCGTTGTGAAATCTTTGGGGAATGGTTCATGGTCTTTGTACTTGGGTATCATCCGTTCGGCTTCTTCGGTGGGCTCGTATGTATCGGCCAGTTGTGGCATCCAACGGTCGGCAACCGCTATATACAGGTCTTTGCCGGGAATCTTCACCACATCGGTTATCTGCGAGCAGAATGAATGATTATACTTATCCGTTGGGTGCGGGTTGCCGAGGTCGATATATTCGCCGTGATAATCGGTGAATGTAGATATCAGGGACAGGTTGGCATAATAGCCGGTGGTTCCCGAAGTAAACATGAAGTGCTTGCCATCATGTACGAAGTGTGTGGGCGCCTCCCGCGTATAAGGCGGGCGAAGGCCGACGAAATGGGTGGAGTGTTTGGGTGTAACATCGGTATAATCGTCGGTCAATTCTGAGCAAATTAGTTCCCAGTGCGGACGCTCGAACCAAACGTATCCTTTGCCAGTTTCTTCGTCTGCATAGAGGTCGAAGTCTCCTACTCCGTAGCCTTGCGGTTTTAGTGAGCGTACATATTCATACGGCCCTAGCAGATCATCGGACTGAAGAATTACGAAATAACCATCCTCGTCCATACTCTTGATCCAGCACACATATTTATCGGTTTGTTTGCAATGGATAATATGTGGACGATCCAAATTTTGGGAATAATGCAGGGGCGATAAAGGGTTCACGGTATCGGGTTCGATAATCAGTCCACAGTCTTCCCAATTATAAAAGTCTTCGGATTTATAACAACGGATGCCATACGTCCAGACATGGCTGCCGCGGGTAGTGAATTCTTTATTCTCTCCGTACCAATAAAATATGCCATCTTTTTCGAGCACTTGGAAACCATGCGCCTGAATGGGCTTACCATTTGTGTCGAGCCAGATTTGCCCCGGCTTAACGGAGGTATATGGTAACGGATTCTCTTGCACAATAAAAATATCTACAGGGCCAACGAGTTCGGAAGTTACCGTTATGGCTATTTGGTTGGTACCTGCTTTCAGTGCTTCTGTAATATCTACTGTATAAGGTGCCTCATTGAGGGTCCCGAAATCCATGTCGTTCACTGCTACTCCGGCAGCAGAGTCAACCTCGCCGAGGTTCAACACAAACCGGCCTTGTTTCAATTCGGGTGCAGATATTAGAACTGTGTTCTCGTGGGCGGCAGTGACGGTATTCACCGTCCAGGGAGTATCTACATGCCGGAAGAGGATTTCAATTTCTTCTTTCTTCTGCGTTCTCGCTGTACAACCGAATAGTATAACAGATACTAAAAGAACGACTGTGTTTTTCATCATCTTTTCCATATATTAATTTACAACAACTCTTACTTTAGTGAGATTAGCAATGGGGGTATAAACGGCTTGCGTGTTTCCGTTGCGTTCTGAATATACCCTAACGGTTGGGAAGTAAACTCCCGGTTTATCATAACTAACTGTGGTGTCAAATTCTACACGACTGCCGTCGGCACTGTAAACCGCTTTGCTCATATCTACCTGATGCGTAAACTGCTTCGAATCGTCCAAACACCACTCTGCTGCAATTATTTTACCGGTACCTGCGGGAGCATCCACCGTTACATGAATAGAAACTTCCTGACCGGGCTTAACATCCGCGCGTTCCTTGCCATCAATGCTGGCATGAGGAACCGGCTGAATACCACCACGCTCTTTGCCATCGTCATTGAGTATGACCTGTGCGTCTATTATTTCGTAATCGGATGACTTTGAGGGTTCAATACCTTTTTCTACCCAACTACTGATATCGAGCAAGGCCTGGAAAAGGATTCCCATATAGGAAACAACCTCTGTAGGATCATCCACATCGCCATGTGTAGAACGGTCGGTGAACCACAGGCGGAAGTTATCATCGGCCGCGTCTCCAAGGTGTTGTTTTACTTTGTTTCTGTACCAATCGCCCTGCCAGGCAAAGGCTTCCCTATCCCATACCGAGCAACAAAGAATCATCTTGCCGTTAATTTTTCCGTCGGGCACACATCCGGCAGCTCCCATGGTAATGTAAGGGCCTATCAGATAAGGCCGCTGCGGATAAATGGGTACGTTATTGTAACCGCGGAATTGGTTCCAGGCATAGTAATCAATCGAAGGTACCTGATGGCGGTAGTATGTTTGAACGGCAAGGAAATCGGAATTATCTACTTGTACGGAATCGCCGACATTTAATAGGGTAAGCAGTTGTGGATCATTTACGTCAGCCAAAGCAACATACTTACCCTCTGTTTTAGTTATTTGGATAAGTTTACCTTTTCCCGGTCCGGAAAGAATGATGATATCACCTCCCATACCTATATCTTTAACATCTACATCTATTTCATAAGCAACAGGCTTGTCCTTAATATCGGCACCCATGCTCGCCCAGGCACGATCGGCCGTGCCACGTTCAGTATCTGAAAGTGGTCTGACGAGATTCAGGCGTTCTGCTTCAGCCTGACCTATGATTCTTTTTATAATCCCTTTGGTCTGCACACGGTCGCGCTGTAAGGAAGCCGGATTATCATATCCCAGATAGCCGGGTTTGTTCCAGAAATCTTCGCGGAAATAGGATTCGTCCATTGCAACAAGTGTTCTGTATAGGACGACAAAACCATGGGCATCCATATACGGCCATCCGTACCATGCTTTGATTGGGAAGCCCATCCGGGTACATTCTTGTAGCGTCTGGCGTTGCTCAGCCGTCAGTGTTGCGTAAGGGTCGCCGCTTCCTCCGGGTTTCAGCGCATCAATAATGTCATCCATTTTGTCTTTAAGCAGGCGTAGAGCATGCATACGTACACCAAATACATTCGGGATAGCATTGGACGATCCCATTACGAAAGGTACAGCACCATCCCATACACCTTTTGTAATTTCCATACTGCCAGCCGAACGAAATGCACCACCGCTTCCGCCATAACAATATCCATAAGGGCGCTCGCAATCATAGATTAACTTTGCAATATGGCGCGATAGTTCCGCACAGGCGGCATTTGCGCGATAAGCTCCTATCGAAGATTCCCTTGAAGTAGAAGAGTCGGCAAAATCCAGCTTTCCGCCTTCATTGGTTTCGATGAAATAAGCACCGTGAGTAATACTAAAGCCAATAGGGCTAATTTCGTCAGGGTAAGCTTGTGCCGAGGTTTCGCTATCGGGAAAAGGGGTTACGTATTGAAAGAAGCGGCCTGTATAAGCCTTTTTTTCGGGGAAATAAAATGAGAATCGTGTGCCATCGTCAAAGCCACCGTGTATGTAACGGCACTTTACGGGTTTGTTTATTGTTTTATCTACATCAATAAATGGGTTCTTAAACACGGTATCTTCATAAACAAAATCCAGTTTCGCACCCTTCAGGTTCCTGGCTATTGCACTGCTGCCTATAAACAGCAAAGTGCATAATGTTATCAAAGTAATCTTTAGTGCTCTCATCGTATTTTTAATTGATTTAATTTCTTTCGAATGCAAAAATGCGAATTTACAGTGCGAGTATAGTGTACTTTATGTATATGAAATTGTACTTTAGGTACATTTTGTGTTTATTTTATACAGTATTTGCTTTATTTGTATACAATCTCCTTTACAGAATAATTAAGGATGAATAGGATACGTTTAATGCAGGTTCAACATAAGAACATATACGCGCGCTTATATATAAATATGGTATAAACGATATGTGTTTGCATTCGTCGAATATATCCCGGCAGTTCGTCGAAAACAGGATTACTTTTGCAGGATCATACCATAGCTTTACATCAAATTTTAAAAGATACAGCTATGAAAAGAAATATTTTCTTACTAACGATTTGCCTATTTACATGGGCTATTCCAACAACCATACACGCTCAGAAAACGGTTCTCCGGGGGGTGTTGGTAGATTCACTAAGCCATGAAGCCGAACCATACGCCACCATTCGGGTAACAGCGAAAAAGAAACCCGAAACACCCATCGCAATGGCCATCACAGACATGCAAGGCAGATTCCAGCAAGAACTTAACGGAAAAGGAGAATATGATATACAATTCAGCTCGGTAGGAAAGGCGAATGTAACGGTTCCGTTTACTCTAAAAGGCGAAGCCGTGATAGACCTGGGAGAGATTTACATAAAAGACGATGTTCTGCAACTGCAAGGAGTAGAAATCATCGCCCAAAAACCATTGGTAAAGATGGAAGTCGACAAAATGAGCTACAGCGTAGCCGACGATATAGACTCCAAAAGCAATACCATACTCGATATGCTTCGTAAAGTACCAATGGTAACGGTTGACGGTAACGACAACATAACCGTTAACGGCAGCAGTAGTTTCAAAGTGTATTTAGACGGAAAACCAAACGTAATGATGAGTAGCAATCCGGCTGAAATATTTAAAAATATGCCAGCAGCCAGCATAAAAAACATTGAAGTCATTACCAATCCCGGAGCACGGTACGATGCCGAGGGTGTAGGCGGTGTATTAAATCTGATAACCGAAAAGACCCAGGCCACAAATAGCCAAATGAGTGGATACAACGCCACTTTACGAGGCATGGCAAGCAATAAAGGTGTGGGAGGCGGATTCTATTTCAATACTCAACAAGGTAAACTTTCATTGAGCGTGAATGGAAATTTAATGCACAGAAAAATGAAAGATATGGAAGTACGTACATCGCGCGAACAAACCGGAACATCAGACAACATCATGATGAGTTATGCACAGACAGGCGATACGGATTTCAATATGAAAATGGGAAATGTAAACCTGGGGTATGAAATAGACTCTCTTCGTCTGCTTACGGCCTCATTCGGTTTAATGGGGTTCAGCAACGGGAGCGATTTTCAATCGCAAACCCATATGACAGGGGGTATTTATGGCAACGGATTTGGGTATAGCGGACGCAATGATTCCGACAATGATCGTACCTCCATCAACGGAAGCATAGATTACCAACGTACTTTTGCCGGAAACAAAGACAGGATGCTTACGCTTTCTTACCTGATCTCCACCTCGCCCAATAACTCAGATAGTTACAACCTATATGATACCAACGAAGAAAACTCATTCCTCAATCTGGTCGACCGCTATACTGATGCATACCGTAATACAGTAGAAAACACTTTCCAGATTGATTATACCACCCCAATAGGAAAAGGGCAAACGCTTGATGTAGGCGCCAAATATATTTTGCGCAATAACTCCTCCGACTCTAAATATTATACCGATATAGACGGCCAGTACGAATACGACCCTCAAAGCAGCCTGAAATATAATCACAGCAACGATATATTGGCCGGATACATGGAATATAGTCTTAAACAAGCGCAATGGAACGCAAAAGCCGGCTTACGTTACGAGCATACCTGGCAGGATGTAACTTACAAGTCGGGACAAGGAACAGACTTTAAACTCGATTACAATAATCTGGTTCCTTCGGCTAATATCGGCTATACCATTGATCAGAAACAAAATATAGGGTTGACGTACAACATGCGTATCAGTCGCCCCGGCATCGGACTGCTAAGCCCGTACATTGATAACTCCGACCCGACAGCCATTTCTTATGGAAATACAAACCTGGAACCGGAGAAGGCACATAACATCAGTCTGGTTTATAACAGATTCACACATAAATGGATGATGAACATCACCCTGCGCCAAAGCATCTGCAATAATGCTATTGAAGGATACAGCTTTTATCAGGACGACATACTAAACTCTACGTATGGCAACATAGTGAAGAATAGTCAGAGCCGGTTAACTGCTTACATGAACTGGAACGCAAGTCCAAAAACACGCTTCACACTAAACGGTGGCGGCTCTTATACTAATATAAAAAGTGATCAGCTGGAACTTAAGAATAGCGGCTGGCAAGCTAATTTGATGTTAGGATACCAACAAACGCTTCCCTGGAATATCCGTTTAAGCATGAACCTGATGACTTCCAGTAAATCATACAATTTGCAAGGATGGTCAAGCGGTTTCAATGCCATGATGGGAAGTCTTTCACGCGCATTCCTTCAGGAACGTCTGAGCGTCAGCTTGTCGGGAATGACCAATTTGTCGGGTAGCGGCATGGAACTCAAATCCTACTCCAAAGGAAATGATTTCATAAGCCGCTCGGTAACCACACTACCTATCCGTAATATAAGCGTCAGTGTTAGTTATACCTTCGGCAAAAAACTAACCCTGAAGCAAACCAAACGCTCCATAAATAATACCGATATAAAAGATAACCAGTCGCAATCCGAAGGTATAGGAAATATGCTTGTACAATAACTAGAAAACAAAATAAATGGCTATTTTTGGCAAAAAGATAAACGATATGACACATTCGGGTAAGAACCTTGCTATTGTCAGTTCACAGATATTATTCTGGGTAGCCATCCTGTTTCTACCTGCCATGATTGATTTCGTGTCGCACGGTAGCGGAGAACGCATTATAGGTGTTTTGAGAGGAACTTTCAAGCACGTTCTGCCCTCCGTTCTCATCTATTTTATGAACTTCTACTGGTTGGTACCCCGGTTCCTTTTTCGCAGGCATCTCCCGGCATTCTTCCTTATCAATGTGGCAATCCTGATCGTCAGCCATCTGTGGATGTTTACCGGCATGTTCCAACACATGCAAGGAGAATTAAGACCAGCATTCTGGTCCATTGTAGGCGTCGCTTTTCTTTTTAGCGTTCTCTTGATAGGCTGTGCCACGGGGTTTCGATACATTATCCGCTGGAACAATATGCAGATGCGTCTGAAAGAAGAAAAACAAAGGAATGCGGAGGCAGAACTGGCTTGGCTAAAGAGTCAATTGAATCCTCACTTCCTGTTTAATACGTTAAACAACATTTCAAGCCTCGTGCAAATAAATGCAGATGGTGCCCAAGAGAGCATCGGTCAGTTGAGCGACTTATTGCGCTATACGTTGTACGACTCCAACCACGATCTCGTACCGGTTGAAGGAGAAATAGAATTCATGCACAATTATATCGATCTGATGAAACTCCGCTGCAATGAGCTAACAACCATAGAAGTGGAACTAAACGTACCTTCAAAACCGTCCATGATAGTGCCATTGCTTTTTATCTCGCTAATAGAAAATGCATTCAAACATGGTGTCAATAGCCGCAAGCCTTCTTTTATACATATCAATTTCAAAGCACAAGGCAGCGACCTTATATTTACCTGCGAAAACAGCATCCACATCAAGATTGAGTCCGACCGTATTGGTTCTGGAATAGGATTAGAGAATCTCCGTCGTCGCCTTGAACTAACCTACCCCGGTAGGTATCAATATGTACAGGAAGTAAAGAATGATATTTATTTTGCACAAATTACCCTACAGAATTGCTTATGACAGACCTCACCTGTATAGTTGTAGACGATGAACCATTGGCTATCAAAATGCTGGAAGATTACATCAATCGTACTCCTTTCTTGAGGTTGTCGGCATCATTTGACGACCCTGTACAGGCACTCTCTGCCTTGAAAGGTAATCCTGTCCATCTTGTTTTTCTGGATATCCAGATGCCCGATCTCGACGGATTGAACCTTTCACGCATGGTTCCGCTCGAAACAAAGATCATTTTTACTACTGCCTTCAAAGAATACGCTTTTGAAAGCTATGAAGTGAATGCGCTTGATTTCCTATTAAAACCTATCCGGTATCATAAATTCTTGAATGCAGCAGAGAAAGCCAAACAATGGTTTAATCTGATCAACAACAAAAATGAACCAGACAGAAAAAACTCTTCCATTTATATCCGGATGGATAATCAACTCAGGCAAGTCGATATAAACGATATTCTGTATGTAAGCGGATTAAAAGACTATGTACGTATTTATTTAAAGGATGAAAAGCGTCCATTAATTACTCACTTAACGATGAAGGCGGTAGAAGGTTTATTGCCAAAAGATAGATTTATGCGTGTTCATCGGTCATATATCGTAGCATTGAATCAGATAAAAGCAATTGATAGAAACAATTGCATTTATATTGCAGATGAGGTTATTCATGTAACAGAAGGATATAAGGAAATATTTTTTCAATACGTAGAGGATAGGATTCCTCCAACGCAGAATAAGAATTAGTTATAAAACTATATTATCTATTTATGGGCAATAGATTTATACAAACCTCACAGACAATACGCAATCTCACTCAATCTTTACACTAGCTATCCTGTTCATGTTTTTTTGAGGTTGTTTTTCCTATAAAATCTGGAGTTGCCCAAAATTTAACATTTTTTCAGCCTCCAAAAAAACTGGTATTTTAGTCTTTGGATTCACACTTTCCTTTTCGGGACGTTCTCTTGTCAAAAATGTCCCAAATTTGTTTAAGATCACTCTTTCCCCTCCATTCAATGCTTCCATTATTGAAAATAACTTTTGATAATACAAAACTTCAGATAGCCCCTCTCTTATTCAGCACATCCTCAATCATAGCCTTTACCTCCTGCCCCACTTCCACGAAGTTCCTGTAAAGTATCCGTTCTCGTTCTTCCTTCGATTTGAAAGTATAGAATCGGGGAAGTGGATAGTTTTCATAATCAGCTTCCTCTCTCTTTATCTCCGCCATATCAAAATCCGTCTTACAGTAAAACTTCGAAGTCTTGAATTCATCCGATTCCTGAATGTTCATGTTTCCGTTCTTGCCGACCTTGGTTTTCATAAAGTCACGTGCCGCTTGGCCACATATCCAACCGGTAGGCAAATCGGAAATCTTGCTTGCCGGAACAAGGTTGTCCATATTCTCATTCAGATTGATCGAGGTCTTGTCCCGGTCAATGGTGACACCTTTCTTGAGCTGCACCACCTTACCGAAAATATCATTGCTCAGCCACTCCAACGTTTCTTTTGCACGGGCAGAACCGGCAACCACATTACCAACCGTTGTGATGATTTTCTGCATACCAACCTTGCCGTAATCAGATTCTAATTGCGGAAGTTCCTGAAAGCCCAAAGCTACGCTTACCTTATTGCTCCGGGCAGTACCTATCAGCCGGTCTATCTTATGGAAATACAATGTCGGCAACTCATCTACAATGATGCTCACCGGAATATTCTTACCTTGCCCTGTATTCACTCTCGTAACCAGCCGGTTTAGAATCAAAGCGTTCAAAGCTCCGATAATACTCTCCATCTCCGGATCATTGGCTATCAGCAGATAGCTTGGGTTCTTCGGATCACTGACTTTCAAATCAAAATCATCACCGTCTTTATGGAATACCCAATAGGACTCTTTGGTCGCCAACCGGCTGGTATAAACACGCAGCGTACCAATCATACCCTCCAATTGTTCCATCGCCTTGTTCTTCAGTGCAGTTTGAAACGGGCCAAGTAATGGCGCCACTTCATTGTCTGTTTCCAATACCTCAAAAATAGTTTTGTAGCTTTCATTGAGAAACGAAAGGATATGCGGCATATCGGAGTACTTGCCCAACCAATAGGCAGGCTGGACAATCTCACCACCTTTTTTGTCACGCACTACACCTGTCGGTTTCCAAAATTTCGTTTCCTTGTCTTGCGCCTTTTCCGCATACAACCGATTGCCGTTCTCATCGTAAGGTTCCCGTTCATAGTTCACAAAAAAGTAGATGCATGCAGCCAGGAAATTGACTGCCGATGTCTGAAAGAACTGATCGCTGCCCCCACCTCCTTCTTTCTTTCCCTTTTGTAGGGATTCAAGCAAAGTTTCAGCCGTTTCACTGGCCGCAGCCAAGTTCTGAATATATTTCTGCTGAATGGGATTCACCCTCCGACTGTATTCCACATTCACAAAGTTGATGATATTGAACTTGCAGCCTTCGGGCACCTTGCCAAGTTCCTGATTTTTCCTGTAATGATAGTATAGTTTCTCTGCTAAGGTGGGAAACTTGTAGTCATACACCACCATGGCAAAACCTTTGGCGGAGTGCTGCCGGATAAATGGTTCTATTATGGAAAACGTCTTACCTGATCCCGGAGTTCCTACCACCCACGTTCCCCTGAATGGATTGGAGATATTGCAGAATCCTTTGCGAAATTTACCTTTATAATAGAAACGCATTGGAATATTCACCGAATATAGATTTTCCTGTAACTGTGTACATTGCTCGAAACTTTCGTTCTCAAGGTTAAAGCGGTCTTTCAGCAGCCCTTCTTTCAGGAACTTCGAAATATTATCCAATGCCACATGCACCAGGATAGTTCCGGCTATAGTTGTTCCCATATACAGGATGATATTCAGTGGCAAGCTGTACAACCGTACATTCATGGTAAAACCAAAGAGCCACACCGCTGCTATCAGCAACGCTACACCACTAACCAACGGATAGAGTACCTGCCTTCTGGCATCAAACTCCAGATGCTTCTTGTTCCTCGTGCCTACACATGTGATGCAGATAAGCGCAAAAGTTGCTATCTTGCTGTAAACAAGATTTCCATCTTGGTAGATAAACCACGTCTTGATGCGATCATGCACATCACAGAGTATGCCGTTCCAATGGTCCAGCATCTCCGGTGAAATGGCATACACGAAAAATTCCATCAGGATAGAGATATAAATCACCGCCCTGAATATCTTGTAAGCTCCTTGCAGTTCTTTGCTTTCTTCCATGTATTATATACTTGTTATTCATTAATGGTTATAATCGCTCTCGCCTTATGCGCTTGCAGTTTCGGTGTTTCCTGCATGGCTCCACTTCCCATGGAATACAGCCATGCCTTGGCAATTTGCTGTCCTTTTACTTCGGTAGATGTCCAGTACCAACATCTGTCAGGATTATCAGGTAGCAAATCTCCCCCGCAAAGTTCAAGGTAGCGGTTCACACTCTCTTTCACTCCGTAGAGCAGTCTCATTTGTGCCACCGACGGGATATAGGCACTCTGTCCGTAGCTCCAGATATCAAATACACTTTTTGCCAAAGGGGATGACACATCTGTCGTAGTGAAAAGGGCAAAGGTGTTGGCGTTCCCGTCCAATGCATTCACATCCACCGATGTACCCTGATTTACTCCGATACTGTCCGCAAAGGATTCGGAAGCTATATCATGTAGATATACGGCATACCCCTTCCCTTCCGTTTCCGAATCACGGTTCAGATAGAACACAACTCCGATGGCTTCCTCACCCGATTCCTTATAATCCCCATAGGATAGCACCTGCCCGCCTGTACACAGAATATGCCCTACCTTCATAGCGGTGTCCGGAAAGTCCTGATGACTATCACAAGCCGTCAGGAGGACGGCGCTCATACATATTAATAATATATTTTTCATCTGGTTGGTATTTTTACTCCGATTACTATACCTGTGCGAAACAGGTCTTTACCTTCGATCATGATATCACTTTTCACCTGCCAGTAGAGTTGCCACCCTTTTTTCAGAGAATAGCTATGTTCATAGCCTACGTGAATACCACCTAATATACTACTGCTGCCGGAACCCAGTGAACCACCAAACCGTAAACTTCCATAATGGTTGCGTCCCCTCACTACGCAAGGTTTGTAAGCCACACCCAATCCCCATGTTCTGTAATTGTTCCAAAACGATTCAGGGCAGACATGTCCGCAGGAAGCACATTCAGCCCACTTCAGATAGGCATTGCCAAAAAACTCCCATGCGTTATGATACTTTGTCTCGTATTCATAGCCGATAGTCAAATCCATACCATTCTCGTAGAGCAGTCCGGTTCCTATTTGTATTCTTCCGTTCCGGTCATCTGCCCATGCTGTAGTAGCCATTGTCAAGGTTACTACCAATATCATCACTATCTTTTTCATTCCTCTCTTAGTAAAGCGTTATTAAAACTGTCTGCACTCAGTACATCTTCATAGTCTATGTTGAGAACAATAGTTCTGCCGGAAATCTGTTTCTCACTCATCTCAATAGTCAATACCTTGTCATTGGGGAAAGTCAGTTTCTTGATAACCATCACATTCCGATACCCGTGCAGAAAGGATTTTGTCTGTTCCAAGGTCATTTCAGGCTTCAACTCGATGATTTGCGAATTGGTCGCTTTCGATACTTTTTTATCTGCCAGTTTGATGCGCACTTCATCAATGTCAAATCGGATATTCGTGCGGTTCTCTACCGAATAGTCGATAAAGAAATAGTCACCCACGGCATAGACGTTGTTCAGCCGCATGGTCATCCGGTGTTGCCTGGTACTCACATTCCTGAACTTTGCCGGAGAAGTCCATATCTGCCGGGCATAGCGGTACATCTCTTCGGTGGACAGGCTCACGGCCGGATTACGGTAGGCCTGTCTTTCCATAAGCTGTATCTCTTTGTCGCTCACCGCTTCTTTCATCCTTGTAGTGTATAATAAAGCATATTGCGTGCGGTAACGTTCCGTCACTATCGTTACGATGGCCAGTACCTCGCCGTCTTCATGACCACCTTCTTTGGGTTTCAACCGGATGGTATTATTGATGGGTTGGTCGCCTGCCACCTTATCGGTGGAGATATCCACAAATCGAATCGGTTCTGAAGCGGTGATGACGGTAGTCACCTGTTCATTTACGGTTATCTGTTCCATCTCTTCGTAAGTCTGTTGTGCGAAGGTGGGAGATACTGCCAGCAGTCCATATACAAGGGCTGCAATCTTCTGTTTAATATTCATATCTGGTTATTATTTAATCTGTCATTTCTTCTCTTTGTCATTCACGAGATACACAAATGTTCCGTATTTCAGCTTCGCCTTGTTTTTCTTTACTGACTTGGAAATCGCATTACTGGTTCGCTGGTAAGCGTTCTGTACAGCTTGCATCCCCCATTGCGTAAAACTATTGCCGGTTGTCCCGTTGTTCATATTTACATTGCTGCCCAAGGCGCTGCTTGCCACATCCTTGCTTGTCTCTCTGAATGTGCTACTGGGTACATAAAGGCCTTCCAATCCGTCCGTATCATAAATGGAAAGATTTACCTTCACCAGTTCATCCGCCACCATCAGGCTTTTCACATTGCCTTTCACCCGTTGGCTACCGAATCCGTTCATCGTGGCGTAGAGATAAGCTCCTTTGGGTACCACCAACTCACCGATTTCTACATCATCCAACAGCCGAAGCCTTATCCTCGACCCGTCCACAGCCTTGATATCTTCATCAATAATGGCTTTTATCAGTTTCGGCTCGGGTTCATTCTCAGCCAAAGTGTGGAAATAATCCGATGGTTTCTTTACAAGTTTTACTACCGTACTACTTGTAGCATTCTCGTCGATACTGTTCACTTCATTTTCGTTCACCTCTATTTTACCTATCACTGCGGCCTGCCTGTTTCCTGTATTGTCTGTATTTTCAGCCAGTTCTCCCACGCTTTTCTGACCACTCAGCCGGGCTTCGGCAAGTGCTTTTTGCAATTCTGCCAATGCCTCTTGTTCTCGTTGCTTGCTGCGTGCCAGCCGTTCCGCTTCGCTGAGCGGTTGAATGCCGGTGGAGTCCGTCATCAGCATTTTCCCTTTTTCCGCACTTTGCCGGAGCTTTTCCTGTATCTCTTCTGTTCGTTGGGCTGCTTCCATATCCAGCAGGGCAAGATCATCTTTGGAGTATTTCGAATCATAATCTTCTTTGTTTTCGTCTTCGTCATTTCTGTCAATGTTCTCTACGGCCGAGTAGTCCTGAATCTTTCCGTAGGACTTCACCATGCTCTCGTACTTGCTGCCTATGCCATCATTCTTAATCTGTGCCTGTGGCAGTTCCGGATTCAGAAACTCTGTGGTTTGAAGCGCGTTAGGTTTTTCCGCTGTTTCGGTATCAAAGATGTCGAAAATCAGATATCCGGCTATCAGCAAAAGGGGATAGAGGATGGCAGGAAGCATATACTTCGGCTGTTTGAAGTTTATCTTATCTGTTATCATTGCGGTGATATTTTTGTTTGAGTAATTTTTCCTGTCGCTCCGTAGCGGTTGTGTGTTGCTCTGTCTTCTGCATCCGGCTCACGGCTACCACACGGTAGATATTAAATGCCAGGCTGCTCAGTACGATAGCAAACACGATGGTCAGAAACCATTTCGGATATTTGCAGGCAAACTGCTGCACAGCACTAGCCGCCTTATCTATCTTCAGTAGTCTGGCGGTCTTGCGACCGGCTGTCACTTCACTTTCATACCGCTTCTTATATTTCGGATCGTCCTTATCAGGCATCTTTTCGCCGAGTATCATTTTCTTCCAGCTCATATCAGTAGTTATTTTTAGTTTTTTGTTCAATATCTTTATTCAATAAGGTTCGCCAGTTCATTACCAGCAACCCATGCGGATTATTGTCCGTTCTTGGCACTCGTTTAAGCTGTCCTGCTGTTACCAGTTCGCGAGTCAGGATACTTGTCCTGCGCTCGATGCGCTGCCGACCATAATAGGTAAATTCCATCTTCTCTTTATCAAACCTGATGCTGTCACAGAAGATACTGAACACCGCACTCGTACCCATGATATTGTTATAAAAACCTTTTTCTTTCAAGGTATTGTATTGTGCCAGTCCTGTTTCATCCACCAGATACATCGCTTTTTCCATGGTGTATCTGATGTACTTATCGTCAGGTGCCAGGGTAAAGAAGTAGTGGTGGAACATCTCCACATGACTTTTCGCTTCTACATCAAGAGTTTCCTGCATGGTGGTTCGTTGCACAAGGATAGGCACATTCCCATCCAATACATATACTTTTTGTTGGGCATCGACTACCATGCTCCGTGCAGTCCAGATGCTGGATATGCTAATCAGGATACATCCGACAAGAAAGAATCCGCAGATGATCGTGACAAGCCTGATTTTGTTTTCTAAGTTTTTAATGACCATATTTTTCTTTGTTTATACGCTTATTTAATCTGATTTACCGTCGTCGGAAGGGCAAACTACCCGACGTTCATGGTTCCTACCGCAGTAGGAAGGGCAAACGACCCGACATTCATGGTTCCTACCGCAGTAGGAAGGGCAAACGACCCGACATTCATGGTTCCTACTGCAGTAGGAGGGGCAAATGACCCGACGTTCATGGTTCCTACCGCAGTAGGAAGGGCAAACCGACCGACGTTCATGGTTCCGTAGGCCTACGGAGAGGCAAATGACCCGAGGTTCATGGTTCCGTAGGGCTACGGAGGCTTCTATCTCATCATTCCTCCTGTTACTGAAGTTACCGCTCCACTTGCTGTCATCTTTGCCTGTTGCGCCACACCTTCACCGAAGTTTCGGGTAGAAAATGCTGTGTCTCCTTCCGGTACCATCCATGCCGCCAAATCCGGTACAAGATTCAGGCATTTCAGCGCCACGATGCTTGCTGCCATCAAATAGCCTGCCGAGAAGAAAGAATTTTGCAGGTAGGCTGCCATTGTCTGCTCCGAAGTGGTTATTGCCGTTAGGTTTTCCACCTGTATGCAGAGCACGATATCAAAAAGCAGCAACACGTAGAACCCCACGAAGTAAAGCATCGCTCCATAGAAATGCACCGTCAGATACCTTGTCAGCCATTTCGCCCAGGCGCCTTCCCATTTCGGCAACAGGCTGAAAGCCCACTGTATCGGACCGAAGATAGTGAGCATACCGAGCAATATTTGCTGACAGTAGATCGTCGCCCACCACCCGATACGGAATACAATTAAAGCAATCACCATCACTATTTTATCTATGCACACAGTTGCTCCGCTCACCAGTGAAGTGAACCACAGCCTGCTCGCGTCTTTCTCCATATTAGTTACTTCATCCACTCCTGCATGCTCCATCGTAGACTCTATCAGGTTGGGGTCGGAGGTTCCCGAACGGGCTACGTCGGCTTGCGCCTGTAGGTTGGTGTACATGGTGTCTCTCACGTATATCAATTCCTGCACCTCCTGAAACTTATCCGTTATCTGTGCGGCTTCCGCTTCATAGAGGTCATGTGTATAGGAACCGATGGCGTTGGGGATATAAGATAGAAAGTCCAATACGCACCAGCTACTTCCGCTGCGGTTCATGCCCGTATCTGCCGGTGGATACCACCATGACAGAATGATGGCTATCATCAGTGGTTTGAACAGTTTCATCACATCCAAAGGCTCGTGCTTCACCATCATCTTATAAGCCATTCCTCCGGCTACGATGATGGAGAAGAGCGCCGCCAGTGCCATACACATCTGCAATATCCACCAAAAAGGACCTTGCGAACCAGTGAAGGTCGCATCACAAAGAAATTCATTGGTCTGAAAGATGATGTCATCTATCTCTTCTTCGAGAATATTGATGCCAAAATCCGAAAGTATGTTACTTGCCATACGTTTGTTGTTTTATGTTATTATTCTTCCAATCCATGTCTGCTGGTACTCCAACCTGCATCTCTCCAACGGGAGAGTGCGTTTCTCACAATTTGTGCTTTGTGATTCTCTCTATTACCCGTAGCCGCCAGTAGTTCCGAAGTCTTTCGGGCATTGGAGAGCCGCACGATGTAAAGAATGAGTGTTTCATTTTTCCGTGCCACATCCGCATAGATACGTAGGTATTCCTTTTTTCGCTGGGCATTGGGCATATAGGCATTTTGTGCCGCTTTGATGGCACATTGATATACATTATAATATGCTATCCAGTGTTCCTGCTCATTGGCTGTACCGCCCGCTTCCAATATCCGGCGAATATTCCGCTCAAAGTCCGCCATCTTGCTATTCAGCTTGCCACTCTCCGCCATCCATGCCAGGTCCAGTGCACCTCCGCTTCGGTCTGCCACATTCAGGGCTTCAATCTTTGCCCGTTGGTTCAGGGCGGAGTCCAGCGCTTCGGCTTCATCCACCTGTGCATAGAGGTTTAGCCCGGCAGTCGTTCTGTAAGCCAGCTTGTTTTTGCTCAATGCGCTCTTCTGATAAGATTTATGCAGAAGGGTATAGTACAGTGAGGGAGTCAACCCTCCCGAACCGATTTCCATTACGGTTATCTGATTCATCTTGGCATCATCGTGATTATACGTGACGCTTTGCGCCTTTGCCAAAGGGCAAATGCCCATTACCATTGCCGATAGGAATAAGATTCTCTTCATCATTTACTTATTTTTATAGGGGTTCAATCCTGATTCTCTCCATCTGCCGAATGCATCCTCTATGATTTCGGATTTGCTTTTGCTCCGATAGATGGATTCCTTCCAATATCCCATGCGTAGCTGGATATACCGCCACGTCTCAAAGTAGGATTTATTCAGATGCTTCTCTATATTGTCCAGCCCGGTGTTGATACTTTCCAGTACCAATAGCAGGTCAAAGGTGGAGCAGGCGGCCGCGCCGGTAGCATAGAGTACAAGATCGCCGAGCGAGCGATAAAGTTGATCACCTTCATCGCTTATTTTTTGTATGCAGCGCAGGTTAATACCGATCAGTAGCGTATCACCCAAAGAGAGCTTGTTGCGTTTCAGCACTTTGCTGTTATAGTCTTCCAACAGGTTTTTGTAATCCTGTATTCTATCGCTCACAGACTGATAGGTGGAATAGACATTCAGACTGGTACGCAACGACTGGTAAAGCACATCTATCACATCAAAGGCACGGGTATATTTATCCAGATCCACATTCAGATTCTTATAGTCCACCGTTGCCTCACTACTGTATTCATGTAGAAGTTGGTTGCTGAGTTCCAGAGTGGAACGTGCCAGCAATAAGCTTCGTTGTTGCTTGTGGTCATTGATATAGGCTTCCACTGCCGGCACATCAAATCCCCACTGGGCACTCGCCTTAATAGGAAATAGGAGGATTACTGTCAGTAATATAATAATATGTACTTCTTTCATAATCATTCCTCCTCATATTTTCCATTATAATCCACCGAGTGTAGACTGTTGGCGGCTCCACGCAACCACCGTTTCCGGCATTGTTCTACCAGTGTCAATCTCCTGCCTTGGTCATCACGGATAGCTGGTGCAATGTCTTTCAATACATCTATGATCGAGCGTTTGTAGTGCATCATCTTTTCCAACGATACCAGATCGGCATAGATTTTCGTCAGCCGGGTATCTACCTGTCGGGCAACTTGCAATCTGTCCGACGACCACAATAGATGATAGACATCTTCACTCTGATCTTCTTCTGGTGGAGCACTCTTCATATACTCCGTGTTTACCTGGCAGTTAGGATATTGTCTGGCTATCTCCGATATCCGGTTGTTTACTTCCTTAGCTTTGTCAGCATCGCTCTTTTGAGGGTCGAGTTGCAATATATCCACTACCTCCGTATCAGTATATTCTGCGGTCAATTCCCAACTGATTTGTACGATGGCGCGGTGTATCTTGATGCCAAGGAAGTATTTCGGTTTTCGGGCAATGATCACGGTAGCTTTGAAAGTGACAGTCCCCTTGATGTTGGGAGCAGTCGCTTTCCTCAGATAGCTATAGCCTTCCCACCACCCGTCACCTTGCCATGTCAGGCTATAAGCTATCTTACAATCTTGCAGGATAGCCGGTATACGGTAATAGTCATCTGTCGGCACGGAATTGTCTTCGTTCGCTTCAGCACGGGCTTCCGCCAGATCTTCCATTTTCTTTTGCCAGGCGGCAAGCTCCGTTTGCAACTGTGTTATCTGGCTCTTATTCTGGTTATATTGCTGCCTGTATTTGGCTGCATCTTCCACACTGGCAGACGCTATCTTCTTTATCAGGTCGGCATTCTCCTTTTCCAGTTGGTCGATCTGACTTTGTAATAGACCGATCTTCTCTTGGTATTCTCTTTCTTTTTCATCTAGTTCGGACAAATCCAGACTTTCGTTTCCCGAAAGAGAGGTTTGCATCACACACTCTTTGGTGTGGGCATTCAGGCTACCTCCACACGTGCGACATTTATAGGAAGTGGTACCGGAGTTAAGCGTGGCACCATCACTACAGGTCACGCTGATAATTACACTTTCGCAACCTTTCAGCTTAGCGGCATCCGTTGCCTGATAGTATTTCTTGGCATCGCTACCTATATAATAGGTATAACCCTCTTCGTTGTCGTTGTATTCCGACAGCCTTGCGGTCAGTTGTGCCTTGAACGCACTCAAGTCCATGGTGTAGGAATCAAATAAATCCTCATAAATGACTTCCGTATGGTTCCAGTTCTTTGTTACGGAGATACTGTAAGCGTATGCTTTCTTTGTCTGCTTTCCGTTTCTTGAAATGACATAGCCGTTACGCCAGTAGTTGATTGAATAGGTATAGCCGTCATTGCCGTTATTCAGCCCGTTCACCTTGGTTCTCGACCATCCGGCATATCTTTCCGAATTACTCAATATCTGTTCCACTTGTGCCGCATTGGGATAGAAACCGGCATCACCCGTTTCAAAACGTACCCATTCGCCGCCATTGATGACACTGTTATCATCTGTGGGCGGATTGTAGTTGCAAAGAGTCTCACTTCCGGCATCCCGTCGATAGATATACCACCTTTGGGTATAATATTGTCCCACTGCTTCATGCAGATAATCCGTCATCCATGAGGTCAGGTTATAGTCACTCATCTTGAACAGGTTACTTACATTGTCCTGTACACCAACCAACGACAGCAACGTGCCTCCGATGGATTTATCCATCTGCTCATAAAGTTTATAGCTTCCTTTCGCGGCATTAATCACCGTTTTAGTCTTTCCCTGAAGAAGTTCGTCGAAACTGCTACTACCCAATATCCGCTCCGACAGGTTATCACCTCCGGTCGTAGCCAAATCAACTCCCATGTTATACAGTTTGTCTATATCTTCCTGAAGGTTCTCTTTGGTGAAATTACTGGAGATATTACCGAAATCATCAAACATCGTTTGCCAGTCAATATCTCCGGACTCGGAGAGTTTGAAGAGGGCAGCGATTCTTGGATCAAGTTCCAGAAAGGCAATGTCCTTGAACGACAGTTCACTGTTCGTCACTACCGATTCAAACTGCATACAGAGGCTTTTCGTCTCGGTGCAGATTTTCATTAGATAGCTGCCCCAGTAGAGAGCGGTCTGTGGAGAGCGGAGCATCAACCCTGCCACGGTCCATATTTTAGGCATGATTTTCGCACTGACAAGATTGTAGATGCGGCGGTAATAATAATTCTCTGTACTGCTGGCAAGTATACCAAGTTCGGTCAACCCTTTCCGATCCATGTATTTGGACAGAAAGATACCCGCTGTGGCTACCTCTGCTGCACTATACTTATCCAGAATTTTCTGTACCTGCTCGTTGTAGTAGACTTCGGCAACCGTCTCTGTTCCGTATGCTCCCGCCATGGCTGCAATCGTCTTTTTGTCATAGTTGACACGCACATACTGCGCTTTCACCTGAATGGCAAAGGCACAGATCGCTATGAGTATGAACAGAGTTTTTTTCATTGTTATCAAATCCTTTATTTATCCTTTCAGTTTCTTTTGTGCGAGATTAAGTACATGTCCTGCCTGATTCACTTTTTGTGCAAACGGCAGTGATTTTTCAATCCCGGACAGGTTCCAGTCCCGGCAATAGGCTTCAATGGCTTCCTGATGACTGCATCTCAACTCCCGTTTATAAAGTTTCAAGGCTTCTTTCTCCGCTCGCTCCGTGGTGTAGGTCATGTAGCATTCTTTGGATTCTTCCACCCCATAGACTCCGCTGGTCGATCCTCTGCGGATAAACACTTCTTTAAAGAATGAGCGGCTTTCCTTATTCTCAAGGCGATTGATGGTGAATATCTTCTTACAGTCCACGTCTGTCAGACCAAGAATGGATTGTATGTTGTCAAACCGCTCTCTGAACTTGCTTTGGTCGAGCAGCATCACTACATCCGAGTTATTGATAATGGCTTCTTTTACCACCGGGCTATCAATAATGTCCTGTATCTCCTGTGTCACCACACCCACGCTTGCCCAGAATTTACGAGCGGTTTTGTACATAAATTTAATATATTCCGCCATTAGCGGAGAGGCGATCGCTTTCCATGCTTCCTCGATTACAAGGACTTTCCTGTTCGTTTTCAGACGCATTTTTTGTAAAAACACGTCCATTATAATGAGCGTAACTATCGGGAATAATTCCTTACTATCTTTGATCGCATCCACCTCGAATACGATGAAGCTCTCGTTGAACAACGTGGTGTCCACCTGCTCGTTAAGCGTCTTTTCATATTTCCCTCCTTTGTAAAAAGGCTGAATCATATAGGCATATTTATCATAGTCTATCTCGGTGATGTTGTTCTCCATACAGATGATGTCAAGCAACTCAATCGAGAACTCGTAAAAGCTGTTAAACGAAAGTTCCTTCACCTTCAGTGCCCTGCGCCTCTCTTCCAGCATGGATACCGTTCCGGGCACTTTAGCGAGTAAGGTTTCCACATCCACACCCAGTATGGCAGCCTTGCGTTTCGCCCCGTTTACGAGTTTTTTAGTCACAGCATCCCTGCGTGCGGGATCATAACCGCCGGAACCGTTGAAGCAGACTTCGTAATACTCGCTAATCATCTGTTCGGCAATACGGATTTCAAGGTCGGTAGCCGTAGCATCCGAGCCTTTCCATATCTGGAGAATCAGGTTCTTCAAGAAATTGACTTTCTCTATATTCAGCTCTGTACGCTGGATGTTGAACGGGTTCATGGTGATAGGTTTCTCTTCCGTATAGCTGATATACCTGCCGTTCAGGTACTCGCAAAGCCCTTCGTAGGAATTTCCCGTATCCACCATTACCACATCGGTATTCTGTTCATGGAGCTGTCTGACCACACTGTTCATGTGAAAACTCTTACCGCTTCCGGAAGGACCAAGGCAAAAGAAATTAGAATTATCCGTCAGCTTGTTGTGCCCTTCCTTTCCCGTTATATCAATCGCGACCGGTACACCTTGCCTATCCGTATAGTAGATTTTGAGAGGCGTTTCCTCATTGTGCTGGATGCGTTCCTTGTACATCAAGCAGGTGGCGGCATCGCTAAGTGTAAGGAAGCGGTCATAATCTGTATTCATACCGTAGCAATTTCCGGGGAATGAATTCACAAAGAGTTCCAGCTGGTTATAGGCTCTTTTACTGATATGGATGCCTATACGTCCGAAGCAATTCTCCAGATGGTTCGTCGGCTTCTGCAAGTCCGCCTGCTTGTCGCAGCATACCACCAGGTTAAAATGGGTATAAACCAGCTGCTTGCTTTCTCTGGCCACCGTCTCCTGCACACGCTTGATGTCTTCCACCGCCATCTCATTGGAGGGGTTAGGAATGCTCGCATGCCGGTTCTTCTTTTTGTCCAACATGGCCAGTTCCCGTTTTTGGTTGGGAATGAATATCATCTGGTTATAGATCACAGTCTGCGCATCGGGTATGCTGTCTATCATAGAAAGCAAGTCTACCGGCATACTGGTGTTATTCACCTCAATGTTGGTATAGGGACGTATCAGTCCGGGAAGATTGGTACTATCCACATCCACAAGGCTATATACCTTGCATTTATGATCGCCCATCCCGATGCTTTCTTCATCTACCTTGAAATTACTCATGGAGGTATTCTTGTCCGTAAAATTCATGGAGAAACATCGGTCTACCAGTTCATTCACGGCATTTTTATCCAGAAACTCCGAATGCACGCCTGCGTCACGCAACTGGTCTTGCACCTTACGAATTTTTACAAGGAAGTCCTTCCATTTCTTATTGTCGAACGAGAACAGGCTACTCTTCCGGGCTTCCTGCGTGATAGTGAGATAAGTACAACTATCCGTGTATTGTCTACCTTTGAAATATTCAAAATAGGATTTCGAAAGAAACTCTTTGTTCTCTGTACCTGCAAATCCGAAACGGTTTCGTGTGAAGATGTCCTGTTTGTGCAGGGCATATCCTTCACCTAATGTCTGTACAATAGCGGTGAATAGATGAGTGAACTCATAATAACTGTCAATGTTCGCCGAATACTTTTGTACCGGATTATCCAGTTTCAGCACCGCCGAATATTCTCCCGTTTTGGTATAGATAACACCAATCCCATTCGTGTCTTCCACAGAAAAATAGATATCCTGAAAGATATGCTGGCGCTTACCTCCCGTACCGAAAGCATAAACCGATACGGCCATGCCTATAAGCAATGCCACGAAGAAAAGGATTACATAGATTGTCATTACTGCATTTTATTTATTTAGTGACTGCAATAGTTATTTATTTATCTATTTAAAATAGATAGAAAAGACGCAACTGCATCTTTGCGTACTGTTTGGATAATGTCCCGGTAATGATACCGTTCTCCATATCCATCATATAGAATGACTGGCTGCTAGATTCACTGCTGGTCAGGTATTCACCGCTTGGAATGGTAAACTGTTTCCATGGAACATCCCTTTCAGAACAACGAAGTTGATAATACAACGCTGTCATTTCAGCAAGAGAGGGTACATAGCTTCCCGGATGCCTTTGCGTTTCATCAATCATCTTATCACCCGCATCTTTCAGCTGTGATTTTCCAATCAACAACGTGGTCAGTTCCGCACCGTTTGTAAAACCAAGCGCACAATCCGTACCGTATGGAATGCCGGGTTTGAAGATGATTTTCTCTGCATCACCGACTTCCTGAACCTGTTTAGGATTGACAATTCCTTCCTTCCGTTTTCCGTCAATGGTAGCGAACACCTTCCCACTGGTCAAGAAGCCGCTGCCAAAACAGAACTTCCCTTCGCAGTCTTCTAATGCTACCGCTTTACCACGCTTCCCGTCTGTCTGAATGACAATTGCTACAGATGAAGTATCCCGCTTACTGCTGATGTATCCACCCTTTTGCAGGTAATAGCCAACTTTCACGGTATCAACCTCCGTAACCCTGTTATTACCAAGGACTGCATGACGTGTATCTACCCAACTGCTACTTACAGCCAGTCCGTCAGACGTCCTTTGAAGATTGATTTGGGTCAGACTCCCTGCACGCAAAGGCGGTAGTGTAGTCTTTACCGTATAATTTTGATGGTTTATTTTGGCATGAATGGCAACCGTACCTGCTGTTTCTGTCGGAATCAGGTAATAGTCAAACGATCTGCCATTGTTCAGCAGGCAATCCGCTTGCTGAACATTGACGGGACCATCCGCAGTCATGCCAAACCACTTTCCTTGATAGGGCAAATACATAACCCTTGTATAAATTCTTTCACCGGTGATAGTCAACCCTCCGAGCCAATCCTGTACATCGTTGCTGCCACAGGTAATGCGAAGTAAAGCCATCGCACTAACCATATTCACCTTTATTGAAACTGTGCGACCATATTCTCGTTGCACTTCCCTCCCGTACAGATTTTCCCCAAAAGGGGCATTCAGCAGAATGCTGTCATTCTCTTTTAACCCTTTGCGGTGGGGATAACAGACGGATAGCTGTGCTGTCGAATCCGTAGCCACCGCATTCCGGTCGCTTGTCTGATAGCTTCCTTTCTCATTCTTTATAAATGCTGTCCCCAGAAAAGCTGCCGATTCTTCCTCCGTGGCATCCTTCGGATTCGTATAAATCCCGATAGAGGGCAACGTTTCCATTTCCTGCGTTGACAAGCCTTCGATATTTATCTCAAAAGAGCGTTTGGCGTTATCCCAATTTTCTCTTGTCTTTTCCGCTGTCTGTTGGGCTTCCAGTAAATGTTCCGTTGATGTCTTTTTGCCACAGGATGACAACAAGATTGTTCCGATTAAAATAAATAGATACTGCATCTTGGCTTTTAAATTTTGTCATACTCTTTTTGAATAGGCGTAAATAAATACCCCCTTGTTGTTTTTCTTGCTATGCAACCCTTTTTTCTGTTTGATGAAGATAAAAGCTGCACCTGTACCCAGCGCAAGAACCAATACAATCAGACCCGCAAGAAATCCTATCAGACAGTAGGCCACGATGAAGCCAATAATGGCTCCACCGATAGCGCCTGCTGCCCAATAGATGTAGCGGCCCTGGACTCCCATGAACTCAAGAGGTTTTTGCAGCCCCTTGAACAACGGGTATTCTGCATACCGGTCATCAGAGTTAGAGTTAGAGTCAGTGCCCATTACGATTTAACTACTTACACCAAAGAACAACGGCAATGCTTGTGCAGCTGCCACAAGGAAGATACAAGCTCCCACAATCATCATGATAGACTTCTTGACATCCTGCTCTTCGTTGTTCATCTTGATATATACAGAAATAGCCCCAACCACGGCCACAACGCCTGCAATAGCATAACAAAGCTTGACCACATACGGCACATACTTGGCTATCTCCGTGGTCACAGTCCCAAGGGCTGTAGTACCCGCAGAATAGTCGCCTGCCGAATTCTGAGCCACCGCTGCTGCCGTTCCGACAAGCAACATGAGAGACATCATCTTGATTCTCTCGGAAGAGCAAATACCCTTCATAAATTTCTTGAATTTCTGAATCATTTGTTTACATTAATAATTAATACACGGTTTTTACTCTTCTGCGCAGTCGAGTGTTTTTTAGAAACGGTTTCTTATATCTGATATCCGAAGAAGGAAGGAAATAGGATGGAGGCACTAATCATGAAGATACAGGCACCTACCAGAAAGAGTATTTCTTTCGTTACTCCTTCTTCCCCGATATTCATTTTTATGTATATTTGAAAACTTGCTATTACCACTACGATGGCAGCTATAGCATAACCTAAGTAAAGCACGTAGAGCATCATCGTTACCACATAATCGTGCATCAAAGCCAATGCATCGGCCCCCCAGCTATAATCCACACCACCACTTTTGGCGAGTGCGAACTGAGCCGAAAACAAGCCAATGAAAACAAAAGAAGACCTAAGTATTTTAGATAGCATCTCTAATCTCCGATTCGTTGTTTTCAGACTTCCTATTATCCGGAGCCTTCACTTCTTTAAGCCCCTTGTTCTGACGTTGGTTATCGAACAGGATAACTTGCTGATTGATAAGATAGTCCTCGAACTGTTTTTCATCCATGACGACTTCACTCTGAATATCCCCTTCAAGCATATTCCGGCGGATAGTATCAACCTGCTCTTCAGTTTTACTTTTCTCAGTCATTCCACTTTGGGTGGCTGTTCCACTCTTGTAAAAATCATCATTCCCCTTTTCCTCTCCTCCGTGTTCCCTGATCTGATTCGCTTCCGAGAGATTTTCAAGGCTCGTTGGTGTTCCTATGACAAATCCGTCCCCGTCTTCTGTTACAGGAATTGGTTCTTCAATCTGCGCCATATTACTCACATCGAAAATCTCTTCCGTTTCATTCTCCTGTCCCTTTTTACCGTACAGGTCCCGACTGATGTTTACGCCATAGTAGATGATGTATGCTATGGTCAGCACAATGGCAAATATTACAAATGGACTCATGTTATTAATCTGTTTTTGTTTGATTTCGGGTGCAAATGAATGATGAAAAATGGCAGGAAAATCAGAATCTATTTGGAAAGCTTTCATTTTTAACCTGTATTCTAATTTCAAGTAATAATCATACCTAAAATCATACTCAAACAAAAGACAACCCCCAAATCTATCCAACTGGCTTAAGAAAATGGGCTGTTAACACAGGTTCCAGAAAACGTCTGCTATCATTTTGATATGATAAAAAAATATCCTACTTTTATTTCCGAAATTTGTTTAAAATAGTCAAACCGAATACCCCTATATTGAAATCATGATAATTCGTAAACAGCCTGTAATATCATGGCTATTAGATAGAAATAGCGTCTTGGATGAGAATAAATTGGGCGTGCCAATGGTAGATAACAAAGTACACTTCGAGTATCTGGCCAATGGCATGGGTGTTCTTACAGATGTTCGTAAAAGCAATCCTGCTTGGGGTTTGCCTGAACTGATTATGCCTTCATTTGAGAAGGTTATGGAGAAAAGTGCAAAGTCATTTTTCACTATTGACCATCAGCTTTTTCAGGAGTTCTACAACAACAATGTATGTGGTATTCTTCTATCGAAGGATTGCGGAACCATAGTGTATGGTTTCGGAAAGGACACATTATATGTTTGGCTGTTTAGGCAAGATAGAGGGGAAAGCAAATTAAATATGTATTTTTATGTAGAGTCAGCAGAGGATAATACACGGAAAATTTTCACATGGCCAACCCTGACAGATGATGACCAGCTTTTCGCTGGCGATAAAGAGGGGAGAAAAGAAATGTATGCCACACTAGCGAACAAACTAATGATTTTCCTGGCCGTTAAGAAATACGTAAAGGTTGAAACGATAGTTGTGCCAACTGGGACGATTACTAAGATTGATGATACTGTTCATGGATATAAGGTTAAAGAAAAAATCAAAAATGAAAGTGGGCAGGAAGTGATCATCATGGATTCCCGATGGTTTAGAAAAATAGTCAATGATAATGATATTTTTGTTAGAGGTTTCTTTAGGCTACAGAATAAAAAAAATGAAATGGGTGAATGGTATAAGGAGCTCATTTTCGTAGATTCTTTTATTCGACACGGGTATCATCGCAATGCTACGATTGAAAATGAGAAGTAATTCAAGTCTGATATTGACAGATTTAGAGATTTCGACCATAAGTATATAAACGACCGTTTAGTTTTATACATCGCCCAATCTTAATTTGATTTCCATATCAATTCATTTATTGCCTGGAAAGATAAGCTTTTCGTCCCTATATAAAATTCGTATTTACAATAATTAGCGGCATTATTCTCATAAGCCGGGTGGTATTTCCAATCTTATACGATTAACGATTCTTCCTTTCGCCCGGTTGAAGGGGAAGCACTCTTTACCTTCCTTACCAGTTACTACAGGCAACCACTCATAAAATAAACACCTTCACTAATAGGCGTAAGCATTAAAAATCCAGCATTTTAAATTTTCCTCCTTAACACATACGACAACTGCCTGACTGGTTATTTTCTATCATGGTGCAAAGGTGTTTACGGAATCTTCACGGGTAGTAAAGCACAAGCCTTGCAGGTTCCCGAAAAAATCTCCACTCCGTATAAATTCAGGGTAGTATTTTGTCCGTGAATACTTGACAAACCTAATCCCTACACCGGAAATGCACCTGAATAAAAAATCAACCCGGCAGATGCCGATTAAAAATTAAGGTTATGGAAAATATATCAGAAGCACGGATTTATGTAGGAACTTACGCTAAGTATAATGAAGGTTCAATCTTCGGTAAGTGGTTAGACCTTTCAGATTATTCCGATAAAGAAGAATTTTACGAGGCCTGCCGCGAGTTACACAAGGACGAACAAGACCCTGAATTGATGTTTCAGGATTGGGAATATATACCTTCCAGGCTGATTGGTGAAAGCTGGCTGTCCGATAACATATTTGAAATTATCGAAGCCATAGAAGATATGGACGAAGATAAAAAAGCACCATTCGAGGTCTGGCTTAACCACGAAAGCTACGATCTTAGCTCTAAAGACATAAATGACCTGATTTCCTCTTTCGAAGATGACTTTCAGGGCGCATACAAGGATGAAGAAGATTATGCGTATGAAGTCGTTGAAGAATGCTACGACCTGCCGGAATTTGCGAAAACCTACTTCGACTATGAAAAGTTCGCCCGAGATTTGTTTATAACCGACTATTGGTTCGATGATGGTTACGTATTCCTGAACTCATAAATGAACCGGAAACTTTTTTTTAAAGCGGAGCAATCCGCTTTTTTAGTATCTAATGATATTAAAATAGTCGCTGCCTTCTCCTTAGCGTAGCAACAAGCCCTTCGGAGGAAAGTTTGTTTTAGAAGTTAGAAGCATAACATCTGTTCCTATTTCTTTATCCTGTTTCCAATAGCCGTCACTCCCTTCATGCGAAAAAGTAGAATAAGTTGATGCAGCTGGCGAACTTGTTGCGTGCGCAAAGGTAAAATCGGGTTTTGCTGATCTGAACAAATTTTTCATATCACAATCTCCACGCCTTTGGGTAGTATTCTTCCAAAAAAATTGCTCCTGCAAAACGCCTCTACTTTGCAAAGCTCACGAAACAAGTCAGTCGCTCAACTCATTCACCGCATAAAAAAAGGTCGTGATTATGAAAACAAGAACAGAAATATCAATACGAAACAATATCGTTGCTAATCTATTCTCGCATAAAATCTTCAATGCAGCAAGAATGACGGTAGCGAAACACAACAAATTTACAATGGTTAATAGATAACATCATGGCACAGGAAAGAATGGACGATTGGATGCAGTATGCGAAAGACCTTGCAAAAGCAGAACGGGAACTGAAAATTGAGCATTGGGTATATATCTCCTTTGAAATCCGCAACCCCGACAGAAGTCGGGAAGTTCTTCATACGATAGATATACCCCGTGACATGTTAGACCGTTGGCGGTGGCTGGTCAACTGGCGAAAGGCTAAGTTAATATGCAAGCACCCACGAAAGAACATAGACCTATTGTTTTGCTATTACGACAAGCGAACAGGCTTACATACGGGTTTTGACTTTATATTGGGAAAAGTCGCTTCGGCAAAGGCACAGATAACCAAAGTCGAAAGAGCTATTGCCCGATATATCGACTATAATAAGTGCAATAATCTGTTTTTCAATATAGAAACGGATGAGCAATTACAAAAAGCATACAGCAAGTTAGAAGAAAAGAAAGATAATTATCAAAAATTACATGTAATGTTACAGGAAGAAGTAAAAAATCACAGGGAAAACAGTGATAAATACAAGCTATTTATCGGTTTCAAAAAGTTAGGAGAGTTTTCCTCTATCTTGGAAGCGAAACAATACGCAGATCAAACAGGGCAGACAGGCAGGTTCAGCTTATTAGGAGACAAATACTATGACACTTGGTATATTTCTCAATGGGATATAAAAAACGAGGAAACAGGAACATAAGCACGAGACGGATTTTTCCGCTCGGCTTCTTTTATGGTCCATTCCGGAAAAAGATATGGTAAGGTAATTGTCTGATAGCCGGATTAATTGTTTTCAAAAATCTTGCAAACAGCAAGAAATTAAATAAAACGGCAAAAAACATCTATACATAGCTGATTAAGATGAAGTTCGTGATTACTGTAAAGAAAACATATACATTAGTTTGTCGATGAATAATTCGAATTTTACATTATCAACGGATGTGTTATCTTATATGCATCCACTAGACATTGTCTATATACTGTATCATTAGATATACGAAAAGCCATGGAGAGAACTCTCTGTGCCTGAGTATAATTCATATTCTTAAACATGAGCGAAAACAAGTTCATGGTAAATATGTTCACTCCTGGTTCTGTAATTCCGTCGAGAAGTCTAAGACCTGCATTTAATACATTGTAGGTATTCAACTTATTCTTCTCTATGTTCAGATAACAGTTCTGCAGATGATTTGGTTCTTTACGGCTGTTCTTGTGGTATTGATCACATATGTATTCTGCTGTCATTTCACAACCAAAATAGTTTAAATCTGCAAAGAATACATCAATTTTTTCCATTTCCTCGTAATCCATAAAGTATAGCCAGTTATTGCAACTTACTGCCTTATATGCATTGAAATTAATCATCGAAATGGTCCAATCCTCCGTAATCAGAATACGATTTGGTTGATTGGCTATCATTGTAGACTCTAAAAACATTCGCTGTAACTGCGTACCAATTTTCGACAAATCTTGATTCAGTATTTCCTCACAATTCTCTATATCACAATAGTCAGCAATCCACTGCTTCACCATCTTGAGTTTTGCAACCAAAGGAGAAATCTCAGGTTCTTCTTCATGTTGTTCTATCACAAGTATATCATATAGTTTCTGACTAAAAAAAGTGGGCATACCTTTTAACTCCTTCATTATTGAATCATCAATCGCTACCGCAATGCTCTTCGCTAAGATAAAGCGTTTAGTGAACGAAAGATTGAACTGTTTATGAATCTCATGCATCATCAACAATGAACTTAGCTCAAGTACAGGTTGTACATCTTTCATATTGTAATTGCATGCGGCAATGTGCTGAGCAACAACCTTCCGTGGAATCATACAGATTGTGAAATCACCAAATAATTTATCATACAAATCACTCATTATTTGATGCTCTCCAATAAAATTATACAATGTTATAGAACCATTCTGATAATTGATTTTAGCTTCTTCCATTTCGGAAACATAACCATCACGTTGACCCGACAATTCTTTGAGGTTAGCAAATATCCCATCACCACCAGTTAGATCATCAATCGTGAATGACTTAATCGTCTTACTCCTATTCTCTGAGATTTCCTTCATACAATCCATCCACAACTTATGGTACTTGTTGAAAATGGCTTTTACGGTCACAATACTAATACGACGAAAATGGTGCAGTTCTATAGTCTCACCAGGATGCTTACCAACTAAATCTTCAAGATAAGAACCTAAGAGGATATCATCATATTGTTCTTGACCATCCACATCTAGCATCACATAACTATTTAGGGTAACGACATCGTATTGTTGATGAATGATATCACCTAATGATTTCTGAACGGAAAATTGATAAAAAAGGTCATGCAGAGGCTGTGTAGGATTCCTGTGAATTTGTTGATATAGGAACTCAACAGCCAGGTCTGGTCGATTGATGAAGTGATAAGTATTGGTAATATTACTAATAGCTGTTTCGGGGAAATCTACATCTTTAAGTCTGTCAAAGAACTTCTCCACATCATCATATTTTTTGCATCTATACAATGCCATTAAATGATGCTCTATCAGAATGCCATTTTTAGGGTTTTTATCAATACAAAGCGTTGTAATCTGCAATGCACGTTCAAAATCTTGCAATGATTCTGCCATTCCAAGTTCTATGTTCAGTGTATCAGATGTCTCAATTTTGTTCAAACGTAATTGTTTACAAAAATCATATAATTTACTTCCATTTTTTTTATCCTTTCGCAACAATTGAACATAAACATGAGTTCTTATATCATAATAATTCATATCAACAATGGGCTCTATCACTCTAATAGCATCATCAATGCCTATGTATTTTTCATAGATAAGCGAGACATAAGGCTTTAAAATATCATGAAGTTCACCCTCATGAATTTTAATGTATTCGATATCGATCTGCTTGCCTTCAAAGAAAGCCAGTATTTCCAAAACCACATTTTTAGTCACAACATTTACAATATTCAACTGAGAAATGTGTGGTGATGCAACTTCAGTAAAATACTGAATTGAGGAAAGTACATAATTCAAGTTATCATCGTCGAATGCAACATTGTATTGGCAAGCGTCTTGAAAAATTGCCATAAAATCATCGCTATTTTGCGCTTTTAACGCTAAAGAAAACCTCTGTTGAAGTACAGATGCACTGACATCTGCACCATAAGCAGCAAGAAATGTTATAGCCTCAGGTTCCCTGTTGGCACTCATTAGCATAGATGCAACTGCCAGATAATAGAAATCTTTCTGGCCTGGTGTATAAGTACAGTTTTTGATTTCATTAATCCATGAAATAGAATTATCATGGATATATGCCACCAGTGCATGAGTAAACCTCAAATCTGGAAGCACATCATTCAATTCAGTTTTATGAAGCAGTTCATAATATTTTTCTGACATGGCATACAAATCCTCTGATTCCTTAAATGGAGTATTATTGATGCCAGCAGGTTTATAAACCCATTGCTTTAGAAAACGTGTCAACGAGATGCTCAAGTAGAAAACCCACACAGGAATATTATCAATCGTAAGATTGTCCAATATTTTAATAGGATGAGTATCTGGATTAACGGGCATTTCCTTAAATATATCATTGTCAAGCATACTGACTATAGCAATAAGATTGTCTCCAGATTTTACATTCTCTGGTACATTCTGCAAAGATTCATTTATATCAATCGCAAAAACGAGTGTAGGGACCCACACCCAAACATTATTAGAATCCCTTAGTTTAATACTCTCAGCTAATTCCAAAGCCTTGTCTTTATTCCTATTTTTGCAATAAACATAAATCTGACCTGCAACAATATCACAATCAAAATAGTTTGCTCTTTCTGCGGCTTGGTAAGCTATCTCATAATGTTCCAGTGCTTTCTTACTATCAACATAACGCTTACAGTTACCCATAAAATAATCAATAGTAGCAAGCAAAGGAAGGTCAGGATAGCTCTCTTTTGTAACAACAACCCTTAATTTTTCCAGTAATCTATAAGCTGTATTTACGTGTAGACTATTGATTGCAGGTGCTAGTTCTTTGACAATGTCTATCGTGTCCTTATTTGTCATACGTTTCAAAACTACATCCAGTTTTTTATCAGTCCTTTCAGTAGTATCACTAATTTCCCTCAGCTGCTCGCTACTTGGATTCAGCAGTTTACCTTCATACCGCATATATAAGGCGTACATAAGCACAATAAGCACCACCAACGAAACGACAAACCAATCCAAAGCTCCGTATTCGAACTCCAATGCAGTCCATAAACCACTGTCTTTATCTTCTTTTGATAGACCAACTGTTAATTTAGTGATTGGCCAACCTGCACAAATTGTAGCAATGACACCAAGAAAAGCAAGTGTCACTTTGCGTACACTGATGACAAATAAATAGTTAAATATCGGTTTGCCAATATTTTTCCATATCCATGGAGACTTTTCTTCAAAGATCTCAGGCTTTCGTATGAAATATATGAATAAAATTGCGACTACAGATACTACTAAACTTACTAAACCAATCATTACATTTTATTTGAATTCGATAATACACGGTCTATCTAGTTCCAAAATTACAGAAATATCTTTTACGATAGATAGTTCTCTCATTTTTTTAATTCATCTATTAATGAAAACCACAAATTGATGGTGCAATATATTATTGCATTCTAATCTATATCAAGCTTATATTGAATTATTTCACTAAAGAAATAGCACTTCTCTTTGAACAATTAAAAAACACGTGAAAATTATTCCGATTTTTTTCCATAAAAGTAGTTGGTCTTGTTCAATAAATTGGCTGGCCGCCGTATTTTACCCTTTATTTGCTAAGGAACTTCATCGATGGTATCTCTGTCACGACATTCCTGATAATACCTCAATGCGATAATTTACTTCCTCTTTTATTTGGTGGCTCCAATAGCCATCAATCCCCGCCAGTTGTGCATATCGCGGGTAGTCGCTGACAACACTGATTGCCTTTTCTATGAGGGAATCGGCACTTTTTATATTGTATTTTTTAGCTACCTCAAGCAAATCACCACGTTCAATACTAGAGTTTTTGTTGTTTATGGTCATGCAATGACGGTTTACATATCCCGGTGCAGACGGATCGACCGAAAATGTGAAATCATACGTGGGAGTAATATGCCATACTCCGTCTTGCCCCATCATAAAGCTGAAATTTTTATTGTGGTCATCCACATTCCCTCCAAGCACATTCATGGCCATGGACAGGAATAACTGCTGCATTTCCGCCGGTACGATGCCGATACGACCAGCAGTGTCAAACAGAGACTCATAACTGTCCGCTGTCGGTTTCATTGCTGCCAAAGTCTGGATATGAATTTTCTCATTTCCCTTACGGTCAAACCGCTCGGTAAGAAAATGTACTTCCTTTTCACCCTCAACAAGCATCGATGGCATCATTTTCACCCCTGCGTCCTGGGCCATCAGATAATAACTGTATTCAATACGTGTTGTCGGCAGATCAAGATGCTCATCAAACTTGATAATCATCGGGGTAAAACCAGGTGCGGGGGCACTTACCTGTCCCGAATAACACTCATTAGTTTCCGTATTCACATGAATGATCGCTTTTGCCCTACGACCGCCGGCAGATGTCCCCACCTTGAACAGGCTTTCAATCATCAAGTCAGGTTGCATCTCTGCCTTAAAATCCTTAGCCTCGTTCAAGGCGGCACAGGCAAGCCTGTACAAGTCGGCAATCTCTACTTTGAACGGCTTCTCCATTTCTTCAGCGGCAGGAGGTATAAACTCCAGAGCCCCCATTCCTCGCCTACCGATGTATGCCAGGCGGTCAAGTGATGACAGGTCACGAGATTTTATATGATGCACTTTGGCCCATTCATTGAATACTCTATTTCCCCAATGATCAGGTAGTGAATCGGCTATAAAAGAGGGCAAACCACCAAAGATTTTATCATCCTCTCCATAAACAGGCAGCCCATGTTGAGCGGATACACCATTTATTGGGGCTTTCAATGGAGCGATATCATAACCACCCTTTATAAAGTCACTGTCGAAATAGAAGCTTACCTTTTCTGTATATCTCTCCTTATAGGCTACTAATGTACCCACTTTCCGATTCCATAAAAACACATCAAGATTTTGTATCATTATCGTTCCTCCTTACTCTTTTGGGAATGAGTTTGTTTATTTTTTTTAGTGCCATTGGCGGCATGGGCAACTCAGGCAGTAAATCACTTATACGTTGCTCCATGCCGATTATCCGCAACAGTGATATGAAATTATTCAGGGTCATGTTCTGATTGACACCCTGTTCAAAATGGCTTATTGTAGCAAGGCTCACACCGGATTTCTCCGCCATTTCCTTTTGGCTCATCCGCGCAGCAAGCCTGTACTCCTTTATGCGTTTCGCTAAAAGTAGCATAATATCTTGGTTGGTAATATAGTTTGTATTATTCATATATGGTATAATATTACTATTTAATTGCAAATTAAATAAATAATATCCATATATTACTACTATTATGGAAATTTCTTCTTATCCCGTAAGAAGTCATTCAGATCCTTATAGAGCGGATACGCTGCAAATATATCGCATACTTTACCACCCAACAATTCCTGCAAAGTATCCACAACCCGTCTTCCGGCATCATCATTATCAAGATAACAATGAATGACTTCATATTTTTTGATTGGTTCGATGACCCTGCTGACATTGCTTACCGAGTTCAGAACTATATAATCCATAGATTCGCTGCCTTCAGCTATTCTTCCCAGTTTTACTAAAGTCAGATAGGAAAGATAATCCATAAAACCTTCAAACAGGCAACAATAGCCACCTCTTGACCTCTCCAATTTTCGGATGATGGATATATCTTTGGGTGCAATACATCCTTTAAAATAAGGATTACGGATTTCATAGCCACCGGCTATATTCGGAAAAGCAACAGCAAAATATCCTTTTTTATTACAGGTATAATGGATTTCCTTACATTCGCGTTCTCCAATATCCAGATTGATACTGCGAGATTGCAGGTATGATTTCAATGCTCCATGATTCAAGTCCACCACTTTTACATTTCTGAACTGATCTGTTAGCCGTTCTCCATACTGAGATATTGGTGTTCGTATACGGGGAGCCAGTGCCGGCGCCGCATTCTCTATAAGTTTGAGCAGCCGGGACACATCTTTTGATTTGTAGAGCAGTTCTGCCAAATCAATGATATCACCACTTTGAGCCGTTCCAAAGTCATACCATAGATTTTTATCTTTATTGACTTTGAATGACGGTGTTCTGTCTTCCCGATAAGGGGCATGATACCATGCCGACTTAGCCGACTCTTTTGTGGATGAAAAGCCAATGGCTCTCAGATAGTCCACCAGGTCAATCTGTTTTATTTGAGCGATATTCATATCTTCCTTTGGAATTTAAGCGGTTCGACATTGATTTATCATATATAGCCCCGGAGTAAACTAAACTTGTTTCTATTCGATATTCACCCCTCATTCTCAAAGGCTTTAGGGTCGTAAGAGTAAGTCTTATCCTTTTTGGTTATTACCCCTTTCCCCATCAGGAATTTGTTCAGCTCCACGCACACATTCCGTCCTCGTTTATAACCAATAGTCTCATAACCTTTTTGCAGAGCTTTGAGCATATTCTCATACCCGACAATTACCCCTTCCGAAAACACACTTTCCAATGCACTCACATGCTGCTCTTCCGTCAATACTTCAAAGAGAGGTTTGCGTTCCGTCTCAAACGCATAATTATCTACTAATTCCGGCAATGCTTCACTATTGATTTTAAATGCGAACGGAGTAAATTCTTTCTCCCGGATATGCATGGCCTTTACTTGACTTATACTGCTGTCAAATGGACTTTTCGTAACTTGGAGTATTGTTTCAGCCTTATTATTCAGTTCTGTTCCTATGTGCCCACGGGTATTATCATCACCTTTATTAAGATGCAGCACCGTATGGATATGCAAGTCATGCATACTAGACCACCGCATCAGGTCATTGATAAGTTCTACCGACTCACTGGGATTGTTGATGTCGTACATGAGATCACGAATCCCATCAATCACCACGAACCCGATATTTGGGTCTGTATCCAGTGCAAGGTTAATGATCTGCCTTCTGTGTTTGGGTGAATACTCTCGTAACATAAAAAACTCCAGTCGTTCATTCTCACGATCAGTAGGCATTCCGGCCAAAGTCAGTATCCGTTCCAATACCTTGTGACAATGACACTTGCTCTGTTCTGTATCTACATATAGAACTTTATGCTTTTCTTTCGGTAAAATTGCCTTGTAGCGTAGCACCTCTTCACCAGACAGTGCAGAAGCCACAATAGCCGACACGTTGAAAGTTTTCTTGCTCTTCGGTTTTCCGGTCGATGCACTGAAGTTTCCTAGCGTAGCAATGGTAATACCATCTACTTGTACTATCTCCGGTGGGTAAGCATAAACATCTGTTACTCTGAGTCGGATAAACTCCAAAATCTGCTCAAAGGCACTTTCGTCTATATCTTCACCCAAACTTATCTTTTTGTTCTCAATCATATTTTGCAGCCTTTTCTTTTTGAATCAATCGTTTATTTTTAATTGCATTATATCCGACCTTTAACTCTATCAGAGATTCAGTTAGAATAATATAATCCATGTGTTCATCTCTTATTTATGTTTTGAAGTCCATTACGCCTTCTTCCTCGCTTCCATTTTCTAAAGGGTTCTGACACATCCATTCATCCAGCTCCTGTTTACTGAAATAAATCAGCTTTCCCGTTGGTTTATAATAGGGTATGCCACCACTTCTTGTCAACTTGTAAAGCTGGCTATTAGACAAGGAAAGATACTCACGCGCTTCCTTAAAATTGAGTGTATCTTTAATGCAATAGAGAGCATTCTCTATTTTTTCCATTCGTGTAATAATATAACTTAGCTTTAATAAGCAGGTGGAGCATACAGTAGAATCTCCGACCTCTTCCACATTTTTCTTTTTCATTGCTACTACTTAAATTCTTTTTTTTGATTATGCCATTAATAAAGGAATAATAAAAGCATCAATACCAGCATCAGGAATATACAATCTCCCAAAAATGATCTTATAAAACGAAATACATTTTCTTCTTTAGAAAAATTCATTTCATAAAGATGAAATAAAAGCGAGCCGATAATCAGCAAAAGCACACCCATCAATAGATATGGTAAGTAAGATACCACCATTATTAAGGACTCATGTATTTGTTCTATATCGTTTGTATAATGCACACTGCTCATTGATAAACTGTTAAAAAATAAATTCTTTATCTATTCATATCCCTTTGTTTACCGTTACCTTGGCAGGATTCTGTTTTACCCATTCCAGAAGCTCACTCCTATAAAAATAGATAGCCTTTCCACCTGGTTTATAGTGAGGTATAGCCAAGGTCCTGGTCAACTTATAAAGTTGACTTTTGGAAGCATTAAGAAAGTCACTGGCTTCATTCAATGAAAGAATTTCCTTTGTCATAAAAAGGTGATCCTCTATATATTTTATCCGTTTTAGAAGAATCTCTATGGAACCCAGTTGTCCTATTATATCCTCCAATTGCTTTACACGTTCTGTAAGCCTAAGCTGAATCATATTTATAGAATCTGGATCTCTCATTGGTTCTATTTGTTCCATCTGTTGTTATTTTTTAATTGATTTAATCTTTGTTATATGGTGACCGGTTACGAAGGGCAAAATTAAAACACTATCAAATAAAGATTACAAGATCAACATTGATACTTAGCTATTATCAAGCATACTATCAGGGGTTTCCTTTATTATATAATGACTTCTTTGCTATTTTTTTAGACAGAATATACTGCTTCACATCTTCATTAAGTTCTTTATCCGATTTATTCTTATCGCCCAAAAGCCATGCATCAATCTCTGATTTAAGAAATCGAATATGCTTCCCGTTTTTATGAAAAGGAATTTTCATTGTACTGGTCCATCCATATACCGTCTGCTCAGCTGGATGATTAGGTAGATAGGCACACAAGTCTTGCAAATTAAGCCACTTGTCCGACTCTTGAGTTGGAGTCACATGCTGATTCCTCATGCCGTCAATTTTCTGACTCAGTTCTGTTAGTTTGTTCATCATCCATGATATTGCTCTTGGCAAATCCTCAAATTTAATATCTTCTTCATCCATGACTGTATAGATTTTCATTGCTATAATTATCGTTGATTATCTTGATTTCACCGCAAAAGAACACAAAAGAGTAATGCTGATTTGCTACTGATTAATACCAACATCGTTAGCATATTCGAATCATCACCTCTATTTTTTTTAAAACATTAATATCCAACGAATATTTAAAATGTTAAATCTATTAATGGCGCACTATAATGATTTATATCATAAGCCGCCATTAGCCTTTCATCGTATTTTCATTATCACGATAGATAAACAAGGATAGAAAAAGCTAATAAAAAAAGCCATTCACAACTTTAAGTATGAATGGCTCTATTTTAAATTAAAATCTATATTCTTCAGTCTTTTATTTTATCTACATCCACATTTAAATGGATTGCCTCTGTTGCTTTGTTTTTCTTTTCGTCAACAACCTTACCGTAAATCTGAGTAGTTTTCACATTAGTATGCCCCAACATCTTACTGAGTGTATAAATATCTGTGCCTCCTGCCAATTGCAAAGTAGCATAAGTATGTCGAAAGCAATGAAAAGTAATGTTCCTTGTGATACCAGCAGATTTGATCCATTGTTTCAAAGGTCTGGAAATCCAGGACGGATCCGGCAAATCTGAGAAGACCAGATACTCCGGCTTTCGTGGCTCACCACATAATTTATAAGCCTGTTCTGATATCGGCATATATTCCACACCTTTAGTCTTCTGTTGCGTAAAATTCAACCTATACTCTTCACCATCTTTTTGTATTTCTTCCCATTTCAGTTTTTGAATATCGCAATGGCGAAGACCGGTAAGTGCAGAAAACAGTGCAGCTCGTTTCATAACAAGCTTATCACACGGAGTAATCGCCAGCCTATTCAATTCCTCTGCCGTCAAGTATTCGCGTCGACTTTCTTGCCCTCTTATACCTTTTGACTTAGATGCCAAATCTATCGTCAGATAACCATCAACAAACGCCTGTTTCAAGGCAGCTTTAAAAATAGAAAAGTAAGTAGAAGCCGTATTTAAAGAAATGATTCCACTCTTATTTCCACCCTGTGGTGCAGTGATAAGGAATCTTTTGAATTCTTCAATCAAATGAATATCCATTTGGGCAAAAAGTATAGCATCACCTTGGATAAAAATCTTAAGCAGTTCATAAACCCTTTCCCAGTTTACGACAATGGATTCAGAGCTCGTCTTGTGTCGCCGAGTACTTTCTTGTTTAAAATACTCGATGAAGTTACACTGAAAACGTTCGTTTTGTTCCGCCTGAGCAGCTTCAGCGTCTGTAAAAAGAAAAGCATTGTCATATTCTCTTTGGCGGATATCTCTGATTTTGTCAGCATATACACAAGTTTGCTGGTCTACGTTTGACTTACACTGAATAATACCATTCACATCACGCTTCGGTTTATAAGAAACTGTACCGTCAGAACCAGTACGAGCTTTCCTGCTTTTATTCCATAAAGGAGTAGATATGGATCGATTGATATATTCACGAATACGTGCAGGCTTTTTGCTACCTTGTTCATACACGGGGTAAGCTTCAAGATACAGATGCCACACTTCATAGTTCGCAGACTTACGAAGCTTGACAGAAACACGAGTGTGATCAAATGCTTTTTTCATATCCTACATTATTTATATAAGTCATCAATTTCAGATTTTGGCACATATACATAGTTTCCTATCTGACGAGTAGGAATGCTATACTTGCGAATATGCAGATAAACGGTACTATCATCCATATGGAACTTCTCTGCAATCTCACCAATAGTATAGCAATTTTCCGGCTCCATATTATAAAGTTTCGGTAATCGCTTTACATCATTGTTTGCAAAATTCCGCTTAGGAAAACACTCATCTAATTCTTGTCGTCTAATCCTAATAAGATGCTTTCCTAAATTAATGCTCGGTATCTTTCCACTACGTATATATTGGTAAAGGGATGTTCTTCCAACCAAATATATAGCCATAGCTTCTTTGACCGTAATATACTCACGTGCATCATCTACATTCTCTGCTATTTTGCTTAAGACTTCATTCTTCAACACTTCCGCTTTACGGCGTTTATAAGCTTTCTGAGTACACTTATTGCAGCAATACCTGGACTCTATCGTCTTTGCAAGAAATGGCATTCCGCACACCTCACAACGTCTTTCTATTTGAAATTTAGCTTTGGCCATATCATCATTACTTTAGTCTAATTATGCACATATCTGGAGATACGTATCATATTGTACAATATTATCACTCTTTTCGTACAGATACAAATAAGGTACAAATATAAGCGAAATATGCGAATATAACAATACATATAACAAAATATATAAAACAGAAAATGGGGCATAACTCATTGAGTTACACCCCATTTATTTATTTATAGCTATCGTTACTTATCGATAATTACCCACCTTATTTGACTTCTTCGAAATCCGCATCCTGAATATTCTCGCCCTCATTAGCACCTGTACTTCCACCTTGAGCGCCAGCATTCATATCCGGACCTGCTTGTGCACCACCTTGAGCACCGCTTTGTGCATACATTTCAGCACTTGCAGCTTGAAATGCAGCATTTACCTCTGCCATAGCAGTATCAACAGCAGCAATATCCTGAGCTTTATGAGCATCTTTCAGTTTATTCAAAGCAGCTTCAATCGGAGCTTTTTTGTCAGCTGATAATTTATCACCCAGTTCATTCAATTGAGTTTCTGTTTGGAATATCACGCTATCAGCTTGATTCAGCTTATCAATTTTTTCGCGTTCTTTCTTATCTGCTTCGGCATTTGCTTCGGCTTCGGCTTTCATCTTTTCGATTTCTTCTTTGCTTAAACCGCTTGAAGCTTCGATACGAATTGTTTGTTCTTTACCAGTAGCTTTATCTTTTGCCGATACTTTCAAGATACCATTGGCATCAATATCGAAAGCAACTTCAATTTGAGGAACACCACGACGTGCCGGAGCAATACCTGATAAGTTGAACTGACCAATTGATTTATTCTGGCTTGCCATCGGACGCTCACCCTGAAGAACATGAATTGTTACCTCCGACTGATTATCGGCAGCAGTTGAGAATGTTTCAGTTTTACGAGCAGGAATTGTAGTGTTAGCATCAATCATCTTAGTCATTACACCACCCAAAGTTTCAATACCCATTGAAAGTGGAGTAACATCAAGAAGAACTACACCTTTAATTTCGTCTGTTAAAACAGCACCCTGAACGGCAGCACCAACTGCAACCACTTCGTCTGGATTTACACCTTTTGAAGGAGCTTTACCAAAGAAATCTTCAACTAATTTCTGTACAGCAGGTATACGTGAAGAACCACCTACAAGAATAACTTCGTCGATATCTGAGTTGCCTAATCCAGCATCGCTCATTGCTTTTTTACATGGTTCAAGACAAGCCTGAATCAAACTGTGAGACAATGATTCGAATTTTGCACGAGTTAATGTTTTAACCAAGTGCTTTGGCACACCGTCAACCGGCATAATGTATGGCAAGTTGATTTCTGTTGTTGTTGAAGAAGAAAGCTCAATCTTAGCTTTTTCGGCAGCTTCTTTCAAACGTTGCAATGCCATAGGATCTTTAGTTAGATCAGCACCTTCGTCGTTTTTGAATTCTTCTGCCAACCAGTTGATAATCACCTGGTCAAAGTCGTCACCACCAAGGTGAGTATCACCATTAGTAGAAAGAACTTCGAACACACCGCCACCAAATTCAAGAATAGAAATATCGAATGTACCACCACCAAGGTCGAATACAGCAATCTTCATATCTTTATGGGCTTTATCAAGACCATAAGCCAAAGCTGCTGCTGTTGGTTCGTTTACAATACGTTTTACTTCCAATCCGGCAATCTGACCGGCTTCTTTTGTTGCCTGACGCTGTGAATCGGAGAAGTATGCAGGTACAGTAATTACTGCTTCTGTAACTTCCTGTCCAAGATAATCTTCGGCAGTTTTCTTCATTTTTTGAAGAATCATTGCAGAAATTTCTTGTGGAGTATATAAACGTCCGTCGATATCTACACGAGGCATGTTATTTTGTTCTACTACCTTGTAAGGAACACGGGATACTTCTTTTTGTACCTGTTGCCAGTTTTCGCCCATGAAACGTTTGATAGAAAAGATTGTTCTGGTTGGATTAGTAATAGCCTGACGTTTAGCAGGATCACCTACTTTACGTTCGCCACCATCCACAAAAGCTACGATTGAAGGAGTTGTACGTTTACCTTCGCTATTGGCAATAACTACAGGTTCGTTACCTTCGAATACAGAAACACAAGAGTTTGTAGTTCCTAAGTCAATTCCAATTATTTTTCCCATAATTTTTCTTTATATTTATTATTTTGTTTTATTTAAATTCCGAATTGTGTCTGTATTAAATAACACTTGGTTTTTATTTAAGTTCATACAGACGACCATAGAAAAACAAACCTTGTGCCAACAATTAATTTTATAAAAAAAGTGGGGTATTGACAGTCGGAACCGACTAAAAGTGACAGAACGGCAGTTGAAAGAATAATCTTTTGCCTAAAATGAACAAAAATTACACACCATTGTCTGCAATAAAAAGATATCTTTGTTCCACAATTATTTAAAAAACAAGTATTATGAAAAGTGATCCGAAAGAATGCCTATATTGTCAGAATAATGACAATCTTCACAATCTGATGATTGAAGTTGCTAAACTTAATGTTTCAAGAGTATTTATCTTTAAAGAACAAACTTATTACGGCCGCTGCCTGGTTGCTTACAATGAACATGTAAACGATTTAAATGAACTTAGCGACGATGATCGTAATGCATTTATGGCAGATGTGGTTAAGGTTACACGTGCTATGAGCAAGGTCTTCAATCCGGAAAAGATAAACTATGGAGCATATTCGGACAAGCTGTCACACCTTCATTTTCATCTTGTGCCTAAATATGTAGATGGTCCTGATTATGGTGGCACCTTCCAAATGAATCCCGGTAAAGTTTATCTTACCGACACAGAATACCAAGAGATGATCGAAAAAATAAGTAGTGAGTTGTGAGTAATGAGTAGTGAGTTTTGAGTAGTGAGTGGTGAGTTTTGAGTTACGATGCCGCAGGGCAACTCAAAACTCATTACTCAAAACTCATAACTCATTACTCATTACTCATTACTTACTCCTCAAAGTCGAATTCGAAGTTAAAATCATCCATAAATTCCGGAGATGTAAAATCTTCGAGTTCCCTGCGATCTTTTTTAGTAGGACGTCCCATTCCACGGGCACGATCTACAAATCCGCTTACTTTACTCATTTCTAGTAATTCGTATTGATCGGGAGGAGTAACATTTTCCATTACTTCAGGAACAAGCTTTGCTCCTACCCTCTTCTCAATAGCTTGAAGTACTTTAAATGAATAGGTAATAGGTGGCTTTTTAACTTGAATTATATCATCTACTTTTATCATACGTGCAGGCTTTACCTGCATACCGTTAAGAGATATTCGTCCTTTCTTGCAAGCTTCGGCAGCTATTGTACGGGTTTTAAAAATACGTGCTGCCCATAGCCATTTATCTATTCTTGCTTCCATAAAAGTATTGAGTTATGAGTATTGAGTTATGAGTTATGAGTTTACGATGCCGCATGGCAACTCAAAACTCATAACTCATAACTCAATACTATTTCTTGTTATACTTATTCATTGTTATATCAATCCCTGCCAAACAGAAACTCTTGATAATTTCGCCAGCAGTTTCCAAACGTTCGGGCATTGACTTCTGTTCTTCTATTTCAAAAGGGCTCAATACATATTGCACCTGAAAACCTCTCGGATAATCACTCCCAATACCAAAACGCAACCGGGAATATTCTTGTGTTCCTAAAATTGCAGCGATGTGTTTCAAGCCGTTATGTCCGGCATCACTACCTCTGGGTTTTAGTTGTAACCGTCCAAAAGGCAAAGCTATATCATCTACAATAACTAATACATTTTCTAAAGGTATTTGCTCCTTTTGCATATAATAGCGTACAGCGTTTCCACTGAGGTTCATAAACGTTGATGGTTTCAGCAAAATTAGCCGTCGGCCTTTTAAAGGCATATCGGCAACAAAGCCATAACGTTTATCGCTAAAAACAATATTGGACGCCTTTGCAAGGGCGTCCAATACCATAAATCCTATATTGTGACGGGTTTCATGGTACTCCGGACCAATATTACCCAATCCAACAATCAAGTATTTCATATTTTTTTAAAGAGTCAGAATTAAAAAGTCAGTAATAATTCCATCTAGCATAATCTGCATAGATACTTATTTCTTACTACTTAATTCTAAATTCTATACTATTATTTCTTAGCAGCGGCAGCGGCAGCAGCAAGACCTCTAGCAGCACGAGTCAACTTAACTGTACATACTACACTGTCTTTAGCATTCAAAAGTTCCAGGTTATCGAAAGAAAGTTCTTTAACTTGAATTGATTTACCTAAGCCCAAGCTTGCTACATTAACAGTTAATTGTTCAGGAACGTGAGCATATAAAGCTTTTACTTTTAGCTTACGCGATTGCAGTGTTAATTTACCCCCTGCTTTCACACCTTCTGCCAAACCTTCTAATTTAACAGGTACTTCAATTACGATTGGTTTATTATCGAAAACTTCAAGGAAGTCTACATGCAAAATAGTATCTTTCACTGGGTGGAACTGAATATCTTTAAGGATAGCAGTTATTTTTTTGCCATCAATATCCAAGTTTACAAGATAAATATCCGGAGTGTAAATAAGGTTACGAAGATTATCGTTTGTTACAGTGAAGTGGATATTTTCTTTTCCACCATAAATTACACAAGGTACACTTTTCTCTTTACGGATAGATTTCAATGCTCTTGCTTGTTCCGAAGAACGTTCTGCAATAGTTCTTGCAGTTCCTTTAACTTCAATTGATTTCATTTTTTAATTTTTTGTGTTACTCTAAATTAAGTTTTGCTTAATTCACCATCACACGATGCGGTATTCATCGCCATGTTGCAAAAAAGCGGCACAAAGGTACCGCTTTCTTTTATATTATCAAAGTTTTTTTAGTAGTTAGTAGTTAGAAGTTAGTAGCTAGTAGTTAAAACGCGTATAATTCTTACTTCTTAATTCTTACTACTTTATTCTTGATTCTATTCAAAATCTATATCAATATCTATTTCGTTTTTCAAAACGCTTTCACTTTCTACCCCGGCAAGTGCAACTGCCAATGCTTCTTGTTCTTTTTCCCTGAAATCATTACTCATTGGCTGTTTTTCTGAAATAAAAGCAATTGTTTCATTTAACCCGTTCACAAATTTCTCAAAGTCTTCTTTATACAAAAAAATCTTGTGTTTTTCAAAGCTTACCTGTGATGTTTCTCCTTCGCCCGACACTATTTTCTTGCTTTCGGTGATGGCCAAAAACAATTCATCCTTGCGGTTTTTTTTCACATCCAGGTAATAAATACGCTTGCCGGCCTTAATTGATTTGGAAAACACGATTTCTTTATCAGCTGCGTCTATTCCATTTTTCTTCTTAAAATCTTCCATATCGATTGGTTTGTTTGATAAATCGGCCTCAAATTTGGATATTTTTTTTAAACTGTCAAAAGAAAAAAGAAAGATATTGAAAATGTGACATAAAAAATGTGATTTATTCCTTGAAAATCATTTAAAATACCTACTTTTGTGCCAGATTATAACAGTTTTATTCAGGATTATGATTAACCGAGTTCTTATTCGTCTTAAGATCATACAAATAGTGTATGCTTACTATCAAAATGGAAGTAAAAATCTGGATTCTGCAGAAAAAGAATTATTCTTCAGCCTCTCGAAAGCCTACGACCTCTACAACTATTTACTCATGTTGATGATTACCATCACAAATTATGCCCAAAAACGCATCGAAACGGCAAAGGCTAAACTCGCACCCACTAAAGAAGAGTTATCTCCCAACATGAAATTTATCGAAAACAAGTTCATTGCGCAACTGGAAGTTAATAAGCAACTGGACGAGTTTATTACCAATCAAAAGAAAAGTTGGGATAACAACCAAGACTTTATAAAAGAAACCTACGAAAAGATTATCGACTCCGATATATATAAAGAATATATGGATTCGCCGGAATCTAGCTATGCCGACGACAGAGAACTTTGGAGAAAGCTATATAAAACTATAATCTTTAATAACGAATCGCTCGACCAACTTTTAGAAGATCAGAGTTTATATTGGAACGACGATAAAGAGATTGTTGATACCTTTGTGCTTAAAACAATAAAGAAATTTGAACAGAAAAAAGGAGCAAACCAACCTTTGTTACCCGAATTTAAAGACGATGAAGATAAAGAATTTGCTCGCCGGTTATTCCGTCGATCTATCCTGAACTCGGATTATTACCGACACCTGATTGCTGAAAATACTAAAAACTGGGATCTGGACAGAATTGCATTTATGGATGTTGTTATTATGCAATGTGCCTTGGCCGAAATCCTGAGTTTTCCAAACATTCCGATTAGCGTTTCGTTAAATGAGTATGTTGAGATAGCAAAGCTTTATAGCACAGCAAAAAGCGGTGGCTTTATAAATGGCACCTTAGATGGTATTGTAAATCAGCTCAAAAAAGAAGGCAAACTAACAAAAAATTAATTTAAAATTTAAAATTATGAATCTATTAACGGTACTTTTACAAACAGGTGCACAACCTGCTCCAGGAGGAGGAAGTATGATGTGGATAATGTTAATTGCGATGTTTGCAATTATGTATTTCTTCATGATTCGTCCACAAAACAAGAAGCAAAAAGAAATCGCAAATTTCCGTAAATCACTCGAAGTTAACCAAAAAGTAGTAACTGCCGGTGGCATTCATGGAAAGATTAAAGATATAAAAGAAGATTTTGTTATTCTTGAAATAGCTGACAATGTTCGTATTAAGATTGAAAAAAGCTCAATTTTAGCTAGTACCGACACACCCTCAACACCAGCTGGAAAATAATAAAAATATGTCCCTATGATTGATCGTAGGAAAGTTATATATACACTTAGAAATGTATATCAAAACATTAAGGACTCCCTGGAAAGTACAAAAGGCAGGGAGTTTTTAATTTTTCTGTTTTTCTTCTTTGTAGCCGGGGCCTTCTGGTTACTACAGACCCTTAATGATGAATACGAAACAGAAATTACTGTTCCTGTGCAACTGAAAAATGTACCCGACAATATAGTAATAACCTCCGAACCCACATCAGAACTGCACATAAAAGTAAAAGATAAAGGTACAGTATTATTAAACTATAGATTAAGCAAAAATTTCTTTCCTGTTACTCTTGATTACAATGATTACCGTGGCACAAACAACCGCGTACGTGTGTTGGCGCCCGAATACGAGAGAGAGATACAACGGCAATTAAATGCATCGACCCGGCTGTTATCAATAAATCCGGATACACTTGAATATATTTACGCAACAGGAATTGCTAAATCGGTACCTGTAAAATTCAACGGTAGGGCTGTTGCAGGAAGAGAGTATTATATTACCGATACTATTTTTTCGCCTGATTCGGTTATAGTATATGCTCCATCTTCTATATTAGATACAATTAAAGCTGCTTATATAGAAGAGGTGTTTCTGGAAGATATATCAGATACACTGAAAACAGATGCACCGCTTATTTCGATACATGGAGCCAAATTTCTTCCAAACACAACCAAACTTACCTTACCGGTGGATATATATACAGAAAAAACTGTAGAAGTACCTATTTATGGAATTAATTTCCCAGCCGATAAAGTACTCCGGACTTTTCCTTCGAAAGTACAGGTTACTTTCAAACTTGGTATCAGTCGGTATAAAGAGGTTACCGGCGATTTCCTATCAATTAATATCTCCTACAAAGACCTTATTCAACTGGGAACTGATAAATATACTGTTGAGTTGAATAATCTGCCCGAAGGGTTAAGCGTTATCCGCATAACTCCTCCACAAATTGACTTCCTAATTGAACAGGTATCAAAATAATGAGCATTAAACTAGGTATTACCGGCGGTATAGGAAGCGGAAAGACTATTGTTTCAAAGCTTCTGAATAATATGGGTGTACCTGTATATATATCTGATATTGAAGCTAAAAGATTAACAGTTAGTGATGCTAACATACGCAGCCAGCTTACATCTTTACTTGGAAAAGATATTTATATTAACAACGAATTAAATAAGCCTTTGTTGGCAAATTACCTGTTCGGCAATCGGGAGCATGCCCACATAATTAATGGAATTATTCATCCGCAGGTAAAGGAAGATTTTCGTCATTGGGCAAAAAGGTTATCCGCCCATCCGGTTATTGCCATGGAAGCAGCTATTCTTATCGAAGCAGGATTTGCTAACGAAGTTGATAAGATTGTTATGGTTTATGCCCCTCTCGACATTCGTGTTGAACGTGCAATGAAAAGAGATTCGGCAAACAAAGAGGCTGTTATACAACGTATTAAGTCGCAAATGGATGATGAAGAAAAAAGAAAAATGGCCGACTATGTTATTGTAAATGATAACAAAACTCCACTTATTCCGCAGATACTTAATTTACTAAAGACTTTAATTATTGTTTAAGAAAGTAATTTTTGGTCGTTTTACATTGCACGATTGAATAGCTAATGTTACTTTTGCCCCCGAAATTGAATAAAATTAAATTAAACACACTATGCTGAAGACTATTTTGTCTATTTCCGGTAAACCGGGATTGTATAAGCTCGTTTCGCAAGGAAAGAATATGCTTATTGTTGAATCAATATCATCCGAAAAAAAACGTTTTCCTGCTTACAGCCATGAAAAAATTATTTCGTTAGGAGATATTGCTATGTACACCGAAGAGGATGAAGTGCCTTTGAAAGATGTGCTGAATTCTATTAAAGAAAAAGAAAACGGAGAACTGATTTCTCTTGATGTAAAGAAATCCACACCCGATCAACTCCGCGCTTATTTAGCAGAGGTGCTACCTAATTTTGATCGCGATAAAGTTTATCCTACTGATATCAAGAAACTTATCTCCTGGTATAATATCCTAATTACAAACGGAATTACTGATTTCGAAACGAAAGAAGAAGAGGTAAAAGAAGAAGAAAAAACAGCTGAATAAGTATTCGGTTTATATTTTTTAGCCACGGATTGCGCGGATGACGCGGATTTTAAAACACGGATTTATTAATTTATCCGTTTTAAAATCCGCGTCATTCGTGCAATCCGTGGCTATTTTTTTATTCAAAACAGAATTTATCCTACCGGGATAGAGGCTTTGTCCTACCGGGATAAACGGTTTCTCCTACCGGGATAAAGGCTTCATCCTACCGGGACAAAACCGTTATCCTACCGGGATAAAATTGCTTTCGATAATAGAGGGTACTTTTCGGTAGAATAGTCTATACTCTTCGGTCAGATAGTCCAGAGTTTTCTACAGAATAATCTAGTTTAATCGGTGCTATATAGTAGGGCAACCTTGGTCTATATAGCAATGGTCCCTCAGTCTATATAGCAATGGACACTCGGTCTATATAGCACGAACTTCAAGATAACATACCTTCGGCATGCATTTATGCGATCTTGTGATCCCGAAGCTAAAGCAACGGGCTACCAAGATTAACAACCGTTCCGGTTGAACCATGCGGCATACTTAGAAATTGCAACTAACAAAATTCATCAAGACAATTTTGCAACAACCTCATTGATAGCTAATTACAAATATCCAGTTAGTGATAGCAGTGGTAGATAAATTTTACTATCACTGCATCTATCACTAGTATAAACAACTAATTTACAGTAGATTAAACACACTAGTGATAGCAGTGACAGCAAAATCGCGAAAAAACATTTTCTGTGTGATAACCAAAGTTAGGAAATCTTGGAAGTTTTAGGAAGTTAGAATTATTCCACTACTGTTATCTCGGTAGTAAATAATTCAATGCCATTGTTTATATTCAATTTGTATTTTCCTGCTTTTTCAGTGATAAATGTAAATGCTGTCTCTGTATATATTGGCAATGAATTATCTGTTTCTGGAATAACATCACGGTTTTTGGCAAATGTTTCAACTCTATTTTTTTGAACGAGTGTAAAACCTTTATCCGGAAAAACATCGAACATACATTCATCGTTGTTCTCGTTATTTCTAATCTGAATTTCCCATTGTTCGCCAACTTTCAAAAACACTTGGTGATTTAGTTTATAGTTTTCCCAAATAATCTTATGATTTCCTGAGTATTCTCCTCCAGAGAATATGAAGTTGGCTGTTATTATGTTATTTTTGAGTCCTATTTTTATATCTCCAGTCGAATTTTCAATATCCAAAAACCTTTCGCTAACATTACTAAATCCTATATCAATATTATCCAATTTCCCTTCAACTATTCTCTTTGCCTTTTTTTCAACACTCATAGCAAATCTGTAGTAATGAATCTCATTGTTATTTATATAATTTATGTTGATGTGATATAAATCATCAAGTGCGTTAGACTTTTTGTTAATAGCACGATAAGGCAAATCTAAAAACATACTTTGTATGAATTGAACACATTCTACTCCATTAATAAGATAACTGACTGGTTTTACAAAACCCAATTTCAAAAGATCGTCACTTCCTTGTGCACACAATAGATTACAACTCGTCATACAGACAAAAAATAAGATAAGTATGTGTTTCATTTATTATCGTTTTCTTATTGGTAAGAAAAAACTCTGCCACTCTTTTTTAAGACTGGCAGAGTTTACTGCAAAGCTAAGAATAAAATTCTTTTGTTTTGAATTATTTTACCCTTCTATCAATTTTTGAAAACCAAATTATCTTCTGTTGCATCTACCACAATCGGTTTATTCCTATCTACTTCCTGTGCAAGAAGTTTTTTCGATAAATCATTCAACAGATATCTCTGTATGGCCCTCTTAACCGGACGGGCTCCAAATTCCGGATCGTAACCTGCCTTTGAAATAAACTCAATAGCAGCATCGGTTAACTCAAGTACAACTCCATTATTTGCCAACATTTGCTGTACTCCTTCAATCTGAAGAACCACAATCTTACGGATATCTGTTTCTGTTAATGGCAAAAACATGATGGTTTCATCAATACGGTTCAAGAATTCGGGACGAATGGTTTTCTTCAACATATTCATCACTTCATTCTTGGTTTCTTCAATGATTTCCTCTTTGTTTGCACCATTTAGTTTTTCCATCTGGCTCTGGATATAGGAACTTCCCATATTAGAGGTCATGATGATAATTGTATTCTTGAAATTTACTACACGCCCCTTGTTATCAGTCAGCCTTCCATCGTCTAACACTTGCAAGAGGATATTAAACACATCCGGATGTGCCTTTTCTATTTCATCGAACAAAACAACCGAGTAAGGTTTCCTGCGGATTGCTTCCGTCAACTGTCCCCCTTCATCGTAACCTACATATCCCGGAGGTGCTCCAACAAGACGCGATACGGAATGTTTCTCCTGATATTCACTCATGTCGATACGCGTCATCATGGTTTCGTCGTCAAACAAGAATTCGGCCAATGCCTTAGCTAACTCGGTTTTACCAACTCCGGTGGTTCCCAGAAAGATAAACGAGCCGATAGGACGTTTAGGATCTTGCAAACCGGCACGACTACGACGCACCGCATCGGATACAGCTTCAATGGCTTCATCCTGACCGATTACTCTTCTGTGCAATTCCTCTTCAAGATTCAAAAGCTTATCTTTCTCACTTTGAAGCATCTTGTTTACCGGAATACCCGTCCAGCGAGATACCACGTCGGCAATATCTTCGGCATCTACTTCTTCTTTTATCATAGCAGCATCTCCCTGAAGCGCATATAACTCCTGTTGGGTTTGGTCTATTTCCTGATCTAATTGCTGCAACTTACCATAACGAATTTCGGCTACTTTTCCATAATCGCCTTCGCGTTCGGCTTTTTCGGCTTCGAACTTGAGGTTTTCAATTTCACTCTTATTCTGCTGAATCTTATTAACCAAGGTTTTCTCACTCTGCCATTTGGCTTTCAATGAGTTTTCCTGCTCCTTCAACTCAGCTATTTCTTTATTGAGTTGCTGAAGTTTTACTTCATCCTTTTCTCTTTTAATGGCTTCGCGTTCAATTTCCAGCTGAGTTATTTTACGCGTTATTTCATCCAAGCCTTCGGGAACGGAGTCTACTTCCATACGCAGTTTGGCAGCAGCCTCATCCATCAGGTCGATGGCTTTATCCGGCAAAAACCGATCGGTAATATAACGGTTACTCAACTCTACAGCTGCAATAATAGCATCGTCTTTGATACGTACTTTATGGTGAGTTTCGTATCTCTCCTTCAGTCCACGCAATATAGAGATGGTGCTCATTGTGTCGGGCTCGTTCACCATAACTGCTTGGAAACGACGTTCAAGTGCTTTGTCTTTTTCAAAATACTTTTGATACTCGTCTAACGTTGTAGCCCCAATAGCCCGCAGTTCTCCGCGTGCCAATGCAGGTTTCAATATGTTAGCGGCATCCATTGCACCTTCACCTTTTCCGGCTCCTACCAAAGTATGTATTTCGTCGATAAATAAAATGATATGTCCATCAGACTTTTGCACCTCGTTGATAACAGACTTCAATCGCTCCTCAAACTCGCCTTTATATTTGGCACCGGCTACCAAAGCACCCATATCCAAAGAATATATTTGCTTGTTTTTCAGATTTTCGGGTACATCACCACGCAGAATACGATGAGCAAGTCCCTCTACAATTGCTGTTTTACCAGTACCTGGTTCGCCTATTAAGATAGGGTTGTTTTTGGTACGGCGACTCAATATCTGTAACACCCGGCGTATTTCTTCATCACGACCTATTACCGGATCGAGTTTGCCTGTGCGGGCAGACTCATTCAGATTAACGGCATATTTCTCCAAACTTTGATAGGTATCTTCACTGGATTGTGAGGTTACTTTTTCACCCTTTCTTAATTCGGTAATGGCAGCACGAAGCTCTTTTTCGTTCATCCCGGCATCTTTCAGTATGGTTGATACTGTACTCTTTACAGTGAGCAATGCCAGCAACAAATGTTCGAGCGATACATATTCGTCGCCCATTTCTTTTGCATACTGATTTGCTTTCTGAAAAACGTCGTTGGTTTCACGTGTTAAATACGGGCTTCCATCTCCCGATACTTTAGGGAATGAATCAATCTGCTTATCAAGTACAACAGAAATCTGATTGGCATTCATGCCTAATTTCTGAAAAATAAAGTTAGTTACATTTTCGCCAACTTTCATTACACCATACAGTACATGTGCGGTTTCAATAGCTTGCTGACCTCTGGTTTGAGCAAGATTGATAGCTTCCTGTACGGCTTCTTGTGATTTAATTGTAAAATTGTTAAAGTTCATATCTGATTCTATTTAATTATTATATTAACAATATAACAGGCTCAAAAGATTTGCCATTTGGAAATTGCGGACAAATTAACAGATATAACTATAAAAAAGAAGACAAAAAGTCATTATTTTAGACAGAATTGGAAAAAGACTTGTATCTTTGAAGCTCAAATTTAACTATAACAATGGAAGAGAAAATTAAATTCCCGGAAACCGTATTTCTTATCGACAGTGATTTCCTGAATCATGTGCTTACTGATATCAAAGCTTATTTTGGTAAACAACTAAACCGGGAATTGCCTGATATTAATCTGGACCAGTTTATAACTTTCCTAGCTTTAGATGCTTCCATTGCGGATGGCGAGAAAGAGATTATGGTTATTCTGACTCACGATAACAATACACAGAAACTTGTGCACTGTAATCCTTCGCATTTCAAGAACGAACTTAACAATGTGGCATTTAAGAACAACTTGGGCGAGTTTCAGTTTACAAGTATTTCGCCGGAAGGGGTTGTTACCCAGGAAGAACTTTTTATGAATCTGCTGGAACTTATTTGCGATTCGCAAGATGTTCGGAAAATCGTTCTTATTCCTTTCGAAAACCAATATAGTAATGAAGTGCTGGCTGCTTTAGAGAATTGTAAAAAAGAGGTTGTTTTGTTTGGAATGAACAAACCCGAAGCAATAAAAAAGCACCAATGGGAGGTGTTGGCCTTTCCATTGATGCAAGCTCTTGGTATTAAAGGAGATGAAATTTAGAATGTGATACTCACTCCGGCGAGTTTCATACTCACCTGGTTCATAATCTCATTTCCAAGATCATCAATCCATGACAGGTCTAAGTTTTGAACGTTATTTAGAATATCTTCATAGTAAGGTGTGGATAGGTGATAGCTTATTCTTTGAGAGCTGGTTAGCTGCTGAATATCTTTGAGAGTCATATCACCTACCAGGTGAACATAACTTAGTTTGTTAGTAGCATCGGTAATCATGATGAGTTCTTTTACTTTATCGCCTTTCTTCTTCACATAGAAGGAGGAAGAAGAGTGGATTCCTTTTTGTTTCATGAGAACTTCATATTTACCCTTCTTTACAAAATCGTCGAGATCGCTCCGCATGCCGCGCCTTACAACATTGTCCATAGTAGAAACAATATAAACTGCTTCCAACTGTCCGGCAACCTTGCTTATATTTACATCTTTGGTATAAATTTTAGGTTGCATTTCGAGCATTGTTTTTGATATGTACACTGAAGATACATTAGACTTATCATTGTATTTATCAAAAATATTGCTTTGTGCCTTCGCCAGTAAGGGGCAAAGAACAGCTAAAGCAAATAAAATGAGTATGTTTTTTTTCATAACCTGATTAATTATTGTATTTCTTCTATTATTTCCTGACTTATATTGTTCACATCCTGACGTACTTCTATCAACTGGGCCATGCCATCGTTCAGGTTAGAGGAGATTTCGTATAAAGCAGCCTGCATTGCTTCGTATGCGTCCTGCGGATTGGTAAAGGTATCTTTAGGATGCCCATTGCGAAGATGCATAATACCATAGGCCAACCCAACAATCAACAGTACACCTGCTGCTATGCTACCAACTCTTTTCCAATTAAATACGGTTTTGTTTTTAACCATAAACCGTTTTTCTTCTGCTGCCTTTTCATCAATCAACTTAATGAGTTTGCTTTCCAGTCCGAGAGGTACATCTACTTTGGTTACTTTTCCGTAATCAACAAATATCTTTTGGTCAAGCTTAAATTGTTCGGGAACTTCTTCTGTTTCGAAGTATTCTCTCAGCGCCTCTTCTTGTTCTTCTGTAGTTTTACCTTCGTAAAACTCTTCCAGCAATTTTTCAATTTCCCCGACTTTCATAACTACTAAGTTTATTATATTCTTCTCTTATTTTTTTTCTGGCTCTTGATAGTAATACCCGCACATTTACGGAACTCAGTCCGGTGATCTGTTCTATTTCTTCGTATGAGCATTCTTTGATATCACGCAAAATCACTATTTTTTGCTGTTTATCTGGTAATTCTGCTATTATATTCTTTACTATCCTTACTTCATCACGCGATTCAAGTGTATCAGAATTTGTGATTTCGTTTACTTCTCCTAACTCAACCGTTTGCCGGTTCAGTATTGATTTTCCGGAACGAAGAATATCATAACACATGTTTTTCACCAATCGTATGGTAAATGCTTCCGGATTGCTGATGATGGTTAATCCATCTCGTTTATTCCACATCTTCAGATAGGCTTCCTGCACCAGATCTTCGGCATCGGCTTCGTTTTCGAGTAACCTATAGGCCACGAAATAAAGCTTCCGGTGAAAAGGTAGAAACGTTCTTTTAAATGTTTCAGCATCCATAAATGTTTGATCAGTCTTCGATTATATTTCTAAGACGTTGATTATTGAGTATTGTTACAGAAGAATAGAATATATTTCAATAAACGATAAAAAATAAAGGGAATAATACTTTTTATAGCATTATTCCCCTTTTTCTTAATCTAAAGATTAATGTTATTCAGCTGTTTTTTCTGCGCAACATTCTTTAGCTTCTTTTTTTGAGCAAGCAGCTTCCTTTGTGCAAGCAGTTGAGTCGTTTTTGCAACATGCAGTAGAATCTGCTTTGCTGCATTCTGTAGAGTCTGCCTTGCAACATTCTTTTGAATCTTTAGCGCAAGGTGCTTGTTCTGTTCTTGTTTCTGTCTCTGTAGTTGCTGCTTTTTGAGTATTTCCACCACAAGATACAACTGTCATAGAGAATACCACAGCCACTGCTGCCAAGAATAATTTCATTTTCATAATCAATTTGCTTTAAATTATAGATATAAGTGCGGTGCAAAGGTATAAAATAAACTTAAAATAAGTATAATTAAGATTCATTTTTATCCAATTGTTCTTTCATATACACAGTTGGTGGTATACCATATAACTCCTTGAATGAAGTTGAAAAATTATTGGGATCGGCAAACCCTGTTAGCTCTGCTATTTCGCCAATGGTGTGTTGTTTTTCCGATAACAACCGGGCAGCTTCTTTTAAACGTATGTTACGAATAAAATCACGCGTAGATTGATTGGTTAATTCTTTTAGCTTACGATGCAGATGTACACGACTTATCCCCACTTTTTCTGTTATCATTTCAACAGTGAGGCCAGGATTACCTATATTTTCATTTATCACTTTCATAACCCGTTCCAACAGTTTTTCATCGGGCGATTTAACTTCTATTTTCTGTATCTTATCTTCCTGCAACTGCTGTCCGCTGTATACCTGCCGTAGTTTATTCCGCGTATTGATAAGGTTCTCTGCTGTTTTTTGCAAAATATCAATATTAAACGGTTTGGTTATATAAGCATCGGCTCCGATGTCTAATCCTTCTATATTATCTTCTTCTCTGCTTCTGGCCGTCAGGAGGATAACCGGTATATGATTCAGGTTTACATTCTGCTTTATCTTTTTACACAGAGTCAATCCATCCATTTCGGGCATCATAATATCGCTGATAACCAGATCGATTTTTTTCTTAAATATTACAGATAGTGCTTCTTTACCATTACAGCATTCCATTACATGAAACAGGCTAGCAAACTCCCGACAAATGTATTGACGGATTTCTTCGTCATCTTCAACCACCAATATCCGACTCTTGTTTTTTGCCTTTACTTTCTTTTTTTCGCTGTCAACATCTACATTAACTACTGGCAAAACTGGTGTTTCAACAATGTAATCGGGCACCCTATTCTGGGCATTGTCCAGCTCTTCGGGGCGTAAATGTTGTTTTCCGGACGGCAACCGGATAATGAAACGACATCCCGGACCTTCATCATTGTTTTCAACTACAATTTCTCCATGATGCAACTCGACCAGCGAACGAGTAAGGTGAAGCCCTATTCCTGTACCTCCTTTAGCATTTTGCTTGTTATTTAAAACCTGATAGAAACGTTCAAATATGTGTTCTTTCTCACTGTTGTCAATACCGGGTCCGGTATCCGAAACAATAATTTCAATAGTTTGGTCCTTGCCCTTTTGCAAATCAATATCTATTTTCCCTCCATTCGGAGTGAACTTTAGCGCGTTAGAGAGTATATTGAGTATTATTTTATCGAAGTTATCAGGATCTACCCACATATCCAGTTTTTGCATTTCATGATGAAACTGCAACTCTATGTTCTTGTTTACAGCTGGTTGGGCAAAGGTTTGACACAAATCTTCTATAAAAGGAATGATGTTGGTTTCCCTGAATTTCAATGTCATTTGTCCTTTATCTATTTTACGCATATCCATGAGTTGATTAACCAGATGCAATATACGTTCGGCATTGCGGTATATGATATTATACGTTTTCTGCCGGTCACCATCATCATCTGTTTTAATCAGTTTTTGTAACGGACTGATAATAAGCGACATTGGAGTACGTATTTCGTGCGATATGTTTATAAAGAATTGTAGTTTTGCTTCATTTATCTGCTCGGCGTGTATGTGTTGCAACATTTCATGCTTCATTCTGTATCGGTGCCGTATTTGTAAAATAACCACCAGTATAATTGTTACCAAGATTAAAAAGTAGATAACTTTTGCCCACCAGGAAGCATACCATGCCGGATAAATGTGTATGAGTACTTTTTTAATATCAGAATCCATTGTATAATCCTTGGCTTTTATCCTGAAGTCGTAAGTGCCGGGCACCAGATCACTGAAAGATATGCGATTACTTCCTTTGGGCAGACTTATCCACTGATCTCCATTCATAGAGTATTGATAGGTAATGCGTTCAGGGGCATTCAATTCTACAGGAGCAAACTCAATGGTAAATACATTGTCGTTGTGTGATAAATGAAACTCATCGGCATTGAAAACCGGACTATCAATTATATTGTATTTTCCCGATTTCATTCCTTTCCGAACCGGCCTGTTGTGCAAAAAGAATTCTGTAATGCGTACATCCCACTTCTTTGCCGGATTGGTAATTTCGCGGGGGTTAAAGTAGGTTATTCCATTTGTTCCACCAAACCAGATTATCCCTTTAGAATCTTTGAGAGAAGCATTTTTATAGAATTCGTTTCCTTGCAATCCGTCACCAACATAATAATTCACAAACTGGTTGTTTTTTTTCCGTAACATAGAAAGTCCGGCATTGGTGCTGAGCCATAAAAAATCATCGTCGCTTTCTTCTATTGCATATATGGTATTACTTGGTAATCCGTTGGCTGTAGTAAATTTGGTAGTTTCTCCGGTTGTTTTATCCCATTTACATAATCCCTGAGCACTCCCCATCCAGATAACTCCATCCTTGTCTTCGTAAATAGAATAAATAAGGTGACTGGAAAATAATTTCAGGTTTTTAAAATCATATGTATCCAAATCAATACAGTTTACTCCATCGTAACTACCTACATATAGTTTATTGTCGTTAGAGTAAAACAAACAACATATCCAGGAATTTACATTTGTATTGGCTGCATCGCTATATACAAATTGTTTTTTTGCTAAGTCGTAGTAAAACAAGCCAGCTCCCATGGTAGCTATCCAGAGGCGTTTATTCTTATCTTCGGCAAAATCGTACACCCGTTGAATGTTATTACCGTTTTTATCTACTAAATCATGTTGGTATGTGCAGTTTCCTGTTTTCCTGTCTAGCTTACCCATACCGTTTATAAACGATCCGAGCCATAAATTCTGCTCAGAATCTTCATACAGTTTTATAATAGTTGGAGGAACCGAGTTTGGGTTTTCCGAATAAGAATAATGATGCAATTGCCGGCCTTGTTCAGTGATTCCATAAATTCCATCGTTATCTGTTCCAACCCATAATATATTATTATGGTCTTTGCAAAGTGATGTAATACAGTTAGAGCCTATTATATTCCGGTTAATAGATTTATGTCCCATATATTTAAAACTATTAGCCTTCGGAGGAATCATAAATACTCCTTTTTGGTAAACTGCCAGCCACAGATTGCCTGCATTATCTTTTAATATGCCATGTATTTTCGAGTTTTTAGGATCGAAATAACCACTATCGAAGTGATATTCCGATATTTCTTTTCTTTTATCATTATATACAGCCATTCCCTGCCCGTCGGTACCTATCAGTAATTCATTTTGCCCATCGGGATAGAGCGTTTTAATGGGTAGCTTTTTATTCTTAGCATAGACAGGAACAAAATCATCTGTTTCTTTATCGTATTTGAGTAAGCCTTTTCCCAGACTTCCTACATAAACCTCGCCTTCTGCGTCTTCGCAAATACAAGAAATAGATCCGTTGTCTTTGGGTAGGTATTTTGATAAGTTATTATTGGTATCGAGTTTGTAAACTCCCTCTTCTCCCATTGTTATCCAAACATTGAGGGATTTATCTTCAATCATATCTCTGGAAATCTGAACTGGTATATCTACCCTTGTAACAATAAGTTCATTACCTTTAATTGTGAGTGTACAAAGATTATTGCCCGATACCCATACACTCCCATCTTGCCGTTCTATAATGTCCATTATATTACTTTCAAATATTTCTCCATTATCCCATCGGGCCAGTGGGGTAAAGTTATCCGTATCCGGATTATACATTTGTATACCAATGTATGTTCCAATGTATAAATGTCCTTTGCTGTCTTCGAACATTACACGAACGTAATTATGCGAGAGTGAGTGTTCGTTATCCGGTTCGTTTTTATATATGGTAAATTTAGCTCCATCGTAACGGTTCAGTCCATCTTCGGTTGCAATCCAAATAAATCCGTTCTGATCCTGATACAGTTGATTAATCAAGCTACTGGATAACTCCATGTCTGTAGTAAAAAGCTTATGAGCTTGTCCTTTGCAAAACAGGGAAAAAAGGATAAATAAAAAGGTTAACGCATTTCTCATGTTTTTCATCAGTGTTTTCGTAGTACAAAAGAAAACAAAACTTAAATAATATCCTAATCAAAAGAATAAATTAACGATATCAAGGCTCACTGAAAAAAGTCATTCTGAACGAAGTGAAGAATCTTCAAGGGCTACGGTAGCTCTTACAGATTCTTCACTTCGTTCAGAATGACGTTCTTTTTAGTCAACCTAAAATATCCTCTCTACAAAATTATACAACCCTTTCTTCCATACATTAAAATCGTGCCCACCGGCAGTTGTGTAATAAATATGCTCAATACCATTTTTCTGTAATGTCTTGCTATACTCCAATGGCCATTCTTTTACAACACCATCATTGCCTCCTTTTTGGATCATAATCAGTGTATTCTTTTTATATTTGGCAGGTATTTTTAATGTGCTTTTTGTAAATAGTCCTTCTTCCATATCATAAGGTAAAACTCCTATTGCCGGGGTAAGTGCTCCGATATAGGCAAAGTCTTCTATCAGGTTTATGCCTACATGTAATGCAGAGCGCCCACCCATTGACAAGCCAGCTACAGCCTGATTTTCTCGCCCAGACATTACTGAATAATGCTTTTCGATATAGGGTTTCAGATTATCGCGCAGTTCAGGAAGAAACTTGTCGAACTCGCGGAAATGTTCTACTGAGAAGAATTCCGGAGCTGCTGTTACATTTTTATGACGAACACGGATGTTAGGGATTACAATAATCATTTCTTTGGCCTTGCCTTCGGCTACCAGATTGTTTACTACTTCGTTGGGGTTTCCACCCAACCATTCGTATTCATTGCCTCCAATACCATGAAGCAGATATAATACAGGATACTTTCTACTTTTGGTGTAGTTAGGGGGCAGAATAACATTAGCATTCCTCTCATCTTCCGAAACCGTTGAATAATAAGTGATTTGCTCCATCACGCCATAGGAAACATCTGCTTTCCGGGCATCGAAACCCAGAGGTGTGGTGTATGCATTGGGGTGAATATCATTAGATAAGGTAGCGTGTAAACCAATTAATGTTCCAGTAAATCCTCCGGCAACATCGGTTGAAAGTATATCTCCCGATACAGTGCCACCCAGATTCTTAAAATCGCCACCGTTTGCGGCATAGTTGAATCGATAGTCATCTCCCTCGGCTGTAACTTGTAGCTTTACGGGTTTGCTGATATCAATCTTTTCTGAAGCAATAATGGTAGAAACAGCCTTTTTACTGGGGCCTCTCCCCTCGCCTTCTGTTCGTTGAAGTACAATATAATATTCTTTCCCGGTTTTGGTAATGCCAAATACATAATTGAATATCTCGCTCTGGTAGCAAACCAAACCCGCCAATTCTTTTTCTGAACGGGGAGTATAATCCATTGTTACTGTGGTGGTAAAAGTGTGGTGCTGCTGACGTAGGAAAAGAGTGGAAGTAGGTTTTACTTCTTTGATGTTGGTTGCAAAAGGATGTATCTTGATTCCGCTGTTGGTGATTTCCATAAAATCTTCGCGTGGGCCTCTTAGTCCAATCCAACGAAAATCCAAATTGCCACCAGTAAAGTTATCTGTAAAAGTAAAGTTTCCATTTGGGAAGAATCCGTCTTTACCGGTTTTGTTTTCTACTCCTTCAGGCATTTTCAATTTAGGCGACATTGGTACCAGACCATTTTCGAAAACCGGAAAAGTACCGCTCCAGTCAACAGGTAAGATAAATGTTTCCCGGCCAATGTTTACACGATTTTTTTCGTTGGGGCGAATACCCAGAAATACTCCATAGTACTTACCATCGGGACCTTCTACCAGGTCGGCATGTCCGGTCCAATTTACTTTATTTGAGCGGTTTTCTGGGAAATAGCGTTGTGTAAGGATAGGATTGCTTGGGGCTGGCGTATATGGTCCTTGTGCATGATCGCTTATAAAAATTACTTCGCTGTGCCAGCCGCCTGTTCCGCCTTCGGCGCACATCAGGTAGTATTTCCCATTTTTTTTGTAGATATGTGGAGCTTCGATCCAAATAGGTTTCTGAACAAGGTCTACACCACCATTCACTACAATACGATCGGTTCCGGCAATTACTTGATCTTTTTCTAGGTCGTATTCCCATACTTTAATTACGCGATGACCATCGTATAGCTCTTTCCCCTGATCGGGAGCATCATTATGAGCTACATAAGCTTTGCCATTATCATCAAAGAAAATTGAAGGATCTATTCCGTTAAAATTCAATTTGTATGGGTCGCTCCATCCTTGCAACGGATCTTTTGTTTTTACTACAATGTTACCAAATCCTCCAGCAAACTGAGTGGTAATCATATAAAATGTATCGTTGTATGGATTGTATTTAATATCAGGTGCAAATACACCTAGGTTAATTGGTGTATCATGAACCTTCAACTGGGATTTTCGGTCAAGAACATGTCCTATTTGTGTCCAATTAACGAGATCTTTAGAATGAAAGATAGGAACCCCAGGAAACATAGCGAATGTAGAACATACCAAATAGTAGTCATCGCCCTTACGGGTAATAGCCGGGTCGGGGTAGCATCCTTGTAAAATGGGGTTATAGAACTCATTGGGTTTTAAAGGATTGTTGGCATATACCTGTTCATTGCCTTGATAAGTGAATTGTGAAAAAACTGGTTTATTCTTTCCTACCACAGAGAGGGAACAAGAGAGAGAAAACCAGATTAAAAGAATAACTGATTGTTGTATGTGCAGAGGTAAAGATTTAATTTTATACATATATATTTTATTTTTGAATGTTACTTATGAAGAAAAAAACTATCTTCTGTCAATGCATTTGTGCCAAGCCGATGGCACAGCAGTGCCAAGCTGGTGGCACAAGAGTGCCGATTCGATGACACTGAATGGTTCCTGCACACTCTTCACAGAGAATGCAGGATTCTTTCTACCTTAATTAGTACTATTGTTTGAAAGATAAACATCTTTAACAACAATTGGTTTTCCGCCTGTAGACCAAAAACCAATAATATAGATATGCGACTGGTTTAATTTTACCTGTTGACCGTTGACTTTCTTGTACATATTATTGAGATCGACTACTACTCGCCTCGAATTACCGAAATCATACTCGGCTGGCTGAAACCAGTAATTATTCTCGTCGAAAAGGCGGAACGAAACAGCACTTTGATTGTCGTTATCAAGTTCTGCAATCAAATAGTGGTAGCCCGATAAATCGGCTCCGTTACTGTATTGCCAACCGCCAAAACCGTACATACCGGTAATCAATGTGCGTGTATCTTCATCGAATGTTCCTTTTTCCCATATCGAAGGATTAAATGTACCACTGGTCAGCGGAAAGGTAGTGGCTTTGACTCCTAAAGACATTTCCTTGCTCACCCCTGAGGTCGAGCGGTAAGCTACGGTCAGTGTACTGTTTCCATCTTTTAAAGCTATAATCCTTCCGTTTGCCTCTACCTGTACTACTGCGGGGTCGGAACTGGTGATTGTGGCTTGGGTGGTAACATGCTTGGTGAAACCGTCGGTATAAGTGGCTTTTACCACCAGATAGCGGTCGCCGCCTGTAAGTATGGAAATCTCATTGCCGGTTATACCCACCAATTCTATTTTATCCAATTCGCCATTTATCACCTCGCCATCGGCATATTCCTTAAACCAGTGATACATGGCCCACGGACATGCTTCGGGGTCGTTCAAGAAGGTATATGCTCCGGGGATGCCCGGTACATCTTTAAATGCTGCCAGTTGATCCGACCTTGTTGTAAAGAACAACCAAGACACATTGCCCGAATTGTCGGCTATATATTTGAAGTTGGCACCAAAACCCTCAGCTCCTGCTGTTCCGGTAATGCTCTTGCCCCAAGTGGCATTGTACTTCAGCGGTGCCCAATCTATCTCGGTCACCATGATAGGAGCAAAAGCCGCCACGGGACCTACCTGTGCATCCCATCCTCGCTGAAAAGCTTCGTATCCACTGCCTGTCGACGTGCCTATTCCTTCGCCGCTGTCTTGCTCGGCATCGCTGCCAAACCATCCCGGATAGCAGTGTACAGCAAAACCTATGTTGCTTCCTTCTATACGGTGAGTGGCATAACCTGCATAAGACGATTGGTATGCAAGCCCGGGCACCCAAATGATGTTGTTGCAGTTGCTGCGTATTTTATCGACAATGACTTGAAAGTAAATCTTCGCAGCCTCAAAGCAGGCATCGCTCGAGCTACCCCAAACGCCATCTGTGCCTTTAATATTTACCGGCTCGTTGGCCAGTTCGAACATAATTCCCGAATTATTCTTTAACGTTTTGTGCTGCGACACAATATCCCACACCTTCAGCAGAAATTGTTGATAGGTGTCGCCCACTTCTATCCCTTTATAAGGGTCGTGCGCAGGTGCTACTCCGGGCGGACGCAACACCACATACATGCCTTTTGAAATGAAGTATTCGGCCATAGGCACAAACACTTCGTCGAGATATTTACGAAAACGGGACTCCGAGAAACGTTCGTGACCTTCGTAACGCACAGAGGTCTGAGTGGGATCGTCGGTCCAGTAGGGATCCATGTGCAAACGAACGAAGTTGAACTTCCAACCTGCTGTCTGGATTCCGTCGACCATACGTTTATTGTAACTCAGACAGCCTTGCACATCATAGTTGTTCCATCCGTTGTTATTAAAAAACGGGCTGTAGGTTTGTGTAAAGCCATGTAGGTTCACAATCTCACCTTTGGTATTTTTCAGGTAACGACCTTCTACACTTAACAAGGGTAATGTTATTACATCGGTAGGCGGATCAGGATCAATGGGCGGATCGGGGTCGACGGGTGGTACATTGTCATCAGAGCAGGATGCAAATAAAACAACACACATTAATAGCATATTTAAAAACCTTATCATAATTCGTTTTTATTGTTTATTCCGTATTTCCATATAAAGTATAGTCAACAGTTACGATTGATAAGCAATCACCCCTTTCGGGGTGACCTTATGATTGATAACTTTTTAATTACTTTCCTGATAATCCATCAGCAAATCCAGCATAGGTATGCTTGCGACTGTAATTTAAATCCCAAAGTCCTATTGGTTCTCCACCTCTCCAACCTGAGTTGGCCGGACTATCTGTAACAGCCCATTGAGTAATACCATATTGTTGGCTTGATGGTATAATCTCAAAATACTTCTGTATGATAAACTTATAGAAGTTGGCCATAGCCTTGTGCTGTTCTTCGGTAACATTTTCGGTCAATACATTGTTACCTTCAACATCTACAAGTCCCATATCCAATTCGGAAATCTTTATCAGTTTTCCCGATGTTTTGAGTAGTTCAAACATTTTCACTATGTGGTTTTCTTTGCTTTGCTGAGTATCCGGATTCATGTAACAAGACACATGCATTTGGCTACCAATACCATCAATTCGGGTAACTCCGTCGGCTTCCCAACGTTCTATCCACTTGATGAGACTTTTCAGTTTCCCATTGTCGTCCCAATCCGACTCCAGATTATAGTCGTTAACAAAAAGTTGCATATTCTGCGGGCCATGCTGTCTTGTAAACTTAACGGCAAGTCGAACAAATTCCTCGTTACCAAGGTAATCCTGCCAGTAGAAATTGTTTTTAGCATCTTCTTCCGATACATTTTTAACCGATTGCAAGTCGTATATACCATCACCATCAAAATCGCCTCCCGAAACAGCCTCATTTACTACATCCCATGCAGTAACATAATCGCCACATGCTTCCATCATACCCTTAATCCAAGTTTCCAAAGCAGTGGTAAGTACTTCGGATTTCTCTTCAGGAGTCAACGGAATAGTATTTCCCGATTCTTCTATTTCAAAAGAGATATCATCAAAATAGTATGTATTGGCTTCTTGCAATATAGAAAGATTAAACGCAATGGTATTCATACCGTCTTGTTCACCACTAACAACACCTGTTTTGGTGTATTCTTTCCATTGGGTTGTTACATCAGGACTGCCCACCATTGACCAATGCAAATATCCTCCCGGATTATTGTGTGCCTGCGACTCTAAAGTTGCATTTTTTTCAGCTCTGACCTTCATACTGAAACGATAGGCATCTCCTTTCTGAAGTGTGAGAGGAACTTTTACGAAAAACTGAGTATCCCAAGCATTAACCGGATTATCATCCGATTGCACTACAATGGCTCTTCCTACGCCATCTGCCCCCGTACCAGCAACGCCAAACGTGGCAGCTTTAGGACCAACCGTTTTTTCGGTTACGTAAAAACAAGAAACATCATCACCCTCACAATCGCTGTTACTGAGCAAGTTTGTCCACCAAGTAGATGGTCCGGCAGCCATACTTTCAATTGCAAACGTAAAAGAAAGCCAATCCGGTTTGCTCCAATTGGTTAAAGTCTCTTCATCGAAAGATGTATTTGCAATTAAATTATTGTTAGTTCCAGTGGCTTTCAGAGAAAGATCGTCAAAAAACAAATCGCCTCCAAATGTACCGAAACAAAAGCGCATAATAGTCAAAGCATGCTCTGCCGTAAAAGTAACAGAAGTTTCGCTCCACTCTGTATCAATTATAAAAGGCGACAAGTATTGTGTGTTTGTTCCATCACCCGGCCAAAAAGGTATTTCTACCGGGGTAGAAGCTTTGGCACGCATGCTTATAGTGTATTCAACACCTGCGGTTAAAGGAGTTGATAAATTATAATATATTTCCCAATCCCAAGGTTTATCTTTTGCTTCTGGTGTATTGATGTGCAGAGCCTTATTAGCATCATTGGGATCTACTTCAATTTCCTTATTGGCAATAAGACCATTAAGGTAGGTGTTGTTTTGTTGGGCATGCCATAACAAAGTATGCCCATAAATGGTTAATCCGGCCGATTGAGCTGCATCTACAAATTTGTTCACCTCAGAGAAGTCCATCGAACCATTGTCGGCCACACACGAGGCATACTTCATGGCATTGCCGGCGGTCACTTCGTTGAAGTTAGAGAGGGTCAGGCCATATACTTGCTCTTTCTTAAGAAAATCGCTCACCGAAACACCAGCTCCCAACTTAAAGTTGGGATTGACGCTGCGGTCTATATAAGTTTTCAAAGCATCGTAGGCATTGAGATATTCATACTGAGCTATACTCTCAGGTTTATCAGTCTTATATTCGACGAAATTATCATCGGCACAAGCAGCCAGTGCAAATATTGCCCAAGCCAACAGTATTTTTCCAATATAGTTTTTCATGTTCATTTCTGATTTTAATATTATTCCTTATAGGTAGGAGAGAACTCTTCTGATGTAACTCCACGACGTTGCCACACAAGTGTGTCTTTCGTTTCGTATTGTTTCATACCAAAGTCAATCTTATAATCCAAATAAAGTGCATCACGGTCTTTATTGCCCCAAGCCTTCTTCTCTGCTTTCTCTACATACTTGCCACTTCCACTTACTATATAGCCCGGCGTACCCGAAGTTATTGTACATTCATCATTTTCGCCGAATGTTAAAATCAAATCACAAGTCAACTTCTTACCATCGGCAAGGATGGTGCTTACCGGAAATATTACAGAGTTTAAAGAATGAGTAGTAGTGCCACATACTTCGTCTTCTTCCACCGTTGGTTGCTGGCGAACAACGGTAGTAGTAGTTCCGTTCTCAGTGATTTTATCTTCGCCTCTACGCAAATAATAAGCATGATATTTATTGATATACTTCACGCAGTAGAGCACATAGTCCATAGGCTTCACACTCCAATACTCAGTGTTTGTGCGCAAAGGATTATCACCGTCAAACAGCGGAGTGCCGGTAAGAATATGGTCGGCTCCGGTCATATTGGTCATTACCACAGGGATAACGTATGTATTCTTCAAAGCAGCCTCATCTGCAAAAAACGCATCAGTGAGCTGTACTTCTACCCCACCCTTCACATCACCATTGTAAGCAATCGTGTTGCTTACCAATGAATAATAGTTTGAAGGCATTGCTTGCACCAAACTTCCATCAGAGAAGTATAGATGATCGCAAAGTGTATTATCTACTTTGATGTCTACATTAATTTTAGCACCATTGTACGATCCTCCCATTGTTGCATAAATCTTGCACTTATGCTGATTGTCGAGCGTTGTATCGTACTCGTCTTCGCCCAGCACAATAGTACGTACGGGATATTGATACGCAAAGTAGACCGAAGTTCCACCTTCATAGTCGGGAAACGAAATATCTTGATTTTCACAGGAAGTATTCATTAAAGTCACAACTCCTGCCGATAATATAGATAACAATTTAATCAGTTTCATATCTTTCATTTGTTTGTATCTTAATATATTTACCAACCCTGATTTTGTTGCAGTTTGCTCCATTTCAGTGTTTCACTGTAAGGTATAGGGCCATAATACATATAATCTTTGTAGCTACGTTCCTCTACTTTCGGCATTTCGGTATACTTCAACGTACCATCAGCATTTTTACTAATTTGCATGCCACGAGCAGTTTCGTTGAGTTTGGTCAAATCCACCTTCCAACGACGCAAATCCCAGAAACGGAAGTTCTCAAAACAAAGTTCAAGGCGGCGTTCGTTGCGGATAAGTTCGCGCATCTTGTTGGTATCATTCTTAATTGATTCAAGATAAGAATCATCATTGTCTGTTCCAACGCCTGCACGCTGACGGATAGCCTTAATTACATCGTAGGCACTATAAGCATGCGAGCCTGTTCCTGTTGGTCCCCAAGCCTCGTTAGCTGCCTCGGCATATGCCAAAAATATCTCAGTATAGCGAATACGGGCCACATAATGTTTCTGAGTAGTGGAACTTTGCGGATTTAAGTTAATATCAGGACGAAGCAGTTTGCGCATGTAATAACCAGTACGAGTAGATTTATTACCCTCTTTGTTCACTACATCGCTATTTGTTCCATACGTTCCTGTTATAATTTCACCATTAGTTGAACCCATTTTGCTACCATTAAGCACAATGTATGCATCCAATCTTGGGTCGCGTCCTGTATAAGGATCATCACTGCTATATCCAGCAGCTACATCGGTAATAGGATAACCATTGGCCATCGGGAAAGCATCTACCAGATTTTGAGTAGGATTAACGCGTCCATTACCATACAGAGAAGGGGGATAGTTGCTCGTTTCCCAATCTTTATCGTCGGTAATGTTGCCACGCCAAATTATTTCTGCAGGATTAGCACCAGCATTTAGGTTGCCTATCTCTGATGTGTTAGCAAACCATTTCCAACCATCTTGGTCCATTCCTGCTATGCCTCCAATGCGGTTGAGTACCGTTGCTGCATTATCGGCAGCTTGCGCCCACGTCACACCCGAAGCGTCGTTATAGGCCGGGCTGGCAGCTAGCAATGATACCTGTGCACGAAGAGCCTCTACCACACGTCCGTCAATCTTACCTTTCATGTGGCTACCGAAAGCTCTGTTATATCCTGCCATTGTTGCACCCATGGCTTGGTATTTTGCAGGAATTTCACTATCCGTAGCAACATCATTGCATACGTAGGGCAACAATTCCAATGCATTATCAATATCAAACATAATCTGCTCTACACACTTCTGAAAAGTTTCGCGAGGTTGATTGAAGTCAGAGCTCTTATCTTCGGATGTAAGGTGAATGGGTACACCTAGCAGAGCTCCGCTAGCATCACGCCCACCATGAGCCTGCAACAAATAATACATGTGCAGGGCACGCATAGCATAACACTCACCTTTAAAGTGATCGTTGAACATTGTGCGGAGTGGTTCTTCGGTAGCCCAAGCTATTTTATCGCAACTTTCGAGTACAATGTTTACATACTGAATGGCATTGTAGCGTCCTTGCCATTGGCTCATAGGATCGCTATTTGAAGCCCATGCTCCGGTAGCCATCTTCAAGTAATTGTTATCGTTTTCATTCGTCACTGCATCATCTGTTGCCAAATCGCTGCCAGGCATAGCTTGATATGGAAGTAAAAGATATGCATTCGCCAAGAAACCTTGTGCATAGCTTGGCTCTTCGTACATAGACTCAATGTCGCGAATATTTTCGGGAGCGGGCGAAAACAAATCATCACAAGCCACCAATAACGGGGTGAAAGCCAATAATTTGAGTAGTATCTTTTTCATATTTCAATTCGTTTATTATAAGATTAGAAAGTTACTTTAACACCTAGATTATAGAAACGAGTTTGTGGAGCAGTGCCTACATTCATTTCCAAAATCTCGCGTTCTTTCGCAATCGTTAGTAAGTTAGAACCACTGATGTATGCAGAGAGACCATTGATGATGGTTTTTCTTAACATCTTAGTTGGGAAGTCATAAGTGAGTTGCACTTTAGCAAGATTGAATCTATTGGTTGAATAAATCCAAAAATCAGAGTTTGTGAAGTTATTTGCACCACCTTCGGTAGTGAGGCGAGGATAAGTGGCTGTTGCGGCTGTTGCGGGTGTCCAGCGTCCGCGCACCTCCTTAGAATATTTGTCTTGACCTGATATCCACCAATAGTTTGTGTCCTCAGCATCGTTCTTGATGGCCTTGCCGCCAAAACCGCCTGTACCCAATACAAACAACGTAAATCCTTTGTATTTGGCTGTAAGGTTTACGCCTAGTGTAAGCGGATTGCCATACCAACCTCCACGACCTAAATAAATTTGGTCTTTGGAGTCGATAACTTCATCACCATTCTGGTCTTTATATTTCAAGTCGCCTTGTTTCACTGTTCCTCCCAATTTCTGTTCGGGTGAATTTGCCACATCTTCAGGGCTTTCGAAGAAACCCAAACACTCGTAACCCCAAATGCCATCGATAGCTTTTCCTTGACGGTTTTGATAAGCATCGGCAAAGCCGCTATCATCGCGCTTACTAGCTTTGGTGGTGTAGTAGGTACCGCTTACACCTGCCGAGAAATCTACTTCGCCAAAACGTTTGTTGTAGTTAAGAGCAAAGTCAAAACCCACACGTTTGTCATTATCGTAGTTTATGTGAGGAAGGAATGTAGCCTCAGGCCAATAAGTAAAGAAGTAACTTGGAAACAGATTGTTGGGAGTAATAAGCTTTCCTTCGATGGTGTTCATAAAGAAAGAAGCATCAGCAGTCAGCATCTTGTTCCAAAGCGAAGCTTTTATGTTGGCCGAAAACTCTTTGCGTTTCAAAAAAGTTAAATCCAGGTTTTCACCTCTTTTGGAATTGGTGGCATGAATAGACTGACCATCGTACCATCCCCACCAAGAACCATCAGACTGGTTAAATGACTTGGCATACATGTAATAGTCGTTGATGCCCAAGTCGGTGTGTAGGATACTACCGCTTACGTTCAACATCAGTTTGTCAAAAGCAGAATCTTCCATGAAGGATTCTTTAGCCATGTTCCAGCCTAAGCTGATGGATGGAGAAAAAGCCTGACGATGCCCTTCGGCAAGTTTTGCCGAGTGAATAACCGATCCACCAAACTCTGCAAAGTACTTCTGTTCATAATTGTATGATGCTTGCAAACCTAAGTTTACATTGCTTGTGCTATGATACTCTTTTGATTTAGATTGCTGATATCCATTGGCAACAAAGATAGCACTTACATTGTGAGAGTTATTAAAGGTACGGTTGTAATCGAAATGTGCATTGAAAGCAATTGTTTGATTACTTGCACTTCCCGAAATATTCTGCACACCCGACTTTTTATCGTTTGTATCGCTTTTCTTCAGTCCCACAATAACATCCTGACCGTTGTAGTTAGACCACGTAGGAATATAGGTTGCATACTCATTATCGTAAGAGGTGTTGTAGGAGGTTGCGTAATCTACCGCAAACTGAGTGTGGAAAGATAATCCTTTTAACACCTTCTCTAAATCAATGTTCACACCAGCATCAAACTGAAACTGACGGCTCGTATATTTCGTTTTTCCTGCGGCATAATAATCAGCAAATACATTTGTTAAGTCCTCTTGCGTACCACCCAAAAAGTATTGTCCATCAATAATGTTATTAGAGTTGGCAATCAGTTCCCATGCAGCAGTAGCATTAGAGTCAATGGCACTTAACGGCACCAATGGAGATACACGATTGGGGCGGAATGTAGAGGCCAATTGCCAGTAGTTACCACCTGCTGAAGCATTTGCATTATAAAAAGAGACATTACCATTTACATATGCAGTAATGAAATCGTTCAACTTCAAATCTACATTACCACGCACATTAAAGCGATCGGCACGAGTCTTTTTGGCTTCGCCAAAATTCAATGGGCTCCCTTCATTGTTGTAGCTCACGTTGGTATAAAAGCGTGCACGCTCATTTCCGCCCGAAATCTCTGCTGTAACATCCGAACGATTGTAGGCCTTCTTGATGAAATCGGAAGAGTAGAAATTGAGATTAGAGTAGCGATAGGAGTTCGTTCCTAATCCATAATTGTATATCTCTTCGGCATTATACTTAGCAGCCAACCCATCATTGGCTAGTGCTTCGTTGTAGAGCGTCATGTATTCGGCCGAACCTAGATATTCGGGATACGCCTTCAACACACTCCAACCTGTATTGGCACGTACATCTACTTTTAATGGAGAGATTTTACCTCGTTTGGTAGTAACTAAAACCACCCCTTTGGCGGCACGGCTACCATAGAGCACTACTGCTTGCGCACCTTTCAAAAAAGTAATGGTTTCTATTTCGTCGGGCTTCACATTATTCAAATCGCGTGGCACACCGTCTACCATAGCAAGATACTCATCCATAGCCCAAAGCGAGTTACCGTTCCAACCGCCAATGTATCCTTGCATATTGTCTATGCTATACGTGTTGTAATTCTTCTTGGTGAGTTCTTCTACATTCACTACCGACACGCCACCCAAGATGTTACCTTCCGCTACTTTGCGAAAAGCCACTTGTACTTCTTCATTGCTGGTGGCCAATGAGTCTATTGTTTGTTCCTCCAGATTCTGAGCTACTGCCGGCAGCAAAATAGAAACGGCAGCAACAGCAAACAACAGGAATCTTTTTTGTATATGTTTCATTGTACAATCATTTTATATTTTAGACATTCAGATTACCATCCCGGATTCTGTGCAAACTCCGGATACAGATACACATCATTGTCGAGCAATGGAAACCAATAATGCTTCGTGCCGAACACTCTTTTCAGAATAACTTCTTCTTTCCATTCTGCAATGCGTGCATCTCTTGGGTCGTTCTCCTTAAAGAAACTATCGTTCTCTAAGCGAGTAAATTCTTGAGATGTCTTCGTGTTGTAAGGATACTCGGTTAAGAGCAACCAGCGTTGCAAGTCGTTGAATCGAAAACCTTCGAAAGCCAGTTCTACAGCACGTTCGCGGCGTACTTCGTCCATAAAGCTTTGTTTACTAACTGTGTAAGCTGCATCTACAGCACCTACACCACAACGTTGGCGCAGTGTATTGATTGCCTCTTCAGCGGTTTTATCAAAATTAGTCGATTTATAAGATGATCCACCCGCAGCAGCACCAGCTTCGGCATACATCAAGTAGATGTCTGCCAAACGCATATAGGGCAGGTTAACATGAAGATTGCCACCCCAGTTGTAGGCCAAGTCGTATTTGTTAGCTATGTGAGGCACCAGTTTCTGAGTGAAATATCCCGTACGACTAGCTTGCGAAGTACTTCTCATCTGCCCTCCGGAAGAGAGTGTACAATATTGTAGAGGGGCATCTACATTAGACACATCAATGGTGGTATTCACATATTTGAATCCATCGAAAACGATGTCGTGATAAAAGCGTGGATCGCGATCTTTGAATGGTTGCGATGGGTCGAATCCAGAGTTGGGATCCGTCAATGGCAAGCCATTTGCCATGCCATAGAAGTTTACATAGTTAGCCGTAGGTTGATGGATTACGTTATCGTGTTCTACCAAGTTATTAATCTTGGGGCCCCACAGCTTGGTGAAATTCCAGTTACTACCATTATAGTCTTCGGAAGGACCACGGAAGATGGCTTCGCATGTGCCCGGTATTTTCCATCCTTGCTGATAGGTATAGAATATATCTGAGAAGCAAGTAGATGCCGATGCAGACTTCACATGATTGTAGATGTCATCGTACTTAAACTCTGCCAATGCATATTGGGTTTGACCGCTTTCGACCAGCGCAAGCAATTCGCCCAGGGCTTCGGCAGCCTTCTTTGCATAATCAGTATTGTAGTTATATGTTTGAGTTCCGCCCAACTGTGCGCCATGTTCCATCAGCGGACTAGCAGCCCACAGGCAAACTTTACCCAGGTAGCCCAATGCCATGATTTTATTGATGCGGAAGTCGTTCTTGCCCAGCGTATTTTTACCAACAGTGGTATTATCCCAGTTGATGGGCAATAAATTGGCTGCTTTGCGGAAGTCTTCGGCACAACGATCAGCACACTCTTGGAAACTAAGACGTGGTAGGGTGAGCGAACCGGTAGAAGAGAGTACTTTGTCCACATAAGGTAAACCTCCAAAGAATTGCATCAACTCTTCGTGCCACCAAGCACGGAAAAAGTAAAGCTGTCCTTCGATGATTTTTCTTTCTTCTTCAGTAGCCTCTTTAAGAAGGCTCAGATTGGCAAGTCCTAAGTTGGCTTTGCGGATGCAATACCAAGCGTGTGGCCACAAAGAATGTTTAAACTTGTCCTTTGCTGTAGGGTCACTACCATCACGGTATAACCAACACTGTCCGTTGGTAGACCAAGCGCGGAAGTTTCCTAAATCTATCTGATGCGTTAGATGACCATCTCCCATACCTGTATTCATAATCTCATCATCTCCCCAGTTAAAGGTAGTACAATAATTGTTCTTCTCTTTATCGGGAATACAATTGTATATCTCCTCAATGAATCCTTGAAAGTTGGTGAAGTTCTTGAATGCTTCTTCTTCCGATACGGTAGAGTCTGCCTCTTTGTCTAAATAGTCGGTACACGAAGTAGAGCTTAGCGACAAACATGCTGCTACCGCACCGTATATAAGAGTTCTATATATTTTCTTCATTGCTTCTTTAAATTATAAAGTGAATTTAATACCAAAGTTCACACGCTTCATGGTGGGGTAAGCACCCTGTCCACCCGCACCTGCGAAGTTAGATTCGCGGTCATCAGGCATACGCGACCATACCCACAAGTTATTACCACTAACAAAGAGTTTCAGGTTAGATATTCCCATGCGTTTTGTAAAAGCGTTGTTGAAGGTATATGCCACCTCGACATTCTTCAAACGGATGAACGATCCATCAAACAGGTATTGCGTACCTCGGCTGTAAGTTCCATTGGGCGTGCTCAACCAGCGGGGAGTAATCACATCGGCAGAGTTACCGGCTTTGGACCACCATGACCCCATATCATAAACAGTGTTCAATTGATTGCCAAAACTGGTAAGTGTCACTTCGCGTGTCACATTGTTCACGCCATAAAACTGAACGAAGCAACTGAATCCTTTCCATTCATATCCCAAGGTAGCATTGTAGGTGTTTTGAGGAGTGCTTGAATAGCCATAAGGAGCCGAATCGTTGGCATCTACCACACCATCACCATTAAAATCAACAATGTAGTAATCACCCGGCAACTTCTGATTGTCATTGCTATCATGTTTAGGACTACCATATATTTCATCGTATGAACCTAAGAAACCTTTATCTATATAAGAATGGTTCTGACCAATAGAATATCCTGCTTCTTTGCGATATCCGGGTAACAACGGAGCATCATCTTTTACCAAAATCTCGTTTTGGGCATGAGTCATGTTGAAGTTTGCCCATACACGCATCTCGTTGTTGAATGTTTTGTTAAAACGGAGTTCTAGTTCATACCCACGTGTGTTTACTTTACCCAGATTGGCGGTCACGGCAGCCTGGCCAAAGTAAGAAGGAACAGAGCGATTGCTACCACCTACCAATATGTCGGTACGCTTATCGCGAAATATCTCTATACTACCGGCAAGCAAACCATCGAGGAAAGAGTAGTCGAGACCGAAATTAAACTTCTTCACCTTTTCCCAATGTACATCTTTGTTGCCCACTGATGCTTCGCGATACCAAGTATAGGGGCTCTCTCCATTATTTACATCGAGAGCAGATTTACCACCGTATGCCCATTGGTTCATATATAACCAACGAGTGCTTACATTATCATCGCCAATCTCACCGTAGGAAGCACGCAGTTTCAGCATATCCAGGATTCTAGGTTCTGTGAGGAACTTCATGAACGACTCTTCACTAACCATCCAACCTACAGCACCAGAGTTGAAAAAAGCAAAGCGATTCTCTGAGTTAAACTTCTCGGAACCATTGTATGCGCCATTATACTCTATAAAGTACTTATCGGAAAAGTTGTAGGTGGTACGAAAAGCCCAGTCTTCGCGATAGTTGGGCACCATGCTACCGATAGCCGTTTCTTGACGGCTGAACAATCCCATGCCTGTAACATTATGTTTTCCAAAGGTTCGCGCCCAGTTGAGCTGCATTTGATAGTTCAAGTTGCGCTGAGTAACCCAATCTTTCACTTCACCGCCCTCCACATTCCACATCACGCCTTGCATAAAGTCGAAACGGTTGTTTGCCTCATATGCTTGTTTATAGCTCACTTCGCCTGTAATAGGATCAATCCATTTTAGCTGAGGGTCATTATAAAGGTCGTTGATACCACGCTTCCACTCTACAAAGGTGTTGTCCCATGCAATCATTCCACGCAGGTTAAGGCCTTTAGTGATGAAGCTAAGATCTTGTTCCAACACAAAGTCGGTAGTGACGCGGGTGGTGGTAGACTTCATAGTACCGCCAATGGAAACATTTTGTGCTGAGTTTGTTACGTTTGTACTACCAGGTAAATATCCCCATGACCCATCACTATATTGTGGAAGAAAAACATCGGGTGCAATGTTGTAGGCACCCGCCCATTGCTGAGCTACCCCCCAGTCTGATGAAGAGTTGTAGGTAGAGTTAAGATAAGGGGTTTTCTGTTGTCCGTTAGATCCAGACAAGCTCACTTTAAACACAGTGGTCTTTGTAATCTGAAAATCTAGATTGCTACGCACGTTTACGCGGTTGTATCCATATCCAGAATTATAGTCACGTCCGTTGTCGAATATACGAAACAAGTCGCCCTCTTTCACATAGTCCATAGATGCAAAATATTTCACAAATTTTGTTCCACCATTTACGTTTACGTTGGCATTGTACGACATTGTGTAGTCTTTAAACAACTCTTTCTGCCAATCCACGTTAGGATAACGTTCTCTTTGCTCCAATGTGGTTTGGTTTCGAAAATTTTCGATGAATCCTTGCGACCTAATGTAATCCCATGAGTTGGGATTAAGGCTTAACTCATGTTCTATCGCCATGTTTCGTGCCATGTAGGCATCATAAGAATCGAGTTTATTGGGCAACTTTGATGGCACCTTCATGATGGCATTTGCCGATACATTAATTTGTGCTTTACCTTCGGCACCCCGCTTGGTTGTAATAAGGATTACACCATTAGCACCCTTCACACCATAAACCGCAGTTGCAGAGGCATCTTTCAATACTGAGAGGCTCTGTACAGAAGCCATGTCTACACTGCTCATTGGACGTTCTATACCATCTACAAGCACTAACGGGTCACTTCCATTCCACGAACTGGATCCACGAATCACGATTTGTGGTTCCTCTTCACCCGGCATACCCGATGATTGTGTAGTGATAACACCTGGAAGATTACCTGTTAATGCAGCACCGATGTCGGTGATACCTGCTGCCCGTTCAAGTACTTTACCTGTGGTTTGTGTAATAGCTCCTACCACACTGGCTTTCTTTTGTTGCCCATAACCTACCACTACTACTTCTTCCAATTGTTGCGAGTCGTCTTTTAAAACAACCTTTATTAAACTCTCAGAATTAGCTTTTATTTCCTGTGGTACCATACCAATGTATGAAACAACAAGCATAGCCTCTTCAGTGGGTATGGCCAATTCAAATTTTCCATCGAAATCAGAAATTGTTCCCATCGAAGTATTGCCTTTTACAACTATGGATGCACCAATAATAGATTCTCCATTACCATCAACAACCAATCCTTTTACAATTATCCCTTTCTGTGCAAATGCTGCCTGACAACAAAACAACATCAGCAATAACAAATAAGGAATTTTTAGAATTTGCTTTTTTCCATTTTCCATTTTCCATTAGTTTAAGATATTAATAAATATTCTCTTCTTTTTGCAAATACTGCTTTCCACCCCGGAAAACATTTCTTGCAAAGATAATCGCCCCAAAAGAACATATATTTTATTCATGTTACAGATATCTTTTCTATGGCAACAGCTTTTAAATAAATGTTTCATTTATTTTTGTATACGTTACATTCAATATTAAAAACACATTAATAATCAAATACTTACACACGTATTATTACTGGATGGTATAACAAAAAAATGGTCATCGTTTTGTTATTTACACAAAACGACGACCACTTCTCAAAAACAGGAAATTATTAGCTACTATTCAACTCTGAAATAGTTAAAATCTACCGATCCACCTGCTTGTTCGGTTGCATAATTAAATAAAGCAAAGCGATAACCCATAAAATGCGAAAGTGTATAAACCATCTGTAAAGAATTTCCTATATTGATCCATTCCTTTCCATTCAAGCTATAATAAAAATTAGCCTTATCGGCTTGATCTTTGAAGTTTGCTTGTACTTTAAAGTAAACCTCATTGCTGTTGAACGGAACCGTTTCCAACTCTTCATAAGTCACATCACTATTTTGTGTATTTCCTGCAAAAATATATTTTTGCCCATTCTTTACTTTAACTCCAACAATTCCGTATTTTTCCTGTAACAAACCAAGACCGGCAAAATCTCCATCTTTCATTTTACTTACATCCATAGAAACTTCTCCTGAACACATAGGGCCAAAAGTTCGTTGTGTTAAAGTGTTTTTAGCTTCAGTAAAGTTTTTGTCTAAACGAAAGGTGGTCAAACGTAAATATCCAGGCCGCTCGTTAACAGACCAATAAGTATTATCCGGATTATGATTCCACTGCCACACAAGTGGCAAATCAGGTTCGTTTGGTTTTCTTGAAAATTCATCAGAGGCTACACAAGCTGGGATTGTAGGTTGTTGTGCTTCAATATCCAACAAATCGGGCACAATACCATTATCACCAAAAACCGGCCAACCGTCTTCCCACTTCATAGGAACAATATAAGGTATGCGTCCTACAGCACCACGATCGCGAAAAAAATATCCATACCATTTACCATCCGGAGTGTCAATAAATCCACCTTGAGCTATTCCTTTGTTTTCGAGCACTACTTTCCCTTCATATGGTCCCATAATATGGTCGGCACGATACAATAAAACAGTACGCATACCACCTTTTGGCCAACTTATCAAAAATATATAATATCTTCCGTCTACTTTAAATATCTGTGCACCTTCGGCAGGAAGTCCTCTCTCTTTACCTGTAATTATATCGGCATTTTCAATCAGTAATCTGGTTGTTTCTTCTATGATTCCGGTAAAATCTTCTTTTACTTCTCTAATAGAAACATTACCACCACAACTTAACATATAAATTTTATCATCATCAAAAAATAGAGAATGATCATGAATTTTAGGTTTATATGACTTCATCTTCCATGGGGTATTTTCAGGATCATCTGTATAGAAAAGATAATTCAAATTACTGTTGTTCGAGAAGGTAGAAACATAAAAAAGTCCGTCATGATAACGCATACTGCTTGCCCAAGTACCACCTCCATATGCGTTCTTTTCATTCTGTAGTTCAAATTCATCCATATCTCCCAAAGTATTGTAGGCATAACTTACAATTTCCCAATCTATGAGGTTTTTCGATTTCATGATAGGAACTCCCGGATTCATATGCATGGTAGTGCTACTCATATAATAGGTTTCGCCTACGCGAATCATCGAAATGTCGGGTATGTCGGCCCATACCACGGGGTTGTGAGATTTCTTTTTGATTGTGAGATTGGCTGTGTTACTAGCTGTAAACAACCAACTATCAAGATTAAATAACTCTCCTTCTCCACCTTTGAATACAAAGAATAGATCATGAATACCTCCTTTCGAAGCCACCTCAGACGAAAAAGTATTCCAGTTAAGCCAGCCTCCAGTATTGCGTATTTCACAGATTCCTAACAATGGACCTCCTAAACTATCAAGATAAATCTCTATTTTTCCTTCCCTAAGCGAAGCAGCAGTAATTTCAACTGTTTTTGCACCTTGTTTGAAGTCAACGTTACGAACCTTAATGTAATCACCGTTGTGTATTGAGGTTACATAAACTTTCCCGGCTTTTTCGGTTTGTTGGGTTTTCACCCCTTCGCTCCATGCAATAGTTTCGGCTTCGGTCAATTTGTAGGGATTTAGAGTGGTTATCGGAGACACTCCTTTGCCAGTAGGTTTAATTTCGGGAAATGTACCGTCGGCGTTAAAATTAAATTCTTCGACACAGGTTGAACGTCTAAACCCGTGATTCGAAAGACTTTGATTGTGATAGAAGAAATACGATTTTCCTTTGTAATCTACGATTCCCGGATGATTGGTGAATGCGAGGTTTTCGTGTTCCTTATTCATTATTACACCTCTGTATTTCCACGGTCCTGTAATGGATGATGCTGTTGAGTAGGCTATATACTCTGGGATTCCTCCAGCAGCATAAATCATATAATATTGGTTGTTGCGTTTATACAACCATGGGCCTTCTTCGAAAAGGGTGTTGGCACGATATGGGTCATTACGTTCCAAGTATTCAAACTGTTCTTTGTTCATTTCTAATTCAACAATACCAATTTCTTTGTCATAAGAAATCATGTCGTTGTTTAACTTCACATAGCATACTTTTCCGTTTCCCCAATAGAGGTATGCCTGACCGTTATTATCAATGTATACTGTAGGATCTATATCTCCTGCCTTTCCGGTATAAACCAACGGTTTCCCTAATGGATCTTTAAAGGGTCCGGTAGGAGAATCGGCAACCGCCACCCCTATTACATGCCAGTTACCTGGATATTCGCAACATACATACCAATAGAATTTACCATTACGTTCTATACACTGAGCTGCCCAAGCAGTTTTCGGGGTTGTCCACTTAAAATCTTCGTAGCTAAGAGGAGATCCGTGATCTGTCCAATTCACCATATCAACAGTCGAAAAAACTTGCCACTTATTCATATCAAAATAACTGGCCGTATCAGCATCACACCCGGTGTAGACAAACAATGTGTCACTATGCACCATAGGTGCCGGATCGGGAGTGTAGGAAGTTTGAATAATGGGATTCTGGGCTTTTAAAATAGCAGATACAAAAAGGATAGTAAGCGAGATAAATTGTTTGATACTCATGACTAATTCATTTATTATTTTATCACAAAGATAGCCCTAGAAGTAAAAATTCATCCTTTATTAATGTAACAAACATCTTTTCGCACGTTACAATAACCGTAAAAAGTCCCCTTTCAATCTTTCGATCAAAAGGGGACTTGCTAAAAACGGCAACTACCTACTCTCCCACTATTATGCAGTACCATCGGCGTGACAAGGCTTAACTTCTCTGTTCGGAATGGGAAGAGGTGGAACCCTTGTGCTATAGTCACCTAAAATTCATCCAGTTGAGAGTTGAGAGTTGAGAGTTGAGAGTTTTATAAACTCACAAACAGTCAAAACAATTAACCCAGTCAACCGTAGAAGGTAGACACGAAGTAAAGCAAAAAATAAATAGAATAGCGTTTTGTTGATCATCTTGGGTTTAAAGTAGGGAGCATAACTCTCAACTCTCAACTCTCAACTCTCAACTAAACCAAAAGTATCACTCAACCAATAAAAAAAGTGACCGGGCAATTAGTAACGCTCGGCTAAACACATCTCTGTGCGTACACCTGCGTCCTATCAACGTTGTAGTCTACAACGACC
>NZ_QVMJ01000030.1:0-21281 GCF_010500955.1 Bacteroides sp. 519
TGATTTTATAACAGAATTTCAAAGATCGTTTTTTATTTTCAATTTCTTTATGTCAGTTGGCACAAAGAAAGGAGGAGGTGCCCGAAGGGCGGAGGAGGACATTAGTTATTTAAGCTTTGTCGCCTGTACTACTCATCACTCAAAACTCACTACTCATCACTTAAAAACTAAAAAACTAAAATTATGTCATTGCTAATACCCGATACAGGCTTATTGTTCTGGATGATTATTTCGTTTGGAGTAGTCTTCTTTCTGCTTGCTAAATTTGGTTTTCCTGTGATCACCAAAATGGTAGACAGTCGGAAAGAGTATATCGATCACTCACTTAAATTGGCAAAAGAGGCTAATGAACAACTTGCTAAACTGAAAAGTGAAGGCGAAACCATTATTGCCGAAGCCAATCAGGAGCAAAGAAAAATACTAAAAGAAGCAATGGAAGAGCGTGAGAAAATTATTATCGATGCCCGTAGAGAAGCCGAAACCATGACCCGGAAACAGCTGAACGAAGCAAAAAAGCAAATTCAGAATGAAAAGGATGATGCTGTGCGCGACTTACGTCGTCAGGTTGCTGTATTAGCTGTCGACATAGCCGAGAAGATTATCCGTAAAGAACTGAACAATGAAAAAGAACAGCTCGATATGGTTGAACGCATGGTAGATGAAGCAACGAAGAATTAGTTATGAGTTTTGAGTAATGAGTAATGAGTTTTGAGTTTACGATGCCGCATGGCCACTCACTACTCATAACTCACTACTCATAACTCAAAACTCACTACTCAAAACTCACTACTCAAAACTCAAAACTCAAAAAAATGGATATAGGAGTTATTTCAGTACGGTATGCAAGAGCGTTAATAGACTACGTTTGCGATGAAGGAGTAGAAGATACCCTTTATCAAGAATTTACACGCTTATCATGGAGCTTTTATAAATTTCCGGAATTAAGGTTTACACTTGATAATCCGATTCTTGACACAGAGTCTAAATTTAACCTGATTTGTATTGCTGCAAATGGTGAAGAAAAATCAAGTAGCGCATTTATGCGTTTTATTCATTTGGTGCTAAAACAACACCGTGAGTTTTATCTTCATTTCATAGTGTATGCCTTTCTTGAATTTTACCGGAAAAGAAAAAACATAGCCAGTGGCACCTTGATAACAGCTGTATCTATTGATGAAGAAACCCGTGAAAAGATACGTAAAACGGCAGGTGCCCAGGTGCATGCACACATGGAGCTAGACACCATAGTTGATCCAGCTATTGAAGGAGGCTTTATTTTCGATATCAATGGTTACAGACTGGATGCCAGTGTAGCCGGACAACTGAAAAAAGTAAAGCAACAGTTTATTGATAAGAATAAAAGAATCGTTTGAGTTATGAGTAGTGAGTAATGAGTTTTGAGTTATGAGTTATGAGTGGCCATGCGGCATCGTAAACTCATAACTCACTACTCATAACTCACTACTCACTACTCAAAACTCATAACTTAAATATTATGTCAAATCAAATAAGAGTAAGCGAAGTTTCAGATGTATTACGCATGCAACTTGCAGGCATTGATACACGTATTCAACTGGACGAGATAGGCTATGTGCTTCAGGTAAGCGACGGGGTTGCCCGTATCTACGGACTGAAGAATGCAGAAGCCAACGAACTTCTTGAGTTCGAAAATGGAATTAAAGCTATTGTGATGAATCTTGAAGAAGACAATGTAGGTGCTGTTCTTTTGGGTCCAACCGATAAAATAAAAGAAGGTTATACCGTGAAACGTACCAAACAAATTGCTTCTATCCATGTAGGCGAAGGTATGCTTGGCCGTGTAATCGACCCTCTGGGAGAAACATTAGACGGGAAAGGCGCTATAGGAGGCGAATTGTTTGCAATGCCTCTCGAACGGAAAGCCCCGGGAGTTATTTACCGTCAGCCTGTAAACGAACCGCTGCAAACAGGAATAAAAGCTATCGATGCCATGATTCCCATAGGGCGTGGGCAGCGCGAACTGATAATAGGCGACCGTCAAACAGGTAAAACGGCTGTTGCAATTGATACAATTATCAACCAACGGGCAAACTTTGAAGCAGGCAATCCGGTTTATTGTATTTATGTAGCTGTGGGGCAAAAGGCATCTACTGTAGCATCGTTGGTAAATACATTGCGCCAGAATGGTGCTATGGATTATACCATTGTTGTAGCTGCTACTGCCGGCGATCCGGCTGCTTTGCAGTATTATGCTCCTTTTGCCGGTGCAGCCATTGGTGAGTTTTTCCGTGATACGGGCCGCCATGCTTTAGTGGTGTACGATGATTTATCGAAACAGGCAGTTGCCTATCGCGAAGTTTCTCTGATCCTTCGGCGTCCATCTGGTCGCGAGGCTTATCCGGGAGATATCTTCTATCTTCATTCCCGGTTATTAGAACGTGCTGCAAAGATAATCAATCAACAGGAAGTTGCTGCTAACATGAACGATTTGCCTGATAGCCTGAAGGGAAAAGTAAAAGGTGGTGGTTCGCTAACCGCTTTGCCCATTATCGAAACACAGGCCGGAGACGTATCGGCATATATACCCACAAATGTAATATCAATTACTGACGGACAAATATTCTTGGACATTGATTTGTTCAATGAAGGTAACCGTCCGGCTATCAATGTAGGGATATCTGTATCTCGTGTAGGTGGTAATGCACAGTTAAAGGCAATGAAAACAGTTGCCGGTACACTGAAAATGGACCAGGCACAATACCGTGAACTGGAAGCTTTTTCTAAATTCAGTGGCGATATGGATGCAGTGTCGGCAATGGCTATCGATAAGGGCCAAAAGAATTCTAGTTTATTGGTACAGCCTCAATACTTGCCCATGCCTGTTGAGAAACAGATAGCAGTTTTATACTGTGGTACTCATGGCTTATTGAAAGATATACCATTGGAAAAAGTTCCGGAGTTCGAAAAAACATTCTTAAAAACACTCGAGTTAAACCACCAAACAGATGTTCTGGATGTTTTAAAAACTGGAGAGTTTAATAAAGAAATAGCTAAAGCAATTGAAAAAACAGCTGCAAAAACAGCTAAATTAGTAGTGAGTAATGAGTAGTGAGTAGTGAGTTTTGAGTTGCCATGCGGCATCGTAAAACTCATCACTCACCACTCATCACTCACCACTCATCACTCAAAACTCACCACTCAAAACTCAAAACTCAAAACTCAAAATGGCTTCATTAAAAGAAATAAAAACCAGAATTAATTCCGTAAAAAGTACTCGGAAAATTACTTCTGCAATGCGAATGGTAGCTTCAGCAAAGCTACACAGGGCGCAAAGGGCCATTGAAAACATGTTGCCCTATCAGCAGAAGATGGACACAATATTAACTCGCTTTCTGAGCAGTTATAATAGTGTTGTTCAATCTGTATATGTATCCGAAAGACCGGTTCAACGTGTAGCAATAGTTGCTTTTTCGTCGAACACCTCTCTGGCAGGTGGCTTCAATGCTAATGTGGTAAAATCTTTGTTGCAAACAGTAGAAGAATATAAACCGTTAGGCAAAGAAAATATTTTGATATATCCTGTTGGAAAGAAGATAGAAGAAGAAGTAAAAAAACAAGGATTTCAGCCCCAGGGAAGCTATCAGGAAATGGCCGATAAACCTTCGTATACAGCTGCCGCAAATTTAGCTAAAGAATTAATGAGCTTATTTAGCAGTGGTAAAGTTGATAAGGTAGAGTTTATTGTTTACCATTTTAAATCGGTAGGATCGCAAACATTAGCTAAGCACCAATACCTTCCAATCTTATTAAATAAGCCGGATAAGCAAATAAAAAAACAAACAACAATTAATTATGTTGTAGAACCATCTATACCAGCGTTTATTACCGATTTGCTACCTCAGGTTTTAGAACTTAATCTTTATACGGCTCTATTAGATTCTAATGCTTCGGAACATGCTGCCCGTGCCATGGCAATGCAAACTGCTACCGATAATGCAAACGAACTGATTGATGAATTGGCCCGTCAATATAATAAATCGCGTCAGCAGGCTATAACCAATGAACTGTTAGATATTGTTGGTGGTAGTATGAGGTGATACAACACCACACTGACCCCAGATTGCCCCCACATTGACCCAGGGCTGTTAAGTTCTAATATTTTAACCGCAGAGTACGCAGAGTTTCGTAGAGTTTTTAATTTCTATGCAGCATTGAATATTAAACTCTGCGAAACTCTGCGTACTCTGCGGTTAAAAAAAGAATAGTTAAATCAGAACTTAACAGCCCTGCCCACATTGACCCCAACAGGGCTTTACCTAGTTATATTCGGAGTATTTTTGCATTGTTTAGAATCCGCGTTCTACGGGCTGTAAGCCCAGTTTAATTCAGCCCCAGGCATCGCCGGCATCGCCCAATGTCATCAAGTTAAGGGATTCATTGTATGCTATCCGCATGGTGAATCCCTTGGGATTCAATTTGAATAACCCCCAGTGAAGGGCGAAGCCCGNGTTATAGGGATACGCATCCCCCCAGTCGGGCTTCGCCCTTCACTGGGGGTTATTCAAATTCAATCCCTTCGGGATTTCTTAACTTGATGACATTGGGCGTTGCCGGCATCGCCTGGGGCTGAACTAACCTGCCAATTCGTGGCGAACGAGCTCTCCCTCACCCTTTTACCTCACCTTACCTCCTTTACCTCACCTTTACCTCCTTTTACCTCCTCCCCTTTACCTCCTTCTTCCAACTTTGTGAGCACTGTTTGCAAACAGTGCTCACAAAGTTGTATAAATATATAGTTGTTTTTCAAAGTAAAATATATATTTACGACGAATAATAAAAAGCAACAATATTTATAATCTTAAACAACACTTTTATGAATTTGTATTCATTAACCGACAAAATGAGAAGGTGCCGTGCATATCATAATCTTAGCACCGCAGATCAACTTCTTTACTTCGAATTGGTTTATCTATGGACTCAGAAGAAAACCAAGGGCCCATTTCAATGTTTTAATATATCCCTGTATAAAACATTGGGCATAAGCGAACCCACCTTATGTAAATCAAGACAAGCGTTGTGCGATGCTGGACTTCTTTTCTACAAGTCGGGGAAAGACTTTCGTACCGCAGGTACTTATTCGTTTACTGAATTTTCTTCGGAAGAGTCTGAGTCGGTAGACACTAAACCTGAGTTGGTAGTTACTACTAAATCTGAGTCGGTAGACACTAAACCTGAGTTGGTAGTTACTACTAAACTTGAGTCGGTAGACACTAAACCTGAGTTGGTAGCTGCTACTAAATCTGAGTCGGTAGACACTAAACCAGATTTGGTAGTTACTACTAAATCTGAGTCGGTAGACACTAAATCTGAGTTGGTAGTTGAGCCCAAAACAGCGAATTTAGGCGATACTACTAAATTTGAGTCGGTAGCAGCTACCTACTCAGATTTAGACTATAATAGTAATATTATTATTAACTCTCCCCCTGACCCCCTCACGGGGGAAAAGAGTGTGAGCGTGAGTGTGAGTGGAATTGACGAGAAAAAACCAGCCGATAGTTTATACATCGAGTTCGATCAGGTTAAACCCCAACTACTGGCCGATGCCACGTGGAAAGAAATTACAGCTATGCGATCGGGCATGAGCATTGCATTTTTACGCATACTACCTCAACAAATAGACATCTTCCTGCAATACATTATTGCTGTAGGCGAAGAACATAGTATTAAAACACTTTCCGATGCCAAGAGACGTTTCTTTTGGTGGTGGAAAAATTATGGAAATCAAGAATATGAAAGACAAAAACCTCAAAGAAAAACCCACGTTTGGTAACGTTATCCCTCAGGCACTAGATGCCGAAAGAGCCGTAGTAGGAGCCGTAATTGCAGAGCGTAATGCACTTGATAAAGTGTTGTTTTTAACACCCGAAATGTTTTACGATCCTCCGTGTAGGCTGTTGTTCAAGGCCGTACTTTCGCTTCAGAAGAAAGACAATGTGGTCGATTATATCACCGTTAACCAGGAAATTGCATCCATGGGCCAAGCCGAAGAGGTACCGCTATGGTTTGTAAGCCAAATCATGACGCTTGTGGTGTCGAGTGCGCATATTGTTGAGCATGGACTTATTGTGAAACAAAAGTTTCTGCAACGCGAAATCATCCGGGTAGCCATGGAGCTGCAAAGCAGAGCTTACGACGATGCCAACGATGTGGGCGATGTGTTATTTGATGCCGGAAAAATGATTGAAGCATTAATGGAAACACTGGTAGGTAAGAACGAAGCTTCGTCGTACAGCGAAATCTCGAAGCTGTTTTACGACGATATTAACCTGCGGATAAAACGATTTAATAGCGGCGAACAAACCGGAGTTACAGCCGGATTAACAGAGCTCAACGATATGACATCGGGTTGGCAAGGATCCGAACTGATTATACTTGCTGCACGCCCTGCAATGGGAAAAACAGCTATGGCAATGCACTTTGCACAATCGGCCGCACAGGCAGGTAAACAGGTAGTGTTCTTCTCGCTCGAAATGCAAAAAGTACAACTATACCACCGTTCGGTACTATCGGTATGCGAAAATCTGGAGCCTAAAAATTTGAAAACGGGCGACTTGATAAACGATTTGGAAAACATTGATAAAGCTGTTTCCAAACTATACGAATTGCCCATATATGTGAACGATAATTCGAGCATAAACATGGGATACATACGTTCGGTTAGCCGACTGATGCACAAGAAAAAACAATGCGACCTGATTATCATTGATTACCTGCAACTAATCACTGCCGATAAAGATAAGTACAGCAACCGCGAACAAGATGTGGCAGCCATGAGCCGGCAAGCCAAGCTACTGGCCAAAGAACTGGATGTACCGGTAATACTACTATCGCAGCTTAACCGCGATGTGGAACGAAGAAGCGATAAACGTCCACAACTGAGCGACCTCAGAGAGTCGGGCGCTATTGAGCAGGATGCCGACATGGTGCTCTTTATTCACCGACCCGAATATTATGGCGAAACGGTGACCGACCGCAACGGAAACCCGGTAGAGCATGCCGGCGAACTGATTGTAGCCAAATATCGCAACGGATCGGTGGGGAAAGTAAGGTTCAAACACAACCAAACGTTAACCCGGATCTTTGATTATCAACAACCAAAAGAAATAGAACAACTAAGTATTTTCTAACTAAAATTATGCACTCGGTTATGCAAAACATTAAAAAAATAGAAGATTTAAAAGCTTACCACAATCAAAAGCAACAAATTGAAATGGCAGAAACCAAACTAGCTAAGGCGCTTTTAACCGACATGAACGATCTTAAATTGTTATACGATATTTTTATCTATGTTGAAGAAATGCCCACTGAAAGGCTCGACATTTACGAATACAAGAAAATGTTTATGGTTATAGCCTTTCTGTTTTTCGCCCCTCAGGTACTGGCGGGCCAAAAGATTCCATACGGAATGAGAGGACCATTAAAAAATGTTCTGGAGGTTTGTGATGGCTTTGTTTCGAGAAGCAAAAAAGATAAAATATTTCTGTATAGCGAAAATGAAAGATTCAGGGAAACAATTGATGCTATTTACGACAAAATGTATGTGTTGCTACAAGCCCAAGGGAAACTATAGATTCTTTGTTGGAAAACCCTAAACTTTCTTGCAGAATATCTTAGACTTTTGCAAAGAAAAAACCATAATTTAATTTACGTTTTTTGTTACTTAAAACTTTGTGAGCACTGTTTGCAAACAGTGCTCACGAAACGTTCAAATTATGCTGTAGACGGGCTAATGTTGTGTACCTTTACAGTGTTGCAGCAACAAAGTATTAATTATTAAAAAACGAAAAATTATGCCATTACTTTACAGACCGATTCAAAATAGCATTGAATCACAAGATGGAAAAAAGAAGTGGAGACCTACGCTTGTTAAGTTTAACAAGGTAATTACCACACAGAAAATAGCTCAGGAAATAGCCGATCTTTCGGCTCAATCGCCGGGCGATGTATATAACTTGCTTCAAAACCTGGCAACGGTTATGAAACGCTACTTACTGAACAGCTTTTCGGTAAATCTGGAAGGATTGGGAACGTTTACTATAATTGCCAAAAGCAACGGAAACGGGGTAGACACGGCAGAAGAAGTGAAGCCCACCCAAATTAAAAATCTGCGGGTACAGTTTACACCTACCCGAACGCGAAGTGCCAACGGTACCATGACACGCAGCATGACGGATGGGGTTACTTTCGAATTGTATGGTAGCCAATTGAAATCGGGCATTGCACTACCCGACGGTAGCGGGGGCAATGACGACGGTGATGACAGCGGAGGCGGCTGGGTAGATCCAACAGCTTGAGCGGCAACGTGCCGCAGCGAGGTTTCAATGCTGATTCCTTTTAGTAACTAACAAACTTAAAAACTCAAACATTATGAAATCAAATAGTAAAACTTGGGATGTAATCCTGAAAGTGATAATTGCAGCAGTAAGTGCACTGGCTGGAGCTCTTGGAGCACATGCAATGACGCTTTAAATTGAAAATGGAGAATTTTTAGACACGGATTGCGCGGATTACGCGGATTTAAAACACGGATTTAAAATTCGTGCCATCCGCGTTACTGTGTCTAACCTGCATTATTCATATTTGGTTCAAATCAGATAGGAAAGGAGGTAAAGTGAGGTAGAGGAGGTAAAGTAGTTGAGAGTGGGATGCCGCATGGAATTCCTCTCCCTAGAGGGGAGAGGTGCCCTTTAGGGCGGAGAGGGGGGACTCAAAGGTTGCGCAACCGATTTTCCATGCGGTATGTTTTCACTCCCCGCCCCGGCCTAAAGGCCACCCCGCCCCTCAAGGGCGGGGAATCCATGCGGCATCGCCTTCTTTACCTCACTTTTAGTTCATTTCAACCTCTAACTGAACCAAACAAGTATGAATAATAATTCAAAACAAAATAAAATTATGAAAACAAATAAAAGAACAATTATAGTATTGCTAACCCTTTTGCTTACTGGGTTGATACCAACTAACGCACAAGAACCACGAAGCTCGGATTTGCCTCAAATAATCCCTCCATCGCCCGAGGCAAGAGCGCTATTTAAGTATGTGGATCATCCGGTAAATTATGCTACCGGCATACCCGATATTACAATTCCGATCCATACCATCGAAGCCGGACCTATTACGCTACCCATTAGTATAAGCTACCATTCGGGAGGAAGGAAGATAGACGATGTTACCGGAGCTATTGGTCTAGGATGGACACTGAACATTGGCGGAATGGTGTCGCGTACCATCTTCGGACACGATGATCTGGAATATCCCGTTCCGGCAAACCTTAAATCAGCATCGGACATCCGAAGCATGGAATATACCGCCCGGCTGGGTTACGAAGAACAAGAAGGGTACAGTCAGGCATATAAATACCTGGCAGGTATATATTACAAGTTCTCACAAGGCCCCAGTGGATATTATGGACAAAGCATGGATGGAGAATACGATGTTTTTTCTTTCTGTACCACTAACAGTTCCGGAAAGTTTGTATTAGATCATAACAAATATCCAAAACTGATAACTAAAACACCAGTAAAAATAGATTTCACGGGTAGCACCGCTGTAGTAACCGAGCCATCGGGAGTGAAGTATAGTTTCCTATCACAAGATTATCCGCGAACAGATTACCACTTAACTAAAATATCGAGCCCAGACGGAAAGCATACCATTAACTTTTCGTATCAAGGCGGTCGTCTGGAAACTACCAGTGGAGGGTACGAAGCCAAAAGCTCGCTCGTTACCATGGAGGTAACCGATTATGCTTATAAAGTTCCTAATAGCGGCGGTGTATTAACCAGTCCGGGACGGACTTCTTATGTCACTTCAACACCAGAAAAAAGTTATGGATGCCAACGAGTATCCGAAATCGACTTCGGGCACGGTAAAATTGTATTTACTATGGAAACTACCGGAGGTAAAATTAAAGAAATTAAAGTAATAAACGCACAGGGAGCAGTTGTTAAAACCATACAACTATCGCATTCTTTTCTGGATAAGGTTGCCTATACTAATTATAAACTAGACAAACTTACAATAACAAACGGTAGTTTGAAAGCAGAGGAATATGTTTTTGATTATTATCCATCTTCGAACGCACACATCACCTGTTACGATTTCTGGGGATATAAAAATGGGCATACTTACATCTCGGGCGACCGTATGTTTCCGCGATTCCAGATTGAATGTATGGGTGGAGGGTATAACACAACACCTGTATGGGTGGGCTATGGCAATACATATCGCCAGCCGTCAGAAGCAATTATGAAAGAAGGAATGCTGTATAAAATAACGTATCCTACGGGAGGAAACACACAATATGAATATGAAAAAAATGCTGGTAACTGTGGAGGCTTGCATGTAAAGAAAATAACAACCAATGATGGCAGTGGCAATTTAATAACCAAAAGCTATGAATATTCGGCAGGGAGAATTCCTGTTTATCAGGCTATAGAATATTCGGCCGATGAGCAAATAAATCTGGTTTATACAGGTGATATGAGTCGGTACGACTCCGGTAGTTTTAGTAAATTTACCCGTGTAAGACGATTTACCAGCTCGCCTCAGGCCGATATGGGGTATGCAGCCAGTGCACCTGTGTTTTTTGGTACAGTAACCGAGGTATTAGGAAATGGCACAAACATAATAGGAAAAACAACCTATAAATACACAGATCCATATAATTCGATTGGAGTGAGAATGCCTCCTTATCCAAACTCAAACACCACTAGCAAACAGGTAGATTATATGATACCCATGCCTACAGATAATCTTCGGCGAAGCAAATACATTTCTATGGAATCATATTTATGGCTCAATGGAAATCTTGAAGAGAAAAGCGATTATAAGTATAATTCATCAACCCAAAAATATGAATTGGCAAAAACCGTAAAATATGAATACGACCGGGTTGAAAGCGAAACTTTACGAGGCTTAAAAGTATGGAAGTATTTAAACTTTCCCAATTGGCAAAACGAAAAAACAGGAGCTATACGCGAAGGCTGGTCAGTGTTTCTGTACGACGATTATCAGATTTCCTGCGGGATAGAATTGTTAAAGTCTACAACCGAAGTAGAATATCGTGATAATACAGCCATCACAACCAAGCAAGAATATACTTACAACACAAAGAATCTGCAAAAAACTGTAACTACAGTCAATAGTAACAATACAAGCACCATACAGGAAACAAAATATCCTTTTGATGATGAATACAAAAATAGCGATCCGTATAAAAAAATGCTCACACTGAACATGATGAATTTTCCTGTAAAAACAACTACTACTACCGGTGCCGCAACCGAAAGCACCACAACAACTTATAAAGAGTGGGCAAGCAATCAGGTTATGCCCGAATTTATTAAAGTTAAAACAGGAACCACCGAAGATACTCGTATAAAATACCATAACTACGACACTTATGGTAACCCGGTTTATATAACAAAAGACGATGATACCAAAGTAGTGTACCTGTGGTCGTACAAAGGAAAATACCCGATTGCCGAAATCACTAATGCCACGTTTACAAATGTAGAAGCAGCTGTTAAGTCGGTGTTCGCAGTCACAAATATCGATGCTTTGGCACAACAGCTTACTCCAAACGAAACCAAACTAAAAGATGGTAGTTTGCAAAAAGCATTACCAGGTGCATTGGTTACTACGTATACATATAAGCCGCTGGTTGGCATGCTATCGGTTACTAATCCGCAAGGAATTAGCACTTATTTTCAATACGATGGGTTCAGCAGGCTGGAACAAATATATCAGATGAATGGAAGTTCGAAAGAAATTCTGGAATCCTATCAATACAATTATAAACGGTAAAAGTTTAATAAATTATGAAACGAAAAATATTATTCATAGTACTAACCTGTTTAACTTTTGCTAATGTAAAAGGGCAGAGTAATTACAATTATGTAAAAACCGTAACTCCAACCACCGCCACAAATAATACAAGTGGATTTACTGTTGATAACAGTATTACTACCTATCAATATCTGGATGGCTTAGGCCGTAAACAACAAACAGTTCAGGTTGGAGCAAGTGCCGGTAAAACCGATTTGGTAGCTTATCAGGAATATGATATATACGGACGCGAATCTAAAGCATGGCTACCAGTAGCAGCAACAGGTAGTAATGGACAGCCATTAACGTTGACAACCGTACAATCACTGTCTTCATCACTTTATGCCGATAGCAAAGCTTATTCACTACCTGTTTACGAAGCTTCGCCCCTAAACCGTGTGTTGGAACAATATGGGCCGGGAGCCGATTGGTACACTCAGGGAAGAAAAGTAAAAACCGAATATCTGGTAAACAACACTTCGTATCCTTGCCGTTGGTACCGCACTACCGATAGTCGCAGTGATGCCCCACAAGTAAGTATCGCTAGCGGAAACCTAAACTATACTGCAGGTCAGTTGTTTGTTACCCGCATAACCGACGAAGATAACAATGTATCTTATGAGTTCAAGGACAAACAAGGAAAACTATTGCTTACCCGGCAAATGGCAGGAACTGTTTCGTACGATACTTACTATGTGTACGATAGTTATGGAAACCTTCGCGTTGTGCTTCCACCCTTGGCTGCCGATGCGCTTACGGCTGCAGGTACATGGAAAGAGAGTGCCGACGCTACAGATATTCTTTCGCGTTATGCTTATTTATATAAATACGATAGTCGGAATCGTATGATTGCTAAAAAACTACCTGGAGATAAAGTAGAGTGGACCTATTATGTTTACGATGATGCGGATCGTTTAATCTTTACTCAGGATGGTGAAAACCGCACAAATAGTAAATGGTTGTTCTGCATTCCCGATGAACTGGGACGTACTGTGCTTACAGGAACCTGTACCAATTCTATGACTTATACGGCCAATCCACTTGCCGGCAAGGTGGCAAAAGCAACCCGTAATAACACAACCAACGCATATAAGGGATATACATTAACGGGAGTATCATTGAGTAGTGCCGAAATACTTTCGGTAAACTATTACGATGATTACAATTTTATGGGTAAAAATGGTATTAAAGCTTCAACTGATGCTAACTTTAAGTATGAAACAGTTAGTGGCTATGGTACCCAATATATCACCAGCAGTAAAGGGTTACTTACCGGAACCATGAGTGCACAAATAAACCAGAGCACAGTTTCTACTTCTTTCCTTTATTCGGTAATGTATTACGATAACCGGGGGAGAATGATTCAAATGAAATCGAACAATCAGCTGGGCGGTGTTGATAAAGAATATATTGGGTATAACTTCAGCGGACAGCCCATTAAACGAAAACTGGTACACTCGGCTACAGGAAAAACCGCTCAAACCCAGCTTTACGAGTATAACTACGATCATGCCGGACGGTTGTTGAACACAAAACATGGATTGAATACCTCCACAGCAGGAACCGTAATTGCCTTGAATACATATGATAACCTGGGAAGGCTGAAAACACAGAAGAAAGGTTCGCTTCCGGCAACTACATATGGGTACAATGTTCGTTCGTGGATGAAGTCGATAACCAATTCAACGCTGTTCAGTCAAACATTGTATTACAATGACGCGTACGCTAGTAACACCAAGTGTTACAGTGGTAATGTGTCGGCCATGAGCTGGAAGGTTGGTAGTGAAACTCTGCGTGGCTATCGGTTTGGGTATGACGCCCTTTCGCGAATAACAAAAGCAGAATATCTGCTAAACGGTGCTGTTAACAATAACTATAAAGTACCATCGGTTATTTACGATAAGCATGGCAATATCACCGATTTGGAACGTTGGGGTAAAACAGCTTCGGGTTACGGAGTGGTAGATAAACTAAAACTGACGTATACTGGCAATCAATTAACCAAAGTGGTAGATAGCGCTGTAAAAACTCCTGCTGTGACTTCAGGTTTGAACGATTTTTATGATAAGGATAACGCAACCGACTATACGTATAATAAAAATGGTGCTTTAGCTAAAGATTTAAACAAAGGCATTAGTAATATTACGTATAATTGTTTAAATTTACCGAGTCAACTTACCGTTAACGGTGTAAGTAACAAATATACTTATGCTGCTGATGGCCGTAAGTTGAAGTTGCATTATGGTACAGGTAATGATAGCATCAACTATGCCCGTGGTATCATTTACGAAAAGGGTTCTTTGAAACATATTCTGATCGATGGCGGTTATATTGAGGGTACTACTTATAATTATTACCTGAATGATCATCTGGGGAATAACCGGGTAGTAGCCACGGGTACCGGTACGATTGTACAAAAGAATCATTTCTATCCGTTTGGGATGACGTTTGGTGAGACTCCGAATGCAGAACAGGATAAGCAACGGTTTAAGTATAATGGTAAGGAACTGGATAGGAAGAATGGGCTGAATTGGTTGGATTATTCGGCCAGGCAGATGGAGCCGGGGATTGGGAGGTTTACGATGATGGATCCGCATGCTGAGAAGTATTATAGTTGGAGTCCGTATCATTATGCAGGGAATAATCCGATGAGGATTACGGATCCAACGGGGATGGACTGGTATGTTAATTCAAGTGGTGATTATAGATGGCAGGAAGGTAGTGAGGAGATAGAGGGGTATACGAATATTGGTGCTAACTATACCGTACAAACAGGAAAGAACTCATATCTGGCTTATTATCAAAATGCAGCAATACAAACGAATCGTGAAGTTAAGGCGTTTGATTTAATTAGTCAACACGCTGTTTTGCAGAATAAATTCCTAGGGAAGAATAGTTATTTATCAGAGGATTCGAAATCACAGTTGTTTAATGCATTGGTGAGTAATAGGATTGATGCTCTTGCAAGACCGATAGGAATAGCTGCTACAACACAGTTGGCAGGTGGCCTACTGGGGAAAGGAATAGCGTGGGGGATAGGGAAAGTGTTTGGTCACGTTATGAAAGGTTATGGAAGAGTTTTTTGGTCGGGAGAAGGTGGGTTAGAGGCGGCTATGAATTACGCCCAATCTGTAGGAGGAACTACTTTGGAAATGACCCGTGCTGCTCAAAATCTTGAAAAATTAATAGCACTGAAGAATATTCCATGGTCTGAAGCTAGGTTGATGTGGGCACGTCTATCTGCTGTTTATGCTAAAGGAGCAAAAGGGACTGTGCATTTTTTTTCTGGAAAAACAGTAAATCCCGGAAGTATTTGGAATACTGTTGAAAAGCCAATTCTAATAGAGAAAAATATTAAAATAATTACTCATTAATATAAATAAAATGTTACTAAGCATCATGGATTTATCGATAGATATTACCAAAGAAGGTAATAATGTACGAGTAAAGTCAAAATATCACAATGTTTTATTTGTTAATCAAAATGTCAATAAAATCATTGAATTAATAAATAATAATTTCTTAATAGTGAAAAAACATTATTTAATTATTGCTAATAATTCAATTGAAAAAATACCATTAGAAGATATCTACATTATAAGTTTATCAATTGTATTGAGTTATCTATACATCAATAATATGTGGAATCAAGAACATAAAAAACACGTGCAAAAAGTATTGATATTTGATAGAGAATGTTTCACAAATAGCGCTGTAGTTGATATTGTATTCAATTTTTTTCAGAATAAATATTCAACAAATTGGTTAGAGAAAAGTTCTATCATGATGGGATTATCTGTTGATGAAGCACAATCTCTTTATGAGTCAAGAAAAGATTATTACAACAAATAGAGATTAACAAAAATGGATATTTAACATCCCAACAAAGAAACGGTTGGGATGTTTTTAAACATTTAATTAAGTAATGAATATGCACGACATAATAACAGCAATCAATAATTTCGAATCCTGCAATAAACTAACCGAAACAACCAACTGGCCCAAACTTATAAAAGCCCTATTCACCTCAAGGAACAGAATTCTGCATAATGAACAAATTTCCCAGCCTTGAATAGTTTCGATCATCAAAAGCGATGATGAATTAAATTTTACTTAAAATGGAAATAAATTACAGTAAAGAAATAAATAAGAAAATAGACTTGATAAATAGTATATTTGATGAACTTAGTGTTCCTCATTTACTTGAAAATCCTGATTTTTCAGTATACTATATGTCTTCGGAAACTTGGCTTAGTGTAAGTTTAGAGCACAAAAAGGACAATAGAATTCCTTTATGGATTACAATTACAAAAAATACTATAGAGATTAGATTGGACAGAATCAGTGAAGCTATAACTTTGTCTGATAATTTTTTAAAAACATCTCCAGCAAACGCGAGATTAAAATTGATAAATGTATTTACAAGTTATATACTTGTGGAATATTATGGTTCATTTCGAACCCAAATGAGGTTATTTAATCCCGAAGGAGAATGTACTAATATATTTAATTATTATCAAGGTATCTCTTTTTGGGGTAAACGAAAATCCAAACTTTATTCTCCTATTTATTCATTAATAGAATGATTAAGAGGACTATTTAGCATTCTGATAGATTTGTTATCTGTCAGGATGCTTTTCACAATTAACTAATCACCCAATGAAATACTTCACCCTCCCGGAACTCTGTCGCAGTGCTACAGCCCGGAAATATAAAATAAACAACGAATGTTCTCTCGACCACATTCAAAAGCTAACCAGTTTAGTAACCAATGTACTTGATCCGCTTCGCGAAGCTTGGGGTAAACCCATATTCGTAAACAGTGGATATCGGTCGGCTGCATTAAACAGGAAATTGAAAGGAGCACCAAACTCGCAGCACTTAACTGGCGAAGCAGCCGATATTACTACCGGAAGCATTGCAGGTAATAAACAACTGTTTGAACTGGTGCAATCATTGAATCTTCCGTTTGATCAGTTGATTGATGAGAAAGGATTCAGGTGGGTGCATGTTAGTTATCGGGAAAAGGGGAATAGAGGGCAGGTGTTCCTTGTATAGATGGAAGGGTAGATGTTGGTGCAGTAGACGAACTTAAAGTTATTGCAAGGCATATTTGCAGTGTAGCTAAAGAACTGGATATCAATTGCCGTCTGCTTTAGCTGACGGTTTAAAGGTTAATCACAACTTGGGGCTTTAGCCAAAACGATATCAGTTTTGGCTAAAGCCTGAAATAGGAAGTTCTTTCTAACCGTCAGCTAAAGCAGACGGCAATTGATAAACAAGCAACAAAGGAAATGGTAATATTACGTATAATTATTAAAATTACCGGGTCAACTAACCATTAATGGTGTAAGTAACAAATATACTTATGCTGCTGATGGGCGTAAGTTGAAGGTGCATTATGGTACAGGTAACGGTGAACAGGCTGCTAAAACTACCAAGGAGTGGACGTTTTATCTGTACGATGCTTTCGACCGTCAGGTGCTTCAGGGAACATGTACCAACACCAATACAGCTAGTGTGGCCAGTACGGTAGTAACAACAAGTTTTGCAGCCACCAATACAGGTATCGGGAGTAGCGGATATACAAGTAGCTTTACAATTACATTGCCCACGGTACATCAGGTAAATTACTACGATGATTATCGTTTCCGCAGCTTAACTGGGTTTAATAATAATACATACTTTCCTGCGGGAATGATTTCGGCCAAAGGTTTACAAACAGGCAGTGTAACCACAGTGTTAGATAGTTCGACCAAACTCTACTCGGCCAATTACTATGATACCAAGGGGCGTGTTATATGCGCCGTTTCGAGCAATCATTTGGGTGGGTACGATAAAATTACGACTAGTTACACGTTTACCGGGAAACCTAAAATGGTGAATCATGAACATACAGCCAGTGGTAAAACAACACAAATACAGGTATACAACTACACGTACGATCATTCCGAGCGGTTAAAAACCTTAATCCACAGGTTAAACAGCGGTAATGTAACCACACTGGTTAATAATACGTATGATAATCTGGGACGTTTGCAAAAGAACAGCCGTAATGGAGTAGCCAACCTGGCCGATAGTTATACATACAATGTACGTTCGTGGATTACCAAGATAGCGGGTACACAGTTTACAGAGAACCTAACATACAAACACGCTGGCAATGTAGCTACCATGCAATGGCTTACCAACGGGCAAACCCGCAACTACACGTATACATACGATCCGCTATCGCGACTAACAGCTGCTGCCTACACTGGCCCTACTGCCGAGAAGTATCAAACAGTTTATACATACGATAAACATGGCAATATTAAAACCTTGCAGCGATATGGAAAAACAACAGCTAGTGCTTACGGATTGGTAGATAATCTTACAATGACCTATGCCGGTAATCAATTAACCAACGTGGCCGATGCCGGAACAACGGTTACGTTGGCCGAGAGTAACGACTTTAAGAAGGGCTCTACAGCCAATCCAGGATATGCTTACAATAAAAATGGATCAATGATTAAAGATTTAAATAAAAAGATATCCAGTATTTCATATAATTCTTTAAATTTGCCAAAGTCGCTCGTAATTAATGGAGTAACGCATACATATACGTATGCTGCCGATGGTAGAAAGTTGCGTGTAGTGCAAGGCAACACCAATCGTGATTATGCCGGAAACATTATTTACGAGAATGGTTCTTTGAAACGTATTCTGGTTGATGGTGGATACATTGAAGGTTCTACGTACTATTTTTACCTGAACGATCATTTGGGGAATACTCGTGCAGTGGCCAATGCCAGTGGTACAGCTATTCAAAGAGATCATTACTATCCGTTTGGACTTCCAATGGCGATAACTACTTCTGCGGAGCAGGATAAACAGCCATATAAGTATAATGGGAAGGAGTTTGAACGTAAGGATGGGCTGAACTGGTATGATTATTCGGCTAGGCAGATGGATCCGAGTGTGGGAAGGTTTACGACGATGGATCCGATGGCTGAGAAGTATTATTCGGTGAGTCCGTATGCGTATTGTAATAATAATCCGATGAGGTTTGTGGATCCGGATGGAAGAGAGCATGGAGAACCTGATAGAACCAGTATATGGACTTGGTTAAAGAGTATATTTACTCCCCAAATAGATACGAGGGATAGGACGAAAGAAGAAAAAGAACAGGAACGGGTTGCAGAAATGCAAAAGCAAAAGGAAGCAGAACTTCTTAATAAAGATGTGGATAATTTAAGCAGTAAAGCTATTAGTGGTGGTTTAATGCTTACTAGCTTTGTTTTAGGAGATGATGTTACAGGAATAGGAACTGTTGATGATGTATTGATTCCGGCAATATGGGCGACAGTTGGGATGGCGATTCTGTATGAGGAAGTTGTAAGTTCGGATAAAGTAAAGGACAATAAAGATGAATTTGCACATAAAAAGAAAAAACAAAGTACTGGAAAATCAAAATCAGATAGACATGATGCGCAATACACACATGGTGGTAAAAAAAGGCCAGAGAATCCAAATAAAAGACGTGGGGCTGATGAACGGCGGAATAATGGAAAAAATATTAATTAATGCGAATCAGTAGTTGAATTCTGATTCTTTATTTAAAAAATTAGATAAATAAATGCGATGGCAATTTTCCCCATCGTATGTATATATTTTTATAAGTTTTAATTCTTTCTCCTTGGGAATCATAATTAGAAAAATGAGTGGTTTTATTCTTCTAATATACTGATTTTCAAGGAGATATGGAAGTGTTTCAATGAGATAATTAACTGAATAACAACATTTTAACTAACTGAATCAGGACGATTCGCATAATTAAAATATGAATATGAAGAATTTAATTAAAGAAATAGCAAAAGAAAATACATTAATCGGTATTAGAACTTGTAAGGAAGACTGGGATGAAACCGTCATAGGGTTTGTTGTAGAGACTAATGAAAATTCTTTTTCTTTGAATGAAATAGATGAATTTGGTTTTTTGATTGGAACTACGGAGTTTGCTTTTTCAGATATTATTCATGTTGAATTTAACGATCAATATCAGAATAATTTATCCTATATATATAAAAAATCGCAGTTTGATCCAAATCAAAGAAAAACAATTTGGAAAAAGGGAAAAGAATTACTTTCTCAAATTGATCTATTGATAAAGGAAAAAAAAATAACTACTCTTTTCTTTGAGGAGGATATATATAAAATAGGAATCATTATTAAATATGAAAACTCCTATCTAATGATTAAAAATATCACATCAGAAGGAGAAGAAGATGGATTTTCTTTTTTTTCAGTTAATGACTTAATCGGTTTAAGATATTCTGGATTGAATGAACAGAAAATAGAATTGTTGTATAATAGAAAACTGTTATAAACAATAAAAAGGAGAGAGGCGCCTAAAAACTCATAAAGGTAATTATCCCTTGGCATTAGCAATAAATGGCGATCATGAGGAAATTGCAAAATATTATTTAGGAAAATGTTTAAATAAGTATTTCTTATACTAACGTCCTGATAAGATTCGTTTTTTACCAGGATGTTTCATTGTTGAATTCAAAACCTCCAATCAGAAAGGAGTTTATAATATTTTACTAATCACCCAATGAAATACTTCACCCTTCCGGAACTCTGTCGCAGTGCTACAGCCCGGAAATATAAAATAAACAACGAATGTTCTCGACCACATTCAAAAGCTAACCAGTTTAGTAACCAATGTACTCTCCTAAGGAGCAAAGCTCCTGATAACTCCCTTTAACTCCTTCCATTCTTGAATATGAATAATTCAGGTTAAAAGCAGCAAAGAGTTTGAGTTTGAGGCATCAAATACAAAACCAAAAAGATCAAATTCAAAGTATTCTAAATAACGCTAGACAAGCATATAATAATTAGTAAATGGATATGATATCAAATAAGACTCTTAAAGAGTTAGAAAAAAAAAGTATAGAGTTTCCAGAAGACTCATCTTATTTAGTAAGAAAAGTTTTTGAATTGTATAATAAAAAAATCAAGGAATTTGAGGTTGAAGATTTAAGAATAATGATAAGCCAAGGATTTGGATTAGATTACCTAATACCAATTGCAATAAATAAATTAAAAGAAAATTTATTTATTGAAGGAGATTTCTACCCGGGTGACTTGTTGGAAAGTATTTTGTCTATAAAGAAAGAATATTGGGATGCAAATCAAAGTTATAAAATAGTAGTGATAGATTTGTTGATAAATAATATACAGAAACTTGATGAGGTTGAAATAAGCGATAAAGTAAAAGAAGATTTACGGGCAAAAATTGAATCTTTGATATCGATTTGACTTATTATTAATCCATATTAAACGTATGAAAAAAGGTAATTTGATATGTCTATTTTTTATTATACTAATAATAGGTTGTAATAATCAAAAAAAGAATCAGGAAGTGGATCTGG
>NZ_QVMJ01000030.1:21312-21953 GCF_010500955.1 Bacteroides sp. 519
GGGGAACTATGAGAAAGTGAAAGCTGTTAACCCCGAAGTCTTTGAAATGTTAGGAATAGATGATTCACAGTTGTATTGGAGGTATGTTGTAGTTGATGAACAATTATTGAATTATCACTATCTTAATTGCGATACTGTCTTACCCTAACACTTTTATTATAAATCAATCACCCAATGAAATACTTCACCCTCCCGGAACTCTGTCGTAGTGCTACAGCCCGGAAATATAAAATAAACAACGAATGTTCCCTCGACCACATTCAAAAGCTAACCAGTTTAGTAACCAACGTACTTGATCCGCTTCGCGAAGCTTGGGGCAAACCCATATACGTAAACAGTGGATATCGGTCGGCTGCATTGAACAGGTAATAAACAACTGTTTGAACTGGTGCAATCAGTTGATTGATGAGAAAGGATTCAGGTGGGTGCATGTTAGTTATCGGGAAAAGGGGAATAGAAGGCAGGTGTTGGTGTTGTAAGGGAAATAATTATGGAGATAGCAATTCTATTGCTAACAATAGTTTTATTCTTTATGAGTTGCAACAATCAGAAACAATCTCATGAAGAGGATTTAATGAATGCGATTATTGAAGTTATTGACTCAAACGCATTTCCAGAGAAAATTATAGCAGTTATAAAAT
>NZ_QVMJ01000030.1:21965-70898 GCF_010500955.1 Bacteroides sp. 519
TATGACAAATATTGATGAACAATTAAAAAATGCAATAATCAATAATGATATCCGTTTTTTAGAGATTAACGAATCAAAATATGATATTGACCATAGATTATATGCCTTAAGCTATCCGGGAAATGATATATACTTTTTTTCTTACTAAAGGAGCGAATGTGAATTTGGTTCAATAATAGCCCGCATAGCTTGTTTTGGGTCTTAAATGGAGAATAATATGAAAAAAATTTATTCTATTTTGATACTTACATTACTATTCTCTTGTAGTAACAAAAACAATGAGAAGGTTATAAGCAGACATATAGATTCTGCTGTAAATGAATTATTAGATTCAGAAATAAGAAAAGGAGTAAAAACATTATCAGAATTAGAAGAAGTAAGGATATCTCAAATTTCAATAAACAAAAGCTGCTTCATATTAGAATCTTGGATAGATGAAATTTATTCTGATTCAATTGTATCTCTTACTTTTAATACTTGTAGATTAGGAATTCCTGAATCTTACAAAGGGGTTATTTATGTAGATGGATATAATGTGGCAATATTTGATCATTTTAATATTCTCACTCCTTACTATAATAGTGATAGTTTACACCAAATTCCATTTGAGAACTTTATATGTTATCCATTAAACTACATTATTGAATGCCCATATAATATTAAAAATGGTGTATTAAAGGAAGGTAGGTTAAAGAAATAGCTCATATTGTTATTAACATCCCAACAAAAAAACGGTTGGGATGTTTTCTTGACATTTAATTCAGTAATGAATTTGCATGACATAATAACAGCAATCAACAATTTCGAATCCTGCAATAAACTAACCGAAACAACCAACTGGCCCAAACTTATAAAAGCCCTATTCACCCCTCAAGGAACAGAATTTTGCATAAAGAACAAGTTTGCCAGCCTTGAACAGTTTCTATCCATTAAAAATTATTGCAAAGCATATTTGTAACATTGCTAAGGAATTGGATATTCCTGTTGCTTGGGGTGGTAATTGGAAGATGAGGGATTATCCGCATTTCGAATTGGATTTATTAAAGTGGAAAATGCCTGTAGGGCATTCATATCAATAGAAAATAATATCATGACACAACTCTTAATCCCCATAGGGGATTCATATACAATCAATATACTCAATACATTATATAATTATGAACATCTACTTAAATAAATAATTATGGAGATAAAAATTCTATTAATAACAACAGTTTTATTCTTTATGAGTTGCAACAATCAGAAACAATCTCATGAAGAGGATTTAATGAATGCAATTATTGAAGTTATTGATTCAAACGCATTTCCAGAGAAAATTATAGCAGTTATAAAAAGTGAGTTTGATTATGAAGATTATCATCTTTATCGCATACGTGGTTTTAGAGACTACATGACTCCAGATCCTTATCCTTATAAAATAAAAGAGATAAAAAATAAAATAGTTTTTTTCTATTTTTCTGAAGAGGAAGAATTGGCAGAAGAACCTGTTGATAAAATCATAGAAGAACATTACGACTATGATTATTATAATATAAATTCGAGTACTGCTTTCTTTTTTGTACAATGTAAAACTACAGGCAAGAAACTTCTTCATCATGCAGTTAATGAATATATGCAACCTTATGAAATTCCTGAAATAAGAGATTTTTCTTGTTCTTCTGGGTTGATAAAGAAACAGTCTATAGAAGTTATAACGGATTTTTTTAACATATATGCTTTGGATTATCAAGGGTTGGGAAGTGATACTATAAGTAAACATCCCAAAAGTATTGATTTAGTAGTATATGTTTATAATAGAACAGACAGCTGTTTGTTTTTTGATGGCCTGAATACTTCGTTTGGAAAATTTATGTTGATAAAAGGAAATGATACACTACAATTTAATCCATCTCTATACGGTGGTAGCCGTATTATTGATGATTCTACATTCGTGGAAGATCCGGAAAAGAGTTTAGAACTGCGAATTGAATCCGATGAAAATCTATCTTTTTTCAATAAAATAAATCCAAATCATTTCCATGAGGATTTAATTTCTTTGATTCGAGATTCTTTATATTACATTCCCAATCAGGAGTTTTATGAATCGTCTAATCATCAATGTATTTCTCCTAAAGGTAAAATTAAAGTTTTTACGGCTCCGATAACAGCGTATAGGTATACAACGCCTAACTATGTGTATGCATACGGAAATGGAAAGTTTTTATGGAAAGATAAAAGGTGATACAATCAGAAACAATCTCATGAAGAGGATTTAATGAATGCGATTATTGAAGTTATTGACTCAAACGCATTTCCAGAGAAAATTATAGCAGTTATAAAATAAAAGGAAAATTATGACAAATATTGATGAACAATTAAAAAATGCAATAATCAATAATGATATCCGTTTTTTAGAGATTAACGAATCAAAATATGATATTGACCATAGATTTATTGATGAAGATAATGATACATTATTATTATATGCCTTAAGCTATCCGGGAAATGATATATATACTTTTTTTCTTACTAAAGGAGCGAATGTGAATTTGGTTAACAACGAAGGAGAAGGAGCCATACATAGCATTGTTTATTCAGGCAAATCGGAAAGACTAAGAGATTTAATAAAGAAAAAGCCCCAAATATTGGATTCAATAAATCTCCAAACAAATAATGGAACAAGCCCTTTGCTTTTATCCGTTTTATTAGAATTATATGATGTTTTTCATGTTCTATTAGAAATGGGTAGTAATATAAATTTATCAGACAACGAAGGGAATACACCTATACATCCAGCTTGTTTTCTTGGTTATGAACCAATGGTTCGCAAATTAGTAGAGAGAGGGGCCAATCTACATGTAAAAACTCATAAAGGTAATTATCCCTTGGCATTAGCAATAAATGGCGATCATGAGGAAATTGCAAAATATTTATTTAAAAGGACTTATCAAAGGATATAAAAACGATTTAAGAAATGATGATATGAAATTTTATTGGATATTTTTTTATATTATGATGTTTACAGGAACATTAAAAGCCCAAGAGAATAAATGGGAATGTATCAAGAAAAAGTTAGATCCTTTTTGTTATAGAATTCTTTGGGATAATTATTTTTATTACTATTTTGATTTTCCTAAATCAATAGAATCGTTTATAGATTTTCAAAAGGATATGTACCAAGCATATCCTAATGATTTTGTAGAAAAGTGCAAAAATGAGAATTTAATGTTTTTAATAAACTACAAAGAAGAGATTGAATTTAGAGAAGAAGATGGTGAAATTAATTTGTGGTTAGATGAATTGCAATTGTTAAAAACAAACAAACTGTTTCATCCATGCGAAGTATTTGATATTTCTGAGTCTGTTAAAGAATATTATGATTGGATAAAAAAGTATGGACCACCTCGGTTTTTTAATAAAAAAAGTGAAGCTGTCATTCATACAGAGAAACTTGATTCCATTTTTTGTTCTGAAAATAATTATTTGAAAAATAAGTTTTTGATAGATGATGAATTTACATTACCTAAATCCATTATCAAGAATGAAATGTCAAATGAAGATGAAGAATGTGTTTTGTTTACGTTTTTCATCTATAAGAGAGATGATAACTTTTATTATTTATGTGATAATAAAAAGTTTGAATCAGAGTTGTTGTATTGGAACATATTGAAAAAGTACCTCGATGTGTTTTGTAAAAACAACGAGATTGAGAAAATCATATTTGCGTCACCAGAATTTTCTCATAAATAGATTGGAAAATGGGAATAAAATTAGAAAAAAGGTTTAAATTTTTAACCAATAATATTATGGTAGGTAAAGTTTTAAAGATATTTTTTTTATTCTTATGTTTTTGCTTTAATAGTTGTGTTAATAATAACAATTCTATAATAGGGTTGATTGATCTGCAAAAATGGGAAGATATAACTGTTAATACAATCGTTGACAAATTAAGATTAGATACAATTGTTTACTATAAAGAGGGCTCACCTCCGTTATCTCCTGAATATGGTGATAGTATATATACTTTTGAAAGTCTGTTTAGAAAAGATCTTTCATTAAGAAAAGAGTTTCTGAAACAGCTAAAAGAAAATCCGATATTTGAAACTGCTAAATACATATATATTCAAGAATCTTGTGGTTCAGGAGGTGCGGCATATATTAAGACTTTTGCTGTTTTCCAGAAGCGAGGAGTTAGATATGAATTTATATATAATACGGATAAACAATGTTTTGAAATTAATGAATATCATCCAGATTATAACTATGAAAATTTCATAGGAGATACGATCTTACATGAAATGGAACATGATTTATATTCTCAATTTAATATCATAACGCTTATTGATAAGGATAAAAAGAATTTCTTGACCTACAAATTGAAATATGCTTATTTTGATTGATCTATAGTGTTGAATTTGAAAATAGCTATCCAATAGGAAAGAAAAAGTTAGAAAAAGCTCGAATTGAAAGAGAAAGAATAAGAAAGAAATGGAATGAAACCTCTAAAACTAGTTTTTCAATATATTAAAATGTTATGAAGAAATATTACTTAGTTATTGCTACCTTTATTATATCCTTTTATGGCTGTAATGGTATATATGAGAAAGTTATAGAGAATCAGGAAGAATTGATAGAATTGAGTTCGTATAAAGATATTACGAATGATGATGATGACAGGCATTATTACGAATTAATAACCTATTCTTCTGATTATAAACAAAAAAATTGGTTCGTTTTTGAAAAGCATGAAGAAAATCCTGTTTCTTATTCTCTTATACATGCCGAAATAGAAATTCCCATGGATACTGTTATTGGTATAGATATGACCTCGGAACACTATGTAACAGAAATTCTCGACTATTATGAGAAGGTATCTAAGATTATAAGATCATACAAGATAAAGAGTTTAGTTGGCAAAAGAGATCAAAGTACCCCAAATCAGAAATTAAAAATTTATTTGGAAGGGGGAGGGGGAATGAAGTATTATCCTAATGGAATAAGTGAAGCTGAAATTGAAGACATCGATGGCTACAAAGACATGGGAGGCGGTTGGTATTGTTATTGATAAACTAGTCCTAACATAAGTTGAATATTTAACATCCCAACAGACGTTTTCTGTTGGGATGTTTCTAACTCTCGAATAAAATCATGAACATACACAATACTATAACAGTAGCTCATAAACTATAGCCATACGAGAAACTAACCGAAACAACCAATTGGGCCAAACTAATCCTTTATGAACACCATAAATAAAATATATATGGATATAAGAAAAGAAGTAAGTATAAAGAGAAAACTAATAAATATATTTTTACTAGAAATGCCTAGGAATATAGTAGACATTAGTTATGAATATAATGATGTAAGTTTGAACATCCAAATTGTTTTATTGGATAAAACTGATTTGGATAAAACTTATGAAAATATTCTAAGAGAAGAATTTGATCATTTTGTTGTAAATGTAACTATTCTTTATATAGCAAAGGATGCATTTAATAAAAATATTGGTGAATGGTTACCAAGTGAGTATAATTGGCTATCAAATGTTCTATATTCAAAAGCAGAAATAATATGAAAGAAGATTTTATTACGCAGGTACAAATATGCCAGCTTGCAGACTCTTTGATAAGAAATATTAATGATAACTTTTTGAATGTATCTTTTGATATTCTCGATGATGGCTTTATACAAATTAGAATTATATTGGAAAAGTACACAGATATAGAAGATGATTATATTAATGATATTGGAGGAGAATTCTCAGCTGTACAAGGCTCTAATATAGTGAAAAAAATAGAAGTGACAACATGTAAACAAGCTTCTCCACGAGGTTATGTTGTTTATAGCAGACTGAATTCTATCTTATCCTAACTATCCCAATTGTTTAATGCGTTGGTTATGAAGGAATAAAAATAAGGATTATTGCTACAGCAAATAATATAATAACCGCATTTCCAATAAAATAATTAAGATAATTATGAAGAAGAAAAAATTATTTGAACTTTTATTTAAAGAAGCTGACAAATTAGGATTACCACAAAAAGACCTTGATGGAGCTAAAGAGTTATTCGAATATAATGAACAGGGCTTAGCTTTAGATATTATTGTCACTCAATTATTCGAGTATCAAATACCCATAAATCAAGATTTTTTCAATTTGGTAAATGAAATAGCTATTAAAATGGAATGGTCTCCTGACTTATATTTATATATAAAGGAATTAATAAAGTAAATTCTCTTATTATTGAAGCTTTAAAAATTTAATTTGTATGGTACTTTTTACTATATAGCTTGGCTATTTTAACTTTCTCAATTTTTAAATAAGATTATGAATGAAATCGTCTGAAACATTATTTAGAGTTACATAAAGGGAAATATTAAACGTATGAAAAAAGGTAATTTGATATGTCTATTTTTTATTATACTAATAATAGGTTGTAATAATCAAAAAAAGAATCAGGAAGTGGATCTGGATTTTGAAGATGAATATATTGATATTCCATTTAAATACGATCCAAAAGATTCTGTTATAGTTTCTTTGAAAATTTATGAGCCAAAAGAAGATATGAAAATCATATTAGATTCTATTGTTCAAATAGTTTGCGAATGTTCTCGGATTGATTTGAGTAAAACTGATTTTGTTTTGAAATATGATACAATTTCCTGGAAGAAACCTGTTATGAGTATATCAACAACAGAAACTAGATTTTACCATAATCCAGCCATTGACAATGGAATCTTTTATCATGAAGGTTGCCGATTCTATTACGAAGGAATTATATTAAAATCTTTTTTTAAATTCACGGGGAACTATGAGAAAGTGAAAGCTGTTAACCCCGAAGTCTTTGAAATGTTAGGAATAGATGATTCACAGTTGTATTGGAGGTATGTTGTAGTTGATGAGCAATTATTGAATTATCACTATCTCAATTGCGATACTGTCTTACCCTAACGCTTTTATTATAAATCAATCACCCAATGAAATATTTTACCCTTCCGGAACTCTGTCGCAGTGCTACAGCCCGGAAATATAAAATAAACAACGAATGTTCTCTCGACCACATTCAAAAGCTAACCAGTTTAGTAACCAACGTACTCGATCCGCTTCGCGAAGCTTGGGGCAAACCCATATTCGTAAACAGTGGATATCGATCGCTTGCATTAAACAGGAAATTGAAAGGAGCACCAAACTCGCAGCATTTAACCGGCGAAGCAGCCGATATTACTGCCGGAAGCATTGCAGGTAATAAACAACTGTTTGAGCTGGTGCAATCATTAAATCTTCCGTTTGATCAGTTGATTGATGAGAAAGGATTCAGGTGGGTGCATGTTAGTTATAGGGAAAAGGGGAATAGAAGGCAGGTGTTGGTGTTGTAAAAGACATATTTGGAAAATTCAGGGAAAGCTTATGATTAAAAAAGTATTTGTATTTAATATAGCATTAATTTGCTCATTAATATTGAAAGGTCAAAATCCGTTCATTGACTCTATATGTTGTGACAGTCTGGATGTTGTTATAAAAAACATAAAAACGGATATACCATTTATACATTCCATATATAGAAATGACTCACTTTTAATAATATGTTGTGAGCCGGACTTCTATGTTTTCTCAGATAAAGAACAAACCTTCAATAAATACCATTTGATATACAGCTCTTTTTTTGCGGTTGATTGCATACAACAAATATCAATTGTGTTGAAAGATAATACAAATGTTACCTTTTTACCATTTATTACAGCATTCGATTATATGTGTCCTATAGAGGATGCTGTGTTTGATAAAGATTTTTATGTTTTAAATATTGACTATGGTAAAATAATAGGTTTTCCGTTGCTTGATAATTTATCGGTATATAAGAAAAGAAATGATGTTTCAGAAATGAAATCAATAGTAGTAAAGAGAGTAGTAAATGCCTATAAATTTAAAAAAGGAAAAGGAATAAAAGAGTCTACGGATTAAAAATAGTTTTAGTAAGTTATATTTTTCGTATCTTTGTCAGACTTTGAAAACCTATTTTTTAAAATACACGAAGTTTGATGCAAACAAACCCCGAAATAGAATTAGCCTGGCAATGTATTGAAAAAACCGGCTCTCACCTTTTTTTAACCGGTAAAGCCGGAACAGGTAAAACAACATTTTTACGTAAACTAAAAGAACTTTCTCCCAAACGGATGATTGTGGTAGCCCCTACAGGTATAGCCGCAATTAATGCCGGAGGGGTAACCATACATTCTTTTTTTCAGTTACCCTTTGCACCCTACATTCCCGAAACAACTTTTAATACAGGGAAAACAGTATATAAGTTTGGAAAGGATAAAATTAAAATAATCCGCAGCATTGATTTACTGGTTATTGATGAAATAAGTATGGTGCGGGCCGATTTACTTGATGCTGTAGATTCTGTTTTGCGCAGATATCGGGACAGACACAAGCCTTTTGGCGGGGTACAGCTTCTTCTTATTGGTGATTTGCAACAGCTGGCTCCTGTAGTAAAGGATGAGGAATGGACGTTGCTTAGCAAGTATTATACTACTCCTTACTTTTTTGGTAGTCTTGCACTTAAAGAAACAACATTTATTACTATTCAGTTAGAACATGTATACCGGCAAAGTGATACAAAATTCCTGACCCTTTTAAACCGGATACGTACCAATGATATAGATCAGGGATTGCTTGCCGAATTGAATCAACGATACATTCCGGGGTTTCAACCGAAAGACGATGAGGGCTACATAACACTTACCACACACAACTATCAGGCTCAACGAATAAACGATAGGTATTTATCGTTATTGCCTGGGCGTTCTGTTACGTACAAAGCCGAAATCAGTGGGTCATTTCCAGAAACAGCATATCCAGCTGATGTAGACCTTACTTTGAAACCCGGTGCACAGATTATGTTTATAAAGAATGATTTGTCGAACGAAAAACGGTACTATAATGGAAAAATAGGAGAGGTGCTTTCGGCAAACGGAGATCAGATACGCGTAAGAGGAAAAGGAGAATCGCACGACTTTCTGCTTGAAAAAGAAGAATGGACAAATAGTAAATATACTTTAAATGAACAGTCGAAAGAGATAGTCGAAGAAGTAGAAGGTACGTTTAAACAATATCCTGTAAAGTTGGCTTGGGCAATTACAATTCATAAAAGCCAGGGGCTGACTTTTGAACGTGCTATTATTGATGCGTCTATGTCTTTTACACATGGACAAACTTATGTTGCCCTTAGCCGGTGTAAAACGTTAGAGGGTATGGTGCTTGGCCAACCATTAACAAAAGATGCTGTTATTTGCGATGAAACAGTGAACACTTTTACACAGAATATGGAAAAAACGGTTCCGGATAAAAATCAGCTAAATAAACTTATGAAAGCTTATTGTTATGATTTGGTATGCGAACAGTTTGACTATTCTTTCATAACAAGGCGGTTCTCAGAAATAAAACGTCTTTTTGACGAACATTTCTATAAGCTTTATCCCAAGCAATTAGAAAAATACAAGGAACATTATCAACGGTATACAGAAGAGATAGAAAAGATATCCAGTCGCTTTCAGATGCAATATTCTACATTGATTGATGGCTCGGACGATTATGGCACTGATGAAAAACTTCAGGAACGTATAAAAGCAGGTGCCAAATATTTCTTGGATAAAACAAAAGAAATTGTGCATTCGCTTCTACGCGAAACAGTTGTTGATACGGACAATAAAGAACTTGGAAAAAAGTTTACCGAATCCTATGATGCACTTTATGAATTATTGATCGTGAAAATGGGAACATTAGAACATACTTTTAGCCAAGGTTTTAATGTAACAAGCTATCAAAAGAAAAAAGCATATATCTTATTATCTATTGCTGATAAAACCAAAACCAATAGTAAAAAGCAAAAAAAGAAATCACAATCGCAATCGCAACCAGAGAAAGTAACTGTATCTGCCGATATATTACATCCGGAACTGTATGCGCGTTTGGTGCGTTGGCGAAAAGCCCAGATTGTGCGAACTAACCTTCCGGCCTATGTTATTTTGCAGCAAAAAGCATTGATGGGTGTAACCAATCTTTTACCTCTTACAGAAGATGAATTGGAAAGAATACCATACCTTGGAAAGAAGGGTGTTGAAAAATACGGAGAAGCTCTTATTGCAATAGTTGCAGGGTATGTAAAAGAATATAGTATACAAAAGAGTTAATATGAAAATGCTATGAATACACAATGGAAAATCTCATTATATAAGTGGACTTGTTATGTGTGCACTTTCTGTTTTGCACTTTTTGCTTTATATTGGATTTATGATTTTCATAAATATCAATTAATTGCTTTTCAGGAAGAAACTCAATTGTTCAGAACAGATCAGTCGTACTTATTTCATTATTTATCCATTCCGGGAGGGATATCCCGATATATTGGAAATTTTATTACGCAATATTATCAAAACCTGTTTGTAGGTTCTGTTATTCTAACACTGCTACTATTGCTGATGTTTATAATAATAATGAAATACAGCAAACGGTTGGGGAATGTTTATGCTGTTTTTATTTACCCTTTTATAGCTTATATACTATTACTGTTCTGGGTAACTGATCCTGATGTGCGACTGGGTGAGGTTTTGGGCATCTGTTTTACACTGCTTTCGTTTTGGTGTTATACAACTTTATCCGGAAAACACAGTTGGTTGCTGGGAATGGTTCTTTCTTTTGTTGTTTACTTTATTGCAGGAGGTCATTTTCTGCTTTTTCTAATGCTGTTGTTAATACATGCATTCGCCAATAAGCCTAAAGCATCCCACATTTTATGTACACTGCTGTGTGCTTTTGCAGTGCCATATCTGGCATATTTGTTTATTTATACAGTTACCTTAAAAGAAGCTTTTTTTGCATTAACCCCCTTTGAATCAAGTAGAGATAATACTATATATAAAATACTGTGGTTTTACATTCCTCTTTGTTTTTTAATATGCAGCTTATCGACACGTAAGAAGAAAAATAATCAGAAAATAGTATTCTGGAATGCAGTGTATGTATTAGCTATCATAGGCATAACCTTTGGTTGCATGTATAAAAAAGCAAACCCGGCAATAGAACATATTGCTGCAATGACCTATCATGTAGAAAAAGGTAATTGGGAAAATGTGCTTACATTGTCTCGTAAAGAAGAAAATAAGGAAAATGCATTGAAATACTACTATACCAATATTGCACTTTCCGAACAAGGATTGTTGTTGGAACAATTATTAAAATATCCGCAAATAGGACAAGCCGGATTATTTGTTAAGCGAACGCTGGCAGCCGATTTATTATATGCGCAGGGAGAACTGTATTATAGGCTAGGCTACTTATCAGCCGCCGAACAGGGAACTTATGAGGCATTGGTTAGTAATCGGTACGAATACGGTTCTAAAGCTTTAAAACGTTTGGTCGAAATTAATCTGTTGCAGCAGAATAAACAGGAGTTTAGAAAATATATTGGATTATTTAAAAACTCGCCCATCTATACAAATTGGGCTGTTGAACAGGAGAATAGATTTAATGAGATGCCGCCATATAAAAAGCAAACAGAAAGGTTTATGAACTATGGCAAACACGAAACCAATTTAACTGCTTTATTGAAGAATTGTCCATCGGATAAAAAAACATTTGAATACCTTATTGCTTCTTTACTGTTACAAAAAGAACTACGAACTTTTTTAGTAGCCATGGACCGTTATGCAAAAGATATGAATTACGATGTTTATCCACGTTATATTCAAGAAGCTTTGGTACTTTGTTTTCATAACATTGAGGGGCACGATGATCTTTTAGAAAAGTATACTATTGATGAAACAACAAACAATTTGTACCGGTTTTATGCTACTGAGTTGCAGGATATGAATAAATCTGCTGCTTATAAAGAAAATTTCAAGAATAACTTTGAAGATACTTATTGGTATTATTATCAATATGGTAAATCCATACCTTTGGAAGAAACAAAAGCAAAGGGAATATACTAAAAATATGGTTTTATGAAATACGCTATTTATTTATCGCTGTTGTTGCTGGTAGCATGCCACAATGTTTCTATACCATCTTATGTAGAAACAAACAAATATGCCATTATATATCCAGGTTATGAAGGCACTTATATACCTTATAACATTGCACCGTTAAATTTCCGTGTTGATGAAGAAGCAAATACTTTTCTTCTTCGTTTGGTAGCAGGAAAAGATTCGTTTGAAGTACAAACCAAACAAAACTTTGATATTCCACTTAAAAAATGGAAAAAGCTATTAGCAACCAATAAAGGGCAGAAATTATACCTGAAGTTGTTTGCTTTGAAAGAAAACTCATGGTACAAATACAAAGATATTGAATTTACAATTTCGGCCGATGCTATTGACCCTTATTTGGCTTATCGTTTAATAGAACCCGGGTATGAGGTATGGGGAGAAATGGGGATTTATCAGCGTTGTTTAGAAACATTTTGTGAAACTCCTATTTTAGAGAATTCACTAACAGATGGTAGTTGTATGAATTGTCATTCATTTAGAAACAATGATCCTACTACCATGACTTTTCATATACGAGGACAACATGCCGGAACCATTTTTGTGAAAAACGATGATGCTTATAAAGTAAATACTAAATCAAAATCAGCTATTTCGGCAGGAGTATATCCTCGTTGGCATAAAGATGGAAGGTATGTAGCTTTTTCTAATAATGCTACTAGCCAAAGTTTTTGGATAGATCATCCTAATAAAGTAGAAGTATTTGATGTTGAATCGGATATTTCTATTTATGACACCCGTACAAACAGGATGATAGCTAATAGCTTATTAAATTCCAAAGGCAGTTTTGAAACGTTTCCCGAATGGTCGCCTACTGGTGATTATCTATACTTTTGTAGTGCCCGGTTTACCAATATGCCTGCCAATTACGAAAATATAAAATACGATTTGTTACGAGGTGCGTTTAATACTGAAACAGCAACAGTATCTGCTATAGATACGTTGGTGTCGTCTGCAGTAACAAATAAAAGTGTATCTATGCCACGTGTTTCTCCCGATGGCAGATATGTTTTGTTCTGTATGGCCGATTATGGAACTTTTCCTATTTGGCACAAAGAAAACGATCTTTACACGCTCGATCTTCAAACCGGCGATATAACAAATCTAACCGAGGTTAATAGCGAAGATAGTGATAGTTATCATTCCTGGTCTTCGAATGGTAGATGGATTGTGTTTGCTAGCCGCAGAATGGACGGTAGGTATACACGCCCTTATATTGCGTATTTCGACGAGAAAGGACGTGCACATAAGCCTTTTGTAGTACCACAAAGTAATCCGGGTCATTATGATTTGTTACTCAAATCGTATAATATACCCGAATTTATGATTGATAAGGTGAGAATATCACCTCATGAATTGGAGAAAGTAGTGAAAGGTGAAGCCAAACGATTAGTGGAGTAATTCTTTTAAAACATCTCCTCTAATCCTTCTTCCAACCTATGTGGTGTATATCCAAGTTCGTGAGTTGCCTTTTCAATACTCAATCCACTGAAGCGGGGGCGGGGAGTTGCCTCTTTCATCTGTTCTGTAGTGACAGGAATTATCAGTGATTTATCCAGTCCCAGAAAGTTTGCTACCCGATTAGCTATCATAGCTATTGTTATACATTCAGGACCGCAGATGTGGAAAATGCCATTCTGATTGTGATTGAAAAGTTTTTCAATACCAAGCGAAATATCTCCAACATAAGTGGGGGTTCTCCACTGGTCCGATACCACTTGTATTTGCTCGCCGGCTTTTAGTTTGTTGGCTACCAATTGCACAATGTTGCCATGTTGGCCCGGAAGTGGAGCACCATAAACTACAACTACACGTACAATGGCATAGTTACTGCAAATAGATTCAATTTGCTTTTCACTTTCCCATTTGGTTATACCGTAATAATTAACGGGGTTGGGTGTATCAGTTTCGGTATATAAAGTGTTCGTATCTCCATCGAATACAAAATCTGTAGAAAGATGGATTAGCTTACTGTTATATTTTTCACAATACTGGGCAATATGTTCTACTGCTGTAACGTTTGTTGCCCATGCTTCTTCACGATGTGCTTCACAATAATCGGGAGCAGACAAAGCAGAGGTGTTGATAACTATATCCGGTTGCGTCTTTTCAAAAAGGTTGCTGATTTGTTGCTCATCTCGTATATCTGCCTGAACAAAACAATAACCGGAGGAAGGAGAGAGATCCTTGTTTAATGAACTTCCGGTTACATTATAAAGGTTGGTTTTTGCAGATAAGTCAATGAGCATTCTACGTCCGGTGAAACCATTAGCACCGATAATAAGGATTTTTTGCATATTATTAATTAAGGTAAATAAGGATTTCGTTCTCTGCGTACATCTAATCGTATGCCAAACCCATTATTGAATTTTACTTCCATACCACCAACAAATTTATTTTTATCCCATGGTAGGGCACTTCTGTCGGGAACACGATATCCATCCATGTTATATTGTCCGTAAAGCGTTATTCGGGTGTCGTTTTTCAATCGGAAAGTACTAATTTGCAACTGTTCTGTGCCTGAACTAAAACCCAATGAAGAAAATCTAGGATATGAAGTGTATAACATATTACCCTGAGTAACTGTCCATTTGGGATCAAGTTGAAAAATAGAATTGTAGTTTTTACTTATATCCGGGCCAAAAACAAACTCATGTGTTATTTGGGGCAATTGTGGCGTTTTCAATAAATTCATGTCAATAAGGAAATCACCAAATTGAATATGGTTTTCCGGTTGAAATCGTATACTGTCCGAAGGAACTTCGGATTGAGCTGAAACTGTCCCAGCAAAGCATATTAGTGATAATATAAAAACGAGTCTCTTCATTTTTTCGTCAATTGGATACATTCGGCATCAAAAGTACTAAGTTTTAATATTTTAACCGCAGAGTTTCGCGGATTAACGCGGAGTTTTTAATTTCTATGCAACATTGAATTTTAAACTCTGCGAAACTCTGTGTACTCTGCGGTTAAAAAATCAGAACTTAACAGCCCTGCCTATATGGGAAGGCCAGACGGTTATTCCTTTAACAGAATATCATTAATCGCTTGAACAAAAGTTGCTTTCGGCATAGCACCATTAGCCATTTGTGGTTTATCCTTCATTGGAACAAACAATAGGGTAGGGATACTGCGTATGCCAAATGCACTGGCCAATTCTTTTTCTTTATCTACATTGATTTTATAGATATATATTTGCCCATCGTACTCTTCGGCTAATTCTTCCAGAATGGGAGCAATTGTTTTACATGGTCCACACCAATCGGCATAAAAATCAATAATGGCAGGTTTGTCACCCAGGTATTTCCAGCTTTCGGGAGATTCTTCATAATTAGCTACTTTAGCTAAAAAATCAGCTTTGGTTAAATGTATTGTTTTCATTTTATTATCTTTTTTTTGTTGCTGAGACATTTCTGTTTTCTCAGATTTCTCATTGTCTTTTACTTTATTGTTAGCACATGATGTACCAACAATCATTATACTCACTAATACTAATGTTATTTTTTTCATTTAGGTAAATGTTATTACTCAGAAGGTTTACTCTCCTGAAAAGCATTAAAAACTACTGCTCCTAAAATAGCTCCCCAAATTGTTGTTGCTATTGGCGAAGAAGTAATTGGGCAACTTCCTGTTTGGCATCCTATATAATACCAAAATAAAAAACCTCCCATAGCTCCTGCCATTGTTCCAAGCAAAGTGAGACTATTTCTCTTTATCACTTTCTTTATCTTGTTCATAATTTACTCTTTTTTAGTTTCATTTTCCAAAATAACAAATTTCCATTGGAAAGTGTTTTATGAAATGATAAAGAATATATGTATCATTATGAACATTTAATTGATATTCTCAATATCGATGTAGATTTCCGGATTTAAAAAACAAGGAGTAAGAATACCACATCATATAGATTCCTACTCCTTATTTCTTAATTATGAATTTAGATTGTTATTTCTTCATTCGTAATACCCGGATACCCGTTATATGTTTATCGCGATCCAACTGTTTGTATAATGCAACTTGATCAACAATTACTTTTTTGTCGCGTGAAGAAGCATGTATCAGATGGAGATTACCTTTCAGGTAAATAGCAATACCCATGTGGCTGATATCTAATCCGGAAGTATTGGTGGTAAAAGCTATGATATCGCCGTTCTTGATCCAGGGAAAACCATCTTGCGGAAGTTTTTCTTTAGGAATATAGCTCACTTTTTGTCCGGAGATTTGTTTTTCGATCTGTGACATTTTAGCTACATTCTCGGGTGAGTTAGCCAAGTGTTTGTAACGATCGGGATGTGTAGACATGTAGTTTACAAATACAGGAATAACATCCTTGCTTTTTGATGCTGTAACATCTTCAATGGTTCCTTTCTTAATGTTATCGCTCACCCATTCGGTTATATAATGAAGGCGTGAAGTATAACCATCAATCTTTCCATTGCGGTAACGGATTTTTTCAAGATTTGTAGCAAAGTCACTTTCCATCATGTCATCACCTTGTTCATCGCAGAGAGCCATTGCCAGAACGTATTCAACAAAGGTTGTACAATCAACCTCGTCGGCGTTTACTATAAGCTCTTCGTTATTTGTAACATCCAATGTGTTTGCTGCATAAGGAGTATTTAAGAATAGTAAAGCGTTACTTAACATCGGATTAGCTTCCACAGTTACATCTTGTGCAATGGTATAGGTGGTGAGTGCACAAATTGCAAAAGCAGATAGAATGATTTTTTTCATAATTCTCTCATTTATTGTTATTAATTGATTATTTCTTCTCTCAACCACTTTTCCAATTCACCTGTCCATTGACGTTTGTAGATGAAATTATCGCGGAATCCCCATCCATGACCACCGATAGGGTAAGTATGGAAAGCGGCCGAAACATTGTTTTTTACTAATGCCATATAATAGTTTACTCCATTTGCAACAGGTACTGCTCCATCGTTAGAAGAAAATATTATAAATGCTTTAGGGGTTTCGGGAGTAACCTGTAATTCATTAGAAAACTTTTTAACCAGTTCTTCAGTAGGATTTTCACCTAACAGATTATTTCGTGAACCTTGATGGGTATAACCTTTATCCATGGTGATAACCGGGTACATAAGAATCTGGAAATCAGGACGGGTTTCTTTGCTGCTATAATGAGTAGCAAGTGTAGAAGCCAAATGTCCACCAGCTGATGCCCCCATAATACCTACTTTATTTGGATTGATGTTCCATGCTTCTGCATTTTTACGTGCAATCCGTATTGCTTGTTCGGCATCCGATAATGGCACTTCATAGTTACCATTTGGCATCCGGTATTTTAAAATAATATAAGTGATTCCTTGTGCATTGAACCAAGCGGCCATATCATGTCCTTCGTGATTCATTGCCAGATGGGAATATCCACCGCCGGGGCATATAATGATAGTGGGGCTATTAGCCTGTGCCGATTTATAAACTGTTAATATGGGCTGTTGTTCACTATCTGCCAGTCCGTTGCTATTAGGCAATCCGTCTGGCCAGAGAGGTACTTCGGTTTGTGCTCCTACGTTTACAGCTATACACATCATTAAAGCGAATAATACTTTTCTCATACTTATTTAGTTTTCATGCTGGCTTTTATAAAGTACCCAATCAACAGAGTATATGCAACCAATGCAAGAGCTTCCGACCATGAGTTAGCAAGCCATGTTTTATTAACCAGGTCTAATCCGGCAAAGCGTAAACCTGCACTAACAACACCCATCAATGCACCTCCAGCAATAAATCCGGAAGCAATCAGTGTGCCTTTTTCACCTCGCATTATATTTATAGACTGATCTTTGCTACGAGTTGTTACATACCAGTTAATAGCTCCACCTACAACTAAAGGAACATTCAGTTCAAGTGGAATGAACATACCTAATGCAAAAGCAAGTGCCGGAACTTTAAATAGTGTAAGGATGATAGCAAGTATAGCACCAATACCATACAACAACCAAGGAGCACCTACACCACTCATTAATGGTTCGATAACTGCTGCCATTGCATTAGCTTGTGGCGCAACAAGGGCATCCTCGCCTACAAATCCATATGTTTTATTAAGAATGATCATAACACCTCCTACTGTTGCTGCAGATACAACTGTACCAAGGAATTTCCATGCTTCCTGTTTGGCAGGAGTGGTACCAAGCCAATAACCAATTTTTAAGTCGGTAATGAATCCACCGGCCATTGATAGGGCTGTACAAACTACACCTCCCATAACCAGTGCGGCAACCATACCGCTTGTACCTTTTAATCCTACAGAAACCATAACAACAGAGGCAAGGATTAAGGTCATAAGAGTCATTCCCGAAACTGGATTGGTTCCAACAATTGCAATCGCATTGGCTGCTACAGTAGTGAATAAAAATGCAATGATAGCTACAAGCAAAATAGCAACAGCTGTATGTAGTATATTGCCTTGCATAACATCGAAATAGAAGAATAATGTGATAAGTATTAAGGTAATGATTGATCCTATCGCAATAATTTTCATGGATAAATCTCGTTCAGTACGTTTAACACTAGTCATTGCAGATGATTTGCCTCCCATTTCTTTGGCAGCTAAACCAACAGCACTTTTTATTATTCCCCATGATTTAATGATACCAATAATACCTGCCATGGCAATACCACCAATACCTATACTCTTTGCATAATTATTAAAGATAGCTTCGGGCGACATATCACCAACTGCTGTTGTTATGGCAGGGTTCCACATATTGAGTGTGGCGTCTCCCCAGAAAAGAGATATACCCGGAACAATAATCCACCATACAGCCAATGAACCAGCACAAATAATAGCAGCGTATTTTAATCCTACAATGTATCCTAAACCAAGTACAGCAGCACCAGTATTAACTTTGAATACCAGTTTGGCTTTTTCTGCCAGCATTTCTCCAGCCGGAATAACACGTGTGGTAAAAGTTTCGTTCCACCAACCAAAAGTAGCAACTATAAAATCATATAAACCGCCTACTAACCCGGCTAATAATAAAGGTTTAGCTTGGTTTCCACCTTTTGCACCCGATACAAGAACTTGTGTTGTAGCAGTTGCCTCAGGGAAAGGATATTTTCCATGCATGTCTTGCACAAAATATTTGCGGAAAGGAATGAGGAAGAGAATTCCTAATACACCTCCTAACAGTGAGCTAATGAATACTTGGGTAAAGGTTACAGTTATTTCGCTAGGATATTTGGTTTGAAGTATATATAGTGCAGGGAGTGTAAAGATTGCACCTGCTACAATTACTCCTGAACTTGCACCAATGGATTGAATAATCACATTCTCGCCAAGGGCATTTTTACGTTTGGCAGCAGACGAAACTCCTACAGCAATAATTGCAATAGGTATAGCTGCTTCAAAAACTTGTCCTACCTTTAAGCCCAGATAGGCTGCCGCAGCCGAAAATAATACTGCCATTGCTAACCCCCAAAGTATGGACCATAAGTTAACTTCGGAATATTTTTTATCAGGACTCATTAATGGATTGTACACTTCACCTGGCTTGAGTTCCCGGAATGCGTTTTCCGGTAGACCAGTGAATTTTTCTTCTTCGTGTCTCATATTATATTGAATTTTATTTCAAATAAGATTATTTATGAGGAATATTACTGCATATTTATTGTATATGCAGTCTAATTTGCAATTTGGGCTCAAAGAAAGCAAAAAAAAAGGAGAATCCGAAAGATTCTCCTTATGTTGTTATTCGTTTTAAAGCTAATTATTTTTTAGCAGTCATATCACCTTCGATATACAAACGCATCATTTCTGTTTTTGAATTGGTGCGTAATGTAATTGATTTTTTAAAATGTCCAGGGTAACGACCTGCACCATTATAAGTTACTTTAATTGTTCCTTTTTTGCCAGGTAAGATTGGTTCCTTGGTGTAGTCGGGTACAGTGCATCCACAAGAAGCAATGGCTTGATGAATAACCAATGGAGCATCTCCTATATTTGTAAATACAAATTCGTAACTAACAACAGGGTCGTTTTCTGAAAATGTACCAAAATCGTGCGTGGTGGTTTCAAATTTAATTTCTGGTCCTGATTGTGCAAATGTGTAATTGATACCTAGTGTCAATACCACAACTAAAAACAATATTTTTTTCATTTTAGGTTTTTGTTTAATACTTTACAAAGGTAAATCTTTTTTTTAAGGTATGCCTAAAGTGTACTGTTATTTTTTCTTTAACTCCAGTCCTACCATCATTCCTTCGTACGAATTGGCTAGTGTTGCAATGGCTTTTAATGTAGCGTTGTTGCTCTGTTGACTAAAGTAGTTAAGCAACAATAACAATTTATCGGCATCAAATAAAACAGTCATTTTGTTATTTGCATTTTTAACCTGAGCATCCAATGTGAAAAAGCCGGCAAAAATAAATGATGCACTTTTCGTTTCAGAGTTGTATGAATATGTACCTCTGAATGGACGGTTATTTACTGTTCCTGCAAATATATTATTCGCATTGAAAGTAAAACCAGCCAACCCTGATTTAACACCGAAACTTGCTAATTGTTCATCTAGTTTTGTTTTTAGCTGTGTGGCAGCAATAGCACCACCGGCTTTTTTAAGAAGATTATCCGATTTAAATTCAATAGCCGAACCTGTGTAAGTCCATTCGCCAACAATGGTTGTATTGTTACTTTGGGTGGTTTCGGTGGAGTTCGTAACCTTATCAAGCAAATCTTTTAAAGACTGTGCCTGAGCATCAGTAACTAATAATAAGCTACAGGCAATCAATACTATTAATTGATATCTTTTCATTATGAATTTATTTCTTTGTTAATATCTTCAATGTATTTTAGAATCTCATCTCTTCCTGTTCTGTCTTCAGCAGAAGATACAAAGTAAGGTGGTAATTCTTCCCATTGTTCTTTTAGCGCATGAAGATACGCATTTATTTGCGAACGCAATTTACCTGACTTCAGTTTATCGGCTTTAGTGAAGACAATTGAAAAAGGAATTCCATTCTCTCCAAGCCATTCCATAAATTCCAAATCAATTTTCTGGGGCTCTAGTCTACTATCAATAAGTAGGAACAGGTTCGTCATTTGTTCCCTTTCAAGAATATAGTTCTCAATGATTTGTTTTATTTGTTCCTGTCCTTTCTGACCTCTTTTGGCATAACCATATCCAGGTAAATCTACCAGATACCAGTTATTATTTATCAAAAAATGATTGATAAGCATTGTTTTTCCGGGAGTAGCCGATGTCATAGCAAGCCCTCTACGGTTGGTAAGCATATTAATCAAACTGGATTTCCCAACGTTTGATCTTCCGATAAATGCATATTCAGGCATGTTTCCTGTTGGACATTTGCTTAAATCGGTGTTACTAATGACAAATTCAGCAGATTTAATTTCCATGGTTTAAAGAATTTTGTTGTTTATAAGATAAAATGTATAGTCCGGCAAAGGTAAGCAATCCGTTTATCATAAGCATCTCATAGCCAAATTTATAAGATGTATTAGTGCGAACCACCCAGTCGGCCAGATAACAAATAACGGGCGATGCTATGGCGATGTATGGTACCCATTTGTCTTTTGTTTGTCGTTTTGTAAAAAGGCCAAAGGCAAACATACCTAATAATGGGCCATACGTATAAGATGCAATAATATAAATAGCATCAATGATACTATTGTTGTTTACTGCACGAAAAAAACAGATGAAAACGATTAGGATAACAGACATATAAAGATGTACTTTCTGTCGTTTTCTACGGGCTATCTCTTCCGGATATTTTTCTGTTTCCAGTATATCTACACAGAAGCTGGTAGTCATTGAAGTTAATGCCGAATCGGAGTTACTGAATGCAGCAGCAATAATACCTATGGTAAAGAGTACAAGAACAGCTTGACCCAAATGACCTTCGCTGGCTAACATTGGTAAAATATCATCGTTAACCGGTGGTAGATTAATGTCGGGTTGTTCTCCGAGAATTAGTAATAAAATACCCATGCACAAAAAAAGAAAGTTTAAAGGAATAAAGGCGAAACCATACCAATACATGTTTTTTTGTGCATCTTTCAAGTTACGGCAAGTAAGGTTTTTTTGCATCATGTCCTGATCTAAACCAGTCATCACAATCACAATAAAAATACCACTAATGAATTGTTTAAAGAAATTTTGGCGAGAGATCCAACTATCAAAAACAAAAATACGTGAATGCTCATTATCGCGAATAGCTTGAACCATTTCTCCGAAATTAAGATTCAACCGGCTTGAGATAGAGATTATGATAAATAGTAAAGCCAGAACAATACACATTGTTTGTAGGGTGTCTGTCCATACAATGGTTTTGATACCATTTTTTTGTGTATATATCCAAACAAGGGCAACAGCTCCGGTAGCTATAACCCAGAAAGGTATATTAAAATCGATAAAAACATAATTGTATAAAATGAGGCAAACCAAGTATAATTTGGCTGCCGTACCTAGCATTCGGGAAAGTAGAAAAAACAATGATCCTGTGCGATAGGAGCGTGTACCCAGTCTTTTACCCAAATAGGTATAAATACTTGTTAAATTGAGCTTATAATATAATGGCAGCAGTACATGGGCTACAAAAATATAACCGAAAAAAAATCCGGTAACTGTTTGCATATAGGTCATATCCATGCTTCGCACCATTCCTGGAACAGAAACAAAAGTAACACCGGATATAGAGGCACCTATCATTCCGAAGGCTACCAAATACCAGGGTGATTTATTGTTGGCCTTGAAGAAAGCGGCATTTGAACCGCCTTTACGACCTGTAATGCGGGCTATTAATAAAAGAATACTGAAATAGCAGATAATGGTAACAAGTATTATCATGTAGTGTTTTTTGGGAAAAGAAAAATCCCAAAGCGCTGAATTACAGTTCTTTGGGATTTAATTGGCGGTATGGACGGGTACACCACCCAAAACCGTTATTAGCCTATATATCAAATCATTGTAACATATCATAACCCCTATGGGGTACGAGTTAGGGATGAAACTCATTAACTCGCTGGTATTTAATATTTTAGCTCCAAAAAGGATTTTTACCCCTTTTATGCGGAACGGACGGGACTCGAACCCGCGACCGCAAAACGCATATATTCAGTGATTAAAAATCTTTTTTTGTTTATGTGGTACGAATTGGAGCAATATCCTTTTCTGCCTTATTTTCTTGGCAGTTCTGGCTGCTATTGACGCCAATTTGTCTGCATAAAACTTGGGTTCAAAGTTACTACAATTTTTGAAATCACCAAAGGTTTTGAAAAATAATCTTTTAGACGTAGTGCAAGGTGCAAGTTTATCTATATATAGATACTTGCACCTTGCACCAACAATCTCAACTGGAAAGACTTTAATACCTTAAACTAATTTGGTATCTTTGCACCAGATAAATAGAATTTTAGCGGATTAATTCCGTTTATATATAACATAACGTTCGCTGAACGTCTCGATACGAAAACTGGTAATTTTCAACTGAAAGGGACAGATAGCGCAATGTTCATGCTATACGAGAGTATGGCGTGGGCTTGCCTGTTTCTTTCAAAGGTATACCAGTACCTCGTATCGGAGCAGTGTGAGTTCCACGCTTCTTTTTTGAGATACAGCGAGCAATGGTATAAACAATTAAATTCAGTAGCATGAAAAAAATTATCCTTTACATCGCTGCATCACTTGACCAACGGATTGCAGAGCCAGGCGGCGGATTGGAATGGCTTACCGGATGCCCAAATCGTGAAAAGACAGATTACGGTTGCAAAAATCTATCAGCTTCGGTTGATACGGTTATTATGGGCGGTCGTACTTACCGTGAAATTATGAACATGGATGTAATTTGGCCATATTCGGAACAGATGGCTTATGTTGTATCCCACCATGAATGGGATACAAAGGAGAATGTACGTTTTATCACGGAGAATATTATTGAAACGATTTCTGAACTTCGCAATCAGGAAGGTAAAGATATTTGGTTAGTTGGAGGCGGAGAATTAATTTCAATGTTGCTCGCCGCAGATTTGATTGACGAAATGCAAATTTGCTACTTCCCCATAATTTTGGGCAAAGGCATATCTTTATTTCCTGAACAAAACAAGGAATCTAAGTGGGAAATAATAAAGACAAAAGTATATGATTCGGGTGTGTTGAAAGTTGATTACCAAAAATCTTTATAATTTCATGTAGGGTATTTATATCTTCATGCGGTATAATAGTAAAATGTCCAACTGGATGATAAGCAAAGCAGAGTTCAAACAATTATTCGATAAGTATTTTGATACGATTCGAAGTTTTATCTTCTATCGCTGTGGCGATAGGGATGCAGCATCGGATATGGCACAGGATGTCTTTATGAAGATTTGGGAGAAACGGGAACAACTGGATAACCTTAATTTAAAACCATTGCTTTATAAGATAGCAAACGATATGGTTATAAGCAATTATCGAAAAAGTTCTACCCGTTTAGATTATGAGGTGAGTATGAGTATTCAGATTGATAGTCCCTTGTCGCCCGAAGATGAATTAAACTTTGAAGAATTGGCATCTACTTATGCTAAAGCATTAGAAAAGATGCCGGAATTACAAAGGGTTGTTTTCCTGATGAGCCGGAATGATGAACTAAAGTATAGTGAAATAGCCCAATGTTTGGATATAAGCGTAAAAGCTGTCGAAAAACGGATGAGCGCTGCTTTGCAATTTCTTAGGACAGAACTATTATAATTAAAGAAGATATGAAAACGGATGATATTAAAATAACCCCTAAATGGAGTAAAAGCAAAGAAGATATTTGGGATAGTGTCTTTGAAGGATTGGAAGAAACTCCCAAAGTTATTGAAATGGCTCCCCGAAAAAGATCATTGTGGTTTTATGCGGCTGCATCTATTGCTGCAATAGCTATAATTCTACCCTCCATAGCATTTTTCTATACAAAAAATGAAGTTGCTGAAAGAGGTACACATCTGGCGGTGGTTTTACCCGACGGCTCTAAAGTAGATTTGAATGCCGAAAGTAAAATCGGCTATAAACCTCTCTGGTGGTTTATTTCCCGTGATGTAGAACTGAAAGGCGAAGCATATTTTGAAGTTGAAAAAGGAAGCACATTTGATGTACGTTCCGGGCAATACACTGTAAGTGTACTGGGAACAAGTTTTAATGTGTTTTCCCGTGCCGAAAATTTTAAGGTAACCTGTCTTACCGGAAAGGTGAATGTTTCGGATAAATCGGAATCAGTAATACTTACCCCGAATATGCAGGCATTATTAAGTAATGGCAAACTTACCACTAATGATGTCGAAGATGCGAAAGAATCTATTAATTGGAAACATGGTAAATTTGTTTTTGTTAGCGTACCTTTGCAAGATGTAATTCAGGAGATTGAAAGACAGTATGATATTGAAGTATTGCCTAATTCAAATCTGAATTATTCATATTCAGGTAATTTTACGAAAGCTAAAGATCCGAATGATGTGCTTAAAATAGTAGGTAAACCGTTCGGAATAGAATTTAAGATAAAGTAATTGAAGAAATTTATAGTTATACTTATAATAACCCTTACAGGCACAATTGCAGCTTTTTCACAAGAGCTGCATTTGGTCGTTAATGACAAGCCCCTTAACGATGTTCTGCGGGGATTACCCGTAGAAATTTCTTTTGATGATAATGCCCTTTCCCAATATAAGGTAACGGTCAATCGAAAATTTAATAATCCTCAAAGCGCACTTGATTTTTTGCTGAAAGATAAACCGTTTCGCCACGAAAATATAAACGGAGTTTATGTTATCGCTTCCTATACTGAAAAGATAGAGCAACCGCCTGTTGTTGAAGTTAAGCGGTACTATACGTTTTCAGGGACAATAAGGGATGCAGATAGCGAAGAAGGTTTACCTTACGCTTATATCACTACTCCCGAAAAGACCGTTTCAACTGATGAAGCAGGTTATTTTTCTTTCAAAACCGAGAAAAAAGGAAATCAGCGTGTACAAGTGCAGTATTTGGGCTATCAGGCACAAGATACTATTCTTTCTCCCGGACTAAACGAAATCCGGCTACAATCTGCTGTTTTTACTATGGATGAAGTAATCGTCAGTCCTGCTCCCGCCACAATGCTTATCCAATCCGGCAATAGTCCCGGCGAAATCCGCATCAATCATCAAATTTCAAAATATATTCCCGGAAGCAATGATAATTCCGTATTTAACCTTATGCGGATGATGCCCGGAGTAAGAGCATCGGGCGAGCCATCGGAAGACCTGATTGTGTGGGGCAGTAATATGGGTGAAAGCAAGATAACATACGACGGATATACGCTATTCGGTATAAAGAACTATAACGACCATATAGGTTCGGTCAATCCCTATATGGTAAAAGACATACGCATCTTGAAAGGCGGGTACGGCTCCAATCAGGGCGGACGTATCGGTGCCATTACGGAGATAACAGGTATAGACGGTAATTTTAATGCTCCGTCTGTAAAAGCAACTGTCAGCAATTATACAATGAACCTTTTTGCTTCGGTACCCTTGACAAAGAAATTGAATATCTCTGCTGCTTACAGGCAGACTTTCTATAACCTGTATAACAATGAGAATGTGGATTTATCCAATAGTGAAAATAATCCACAAACGATTTATTCAAGCATATATATAAAGCCTGATTACCATTTCAATGATGCCAATTTAAAGCTATCAGGAAAAGCATTTAAGGATGATTCCTATTACATCAGCCTGTATGGAGCTAATGACCGCTTTAAATACTCGGTAAATCAACCAAACGAGTATGATGTCAATGCTTCTGAAAAGAACAGGCAATATGGTGGGGCGGCTTCTTATAAACGGGTATGGGAAAACGGCTCAACTACAAAAGTTGTGGCTACATTCTCACGGCTTACCTCTTTGTTGGATAATCTCACAATACTGGGAGATAAAAAGCCGACAACAGACGATGTTAGTCATCTGGATAATGAGGTACAGGAGTTTTCGGTAAGACTTAACCATGACTTTAATATCGGAAGCCGTAACAAAGTACAAGTTGGCGGGGAGTGGCAACAATACAGGGTAAGTCTGAACGAGCTATGCGGAGAACTGGATAAGCCGACAGTCTATATTACAGATAATATATTATTGGATAATTTGACTTTAAGTGCAGGTGTACGGGTGGATATGCCATTGAATAAAAAAGTCTATGTACAGCCCCGTTTATCCGGCACATATAAAATATCGGAAGAACTAACTGCAACTGCTTCGTGGGGACTATACAATCAGTTTCTTACCCGTACCGCATACCAATATGATGAATCGGGATTTCAAACCGTATGGACTATGGCAGACAGTACCTTTACAAAGGCAATGCACACTACCGCAGGTATTGCATACAGTAAAAACGGCTTCTTGGTCAGTATGGAAGGATATTATAAGACTACAAAAAACAGTCAGTATTTTTTGGATAATACAGTCTATAAAATAGATAATACGATTTTAGGAGCAGACTTGTTTGCCAAAAAGCTAATCAGAAATCATACTTTATATGGCTCGTATTCCATCAACCGCCTTAGTAAACCGCAAAACGAACTTTCGCATGAAATAAAAGTCGGAGGTATCGGGGCATTCGATCCTTTCTATTTTTCGTTGAGTTATGTTTATGGTACAGGCTTTTCTTATATTTCCACTGGAGGGCACGGACATGGACAAGGCAATGAGGAAGGACAGCATGGCTCCGAACACGAACATACGGATTATTCCGATGAGCCATACAGCCGCTTTGATATAGGTGCTACATACAGGGCACAAATAAAGAAAGTAAGGCTGCAAGCAGGCGTATCGCTATTGAATGTGTTTGGTACTAAGAATATAAAATACAACTATCAGATTTCCGGTCAAAATACTGCAACAAATATCTTCACAAAAGCAACTCCATTTACTCCAACGGTATTTCTTGAAATTATTTTTTGATTTATGGTAGGGTAAACCCTGCTTTATGCGGTTACTATTACGAAAGCGCTTCAGAAAAAAACAAAGTACAAATTCGTAAATTAGTAGATCAAATGAAAAAGTTATTTTATTCGTTGGCAGTAGTTTTATTTGCAGTAACATTCGTTGCTTGCAGTAATGACGACCATGAAGATTTTGGGACATCAGCAAAACAAGATATTGAAGCCAGAGCTGCGGCTTTAGGATTTGATGATGTTGCAGCTTACCAAGCAAGTGTAGCAGAGCAATGTTCAGCGGGAAATCATGAAAATTGTGATATTTATAACGATGGCACTCACGAAGCCTGCGCATATTCCGACCATTCAGGGAAAAACCATGACGGCACCCATCACAATGGAACCGATCATGGAACACATGACAAAGATGGTCATTCACACGGTTCGCATGATGGTAAACACCATTAATAACCTTTATGTACGATGGGATTCAATAAAGGGGAAACAATTTCTTTATTGAATCCCTTTTTTAAAACACATTGCCTATAATAAAATTATCTAACCACAGTTAAGATATTAAGTTTGAAAAATAAATGTTCCATATCCGCTATTGTACTCTCAACCATACTATTTTTGGTTTTTGCAGTTATTCCACATCATCATCATGGTGGGAAAGCCTGCATTGTTATCGAGTTGTGTGAGTTGGATAATGCAATAAACGATGAACATACACATCACAGCGATACGGATAGTGAGCAAAATCACGATGAAACCTGTATTGCTAAATCAAAATTCATCATTCCTACATCTGTTGATGAAACAAAACTAAAAGTATCAGATAATCAAAATGATACTGTTTTATTTCCTATCTTTTTCCTTGTTGGAAATTTATTTAATTATAGTTTAGATAGTTCATTTATCGAATCTGATTACGGTGAGTATATACTAAGCTATAAATCCGCAGCAGCAAATCAATTTCATGGTTTGCGGGCACCTCCTTTCACCTTTTCATAACAGAAAGACTAAATTATAGTCTTTATCCTTTGTGCTTGTAATCTATCTTCCGGTAGATACTAAGCCACCGCTATATCTAATTTTCCGAACAATCCCAAAAAAATAATATAAATAAGATGTTTTTAAAATTGACAAAAGCATTGTGTACCATTGTGTTATTACTTTCGGTTTCACTCCCAAATGCTTATACCCAAACAAATAATAACACGCTTTCTGAAAGCGATAGTATTCAGGTAAATGACTATAAATTCTCATATAAACAATTAATAATACCTGCATCCCTGATGTTGTACGGAACAATAGAAGCAACATTAGCGCCCAAAAATCGCCTATTAAACTATGCCATAGGGCATGAAGTAATAACACACAAACCTGAAAAGTTTCAGATTGATGATATAACGCAATATGTACCTGCGGCGAGTGTATATGCTTTAAACTTAGTCGGGATAAAAGGCAAACACAATTTCAAAGACAGGACGATTATTTTAGGAATGGCAAGCCTGTTCACGGCGGCTTCAGTGAATGGTTTAAAATATACGGCACGAGTTGAAAGACCAGATAAATCCGCAAAAAATTCTTTTCCGTCAGGGCATACGGCAATCGCTTTTATGGGTGCTGAATTTCTTTGGCAAGAATATAAAGATGTTTCAATCTGGTATGGAATAGCGGGATATACTATCGCTGCGGGAACCGGAGCATTCCGCATATACAATAATAAGCACTGGGTAGGCGACGTCGCATTCGGTGCCGGGCTTGGCATATTAAGTACAAAACTTGCCTATTGGCTCTATCCTACTGTTGAAAAGAAAATATTTAAAGGTGGTCAGGAGAAAAAGAACAAACGAAATCTTGCTTTTTACCCCTATTACACAGGTCAGCAGGGTGGTTTATCGCTTTCAATGCAATTTTAAAATATAAATGATATGAACTCTACAAAAGATTATGATTTAACCATAATAGTTCCTGTTTATAATGAAGAAGAAAATATAAACAAACTTGAAAAGGAACTATCTGAATATGTATGTTCTTCATCAGTAAAAACCTGCATACTATTCGTTGATGATGGATCGAAAGACCAAAGCAAAACATTGATACAGGAAGTGTGTCAGCGAAACCGTCATCTTTTTTATATAAGTTTTGCTCGAAATTGCGGATTAAGCGCAGCTATAAAAGCAGGGATAGATATAGCCCAGTCGTCATTTGTCGGATATATAGATGCTGATTTACAAACAGCGCCTAAAGATTTTGAACTTTTATTGCCATATAGAAATGAATATGAAATGGTAATGGGTATCCGTACAGGACGCAAAGATAGTTTAGGAAAAAAACTATCGTCGAAAATAGCCAATAGTTTTCGCCGCATGATGACTAATGACGGCATAGAAGATACGGGGTGTCCACTAAAAATTATTCATACCGAATACGCTAAACGCATTCCGATGTTTACGGGGATGCACCGTTTCCTACCTGCTCTCCTTCAGTTACAACATGGCAGGGTAAAGCAGGTTCCTGTTAGGCATTTTGAACGTACCGCAGGTCAATCAAAATTTCATTTATGGAACAGGTTGGTTAGTCCTTTTATGGATTGCTTTGCTTTCCGATGGATGAAGAAACGGTACATAAACTATACTATTGAAAAAGAAGGTATTAATTAAGCCATAGCAAAAAGTGAATAACGACATTTGGTATTTTGTTTTAGGTTTTTTAGCACAGGGGTTATTTTCTGCCAGAATGCTTATTCAGTGGATTTTATCGGAAAAGGCTAAAAAAGTTGTATCTCCGACTATCTATTGGCAGTTAAGTTTATTAGCTTCTATATTATTTTCTATATATGGGTGGCTAAGGGGAGATTTTGTAATAATTCTCGGACAACTATTCTCCTATTATATCTATATATGGAATTTGAATAGTAAAAACAACTGGAAAAAAATCCATTTAGCTATAAGAACAGTAATTCTCTTAATACCTGCTGCCGCACTTTGCTATGTGCTATATAACAATGAAGTAAGCATTGACAGGTTATTTTCAAATATATCGTTATGGTTACTTCTATTTGGTTCCGCAGGTCAGATAATTTTCACTTTCCGCTTTGTTTATCAATGGTGGCATTCAAGATTGAGAGGTGAATCTGTCCTTCCCTTAAACTTTTGGCTGTTGAGTATAATAGGTTCTCTGATAACTATTGCATACGCAATATTCAGAGAAGATCCGGTATTGCTTATTGGTCAAAGTTTTGGTTTTATCACATATTCCAGAAATGTGTGGTTGATTATAAAAAACTGTAATGAGGATGAATCTAAAAAAGAGATTAAATGAAAATATTAGTTACAGGCAGTGCAGGATTTATCGGATTTCACTTGGTAAAAGCATTGGTTGAAAATAAAGAGAATTTCGTTGTGGGAATAGATAATATAAATGACTATTACGATGTAAACCTAAAATATGGCAGGTTGTCTGAATGTGGAATAGGAAAAGAGGATATAACAGAAAATGAAGTAGTCCATAGTTCATTTTATTGCAATTATGATTTTGGAAAGATTGATCTTACGGACTTTATACAATTAGGTGTTCTTTTTAAGAAGTATCAATTTGATTATGTTATCAATCTGGCAGCACAAGCGGGGGTTCGGTATTCTTTAGAAAATCCCCATGCTTATATCAACTCTAACATTCTTGGCTTTGTAAATATCTTAGAGTGTTGCAGGCATAATAATATCAAGCATCTTATATATGCTTCCAGTTCTTCGGTTTATGGATTGAACAATAAAATTCCTTTTAAGGAATCTGCCACAGTTGATAATCCTGCCAGTTTTTATGCTGCAACAAAAAAAAGTAATGAACTGATGGCTCATTCTTATAGTCATTTGTTCAATTTGCCCTCCACAGGAATAAGACTTTTTACTGTATATGGAGCATGGGGAAGACCTGATATGGCTCCGATGATTTTCGCAAGATCTATTCGGGAGGGCAGAACAATCAAGGTTTTTAATAATGGGGATATGCTTAGAGATTTCACCTATATAGATGATGTTATAAAAAGCATCGTCTTACTCTTGGATAAAACTCCGGATAAAAATTCAGATTCCGCTTTCTATCAGATTTTTAATATCGGCAATTCAAAGCCAGTTAATTTACTCCAGTTTATAGAAGCGATTGAATATGAAATGCAAAAAGACGCTCATTTGGAAATGTACCCTTTTCAATCCGGTGATGTAAAGGAAACCTATGCTGATATAAGCAAATTGACCAGATACATTCATTATAAGCCCAAAACAGTATTACCGGAAGGAATAAAATCATTTATTGAGTGGTTTAATTCAATGGAAAATCAATAGGTGTTAATCCTTAATTATTAACTATGACATTAAAACGATTATTTACGATTGACCACATCTACTATATTCTTGTTTTTGCATTAATGTTCCCATTAATCCTACTCCGGGATTATACGCCTGCAAACGAACTTAGATATTTGAATATAGTTGATGATGCCTTAAAAACAGGGAATTTTTTCTCATTTTATAATCATGGTGAAATATATGCCGATAAACCGCCTTTATATTTCTGGATTATAATGCTCGGAAAAAAGATATTCGGAAGTCATCAAATATGGTTCTTGTCGCTATTCTCATTACTACCCGCTTTTGTCATTCAGTTTACGATGGACAGGTGGACACGAGCTGAACTTCCAAACGAATATCAATCCAGTGCAAAACTATTATTGTTCACAAGCGCTCTATTTATGGGTGGAGCCATTATTCTAAGAATGGATATGTTAATGTCTATGTTTATAACATTGGCATTATATGTTTTTTATAGAATGTATTCAGGCAGAGAGAGAAAATATGATAAGTATTTGCTTCCTCTTTGTATTTTCCTCGCAATATTCAGTAAAGGGCCAATCGGAATAATTATTCCGGTAGTCTCTATACTGACATTTCTAACTATAAAAGGGAAAATTAAGGATAGTGGAAAATATTTAGGGTTTAGAACTTGGGGAATACTCTTATTGCTTTGTTCTGTTTGGTTCAGCTTAGTGTGGGTTGAAGCGGGAAATAGTTATTTGAACGATTTACTCTTTAATCAGACATTCAACCGTGCTGTTAGCTCATTCCATCATAAGGAGCCGTTCTATTATTATTTTCAGGTATTTTGGTATTCCTTCGCTCCTTGGTCAATTTTATTCTTTGCCCTTATCCTGTTAGGGATTAAAAATAAGCTGATAAAAACAGATATAGATAAATTGTTTTTGACTGTTGTTTTAACGTCATTTCTTGTCTTATCTATTGTAAGTGCAAAGATTGAAATTTATATGTTGCCTGTATTTCCTTTTGTGGCTTATCTGTCAGTTATTATATTGATGAGATTAAAGAATAAGAAATGGATTGTATATTTTATGATAGCGTTATCTCTCATAGCAATAATGGCTTTGCCGTTGTTTTTATTGAGTAAAAATGATATTACATTTTCTTGGTTGAATGAAATTCACACTTCCATAATATGGGGATTAATTTCACTTGCTCTATTTGGATTCCTTTCTTTATATTTTCTGATTTTCCGAAAGAATATAATTCGTTCGATTAACAGCATATCAATAGGGATTTTAACCGTGATATTTATTGTATCCTTTGAAATGCCTTTTCTGAACAGCTATGTCGGTTATGAAAATATGTGTAAGAGTGGGATTGAGTTATCAGAAAATTCAAAACAATACATTGTTTATGGAATCCGCCGTCCAGAGAATATGAAAGTATATTTAGGAGAGAGTGTTATCATAGCTGAAAAGGATGATATTATGTCCGATATTTATGGCGGTTCAATACTTTTTATTTCTGATAGAGCATTGAGAAAAGATTTTTCATTACGGGAGTATATTGAGAAAAAGCCCTCTACAAAAATAGGAGATAATCTTGTGGTAAAATTATGAGAAGTGTCTTTCTCCGTTCAAGTTAAAAATTATTTTATTTTTTGGTAGGGTATAATTACTCTTATGCGGTATATTAACATATAACATTTTAACAATAAAGGAATATGAAAAGAGTATTTTATTCATTAGCGGTTCTCGCATCGGTTATCACATTCGTTTCTTGTAGCCAGGATGATGATAGCAACTTTGGAGATATAGATCAAAGTTTGGAGCTTCGTGCATCTACACTCGGTTTTTCAAATGGCGATATCTACAAAAGCAGCGTGCTGAATCAGTGTGCTGCCGGAAATCACGAAAACTGCGATATACTTGCAGACGGAACACATCAGGTTTGTACAAATTCCCAACATTCAGGAATTAAACATGACGGTACCCATCACAATGGCACAGGCACAGGACATGGAGGAAATAACCATGATTCCAATACCTGCATGGATGTAAGCCACAATCATAACAACACACAAAACCACGATGTGAATACTTGTACTGATGCAAACCATAATCACAATAACGGACAAAACCATGATGTGAATACTTGTACAGATACAAGCCATAATCACAATGGAGAACAAAACCATGATGTGAACACTTGCACTGATGCAAGTCATAATCACAATGGGGAACAAAATCATGATGTGAATACCTGTACTGATAAGAGCCACAATCACAATGGAAGTGCCGATGGCTCTCATAATAAGGGCAACCATCATAATTAAGATATTATATGCAAAAAGGATGTGCAGTGATTTTAAAATCAGCATCATTTGACACATCCTTTTTGTTATAGAATAAATAACATAAATAATCTTTGAAATACGTGGACGATTTTATCATAAAATTATTAGAAGGAAAAGGCATAAAGCCCACATCTACACGGATTTTAGTATGGGATACAATGCTAAAGTTCACCGAAGCATTCAGTTTAGGGGACTTAGAGAAAAAATTATTGAGCATTGATAAATCGACTATTTCTCGTATAATTCACCTCTTTAATGATAATGGGCTGATTCATAAATTTGACGACGGATCAGGTTCGGTTAAATATTCGGTTTGTCAGGAGGATTGCGGTTGTAGTGAAGGTGATTATCATTTACACTTTTACTGTAACTACTGTAAAAAGGCATTTTGTTTGGAAAACGTGCCTGTTCCTCAAATAGAACTACCGGGAAATATGGAATTGGAGAGCGTTAATTTCGTAATTAAAGGCTATTGCGGAAAATGTGATAAGATTGCAACTTAGTTGCATGACTTTTTATTTTATCTTTGCACAGGTAAAAAAAGATTTAGTGAAACGAATTATTTCCATATCGTTTGTTGCATTGTCAAGTTTAGTATTACTGATACTTGCAATAGTACCACATCATCATCATGAGGGATTGGTGTGTATTGTTATGGAGATATGCGAACAGGATAATCAGGTAAACGATGAACATACAGACCATCGTGAGTTACCTAATGACAGTGACCATGAACAATCTTGTATTGCTGAATCTAAATATACTTCACCCAAAACGACAAATGAAACTAAGTGCAAGGTTTCTTCTTGTCAAAACCATGATCTTACACATTTATTCCCGATATTCTTTTTAGCTGCGGATTTCTTAATCTACGATTCGGGAGAATCAACCTCCGACTTTGAGTACGGAGAATTTATTTCATTCTATAAATCCGCAGAAGCAAACCAATTTCACGGTTTACGCGCCCCTCCTTCCATAATTTCCTGATGTTTTGACTTACAGGCTGTAAGTCATGCTGCTTTGTGCATTTGGATATGTTCAAGGCATAGGGTATTGGTATATACATATCAACCCATAAAAATCAATATTTCTCACGAGAAGCAAAGCAAATATCAGGATATGCTTTACTTCCCCCAATAATTAAAAAATAAAATGAAAACGTACATAATAGGATTATTCGTTGTTATCGCAATATTATTAACCGGATGCAATTCCGGTCAGGGAAAAAACAATCAAAAATCAAGTGATAAACATGAGCATGTTGATGGTGATGGACATGACCATTCTAATGAGAAAGAGCATGAACACTCCGAAGGTGATGGACATGACCATTCAAACGATAAAGAACATAAACATACTGACGGCGATGGGCATGACCACGCTAACGAGAAAGATCATAAGCACTCCGAGGGCGACGGACATGACCACGGAGCAGAAGCAATGGAAGACAGCCATTCGGATGAAATACTTTTCACCAAACAGCAAGCGCAACTTGTTGGATTGAAGACAGAAACCGTTGCTCTTGGTAGTTTCTACAATTCCATTAAAACCAGTGGACAGATACAAGCCTCGCAGGGTGATGAAGCTGTTATTGCAGCTACTTCCAACGGTATTGTATCTTTCACCAATCCGTCCATAACAGACGGTACAGCCGTACAAGCCGGACAATCCATTGTAACTATTTCAGCAAAGAAACTGTTGGAAGGCGATCCGTCCGTAAAAGCGCGGATTGAATACGAAACTGCACAGAAAGAGTTCCAACGTGCCGAATCATTGGTAAAAGACCAGATTATTTCCGCTAAGGACTTTGAACAGGCTCGTTTGCGTTATGAAACAGCGAAAACAGTATATCAGGCACAGGCAGGCAATATGACAGCCACCGGGGTAAGCGTTACAGCTCCCATTGCCGGATATATTAAGAACAGGCTTGTTGCACAGGGGGAATACGTTTCAGTAGGTCAGCCCATTGCAACTGTATCGCAGAATAGGCGTTTGCAGCTACGAGCCGAAGTATCAGAGAACAATTTCAAGATACTTAAAAGCATCAGTAGTGCTAACTTTAAGCCTGCCTATGACAATCAGGTATATAAACTTTCGGAACTTAACGGCCGGCTTTTATCTTTCGGTAAAGCATCCACTGACCAATCTTTCTATATTCCTGTTACATTCGAGTTTGATAACGTGGGCGATATTATTCCCGGAGCATATACCGAAGTATATCTGCTTTCGACCTTACAGGATAATGTAATATCCGTTCCCGTTTCTGCTATTACCGAAGAACAGGGACTTAACTTCGTGTATCTGCAAATAGGCGACGAAGAATATAAGAAACAGGAAGTAACCCTCGGACAGAATAACGGCGAAAGAGTGCAGATCCTTTCAGGTCTTCAACGCGGAGCCAAAGTAGTTACCAAAGGAGTATATCAGGTGAAACTGGCAGCAACTTCTTCAGTAATGCCCGAAGGACATAGTCACTAACCATTAAAACACGAATCAGTATGTTGAACAAGATAATAAAATTCTCGCTGAACAACCGTGTCGTTGTTTTAGTGGCATCCCTGCTGCTTATGCTGGCAGGAACCTATACAGCCGTCAATATGGAAGTCGATGTATTTCCCGACCTCAATGCACCCACCGTTGTGGTGATGACAGAGGCACGAGGTATGGCTCCCGAAGAAGTCGAACGGCTCGTTACTTTCCCTGTCGAAACCGCCCTGAACGGTGCTACTGATGTACGCCGTGTGCGTTCATCCTCTACCACAGGCTTTTCTATCGTATGGGTAGAATTTAACTGGGGAACGGACATCTACCGTGCCCGTCAGATTGTATCCGAAAAGTTAGCCGTTGTCAATGACCAGTTGCCGTCTAACGTTGGTAATCCGACGTTGGGGCCGCAATCGTCCATACTGGGTGAGCTTATGATTATCGGAGTAACCGCCGATTCAACCTCATTACAGGATTTGCGGACATTATCTGACTGGACTATCCGCCCCCGTTTATTATCAACAGGTGGAGTGGCACAGGTAACCGTTCTCGGTGGTGAAATCAAGGAATACCAGATATTGCTCGATCCCGGAAAGATGAAACATTACAACATCGGACTCAATGAAGTAATCGACGTCGTTACCGAAATGAACCAGAACGCCGCAGGTGGTGTATTGTATGAATACGGAAACGAATTTATCATCCGTGGCGTGCTTTCAACAAATAAAATACCATCATTGGGAAAAGCTGTTATCAAAACAGTAAACAATGTTCCTATCCTGATAGAAAACATTGCTGAAGTAAAAATAGGAGATAAAGCACCTAAACTGGGTATGGCATCCAACGACGGCAAAGCTGCCGTATTGATAACTGTTACCAAGCAACCGGCTACAAGTACGCTCGAATTGACAGACAAACTTGACGCTTCGCTTGCCGATTTACAGAAACAGCTTCCGGCAGATGTGAAGATAACAACCGACATCTTTCGTCAGGCACGTTTTATAGACAACTCCATCAATAACGTACAGAAATCATTGTACGAAGGGGGTATCTTCGTGGTTATCGTTCTCGTTATCTTCCTGATGAACGCACGTACAACCATTATATCACTTGTAACGATACCGTTGTCATTAGTCTTTGCAATACTCTCCTTAAAATTCATGGGGCTTACTATTAATACCATGAGCCTCGGAGGTATGGCTATTGCTATTGGCTCGCTTGTGGATGATGCCATTGTCGATGTAGAAAATGTGTTCAAGCGATTGCGGGAGAACAGGCAGAAACCAAAGGAACTGCAAAAAACCGTACTCAACGTCGTGTTCGATGCTTCCAAAGAAGTGCGTATGCCAATTCTATACTCCACATTTATCATCATCGCCAGCTTCGTTCCCTTGTTCTTCCTTTCTGGAATGGAAGGTCGTATGCTTGCACCGTTAGGAGTAGCCTTTATTATGGCATTGATAGCTTCTACCGTAGTAGCCTTAACCCTTACTCCAGTATTGTGTAGCTACCTGTTGGGTAAACCACGAAAAGATGATAAACCGGAACGTGAACCGTATATAGTAAGGAAACTGAAAATCGTTTACGAGGTAGCCCTTAAATGGACACTCAAATACAAGAAATGGGTACTTGGCGGAACAGGTGTTGTTTTAGTGATTGCCGTTATCATTTTCTTCTCATTAGGTCGTAGCTTCCTGCCGCCATTCAATGAGGGTTCATTTACCGTAAGCATCAGTAGTATGCCCGGTATATCGCTTGAAGAATCCGACAAGATGGGGCGTATAGCAGAAGATATCTTGCTTTCCATACCCGAAGTTCAAACCGTAGGACGGAAAACAGGACGTGCCGAACTCGATGAACACGCACTCGGTGTAAACGTATCGGAAATCGAAGCACCGTTCATCCTCGATAAACGTTCCAAAGATGAAGTGCTTGCCGAAATACGCGAAAAGATAAAAGTGTTGCCGGGAGTGAATATAGAAATAGGCGCACCCATTTCGCACCGTATCGACGCTATGTTATCCGGTACACGTGCCAACATCGCTATCAAGTTGTTCGGAACAGACCTCAATAAAATGTTCTCCATCGGTAACCAAATAAAAGCAAACATTCAGGACATTGAAGGTATTGCCGATCTGAACGTAGAACAACAAGTGGAACGTCCGCAGTTGAAGATAGAACCCAAAAGGGAAGTAATGGCGAAATACGGCATAACCTTACCCGACTTTGCGAAGATTGTAAACGTCATGCTCGCAGGTGAAGTCGTTTCACAGGTGTACGAAGAAAACCGCTCGTTCGACCTTACCCTAAAAGTAAACGACGATAGCCGTGAAACAGCCGAAAGGATAAAGAACCTTATTGTTGATGCCAACGGACGTAAAATTCCATTGAGTAATATAGCCGAAATAACATCGTCCACAGGCCCCAACACCATCAATAGGGAAAACGTTGCCCGTAAGATTGTAATATCGGCTAACGTTGCCGGACGTGACCTGCGCGGAGTAGTAAATGACATTCAGGACATCGTAAACGAAAAGATAGAACTGCCCGAAGGTTATCATATTGAGTACGGCGGACAGTTTGAGAGCGAACAGGCAGCATCACGCACCCTGCTTATTACCTCAATCTTCTCCATTCTTGCTATTTTCATGCTTCTGTTTGCGCAGTTTAAGAGCATAAACCAGTCCGTTGTTATCCTGCTTAACCTGCCGCTTGCCCTTATCGGCGGAGTGTTTGCCATTTTCTTTACTAACGGCGTTCTGAGCATACCGGCTATTATCGGGTTTATCTCCCTGTTCGGTATCGCTACACGTAACGGTATGTTGCTTATCTCACGATACAACGACCTTGTGGCAGAGGGGTATAGCAAACTTGATGCGGTAATGACCGGCTCGTTAGACCGTCTAAACCCCATCTTGATGACCGCATTAACCTCCGGTCTTGCACTGATACCGCTTGCATTGGGTGGTGATTTGCCGGGTAACGAAATACAAAGTCCGATGGCAAAGGTTATCCTGGGCGGATTGCTCACATCGACTTTGCTCAACGGCTTTATTATTCCTATCATGTACTTAATTACAAACAGGAAAGTAGTTGAAACCGAAATTCTGGACAACGAGGAACCTGAAGTAAACAACACTAAATTAGAATTAGAATGAGAACAATCATAATAACCATGTTGGTACTCTTCGCAGGCATAACGCTCAATGCGCAGAATAATATCAACCCTGTATTGTCTTCGATAGAAGAGAACAATACAACCCTGAAAGCCCTCCGCGAACAAGTTGAAGCGGATAAGCTGCAAAACAAAACGGGCATCTTCCTTGATGATCCGGAAGTGGGCTTCAATTATCTCTGGGGTAACCCTTCAAATATAGGTAATCGTACCGATTTTAGCGTATCGCAGACATTCGACATTCCCACCATTACGGGAATGAAAAGTCGGTTAGCAAACGGTAGAAACAACCTTGTGGAATGGCAGTACAAAGCCGACCGTATGAATATATTGCTCGAAGCAAAACAATACTGCATTGAACTGATATATTACAATTCCCTGCTTAAAGAACTTTATTTGCGTCTGGAACATGCAGAAACCATTGCCAAAGGTTATAAAGACCGTATGGACAGGGGCGACGTAAGTATCTTGGAGTACAACAAAGTAAACCTGAACCTTTCTACCATACAAGGAGAAATATCGCGCATGGAAGTAGAACGTGATGCACTCCTTGCCCAGTTGAAAAGGCTGAACGGCGGTATCGACGTAGTCTTTAATGATGCAGACTACGGCAGCCGTGAGCTTCCGTTGAACTTTAACGACTGGTATGTACAAGCCGAAGATAAAAACCCGGTGTTGGCATACGTGCGTAACGAAATCGAAGTAAGCCAGAAACAGGTATCACTAAGCAAAGCGATGAACCTGCCTAAGTTTACCGCCGGATACATGAGTGAAAAAGTAGTCGGACAACGGTATCAGGGTGTGTCGCTTGGTATATCCATACCGCTATGGTCGAATAAAAATCAGGTGAAACAGGCAAAGGCATCTGTTGCTGCTGCCCAAAGCCGCGAAGCCGATACCAAGCAACAGTTTTTCAGCCAACTGCAAATACAGTATTCCAAAGCAATGGGACTGAAAACTACTGCCGACAAATATCGTAAATCGCTGGCAAACGTAAATAATACCATCCTGTTGAAAAAAGCACTTGATGCGGGTGAAATATCCTTGCTTGATTACATGGTTGAAATGGGATTGTACTACGACAACGTAAACCAGACGCTTGCAGCCGAAAGGGATTATCAACTGGCATTTGCCGAACTTGCAGCCGTAGAACTCTAAAAAATGATGTCATGAAAAGACAGCAAAAGAAAAAAAAGAGTAAGGTCATTGCAAAGAAAAAAATGATTAGTTCAAGAGCAAAAAAATGGATTGTAGCGTTAAGTATAACCATTGGGATTACATTAGGTTTTTTGTTATGGTATTATGTAACCAGATGTCCCCATCATCATTGTTTCTTTCATAGATGGCCGTTAAAGGAAGTCTTATTCTTTGGGACTTTGTTTACACTATTACCATTTGTGTTTTTGAATGAGGAATTGTATAAAAAGAAGTATAAACGATAAATTAAAATAATTATGGGAAATTGCAATGATGGGGCTTGTGTTATAGACAAGACCAAACAGGAAATGGATACCTCACAGAAAAGAGGTTACATCCGGGCGGCTATCTCCTTTGTGATGCTGATTGCAGGCATCATCTTTTCCGCTGTCGGGCTTTCGTTCTTTGCCGATAAGTGGGTACAACTCGCATGGTATATCATCGCTTATATTCCGGTAGGCTTACCGGTGATAAAAGAAGCATGGGAAGCCATTCGCCAGAAAGACGTATTCAGCGAGTTTACATTGATGAGTATAGCTACCATCGGGGCGTTCTTTATCGGAGAATACCCCGAAGGCGTTGCAGTAATGCTGTTCTATGCCGTAGGCGAACTCTTTCAGGATGCAGCGGTAAACCGTGCAAAAAGGAGCATTAGTGCATTACTTGATGTCCGACCAGAAACAGCGACAGTTATTAAGATGGATAAAACTGAAATAATGTCGCCGGAGAATGTAAATGTAGGTGATATTGTGGAAGTCAAGGTAGGCGAAAGAGTGCCTCTTGACGGAATTTTACTGAATGAATCGGCATCTTTTAATACTTCGGCATTAACTGGAGAGAGTGTTCCCAGAACGATACGGAAAAATGAGGACGTATTTGCAGGTATGATACTTACCGACAATGTTTCAAGAATTGAAGTAACGAAACCATTTGGTATGAGTGCTTTGGCTCGTATTCTTGACCTTGTTCAGAACGCCACAGAAAAAAAGGCACCCGCAGAACAGTTCATACGCAAATTTGCCCGCATCTATACTCCGATAGTGGTGGCACTGGCTGCGCTTATAGTGTTATTACCACTGGCATACTCTGCTATTAATCCGGCATTCAATTTTGTGTTGTACGACTGGGTTTATCGTGGATTGGTATTCCTCGTTATTTCCTGCCCGTGTGCTTTGGTTATCAGCATACCGTTGGGCTACTTTGGTGGTATCGGGGCGGCAAGCCGTAAAGGAATACTATTTAAAGGAAGCAACTATTTGGAAGCCATTACCAAAGTAAATACGGTGGTGATGGATAAAACCGGAACACTGACACAGGGAGTTTTCAAGGTACAAAAGATTGTTCCGGCAGATTTTCTGCTCGAAACAGACCTTGTGAATTTAGTGGCTTCGGTTGAAACGCAAAGTACGCATCCCATAGCGAAAGCTATTGTGGAATATGCAAAAGAGCAGAATATCGAAGTAATTAAGCCGGAGATTGTGAATGAAATCGCAGGGCACGGCTTACAGGCTTCTATCAATGGTAAAATAGTTCTTGTGGGTAATCCTAAATTATTGATAAAAAACAATGTAGAGTTCCCGCCGGAAATAGCGACTATACCCGAAACGATTGTTGTTTGCGCTATCAATGGCATCTATTCCGGATATATTCTGGTAGCCGATGCTCCGAAAGAGGATGCAGCTACAGCCGTGAACGCTTTGCGTGAGTTAGGAATTAAGAATATTGTAATGCTGTCAGGAGATAAACAGGCCATCGTTTCGCAGCTTGCCACAGAGTTGAACGTTACGCAAGCGCATGGCGATCTGCTGCCCGAAGGAAAGGTTGAGTATGTAGAGCAGTTGAAGTCCGATCCGGGTAATAACATTGCTTTTGTAGGCGATGGGATAAACGATGCGCCTGTTCTTGCCATGAGCGACGTAGGCATTGCAATGGGTGGACTGGGTAGCGACGTTGCCATAGAAACGGCAGACGTTATTATTCAGACAGACCAACCGAGCCGGATAGCAACGGCTATAACAATAGGCAAAGCTACACGCCGAATTGTTATACAGAATATAAGTCTGGCTTTTGGTGTAAAGCTCATTGTGTTGATTTTGGGTGCAGGAGGTGTTGCAACCTTATGGGAAGCGGTATTTGCTGATGTTGGGGTATCGTTATTGGCGATATTGAACGCTATTAGGATTTTGAAAATGAAATTTTAATTATGCCCTGTTGGGGTTTGTACCTAAAATATAGCCTTATGAATAAACACGTCAATACTATAATCGAAAAAGTGAATGATCAGCTTGAAGCTATTGAACTGGAAGAAGAAGCCTCTTTAAGAAAAGCTAAAAAAGCAGTTTTGTTGCTAAAAGGAATTATGCAACAGCTAAAGATGAAACTGAACGATTATAAGTTCAAAAGTGATGATGAAGAAATATGTTTTTTTAAAGAGTACAAACCCCAACTTTTCAGCAAATTAATCTATTACTCGGAGATTTATAAGATAGAAACTAATCGACCGACTGGAAGTGATACGGCACAGAAAAATTATATAATAAGGGAATTAGACAGGATAAAAGATTATTTTGATAAAAACTTAGATTTCTACCAGTATTACAGGACAGAGAAGACTCATCTTGACCGTTATTATTTTCTTCGGGTAGAGCCGAATATTGAACTTAATGTAGATTGCTTCTACTTTGAAAGGGATAATAATTTTTCTACCAGTTTTGATTACAAAGTTTCTAAAATATTAGCCAATGAGATGCTCCGTATTTATCTCAATGCTGAATTAAATAAACTGGAAAAACATCCTGAAAACGAAATGGATAACTCTAAATTTCCCCGTATAAAACATACTTGGACAGGAACTAAAACAGAACTTGTCGAACTGATTTATGCTATATATGCAAAAGGAAGCATAAATTATGGAAACATTGATATTAAAGAGTTGATAGATTATTTCTGTAATGTTTTCAATACCGATGCCGGAGAGTTTTACCGCATCTATTTGAATATCAGAAACCGGAAAGAAAGCCGGACTTTATATCTTGATTCATTGCGAGATAGCCTTAACAAAAAAATGGATGATGACGATAACAGGTAAAATGTCAGGTGGTCAATAAAAAAACAGCAGAAGTAATTATAAAAATCAATTCATTATCAATAAGTTATGAGAAAATCAATATAAAGATGATATAAAGTTTATCTTAACGGATTTTCCCTCTTTTAGCCCTGAAAAACTATCATTTTCAGGGCTTTTTTACGTCTTTTTCTTCCAAAAATACCCAATGTAAAGATTCTCACTTTACATTCCTAAAAAAACAAAACTAAAACATTCTGATTATTAGATATTTAGAATGAAATTTCAAAAATAGTTATAGCAACTTGTCATTCTACGTTTTTGCAACTTCCGAACTTTGCATCAATTCAATAAGTAGCAATTATGGATGTCATTACAATAGAATCACAGGCATACAAAGAATTAGTTTCCAAAATTAATGCCATAGCGAAATTCGTGATAGATCATCAGGATGATGATACTACCAACCCGGACGAAATGTGGGTGGACAGTTACGAAGTTTGCACCTTTCTCAAAATCAGCGAACGAACACTTCAACGTTTGCGAAGTAACCGGATGATTTCTTATTCCATTATCTCCGGCAAATCATATTATACCATTGCTGAAATAAAACGGATGCTTACTGAGAAAAGAATCCGCAGCACCGATGAATGTATGAATGACCTTATAAATAATCATAAACTCCATGCTCAACAAAGACGAATTATTAAGACGGACGAATAACGGTTTGGACGTATTCAAACACTATATCCCAGTCCAATGGAAAACAGGACGTAATTTCCTTAATCCTTTGTATGAAGACCGTAAAGCATCGTGCAATGTATATTTTGACCGTCGTAATGGCGTTTATAAAATTAAGGATTTCGGCAATGACGATTACAGTGGCGATTGCTTTTTCTTCGTTGGAAGATTGAACGGTTTGGATTGTAGCAATGGAGCTGATTTTGTCGAAATATTAAAGACAATAAACAGGGATATGGCATTAGGACTGGGTGATTCCGATTACTCTCATACTCCGCAGCCAATCACATCGAACAAACAACAGCCTACGCCTGAACTACCCAAAAACAAACCGTATAATATCATTCAACAAAAATTCACTCAAAAAGAACTGGATTTTTGGAAGCAATCAGGTATTACGCCCGAAATATTGAAATACTACAAAACAGTTTCCCTGAAAGAATTTAGAAGCGAAAATAAAGACAATAAACCATTCTACTATACTTCATCAGAAAATGAGCCTATTTTCGGATATATGAGTAAACGGTATGTGAAGATTTACCGTCCGTTTTCGGAAGTCCGTTTTTTATATGGTGGTAATATCGGGGAGAATTACTGTTTCGGACTGGAGCAATTACCCGCCAAAGGAGATACGCTGTTTATCACCGGCGGAGAAAAAGACGTGATGACACTTGCCGCTCATGGATTCCACGCTATCTGCTTTAATAGTGAAACCTCTATAATCCCGACAGGGATCATCTACAAACTGACATTCCGGTTTAAACATATTGTACTGCTCTATGATGCAGATAAAACAGGAACAGATAGTGCGGTGAAGCATGAAAAGGCATTGTCCGAATATGGTGTTAAACGTCTTGTACTCCCACTTTCGGGAGAAAAAAAGGACAAAGATATTACCGACTATTTCAGTAAGGGTAATAGCCGGAAAGAGTTCCGACAATTATTTCTCGATTTTCTTGATAACCTATATAATGAAACAATGACCATGCTGAAATCATGCGAAATTGATTTTAACAATCCTCCGGCAAAAGCAGAAGAAGTTATATCTGCCGGCGACGTACCACTGGGCACACAGGGTAACATACTTTGTATTACTGGCGGTGAAGGCACAGGAAAAAGCAACTATGTTGCTGCCCTGATTGCAGGTTCGATAAGAAACGACAATCGTCCCATTGATACGTTAGGCGTTGATGTACGGGATAATTCCGACCATAAAGCGGTTTTGCTCTATGATACGGAACAATCGGAAGTACAGCTTTTCAAAAATGTATCAAATCTTTTAAAGCGTGCTAAACTGGAAGAAAAACCGGAAGAACTACGGGCTTTTTCTCTTACGGGAATGTCCCGAAAAGAACGGTTACAAGCTATTGTTCAGAGTATGGATAAGTACCATTACGAATATGAGGGCATTCGCTTAGTTGTCATTGACGGGATAGCAGATTTAGTGTCATCGGCAAATGACGAAGTTGAAAGCATCAGGATTATGGATGAACTATACAGGTTGGCAGGAATATACCGTACCTGTATTATATGTGTGCTTCATTATGTACCCAATGGCTTGAAATTGCGTGGGCATCTTGGTTCGGAATTACAACGCAAAGCTGCTGCAATCCTTAGTATAGAACTTGACAGCGATCCGTCAATATCAGTGGTGAAGGCGCTCAAAGTAAGGGACGGCAGTCCTCTCGACGTTCCTTTAATGCAGTTTTCGTGGGATAAAGAATTAGGTATGCACATATATATCGGAGAAAAACCACGAGAGGAAAAAGAAAAAAGGAAAGAGAAAGAACTGGCGACAGTTGCCCGTGAGATATTCGATTCACAAAGGCATCTGACCTATATAGACCTATGCGACCGCATACAGCAGATAATGGATGTAAAGGAACGTACCGCCAAAAGCTATATTAAATATATGCGAGAGAAAGATATAATTATAAAAGATCCGTCCAATCAAAACTACTTTATGATAGGGCATATCATCTAAAAACGAAATACTATGTATATAGATAGAGAAAATTTTGAAGCATGGATGGAGCGTATCATGGATCGCTTCGACAAAATAGATAAAATACTTGATAAAATGAGTAAACGTAGGAATATGTTAGATGGAGAAATTTTGCTTGATAATCAGGATTTGTGCATGTTGCTTAATGTAAGTAAACGCACCCTGCAACGCTATCGTAGTACCGGAGAACTGCCTTTTCAGACAGTTTATCATAAGACATACTACAAAGAAAGTGATGTTCATATTTTCATCAGGGAAAACTTTAACAAGAAAAGGGGCAACAATAAGAAAAACCCGTGAGGGCATTACTATTTCCATATTTATAGTTTTTATGAATTTATATTCAAAAGCCCGTACCGTCGTGATGACAGGCACGGGCTTTATTTTTACAGTTTGAAATTTTTAGAAGAATCCTTTTTATCCACTTTCGGCGGACTACCACCCACCGATGCAATAACAAGCCTATCGCCCATTATTTCTTTAACTCCCTGCAAAGTATTTGGCAATGGTGCATCCCGAACAGTCGATGTTTCGGTCTTGCCTTGCGACTGGTTCTGATTGGTAGTAGAAACAGTCTTATCAGGTACAGTTTCCGCTTGTCCTTCAGTTTCACTGATTGGAGTAAGTGAGAGCTGAATTTCCCTATCCAACTTTATTAACTCGTCTTTCAGGGTTTTCAGTTCCGGTTCCTTACGCCAAGTACCTTCGACTACTTCTTTCAGTACAGGTATATCCTTTTGCAACTTCTCATTATCCGCTTGATACTTCTCCAAAAGTTTAGGCATGGTATCGAGTGCATTCAGGAAATTTTGTGCTGCGGTCTTCGGATCAGTAGCCATTACCCCGTGATTATAATTGTAGAGAATATTGCCCTCTCCCTTAATAAAGAAACGATTTTGTATAACATCGAAGCCATCTTTATTAGTGGTTTCAGATTTTACCATTAAATCAAAACCGTAAAGTGTACCAATTTTCTCATGCGCTCCATGTGTGCGGGCTTTGTCGGCTATTTCATTTAGCTTCAGCCCGACTTCTTTTGGGTTACTGCCCTGTAATCCGTCTAACTGAACAGGATTCAGGCGGGTAATACCGTCCGGCTGATGCTGAACACGGGTGTTAAACGCTTCAATATCTTTGGATATACGGCTAATAAACCCGTTGTTTTGCTCTACATTGGATATAATATCCTCCAATTTGTAACGTGATGATGACTTGCCACGCATGAATGCCTGTCGTTCGGATTCCAAAGAAGCGATTTTCTTTTCCAATCGTGCTTTCTCCAGTAATTCGGTATTGCCGGAAAGAATTGCCACATATTCAGAGAAGTTCATACCGCCTTTTTCGTCCATACTTCCCTCGTCGATAGTACGGCTACCCAGTGAATTATTTTTCAACTGGCGAATGAAAAGCTGCTTGTTGTGAAGTAAACCGAACTTGTACGCATCTAACGATTTTTCCACAGCATAGATAAGTACATCTACTTTATTATCCGCATATAGCTTCGCAATTTCATTGCCCTTGCGAATGCCCCGACCGTCCCGCTGTTCCAAGTCTGACGGTCGATCGGGTAGGTCAGCTCCCTTACAGGAGCTTTCCCCCCTAAGAACCGTACGTGAGCGTTTCCACTCATACGGCTCAAGCAACTCTAAGTTTCTC
>NZ_QVMJ01000031.1:0-14151 GCF_010500955.1 Bacteroides sp. 519
CCGTAAAAAAGAAAACGATAGTTCTGAAAGGATAAAATTTGGATAACCCCAAATAAGCAATAAAGGGAAATATACAAATCTTCCGAACATGACTGGGCGTTGCCTGGGGCTGAACTAACCTGCCACTTCGTGGCGAATGAGATCTTCCGAACATGACTAGGCATGTTTTACTCTTCTTCCTCTACAGGATAAGCATCCTTCCAGTTTTCACCATTGAAGTCTTCGCTGATGTCCCGTCCGGCTAAGCCATCGCAGAATCCTTTATAAGCATGCTTGCGTTCGTAGTTAGCATTGAACAAGTTAGGAACATCGTTCTTCAACCAGAATTCATGTTCGCGAGCATGGTCGGTAAGCGACCATATTGTGATGCCCGATTGCTGTGCCTGTGGAACATTCTCTCTGTACGATTCGGCTACCCATTGGTACACCAAGGCCTGGCGTTCAAATTGCTCAACGGTTCCTACTATCTGGCTTTCGGGGTTGTACTCTAATCTAACATCAAGTTCGGTAACACGTACCAATTTTCCGGTAGCAGCCATTGTTTTGAACATAGCGTCTATCTCTTCGCGGGTAATACTTGGTGCGTGCAAGTGCATCTGTGTTCCAATACCATCAACAATGGGTGTTCCGTTTTCTTTGTCAATCCATTCTACATAATCAATAAGTGTTGCCAGCTTGGTTGGACTGGTTTCCAAGTTAAAGTCGTTAATGAACAGAATGGCTTCCGGGTCGGCTTCGCGAGCAAACTGGAATGCTTTCAGTGCATACTCCTTACCAATGTACTGTCCCCAATAGAACTCGTTGGTGCCCACTTCGGCAGGAACAACATCTACACCACGTAATTGGGTACCGTTGTCGGCAACGGGTTCATTCAATACATCCCACATGTGTACGCGTTCTTTGCAATGATCTACCATAGTGGTGATCCATGTCTTCATGGCTTCGGTAATGATGGCTTTCTTTTGCTCAGGTGTTTTCTCTACAGTAATAATTCCACGGGTTACAGGTGCTGCCATGCGAGCTGGTGCAGCGCGGGTTTCAATCTTTTTGCCAAACTTAATATCGTCGATGTAATAGTTACCAGCCACTTTACCGAAGTTAATGATAATTCGGTCAACATCGTCGAATGTCATTTCGAATTCGTGTTCGTACAACATCCAATCTGTTCCTACTTCGTATGCATTGTAGGCTCCTTGGCTTCCGTAGGTGGTACTGTTTTGATGCTGTGTTTGCAACTGACCGGCAGGTGTATCACATTTAGCCCAGAACTGAAGCATGTAGGTTGCACCCATTTCCAGATAAGAATTATCGAATGTGTAAGCAGCCTGTGCCTGCCAGAAATCTCCATCTACAGGATTGGTAAGTATCATGGCATAATCGCTCTTGTATCCTTCGCCTTTCCCGGAAACGCTTTTAGTTGGATTGTTACCTCCCCATGAACCAAACTGGTCGGCATTTCCTTCTTCAAAGTCGGAGTTATTGAATATGTTCAGCATTGGTGGAGTAGTAGTTTGCTCTACCGGCTTTCCAAACTTAATATTATCAATGTAGTAGTTTGCTCCTACTTTACCAAAGTTAATCAATATACGGTTTATGTCATCGTATTCGGCTTCGAATTCGTATTCACAGAGCACCCATTCGGTTCCTATTTCGTAGGTATTGTAAGCACCTTGGCTTCCGTAGCTTGTTCCGTTTTGGTACTGTGTTTGCAACTGACCGGCAGGTGAATCTGATTTCGCCCAGAATTCAATTCTGTAGGTTTCGCCCATTTCCAGGTAAGAACCATCGAAAGTGTAAGCTGCTTGTGCCTGCCAGAAATCTCCGTCTACAGGATTGGTAAGTACCATAGCATAATCGCTCTTGTATCCTTTACCTTTCTCGGAGATGGCTTTAGTAGGGCTGTTACCTCCCCAGCTACCCCATGGGTTTGTGTCTCCGCTTTCAAAGTCGGAGTTATCAAAGAGGTTAACTACTGTTTCGGTTTCGTTTTCCTTTTTCAATCCGAACTTAAAGTCGTCGATGTAATAAGTTGCTCCTACTTCGCCAAAGTTAATGAGGATGCGGTTAACATCGTCAAACTCTGTGGTAAATTCATTCTCGCAAAGCACCCATGAGGTACCCACATCGAATGTTTTATAGGCTCCCTGACTTCCGTAAGTATCGCTGTTTTGGTACTGGGTTTGCAGTTTACCTGCCGATGAACTTGATTTGGCATAGAACTGAATCACGTATGTTTCGCCGGGTATCAGGTAATCGTCCAATCCAAAGGCTGCTTGCGCATTGTACGAATTGGCGTCGGTTGGGTTTGTCAGCACCATGGCATAGTCGCTCTTGTATCCTTCTCCTTTTTCAGAGATGGCTTTGGTTGAACTATTTCCCCATGCACCAAACTGGTTGGCGTTACCTTCTTCGAAGTCTGAGTTAGGAACGATGTTTGCCACACCGCTACCATCTTCCTCTACAATAACATCGGGTTTGATAAGCGAGTTCAGATAAGCGGCGCGTTGTTGTGTATGCCACAACAGTGTGTGTCCATACACTTTCATATCGGCCGGAATAGCTGCAAAGAAATTATCAATGGTTGTCCAGTTGAATGTTCCGCTGTTTCCTACCACAGCATCGTGTTTCATAGCGTTTCCGGTGGTAAGCATCTGGAAGTTTTCGTCGGCTACTTGGCGGAAGTCTGCATCTTCAAGGTAGATGCTTGCCCCCATACCGAGTCCAATAACTGCGTTGGGCATGTATTGGGCTGCGTAGTTCTTAATGTAATCGTAGTTAGCCAGTTTCTCGGCCAGGTTAAGAGGAATCTCGGCAATGGCCACATCGCCATGTCCATCGGGCTTACCCCAATCCATCTTTTCGTCGTAACAGCTGTTGAGTGTTAGTGCTGCAATAGCTGCGGTAAAGATATATTTATGTAGTTTCATATAATTAATGACATTAAGTAATTGTTATTCTTCGTCTTCCGGATAATCAGAGATTTCGATAGCTGCACAAGGTACAATACGCCAGTTGTCTGCGTATATCTTTGGCGAAGCGGTTACAGATGCTACATCTACACCACCATAACTAAAGTCTGTGTTTACAAAGCCCATTCCGAAGTTGCGGTAACTTGCGCTGTTGCGAGCATCTACTACGTGCTGGAATATAAAGTCTGTTTCTTCGGCATTCTTTGCAAAGTATCCGAATTCGCTGAGTGGAATAGTAATTGTGGTCCATCCGGCAGTTTTGAACGGTTCTATTTTTCCATCTTTGATGTAAGGTACTACAAATGCAGTGTATCCACCATCGTCGTCAGAACCTATTCCACCAAAGTTGTAATTGTTAATCAGCAATATCTCAATGTGTCCGGAACCTTCCCACGCTTCGGGTACTAAGATGTCGAACTGAAGTGCTATTTCATCAATAGGTGTAGTAGCCGGAATGTAAGAGAACATGCGGCTCCAATCATCCATAGCATCATCGTTTCCTGCTGTCCATATTTCGCTTGCACGTGGTTTTCCTGCTGCAATACCACCGGCATCGAGTAAACGTTGCGGAATGAGTTGCGCACATTTACCGCGTCCGGAGTTAGCAGGATCGTCGGCTAAGTCGTCGGCATTCATCATCGAACCGGTTTCGGTCCAGCTCCAAGAGCCTTGGGTACCTTTTCCATCAAAGTCGAGCACCATACAATCGGTGTTGTTGAAGTAAGCCGGTGTAGCTGCAATTCCGTTTGCACCTTCCGAGTAAACAGAACCTCCGGCTGTTACACCCTCGGGCATTTTGAACGAATACCATTCACCATCGATGTGCGAGGTTATGCCAGTTGTTATTTCTGTTCCTCCCGGGAGAGTTACTTTGGCTGTTTCGTGCAGATTGCTGCCATACACATAAACCAATTCGCCGGGTTGAGGCAATGAATTGCTTACACCAGATACCCGTGGCGATGCTGCCCGGATAATGAAGTCGATAGTAGTTTCCGCCCCTGATTTCACAAACTTAATTTTGTTGCGTACATCCTCGTCGGCGTCTATTACAGGTGTTTTGCTGTTCAGCTGCAACCACATGTTATTGTCTGTCATCATAGCCTGATTGAAGTATGTGTCGTATCCGTTGATATACACTTTCTTCATACCTAAAAGGCCACTACCTTCAATGCGGATAGTTTGTCCCAAACGAACGTACTCCACAGGGCGATCCTGCACACTCGATTCTGTGTCTTGCAGGTATATCTGTTTAATGCTTATGGGTGTGGTATCTTGTTTGTTGTCGTCATCATCGCAAGCCGTAAAGGTGTTTGCAGTGAAAATCAGACACACGAGATACACTAAATATTTCAATGATTTCATAATTCTGTATTCCTTTTTAGTATTAAAACAAATCGGTTATCTTATCATCAGCATCAAATTCGTATGCTATCGGTTCGCCTGCAAGCAGCGGATTTTTGCCATTGTCTACATCCGAGATAGGCAGAACCAAGCTATTTGCTGTAGCATCAGAGGCTCCCGAACCTTCGGTACGCCATTTGTATTCAAAGGCTTCGGTCGATTCGGCATCGTATTCATATCCCGCATTACGCTCTTGTGAGTTGAGGAATCCTATCACTTCGTTTTGTCTGTAGTAAGCTCTGCGAACCAGGTCGTACCAGTACTGGCCTTCAACTGCTAACTCAATGCGGCGCTCATAATTAATGTCACTGTAAGTAATGGCTTCTTCGGCTCCTACTAAAGGCATTCCGGCACGTTGGCGTACCATATTAAAATAGGTGCGAGCAGTTGCATCGGTAGTCGAAGTGCTGTTACCCATTATTGCTTCAACCAGGTTCAGGTAAACCTCGGCCAATCTCAGCATGTTGGTGTTGATACCGCTACTTTGTTTGGAACTCACTCCATTGTCTTCCTGGGTGCCCACTACATACTTGCGGATACAGCATCTTTGCAGATAATCGTTGCCGGCTTCGGTTACTCCATAAATGTAGCCTCCTCCTTTTTTGTACATCTCAGGATATTCGGCACCATAGGTTGCAATTGTTGCATGGCGACGTTTTACATCTTCGGGTTTATATGTACGAACCAAATCCCACGATGCAAAAGTAGCACCTCCCCAGTTTGTTCCGTCGGATACCATAGTCGACCAACCAAAATAAGATGTAATACTTTGGTTACAACCCCAGCCAATATTGTCGGTGTTTCCTGATAACCATTGCAGTTGGAACATTGCTTCGGAGTTGTTGTTATTCTCAATCTTAAACAGGTCGCCGTAATTGTCCATCAAGCGGAAACTAGATTCGTTTACTACCTTCAATGCAGCTTCTTTAGCTAAGTTGAGGTAATACTCGTTGCGGGTTCCACGGTTAAAGTCGGTAGCAATATTGTTTCCGTTGTAAGCACCTTCGGTTGTGAGGCCTGCCATAGATAGATAAACACGCGATAACATTCCAAATGCCGAGTAGCGGTTTAGTCTTCCAGCTGCTCTTCCGGTACGTGGTAAGTATTTGGCAGCATACTCAAGGTCGCGAATGGCAAATTCAATAACATCGGTGCGGCGGTGCGGCGGAACAACAGAGTTATTCACCAAAGCGGCTGTGTTTTCATAGATAATGCCTTTTCCCCAAAGCGAAGCAATGTACCAGTAAGCCAATCCACGCATAAAACGAGCTTCGGCAATACCTTGTTCTTTGGCATCTTGTGTTACACCCGTACCCGATTTGTCGCGGATGTTATTAATTGCGTTGTTTGATTGCGCCACCACCGAATATAATGACCCCCAGGCTTGTTCAAGCCCTTCGCTCAATGCTGTTTCGGTAAAGTTAGTGTATGGGTAAACATAACCCGACCACGGAGCATTGATGTTACCCGAGCGTCCGTCGCCCATTCCATAATAAAACTTATCATTGAAACTATACCACACGTAGTTATACAGTGGAGCTGTAGCAGCAAAGACAGCCTCGTCCGAGTCGAAGAAGGTGTCCAGATTGGGGTCGGTGTTGTTTACCTGCGTAAGGAAATCATCACAGCTTGTCAGTCCAAACTGCATCACCAAAGCCATGAATATGTATACTATATTTTTCTTCATTGTTGAATGTATTAAGAAATTAGAACGAAACGTTTAATCCAAAAGTATAGATGCGTGGTGACGGATAACGGCCATAATCAAAGCCTGTCATCAAAGCATCGCCATACATAGCACCGATTTCAGGATCATAACCCGAATAGTTTGTCCATGTATAAACGTTTTGTAGGTTGGCATATACTTTCACGTTTGTAAGATTAAGCGGATTAATCCATTTCTTGGGCAAAGTATATCCTATTGAGATGTTCTGGATACGCAGGTACGAACCATCTTCAATTAATCTGTCGCTCATACGGTAGTTGCCATTCTTGCTCGAAGCCGAAAGACGAGGCATATACGGATCACCCCCTGCAACATGCATGTTACGATAATCGTTCGGGCCATCAGGATCAATCAATTCTACCTGTGCATAGTCTCTAACCTTGCTTAAAAGGTTGTTGTTTAAGCGTGGGTCTTCAATACGGCGGCGGTTGTAGTTTACCACATCGTTTCCGTAAGAACCGGAAAGGAAGATAGTCAAGTCAAACCCTTTGTACGAGAAGGTGTTACCAAAACCGTAAGTAAACTTAGGTTCGGGGTTGCCAATATAGGTACAGTCGTTATGATCAATTACACCATCCTTGTTAAGGTCGGCAAAGATATAGTCGCCAATCCATGTATCTGTTTCTGCAATTACGCATCCGGCCGGAAGTGCTACCGGGTTTATGTTGCCTTGTGCATCTTTATAATAGAAATCTTCAGCCTTGTTGAAACGACCAATAACTTTGTATCCCCAAAACTGTCCGATGGGCTGGCCAACAGTTGTTTTAGTAATAATTTGCTTGTCGGATCCAAATTGGAATGTTTTTTCGATAGATGAGTTATCGGTATCCATACTAAGCACTTTGCTGCGGTTAAGCGAGAACACTAAGTTTGAACGCCATTGGAATCCTTTTGTATCAATATTAACAGTGTTTAATGTTAACTCAATACCCTTGTTCTCTAATTCACCAATGTTTGCCCATGGATTGCTGGCAGCACCTTCTCCAACCGATCCTAAGAAAGCAGGCAAAGGAAGTTGTAGCAGCAAATCTTTTGTGCGTTTGTTGTAAATGTCGGCAATCAGCTCAATGCGGTTATTGAAGAAGTTCATATCCAAACCCACATTGGTCGAGTAGGTTGTTTCCCATTTCAAGTCGGGGTTAGGAGTATTGGCTGTTAACACACCGGCTCCCCAAGGTGTAGCTCTTGAAGAAAGCAATGCCATGTATGCCCAGTTCGCTACATTCTGGTTACCGGTAGTTCCCCATCCTAAGCGTAGTTTCAGGTTGTTGATTACATCGCTAACAGGCTCCATGGATTTTTCGTTAGAAACTTTCCATGCCAAAGCTGCCGATGGGAACCATCCCCAACGATTGTCTTTAGCAAAGTTCGAAGAACCGTCTCTACGAACAGTAGCAGTTAACAAATAACGGTCGTTGTAAGCATAAAATGCACGGCCAAAGAACGAAGCAATAGAGCTGGCTCCTGTTGTACCGGTTGACGATGATGCATTACGGTCGCCACCACTAATGTTATGTACTGTATTTGTTAAGAAACCACTGGCAGCTCCTTGCAGGTACTCCCATTTACTTTCCGACATTTCCTGTCCCAACATCGCATTGATGTTGTGTACATCGGATAGTGTTTTGTTATACGTAAGAATGTTACGCCACGACCAGTATTTGCTGTCGTTCTTTGTGCGGCGTGAGGTACGTTCTTTACTTTCTAATACACCAAACTTATAAGAAGGTTGAAAATAATAAGTACTGTTCAAATTATAATCGAGTGATAACTCTGTTTTGAACGTCAAATCTTTAATGATGGTGGCTTCCAGATAAGTATTGAAGCGGAAGCCGAATTTTTGATTCCAGTTTTCACGAATCGATGCCATTCCTATGGGATTGGTAGGCATCCACTGGTCGTCGGGTCCGTCGAAAGAACCATCAGGTGCAGTAACAGCTACCGATGGTTGTTGCAAAAGCGCATCCATAATGGTACCATTGTCTGTACCTACTTCTTGTTTAGAGTCCGACAAAGAGAAGTTGATACCGGCTTTCAACCACGATTTTACTTCCGAATCAACATTACCACGCAATGAAAGGCGTCTGAAACTAGATCCTAAAGCAATACCTTCCTGGTTAAGATAACCTGCTCCGATGGCATATTGTGTTTTTTCACTACCTCCTGTAATAGAAAGGTTGTGGCTTGTCATCATAGCCTTTTGAAAAAGTTCGTCCTGCCAGTCGGTACCTTCGCCAAGTAACTCAGGGCGAATAAATCCATAACTGTGATTTTGAATTCCGGCATCGGCACGGTCGTTATGATGTTCGGCATATTCGCGTAAGTTCATCATATCAAGAAACTTAGGCATTTCCTGCCAACCCACATAACCATCGTAGCTAATGGTGGCCGAACCTGCCTTTCCACGTTTGGTGGTAATAATAATCACCCCGTTCGATGCACGTGCACCGTAAATAGCAGTTGCCGAGGCATCTTTTAATATATCCATGGTTTCGATATCCGATGGATTAATGCTTGAAAGCGGGTTAGTGCTCTCGCTATCGGTTGCCGAGTCAATTACAACACCATCAATAACAAAGATAGGTTGGTTGGTTAAACTTAATGAGTTAATACCACGAATGCGGATAGAAGAACTGGCGCCCGGTGTACCCGAGTTAGCTTGTAATTGCACACCTGCTGCACGGCCCTGCAAAACCTGATCGATAGAAGTAGGTACCGATTTGCTGATTGCTTCATTGTTTACCGATACTACCGATCCGGTAAGGTCGCTACGTTTCATCTGTCCATATCCCACAACAACTACTTCGTCAAGCATTTCTGTATCTTCTCTTAATACAACATTGATTGTAGTTTTTCCATTTACGGCAATCTCTTGCGGTTTGTATCCAATAAAAGATACTTTTAAAGTAGCATTGGAAGGTACAGTAATAGAGAAATTACCATCAAAATCGGTAATTGTACCATTATTGTTGGTTCCAGCCTGTACAACACTTGCTCCGATAACAGGATCCCCGTAGGTGGTATCGGTAACTACACCTTTCACGGTGATGGTTTGACCGAAAGCCCATAGAGGAATGATGCAGAGCATAAATAACAGCCCTATTGGCTTTAAATAATGATTTGTGCTTTTCATAAAATCATTTTTTTTGTTTCATGGTTAATACTTTAATAGGTTCTCACAAAGTTGAATTTTCAATGATGCAAACTTAAGCAGAATCTGGTTCTCATATAATAAAAAACTGTATCATAGCATTGCAGGCAGGTAACATGGACTTTTCTGTGTGTTACATTTTGTTTTCTGTGTGTTACATCGGTTAATATGTTCTTTTTTTATTTTACCTTTGTTGATACTGTGATGTATGAAGCTATGAAAAAGATCATTCTTATATTTGTTTTTGTTACCCTACTTTTCTATCCGTTACAACTTTGGTCTCAAACAGGCAGGTTCTTTTCAACCGATAAAGAATTGTCTAATAGTTTGGTGAATAAGGTCTACCAGGACCGGAAAGGATACATTTGGATTGCTACCGAAGATGGTTTGAATAAATTCGATGGCATCCGTTTTTCCATATACCGGCACATTAAAGGAGACTCAACTTCTCTTAAAAACAATTATGTACGTACACTTTACGAAGATAGTTATGGAAACTTCTGGATTGGCTGTATCAATGGATTGCAAATTTACAATCGTGCTACCGATACATTCAGGGAAGTTGATATTTACCGCAACAATGCAAAAGTAAATCCTCATATTACCGGAATTGTAGAACGGCGAAATGGCGAAATCTGGATGTCGACCTCCGGACAGGGAGTTATTTCTGTTAAGCATCAACCAGACGATAACTCCCGCATCAATATAGAAACTGAACTAACAGATAGGATGGGGAGCATTTACCTGAATGCCATCTTTGAAGATTCTCAAAAGTATTTGTGGATAGCTACCGAAGATAAAGGCTTGTATCGCTTTTCGCCGGAAACCAATAGTCTTTACAACTTTAAGGCTCCACACGATTTATCAGGTGATGATGTTTCGGCCATTATTGAAGACAGGAGAGGGAATATCTTTGTAGGTACTCTTACCAATGGAGTATTTTTGTTGCGCAATACCATTAATGGTTACGAAGAATCTTTCCGCAGAGTTCCCTATAAAAAGAATGTGAACCTTAATGTAAAAACCCTGACTATGGGTAAACAGGGTAACCTGTTTATTGGTACAGATGGCGACGGACTTAAGGTTTACAATAGCGACAGTAATGAAATAGAAGACTATGAAATAAATGCAGCTCCTTTCGACTTCTCGAAATCGAAAGTGCATTCTATTCTGGAAGATCGTGATAACAACCTGTGGCTGGGTATTTTTCAGAAAGGATTGATATTGATTCCCGGAACAATTAATAAGTTTCATTATTACGGCTACAAATCGATTATGAAAAACACAATCGGTTCAGGTTGTGTAATGTCTATTTGGCACGACAGGCAAAATGTTACGTGGGTAGGAACTGATAACGATGGCTTGTATGCTATAAATGATGATGGTGAACAAATACGTCATTATCTGCCTACCAGTGGGCCCTCTTCCATTCCCGGAACAGTAATGGCAATGTACGAGGATAGCAATAACACTTTGTGGTTAGGTTCATACTTTAACGGTTTGGCCCGCATGAATAAAAACACAGGCAGTTGCGAATATATTCAATCTCCCCCTTGGGTTGGTAACAGACCGGGTAGTGAAAAGATTTCGTGCATAACCGAAGACAATGATAAACATTTATGGGTAGGTACACTGGGAGCCGGAATTCAACGGGTTAATTTGCAAACCCAACAAATCAGCTATTACGAGTCTACCCGCGAAGAAAGTAACGACTGGACTATCGACCGCCTGCCCAATGATTGGATAAACAGTATTATTAAAGGTACCGATGGTATGTTGTGGATAGGAACATATAATGGACTAGCCTGTTACAATCCTCAAAAGCAAACTTTTATCAATTACCTGAATCGCAGTAATCTGTTGCCCGGTTATGTAGTACTAAGCTTGCTCGAATCGTCCGATAATCACATTTGGATTGGTACATCCGAAGGTTTGGTGTGTTTTAATAAAGCAACCGAGGAATTTACATATTATACCACTGCCAATGGTATTCCAAGTGATATAATTTGTGGTATGGCCGAAGACGAACGCGGAAATATATGGATCAGTACCCACCAGGGTTTGTCTAAGCTGGTACATAAAGAACGTAAATTTGTGAACTACTATGCAGCCGATGGATTGCAGGGAAATGAATTCAGCCGTGGAGCCGTTTTCAAAGATTACCGGGGCAGAATGTATTTTGGCGGAACAGACGGTGTTACAACTTTCTACCCCAAAGAAATTATGGAGCTAAAAAAAGATTTGAAGATAGTAATAACACAATTTTACCGTTCTAATCAGGCAGTTACCCCGGTTATGGATACCGATGTGTTTACTTTAGCTTATAACGACAATACCTTCAGTCTTGAATTTTCTGCTTTCGAGTTTAATAATCCCGAACGCATTGTTTACCAGTATAAAATAGATGAGTTAACAGATGAGTGGATCAGTACCCATTCCGGTGTAAACCGGGTAACATTTACCAATCTTAATCCGGGTAGCTATACTTTCCGCGTGCGGGCGTCCGATCATGATAACTTATCAAATACCCGTACAGTAACCATTCTGATTACTCCACCGTGGTATCAAACTACTTGGGCAACAATAATATGGGTACTAATCATTTGTTTTGTTCTGTTCATGATTGTAATGTATATCCTATCCCGTTTCAGGCACCGGCAACAAATTTTAGAGAAAGAACACCAGGAACAACTCAATGAAGCCAAATTGCAGTTCTTTATCAATATATCGCACGAGATACGTACGCCAATGACCTTAATAATCAGTCCGTTGGAGAAACTGCTGGCCGAAGGAGATGCTTTGAAACAGGCCACCTATTTACGAATCTACAGAAATGCGCAACGCATACTCCGGTTAATAAATCAGTTAATGGATATACGGAAACTGGATAAAGGGCAGATGCATCTTAAATTCAGAGAAACCGATATTGTAGGGTTTATTGATGATTTGATGCAAACCTTCGAATATCAGGCCGAAAAGAAAGGAATTCGTTTCAACTTCCGGCATGCAGATGAGAAACTGATGGTATGGATAGATTTGAATAACTTCGATAAAGTGCTGATGAACGTATTCTCTAATGCCTTTAAATATACGCCCGATGGTGGCGAAATAGATGTAAACCTGACAACCGGAACCGATGTCAATGTGCGTGGTCCGTTAAGAAAGTATTTCGAAATTCAGGTGTCCGATACCGGAATAGGAATAAACAAAGAGGATATTGAACAGATATTCGAACGCTTTTATCAGGTTAATAATGATGTAACCAGTTCCAACTTCGGAACCGGAATCGGATTACACCTTTCGCGTTCGTTAGTAACCCTGCACCATGGAACCATAATAGCCGAAAACAAGGAAGAAGGAGGAACCCGTTTTGTTATCCGGATTCCTTTGGGAAGCGATCATCTGCGTGCCGATGAACTTGAAAACCCGGCATTAACAGATGAAGATAAAGTATTGGTTAATAAAGCCGATAAGTTTTCAGGATTACTAAATGAAGTTGCCGAAGCGAACCAGGAAAAACAAAAAACCAAAACCCGTTACAGGGTTTTGGTAGTAGAAGACGATGATGAAATAAGGAACTTCATAACCGAAGAACTTGGAGTAGAGTACAGAATTAATGAGTGTTGTAACGGAAAAGAAGCCTGGGAATTTATTCTGAAAGAAAAACCCGATCTGGTAATTAGCGATGTGATGATGCCCGAAATGGATGGTATCACACTGAGTCGTAAAATAAAGCAGCATATCAATATCAATCATATACCTGTAATTCTGCTTACAGCCAAATCGAAAACAGAAGACCGTATTGAAGGTTTGGAAACCGGTGCCGATGCCTATTTTGTGAAACCCTTTAATACAGATCTTCTTAAAACTACTATTTATAATCTGATAACCAATCGCGAACTATTAAAGAGTAAATTCACCAGCGAAAAACACGTAGAGGAAAAGCTTGAAAAAATAGAAAAGAAATCAAACGATGATATATTGATGGAAAAAATAATGAAAACCATCAACGAGCATTTGGCCGATTCTTCTCTGAATGTGGAAATGTTAGCCGCAAGTGTTGGTATGAGTAGGGTACACATGCATCGTAAGCTAAAAGAACTTACCGGGCAGTCGGCACGAGATTTTATAAAGTCAATCCGTTTAAAACAAGCTGCTACTTTGTTACGCGAGGATGGTTTAACCGTATCGGAGGTAGCCTATGCTATAGGATTTACTAATGTTTCGCATTTTTCCAACTCATTTAAAGAATTTACAGGTATGTCTCCAACCGAGTACAAAGATAAAGCTGAGTTTGTTTAATCCGTTTTTTTATTTTGTATCATGCTGGTGGTACAAAAGTGCCATGCTTGTGGTACAAAAGTATCTTAGTTGTGATACAAAAGTATCATGCTGGTGGTACTTTTGTACCACGCTTTAAAAAATGGTGGTACTTTTGTCTCAGGCTTAAAAAATCAGTGGTACTGTAATTGGTTGATTATCAATGATGGTATTTCCTTGTTTCCTTGTTCCCTTTGCTGGCAAATTTGTAATAAGGCCTTATAGGTTCTAGCGTAGGCTGTTGGCCGGTTCTCTGCTCTGAAAGAGCATCCTTTCGATAATATTTAGGGTAAGTGCTGGGTCTCAAGAGACCGCACTTACCCTAAATATTATCAACAGGTCACCCCCTTCGGGGTGATTGCTTATAAATCGTAACTTATATAAAGTATAAAGTATACAAGAAGCTCCTTACAGCCTCGCATTCCATGTGATATCTTTATCGTAGACCGTTGGCCAATGTCATCAAGTTAAGGGGTTCATTGTATGCTATCCGCATGGTGAATCCCTTGGGATTCAATTTGAATAACCCCCAGTGAAGGGCGAAGCCCGACTGGGGGCAAGTCAATACATACACAGTCTGAACC
>NZ_QVMJ01000031.1:14162-45873 GCF_010500955.1 Bacteroides sp. 519
TCGGCGTTGTGAGTTATAGGGATACGCATCCCCCCAGTCGGGCTTCGCCCTTCACTGGGGGTTATTCAAATTCAATCCCTTCGGGATTTCTTAACTTGACGACATTGGCCGTTGGCCTACGATAGAGACTATTAGGCCGTTGGCCTATTTTGAACCAAATACCACATGGTTCCATTGTAAAATCAATAAAGATAAAATCTCACATATTGATATTGTATTTTATTGAAAAATAAATATTAAACATACTTTCCTCCTTTTGTTGAAAAACAAGTAATAAATGCCATTTGAATAGAAAAAAACATAATTTAATTCGTAAATGGAACATTATTTTTTAAATATATAGATAAGAATGTTTTGCATTAATAATTAGAGTTATGCTGTTTTGTGAGTGTTTTATTGTTGTTTTATGTTACTTTTTATTTGGTTTTTGTTAGATTTATGAATAAATATTCTCTTAATGAAATAAAAAACTATTTCAAAATTTTCTTTTTATACAGCTTGATTTATACATGTTTAAGGCTTATTACGAAATACGGTATGTAAAAACAGAAAAAAAGCCCATAAATATACGCAAATCTATTTGGTGTTATTTTTCTTATTGCCATATCTTTGCATTACAGTTTAAGTAATCCAAATTACTACTAAAACAGTTTACATAGAAGATCGCAATAATGTAATCTTCAATAGCGAAGCTATATTCTTTCCCTAAAATTGATTCGTTTTATAATATAATGTAAAAACAGAACATTATAATTGCAATCTATTTTCTTTAATTTAAACGTATTTTTAATATGCCCTACTACACATCGAACGTATGGTTTGCTGCCCGTGTGAGGCGCAACCAAGAAAGAATAATAAAAAACAAGTTAGAACAACTTGGGGTAGAAAACTATGTGCCCTTTAAAAAAGAAATCCGTAAGCGTAACGACAGAACTGTTGAGCTGTGGATGCCTGTTATTCCTAACGTTGTTTTTATTTATACCGATTTTAATACAGGTATATCAATAGCCAATGATTATGGCTTAAAAATATCGTATATAAAAACAATAGATGGCAAACGTTTATTGGTGGTACCACAAAAACAAATGGACGATTTTAAATTGATTTGCGAAAGTGGAATAGAATGTACGTTAGAGCAGAATTTTGAAAGCGGCGACCGAGTGAAGGTTGTTGATGGATACTTGAAGGGGCTTGAAGGAGAATTGATAAGTACCAATAAAGATAAGAGTAAACTGCTGGTAAAACTCGATGGCATTGCCGCTTTTAAACTGGTAGTACCAACAAATATATTAAGTAAATCCTAAATTAAATGTTACAGCAACCGGTTAGGATACTCATGCTATTTACCATCCTCAATAGGGGAGGGGCCGAGACAATGGTAATGAATTACCTTCGGAAAATAGATCGTTCGAAAGTTATATTCGACTTTATTGTACACCGTGACGAAAAAGGAGCTTACGATGATGAGGTAGAAAGCATGGGATGCAAAATCTTCAAGTTTCCTCCTCTGCGAATTACACGTATGTTGTCTTATCAAAAAACTGTTTCTGCTTTTTTCGATACACACCCCGAATATACAATGATACACGGTCATTGTTCCGAATTGGGCTATTTTATATATAAGGAAGCGCATAAGCGCAAACTAAAGTTTATTGCAGCCCATGCACATAACGAACCTTGTGGGTTTGATTTAAAGTTGCCAGTACGCAACATACTGAAATGGCTGATGCGTCCTTATTTAACACATTGCTTTACTTGCGGCTGGGGATCGGCCAAGTGGTTGTTTGGCCAACGGTTAATGAATCAGGTAATCTTTTTTCCGAATGCTATTGATGCCCGCGCTTTTATATTCAACTCAGCAAAAAGAGATGAAGTACGAAAAGCCAATGGTTGGGCACACCGGTTGGTAATTGGTAATGTAGCACGATTCTCACATCAGAAAAATCATTTATTTCTTCTCGATATATTCGAAGCGATAGTTCGTAAGCAACCTGCTGCTTTACTTATATTAATTGGAACAGGTGAATTAGAAGATGAAATAAAAAAGAAAGTATCGCAATTAGGAATGGAAGCCAATGTAAAATTTATGGGAAGCCGTTGCGATATTCCCGATTTGCTGCAAGGCATGGATGTTTTCATTTTTCCATCCCACTTCGAAGGCTTGGGTATTGCACAACTCGAAGCTCAAACAGCAGGATTACAAGTGCTTAACTCAACCAAAATACCCAAAGAAGGAATTGTTATACCTAAGTTGGTAAACTCATTGTCGCTTAATCAATCGGCAACAGAGTGGGCAGAGAAGGCATTGCAAATGGCCGAAAAGATAAACCGCAAAGAACGTTTGCAGGAAATTATAAATGCAGGATTCGATATAAATAAAAATGCAGAATGGCTACAAAATCTATATCTAACAGAAAGCCTACATTAACCATATTTACTCCAACTTATAACCGGGTTGATACCATACATTTATGTTATGAAAGCCTGTTGAGACAAACCTCGTCCGATTTTCAATGGTTGATTATTGACGATGGCTCTACCGATTCTACAGCTAATCTGGTAAACGGTTGGATAATGGAAGGCAAGATAACCATTAAATACCACTATCAAAAAAACCAGGGAATGCATGGAGCGCACAACGCTGCATACCAGCTTATAGATACAGAGCTGAATACATGCATAGACTCCGACGATTACCTGGCCGATAATGCAGTAGAACTCATTCTTAATAAATGGCGAAAAGAAGGATCGGATAAGTATGCCGGCATAATAGGCTTGGATGCAAAGTTTGATGGTAAGCTGATTGGTACCAAACTGATGACTCCCCTTACAACCCTTTCCGACTTTTATATACAAGGTGGCCTTGGCGATAAAAAACTGGTATATAGAACATCGGTAATAAAAAGCGTACCCGAATATCCTGTTTTTGAAGGTGAGAAATACGTGGGGCTGGGTTATAAATATCAGCTGATAGATTTGAATTATCAATTACTGACCATGAACGAAATACTCTGTTATGTAAATTACCAGGCAGATGGTTCGTCGATGAATATGTATCGGCAATATTTTCGTAACCCCAAAGGCTTTGCTTTTATACGCAAAGAATCAATGAAACATCACCCTTCGTTTAAACGAAGAATTATGGAAGCCATACATTATGTAAGTTCAAGTATTATTGGTTGTAACCACAGGTTTATTTCCGAATCGCCTTGCAAATTAATAACTGTATTGGTAATTCCTTTCGGAATCTTATTGTATCTGTATCTTTTATTTCAATATAAACGTAACTTAGTAACTACCATAAAGTAAGATGTTGGATTTTATCCCTCTCTCTATATACACTGATCTTTTTAATTTTCTGATATTTGGTTTAATAGTAGTAGCACTATACGACAGTTTTTCGGGCCAGTTATTTGAACCGGCAGTTCGCAACATAAATAATGTTGTTGGCCCTATAATACTTATTGTAGTTATTCTATACATGGGATTGCGGCCGGTTTCATTTGAATTTGGTGATACAATAAATTATGCTCACTCATTTTTCAGACTGCAAATGAGTGGTGTTTCTTTTCGGATAGCCGATAACAGTGAATGGGTGTTTAACACCATTATGCTTTGGTTTGCAAAATATGGTAATATACATTCTTTCTTTCTGTTCTGTGCAACAATCTATGTAGGGGCATTATGGTGGGCATTTAAACGTATTTTCAACAAAGATTTCCTGATTCCCTTAATTGTGGCAATGGCCATGTTCGAGTTTTGGAGCTATGGAACAAACGGAATCAGAAATGGAATGGCCGCCTCCATAATTATTCTGGCTTTAACATACCGCAGTAATCTTATTGTAATGGTACTGTTGTCTGTTATCGGATTAGGAATTCATAATTCCATGTCGCTTATGCTTGCAGCTGCCGCAGTAGCCTTTTTTGTAAAAGACTCTAAATGGTATTTTTATTTCTGGGTAGCTTGTATTCCCCTCTCGCTTATTGGAGGTAATACAATTACAAATTTAATAATAGACAATAATTTAATAGGCGATGACCGGTTCGAACAGTATCTTACTTCAACCGATAATTTAAACGAGTTTAGTAAAACAGGTTTCAGATGGGACTTTTTATTATATAGTGCACTTCCTGTTGTTGTTGGCTATTATTTTATATTCAAAAAAAAATATACCGATGTATTTTATATCTGGCTATACAATATTTATTTATTGTGTAACGCATTTTGGATTATTGTAATCCGAGCAAGCTTTTCTAATCGTTTTGCGCAAATATCCTGGTTCATAATACCCTTGGTATTGATTTATCCATTCTTTATGAAAAAATTCTGGCCCAATCAACAAACAAAGATTGGTTATGTAGTGATAATATCCTATTTGTATACATTTTACCGCGTACTTGTAGCTTTATGAAAAAGAAAATCATTTGCGTGGCGGCTGAATCCAGCTTCCTCGACATATTCCTTCGTGGACAACTTCAGTTTTTAAATAATTACTATGAAGTAGTAGGGATAGCATCACCCTGTAAGGAAACACATAGAAAAATATCGGAACGTGAAGGTATACGTACGGTTGAAGTAGAAATTAAGCGTAATATATCATTGTTGCGAGATCTTTGTACACTGATTAAACTATACAAAGTTTTTAAAAAAGAGTCGCCGGATATTGTACATTCATTAACTCCTAAAGCCGGACTACTCTGTATGTTGGCATCGTGGGCGGCACATGTACCGGTAAGGGTACATACGTTTACCGGGCTTATTTTTCCATGGCGAAAAGGATATATGCGTAAGTTACTTAAAATAACAGACAGGCTTACTTGTATGGCAGCAACAACCATTATTCCCGAAGGCGAAGGAGTTAAAAAAGATTTGCTCAATAATAATATAACAAATAAAACCCTGAAAGTTCTGGCAAACGGTAATATAAATGGGGTTAACCTGGATTACTTTAAGCCTGTTTTAAAAATATCGCCCAGTACTGTTACCCGCTTTATATTTATCGGGCGAATTGTGCGCGACAAAGGCATTGAAGACCTTAAACTGGCTTTTGAACGAATGGAAAATGCGGAATTGATTTTTGTAGGAACATTCGAACAAGACCTAAACCCCTTGAGTAACAATTGCTACAGATGGGTAAGGCATGGCAAAAGAGTAACCTACGTTGGTTTTAAAGATGATATTCGCCCGTATCTGGCCGATGCCGATGTGCTGGTGTTTCCATCTCACCGCGAAGGATTTCCTAATACGCCTTTACAGGCAGGAGCTATGGGGCTTCCTACCATTGCAACCAATATATGCGGGTGCAATGAAATTATTGTCGACAAAGTTACCGGATTGTTAATTGAACCACATAACCCCAATCAACTGTACAGAGCAATGAAACAGTTGGCCGATAATCCGGGGTTAAGAAGAAAAATGGGCTCGGAAGCAAGAGTGCGCATTGCTGAGAGATTTTCGCAACAAGATGTTTGGAACGCTATATTAAAATTTTATCAGAATGTATCCTAAATACTTTAAACGAATCTTTGACATAATAGGTGCTGTTTTAGGACTTATTATTACATTTCCTTTGTTGTTGGTGGTAGGTATATGGCTGTCGGTTATTAATCGGGGGTCTCCTTTGTTCTTTCAAAACAGATCCGGAAGAAACGGGAAAGTTTTTAAAATTATAAAATTTAAAACAATGACCGATAGCAGGGATGAAAATGGTGACTTATTACCCGATGCAGAAAGAATTCATAAGATGGGCGAGTTTTTAAGAGCAACTTCTATTGACGAACTACCCCAAATGATCAATGTGCTTCTGGGACAAATGAGTTTTATTGGTCCCCGCCCCCTGATCGAAGATTATCTTCCTTTATATACTAACAGGCATGCTAGGCGTCATGAAATACGGCCGGGAATGAGCGGATGGGCACAGGTAAACGGCCGGAATACGATATCGTGGTCGCAGAAGTTTGAATATGATATATGGTATATAGACCGGGTAAATATGGCCCTCGATATTAAAATAGTATGGTTAACCATACAAAGACTGGTAAACCGCGATGGCATTAATCCGGATAAAGAAGCCCCAATGATTGCTTTTGATACCTATTGCCAACGATTTCATCAATTAGAAAACAGATATAAACAGATACAATAAAATGAACATGAAAATTACATCAAAGTTACTACTAACAACCATTATTACAATCGTACTGAGTTCCTGTGGATCATACAAAAGAGTTGCTTATTTTCAAGATATAGACGAAATAAAGGAAATAAAGAATATAAATAATTACGAACCCAGAATTCAAAAAAATGATTTGCTCACTATAATGGTGTCGGCAGCCGATACAGAAGTGGTTACCCCCTATAATTTGAAAGATAATATACCTTATCTGGTTGATGTAAATGGATGCATATACTTCCCAATATTAGGAAAAATAAAAGTTGAAGGACTTACCTTGCGCGAACTATCGGATAATCTTACTTCTATAATATCGAACGATGTAAAAAATCCAGTAATTAGTGTGGCTTTCAGAAATCATAAGATAACGATATTGGGCGAAGTGCGTGCACCGGGAACCTATAACCTATCCGATGAAAGAACAACCATATTGCAAGCCATTGGCATGGCAGGCGATCTTAATCTGGGAGCAAAGCGAGACAACGTATTGTTGATTCGCGAAGCAGATGGGCAAAGCAAACATATACGAATTGATCTTCGAAAATCGGATATTCTGTCATCACCTTATTATTATGTGTGTCCCAATGATGTGATTTATGTAACCCCAACCTCATCACGAGCATATACGGGATCTAACAAATTATACCTTATTCCTATTGTTACTTCTACTTTGAGTGTAGTAATATCGGTAATTACTTTAATAATTAAATAATTAAACCATCATATGACTGATCAGGAATTTTTAAACTCAAAAGCATCTCCATCGAAAGTAGATTTTCGGAAAATACTTTCTATAATATGGAATATGAAGTATATAGTACTTATCTCGGTAATACTTTTCATTGCCGGAGCATATTTCTATCTGCGCCATACCATACCTGTTTATGAGAAAAGCATAACTGTTGTTCTTAAAAATCAACCCAATCTATATTCGGACAACTATCAGCTAATGAGCAATACATTGGGGGTAGACAATAAGAAGGGATTTGAAAACCAGATATTCATATTAAGATCGACCCGGTTGATGAGCCGCGTGGTAGAGTTGGGTAAATTTAATATAAGGTATTTTAAAATAGGAAACTTTGTTGAAACAGAGCAATATACAAATTCTCCTGTAGAGTACTTATTTATCCCTGAAGCTAATACCACAACAGGCGATATTAATATAGAAATAACATTTTCGGGAGAAAGAGTTATTGTAAACTCATTGTTGTTTAACAATGAACCGATTGTCTTGCCAACTAATACAGTTGAGTGGGGGCAACCGATTCAAACACCAATGGGCAATATACGTTTGGCATTGAAAGAAAATGTAAATGCTTCTACCCTCAAAGGGCAAATGCGCATAATGCATACCACTGTAGATCAAATGGCCAGAACATTGGTAAGTGCAATGGATATTGCTACCTCTGTTCAACAGCAGGATGCTTTGCGAATTTCACTCAGAGGCAAACACCCCCGGCAATTAGAAGATGTTTTGAATTTGCTGATAGATGAATATAACATTCTGACTAAAGAAAACGATAGCCAGGGAATTCTCAGTACCATATCTTTCCTCGATGAACGTATTGAAGGACTGGAAGAAGAATTGAAAGCAATTGAAGGTACATTTATTAAATACCGCACAAACAATGAGTTGCTTGATATTGAATCGCAATCAAAAATAGCCATGCAATCTAGTCAGGGATACAAAGAACGTTTAAGTGAGGTATCTCTGCAATTAAACCTTTTAACCAATGTAAAAGAATTTACTCACCGAAGCACATACGAACTTATTCCTGTAAATATAGGCATTAATGATGCTACATTAAATACTTCGATATCACAGTATAATCAGCTTATACTAGACCGTAACAGGATGCTGGCCGGATCAAGTGAAACCAATCCTAAAGTGCAATCTATAAATGATGTACTTATAACATTGAAAGAAAACATTAAACAGTCTATTAATAGTTTAGAAGAGGGATATAAGCTTCAGTTACAATCCATAGCTAGTCAGCAAAGCCAGAATCAACGCGAACTGGTTGCAATGCCTTCCAAACAATTGGCATTAACGCGAATGTCTCGTATGCAACAGGTAAAAGAACCACTGTATACTCTTTTGCAACAAAAAAGAGAAGAAGCATTGCTCATGCTGTCGTCGCTAGCCAATCAGGCATATGTGGTAGATAAAGCGTTTGGTTCCGACTTACCAGTCTTCCCCAATAAAAAGAATATTTTTTTGTTGGCAGTTATAATAGGTGTGTTTATACCTACAGGTATTATACTGTTAATGAATATTTGCCGCGAAAAAGTTCTTTTCGAGAAAGATGTTATAGACCGTACCAATATTCCACTGCTAGGAATAATCCCTTCGTCGTTGAAAAACAAAAAGTCACCACTGAAAGCCGAACTCATTACCCATTCGGGACGCGATCCTTTAACCGAGAGTTTCCGCATGATGCGCTCTAAATTAGAGTACTTTGCTGTTAATAAGAAAAAACCGGGAGCGGTAGTTCTACAAATATCTTCGTCAGGATCGTGGGAGGGGAAAAGTTTTATATCCATCAATATGGCTTTGTCTTTTGCATATATGCGGAAGCGGGTACTGTTGGTTGGTGCCGACTTGTATAAACCCACATTAAGTAAATACCTGGGCATAGATAAAAACGAAAAAGGTTTGTCTACCTATCTGGAAGGAACAGAAAAAGACATTCACAAAGTAATTAAATTCCATAAAGAAACTCCCAACCTCGATTTTATTCCTCCCGGACCTGTGCCGCAGGATCCCGGCGGATTGTTGGCGCTTCCGTTATTGAGCGAAACACTGGATAGTTTGCGCAATGAGTATGATTATATAATTGTTGATTCTCCTCCGTTCATGGTGGTGTCGGGCGGATTCATTATCAGTAAGTATGTAGATTGTACATTGTATGTTTTAAGATCCAATTATACCCGATTATCTGCCATTGATACTCTGAATAATATAGTCGAAGAAGGTCTTTTGCCATCAGTGATGCTTATGTTGAATGCGGTTAATTTCGACAAGTATTCAATTTACAGAACCGGTGAGAAATATAGTTATGGATACGGTTATGGCTATGTTTATTACGATAAAATCAGAGGAAAGAAATAACCTCTGAGTTTAATTATCCATTATTATTAACTAAAAATTTTAGAAAGATGAAAAAAATGAAAAAGAACCGAGAGGAAGAAAAGAATTACTTGTCTCCTCATCTCGAAGTGGTGGAAGTAAATGTGGAAGAGGGATTTGCAGCCTCTGCTGCAATAGAAGGAGAATTGAACGATTTCACTACTAACAATTTTGGTAGAGATGGTAGTATGACTAATTATTAACTAAAACAATTCATTATGAAAAAACTAGTATTAGCAATGTGTGTATTAATAACCACTCTGTATTCGTGTTCGGAAAGCGAAAATGGTAATAAATTGCCTGAGGGTTATGTAGATGTAACAATTGGAGTTGAATCTGAATCTTTGGAATCTGGTCCTGCCAGAAGCATTGTACATCCTAATGGATATACTAAATGGAGAAAGGAAGATGCAGTGATCATTTTAGACGGTGAAAATCCTGTAGAGTTTCAGTATGCTTCTGAAAATGAAATGCATAGTGCCGCATTTAAAGGAAGGTTGAAATCGGAACAAGGAAAGCAAACCTACTATGCCTATCACAGTGCTAAAAAAGCTCCTTTACAATTGCTGGATAACATGATTCTCAAAGCAGTAAGAGGAGGAGATATTGTAGTGAATGAAGGGGGTATAGGTAATAATTCAAAATGGTTTGGCGACTACTGCTCTATGATAGCTACGCCTGCCGAATTTGATGCATGTAATGCCGATGACAGGAAAAAATTCGAGTTTCATCAACTAGCTACTATGATTGTGGCCAATGTACATTTGAGACCCAACAATGATACTGACTTGCGAAGTGTAATGTTCAATAATGTAGTATTTACAGTTGAAACAACAGATGGTGAAAAAGTGTTCAATGAAACCATAAAAGTGGATTTGAAAAAGCCATTAGGCTCACTCGAAGAACTGGATAATTGTATTATATATGATGCCAGTGAAAATGAAAAAACGAGTAGCATGTCTACTACCATGCAATATGCTCATGTACGTACAGTAGGAGATCTTGTAGATGAATATGACGACGTTCATGGTAGTTTCCCAATTCCTATATTTACTCTTCCTGTTGTAGGTGAATTTTGTTATATAGCAACTGTTAGTTTCAACCTGGATAATGTGCCACAATTACAATTCCAGAGTTTGGGTAAGGGTAAGGGATTAACCCCTGCCGGATTAAATAAACTAGACTTTGATTACAAACATGCTGAGATAATAGCCAATTAATTAACCCACAGACTTACAGATTACACAGATTATCTGCAAATTGAAAAATCTGTGTAATCTGTTAATCTCAGGTTAGTACAGCTTCGTTTACGTTCTTATTATCTTTTTAAATATGAAAATCCGGAAAGACTTTAAAATGCAAACAGTAGGAGGAGAGCACATTATCCTTTTACAGGGGAATTTAGGTGTTGATACCACCAAAATTATATCTTTTAATGAAACATCTCTTTTTCTGTGGAATCTTTATCAAAACAAAGAGTTTACAAAAGAGCAAATAGCGACTTCGCTTATCGAAGAGTATGGTATTGATGAAGAACTGGCAACGGAAGATGCAGATATGTGGGTTCGTAGTTTAATTCAACACAGCCTTATTGACTAACAATGATAAAACCTGTAGATTTGCTTTTTACCTTACTCAGGTTCAGTTTAAATGTTGAAGAAAACAACATAAACACCAGCACATCGGCTTTTGCAGAGGCAACTAACGATGATTGGCAACGTGTATTTAAACTATCCGTAGAACAGGGTGTATTATTACTTTGTTACGGTGGCTGGCAATGTTTACCAGCAAATTTGCAACCTTTTTGTAAACTGAAGTTGCGTTGGTGTGCCAATGTAGTAAAAGCTAACGAACGCTATGAACGCTATAAAACGGTTATTGATAAACTATCGGTTCTGTTTTTGGAGAACAATATAAAACTTCTTATAATAAAAGGTATTACTTTATCCGAGTTATATCCAACTCCTTATTATCGCGAAGTGGGCGATATCGATGTTTTCGTGGCAGGAAACACCACAAAGGCCAACAAACTGTTATCGCGTGTAGGAATGAGGCATGAAGAAGAAATTCCCAAACATACTACATTTAACCTGGGTGGTATAGCTGTTGAAAATCATTATACACTTTTCGATACCACTTTACCATTTGGCAAAGAGAGGCAATTGTATGTGCAGATGGAAAAACTACTCAGAAACATGCTTGCCGATTGTACTTGCCTAACAGTATATTCAAACAGCGTTTTTCAGTTGCCTCCTCAAGTAGCAGCACTTCATTTTATAGGGCATACCTTCAGGCATTTTTGCTGTATGGATATGAACATCAGGCAATTGTGCGATTGGACGATCTTTTTCACTACATACCGTAAAGAGATTGACAGTAATTTGTTGTCTATGCAAATCAACGAATTGGGCTTGGCCAAATTTGTATGTCATATAAACGCTGTATGTTCCGGTTATCTGGGCTTTGAACCATATTTTATGCTTCCGGCTAAAACCGATAAACAAGCAGAGCATTTTATTTTAAAAACCATTATGCGTTACAAGGTTAATCCCAGTATCCCTGTTTGGAGTGTGTTGTGTAATCTCTTTTACCGAAACAGAATCTATAAGAAGTATCTGGGAAAAGTAACCTTCCCGGAATTTTTATATCCTGAAATCAAAAGCTATTTGGTAAGTAAATTGAAACCACAATGATTGCAACATCTTTTTTAAAACTGCTTCCTCTTCCATTTAAACGAAGAGCCATAGGAATGATTTGCATTGGCATACTTAACAAACTAATGGAGTTGGTAGGGCTGGCATCTTTGTTGCCTATTATTATTGTAATCATGAATCCATCGAGCATTGTGGTTAACAATTCTTTTATGGCACGGTTATTTCAGTTTATTGGGCTAGATTCTCTTGCCCAATTTGGTATAATATTGGGGGTGGTTGCTTTGGTGTTATTGCCGGTTAAAAGTATACTGGCCATTTGGTTAGGCAATATTCAGAATAAATATTACCTGGAAATATATACATATTATTCTCGCAAACTATATGATTATTACCACAATAAAGGTTTGTTGTTTATAAAGCAAACATATTCATCGCAGTTGGCTTTCCATATTAATGGTGCTTGTTACGGATTTGCTACTGTAATTATCCGTACTATTCTCAATTCGGTGTCGGATATAGTGATGATGGTGTTGCTTGCCGGTTTCTTAATGTGGTTAGCTCCTTTTACCTCGTTGGCGTTACTGGCTGCTATGGTACCAATTTCGTTAATCTATTTTGCAATTGTACGAAATAAAATAAAGGAAATAGGCACTCAGGCGTATGAGGCTCGTCGTAAGCAATCTCAAATCGTACAAGAAAGTCTTAAAGGGCATGTAAGCCTCAAAATCAATAATTCGTTTGCGCATATCAGTGAAGAATTTAAAAACGGACTGAATACCATAGCTAATGCTGATATTAAAAACACTGTTTACAGACAAATTCCCCCACTGATATTCCAAATCTGTATTATTATTGCGCTTATTATCCTGTTGCTCGAGGCAACCACAAACAGCACTTCTGTTAACTCGTTTATTGTATTCGGATTTATTGCTATCCGCCTGATGCCTTCGGTATTGGGGTTAATAAACAGTTGGCATACACTTCAAAATAATCAATATGTATTTAATGTTATCAAAGAAGCTCAAGGTGGCAACGAAGATGATAAGGCAGAATTAGCCCAACCCATACAGTTAGCCCAGGAAATAGAGTTGCGAAATATAACTTTTGCATTCGAGGCCGATAGCCCGTTATTTGCTAATTACTCATTAAAAATAAGGCAGGGCGAGTGTATTGGCTTCCGGGGATACTCGGGCGTAGGCAAAAGCTCTTTGTTTAATTTATTATTGGGTTTTTATGTTCCACAAGAAGGGGGTGTTTATATAGACGGTATTAAACTCTCTTCCCACAATCGCGAAAGCTGGCATCAACTTGTTGGCTATGTTGAACAAGATGTTTTTATAAAAAACGATTCGTTGGCTAAAAACATAGCCATGTCGGCTACCGAACCCGATAAAGATAAAATATTGAAGATAATAGACCAAGTAGGACTTAAATCCTGGTTCAGAAACCTTAAAGATGGTTTAAATACCATTATCGGCGAAGCCGGAGCAACCGTTAGCGGTGGCGAAAAACAACGCATAGGAATAGCAAGAGCATTGTATAAAAACCCTAAGGTATTGTTTGTTGATGAAGCCACTTCGGCATTGGATGCCAAAAGAGAAGAAGATATTATTTCTTTGCTTCACTCCTTGGCTTCCAACAACTTTACGCTTCTGATTATTTCGCATCGGCAATGTGCGCTTCAATACTGTAACCGTATAATAGATTTAAAATAAAAATGCAGAAGAAATATTCAATAGCCGGCTTAACGGTGGTGTTAACCGGAGGAAAAACACTTTTGAAAGTAGCAGAACTACCTGGCTTTACTCAGTTTGAAATAGAGGGTCAAAGCAAAACCCCACCTGATATTTTAATCAACATGGATAAAGATGTTGATGCTGCTTATCTTACCAACATTCAACCAATTCACAGTTTCTATGTATCAGATATAGAGCATTTCTTTATCAAATGCAAAGAAGGGTATTTGTACGAGATGTATAAACCTAATGGTGATAAGATAGTAAGTATTATCTACGATCACAACGGTAATGCAACCATGTCGGCTGTGAATAGCGAAATGTATTTAAAATACATTCTATGGGTTGCTTTTTCGTTGCCCGCGGCAGGAAAAAATGTACTATCCATACATGCTTCGTCTATTGTAAATAACGCAGGAACAATTTTATTTTTAGGCGAATCGGGAACCGGAAAAAGCACCCACACCCGGTTATGGTTGCAGTATATTAAAAACTCATACCTGTTGAACGATGACTCTCCTTTACTGCGTATCGAAAACGGTAAAATGCAAGTGTACGGCTCGCCGTGGAGCGGTAAGACTCATTGTTACCAAGCCCAAACAGTTCCGCTAAAAGCAATTGTAAGGCTTAGTCAATATCCGGATAATAAAGTAAGTCGTTTAAATAAACTGGGTTCGATAGGGGCTATTTACCCTTCGTTCCCTCCTTTCCTGGCATACGATGAAACTTTTTCGGGAAAGATGATTGATGTGCTCGATAAAATCATTGAAGATACGCCGGTGTACGAACTGAAATGTCGCCCGGATAAACAGGCAGCAGAAGTTGTACACGCAGCTATATACCAGGGATTATGATTACAAAGGAGATGCCGAACAATTTGTTTTTTGCAAATATCCGGCATATTATAGACTCGGGCAATAGTGCAGAACTGGTAATTAAAGGCACAAGTATGCACCCTACATTGGTAGATGGCAAACACAAGGTTGTATTAAAACCTTGTAACGAACAATGTTTAAGGGTGGGCACTTTGGCCCTTTTTCTATATAAAGGGAAACACATATTGCACCGCTTGGTAAGCATTGATGCCAACCGGTTAACGTTTCGGGGAGATAACCTTATAACCGAAGAGTGCATAAACCGCGAAGATGTAATTGCTGTTGTAGCATTTATTATTACCCCAACAGGTAAAGTGATAGACTGTGCAAAACAATCTTTTTTTATAAAGAACAGTTTACGCAAATGGAAGAGGCAATATTATATAATTCCAGGAAGAAGATTGAAAGGGTATGTTAAAAAGCTGATAAGGATGAATTAAGAAACATGAAACAGAAAACAAAGGTACTGTTCTTTATAGAATCGCTGGCTGGTGGTGGAGCAGAAAAAATACTCTTTACACTGGTTAAACATATAGATAAAGAGAAGTTTGATGTTACAGTAGCTGCTGTAGTATCTACAGGTGTGTATGTAGATCAAATAAAGGAAGTGGTGAAATTCAAATCATTTGTAAAAACACGCAACCGTTTTTTATACAAAGTGCTCTGCAAGCTAATTTATTCTTATTTACCTATACAAATGGTGTATCGCTTGTTTATTCCCCAGGGCAATGATGTTGAGGTTGCTTTTTGCGAAGGATTTGCCACAAGGTTGCTGGCACATTCGCCACATAAAACAAAAATAGCATGGGTGCATACAGATTTGCTGGCTAATCCATGGACCCAAGGCGTGGCTTATACTTTAGTAAGCGAAGAGCAGAAAGCCTATTCACAATACAACCGGGTGATATGTGTATCGGATGTGGTGAAAGAAGCTGTTAAACAAAAGTTTGGCGTAGAAGCCCAAACCCTTTATAACCCCATTGACAGCGAAGAGATTCTCAAGGAAAGCGAAGAGTTTTCTTTGCCGGAAAAGAAACGGTTCCGTATGGTTACCACCGGGCGACTTGTAACCCAGAAAGGATACGACCGTTTAGTTAGAGTAGTAAAGAAATTAAAGGATGAAGGCCTTGTTTTTGAACTGTGGATATTGGGCGAAGGAGTTCAAAGAAACGAATTAACAGCTTATATTACCGACAATAAGTTGAGCGATTATATAAAGTTGTGGGGATTTATATCCAATCCGTATCCATACATGAAAGCCAGTGATGTTTTTGTTTGTTCTTCGCGCAGCGAAGGATATAGCACTGCTGTAACCGAAGCCATTATTCTGGGACTTCCTGTGATAACAACACTGTGTTCGGGCATGAAGGAATTGTTGGGCAATAATCAATATGGAGTTATTGTAGACAACGAAGATATGGCTTTGTTTGAGCCGCTTAAAAAAGTGATTTCGGACCCCCACTATCTTAATACATTGGCTGGCAAAGCCCGGAAAAGAAGAAATGATTTCAGTATATCTTCATTAATGCAACCTATAGAAAAGCTCATTTGCCACGAAGTGGCAGGTTACATGTTTTAATTTACAATCCGCGTTCTACGGGCTGTAAGCCCGGTTTAATTCAGCCCCAGGCATCGCCTGGGGTAATGGGAAATACCAATAAAAGCGGGCTGAAAGCCCAACTCAATAATTAAACTGCCCTTATCAGGGCGCTAGGGCGTGGTTGCTGTTATTACCCCAGGCGTTGCCTGGGGCTGAACTAACCTGCCACTTCGTGGCGAATGAGATCTTTTGACACTCTTGAAAAACAATTTTAAATAAGTATGAAAAAAGAAATAGCAATTGTAGTTAACGGACTGTATGGTGGAGGCGCAGAGCGGGTATTACAAGTATTCCTAGCCAATTTCGACAGGCAGAAATACGATATCACTGTGATAAACCATAAAGAAGAAGATATATTGTACGACTTTTACCCTAGAGACATCAACTATAAAAGCATCCTTAAAAATACAGAAAAGGAAGAATTTAAAATAGTACAGCTTTGGAATAGGATATATAATAAAGTGAATGTTTTTGTATACGAAAACTTCTCGCCACGTATTTACAGGCTATTATACCTGCGAAAAAAGTTTGATGTTGAAATTGCTTTTATAGAAGGATATGCTACCAGAATAGTAAGTGGTGGCCGTTCCCAAAAGAAAATAGCATGGGTGCATATCGACCTGAAGTTGTACCCATGGACAGATATAGCCTTTCGTTCAAAGGAAGAACAAAAGAAAAGTTATGCATCCTTTAACAAAGTAGTTTCGGTTTCGCAGAGTGTGAAAAAGTCGGTCGAAGAATTGTTTCCGTGTAAATCGGTAGTAATCTATAACCCCATCGACAGTGAAGAAATACGCCGTACATCTACTTGCTTTACAGTTGAAAGAGAGCAAAAGCCTTTACTCTTTGTATCGGTTGGCCGGCTTGTACCCCAAAAAGGATACGATCGGTTAATACCTATAATAGGCAAATTGGTGGCAGGAGGTGCTAACCTGCGATTGTGGATTGTGGGCGAAGGAACCGAAAGAAAACATTTGGAAGTATTGATACGCAAATGGAAACTGGAACAGGTAGTGAAGTTGTGGGGCTATCAAAGCAATCCTTATCCTTATATTAAAGCTGCGGATTGGTTTGTACTTTCTTCGCGCTACGAAGGATATGGATTGGTGGTGGCCGAATCTTTAATCCTTGAAACTCCCGTGATTAGTGTGAATTGTGCAGAAATGGAGCACCTTTTAGGCAAGAATAACAACTGGGGAATGATTGTTGATAATGAAGAAGATGCCTTACACGATGAAATGAAAAAAATAGTAGAGAACAAAGAACTCACAACAGAATATACTGCTCGTGCTAAGAAAGGAAGCAACCGTTTTCTATTACAAAAACAACTGGATGAAATATATAGTATTATTTGAGATCTAATGAAGATATCAATCATTATACCCGTTTACAACTCTGCCCAATACTTGGAAGAGTGTTTGGAGTCGGTAATATCGCAAGATTTCGAAGACTGGGAATGCCTGCTTGTTAACGATGGGTCAACCGATAATAGTGGGCATATATGCGATTTGTATACCAATCGCGACTACCGTTTTAAAGTATTTCATGTTATAAACTCGGGTGTGTCGTTTGCACGCAATTTGGGTATTAAATATGCATCGGGAACATACATTGTATTTATTGATAGCGATGACACGGTGGATAGAACCTATCTCTCTACACTTTATCAGGCAACATTGCTATCGGCTTCCGAGTTAATAGTATGTGGTATCAGGTATGTACGTTCATTGGGAATTCAAACAAAAAAACTGCCTGAAGACTTAATAACTATTGGGAAAACCAATGCCGATCGGTTTGTTGAATTGAACCGGAAATTCTTGCTTTATGGTCCGGTAAATAAGTTATACCATTCATCTATTATTAAAAACAACCGGATATGTTTTCCTGTAGGTGTTCATTATGGCGAAGACTTGATTTTCAATTTTAAATACCTGGAACATATAACCCACATCCGCACAATAGCTTCAGCAGGTTATAACTATCGGATTTTGGGCGAAGGCTCCCTGTCTACATCAGTTTACAGCAGGGATTTCGAAACCAATTACAAGCAATGGAAGGTTATCTGTATTTTCTTTCAGCAAAAAGAAATCACTACAAAAACTGCACATACATATCTATCAAACCGGTTGTGGGGTATTGCCTACGATACGGTAATGAGTAATCAGTTATCAATAAAAAAAATAAAAACGGCTTTCGATGGCGAATTTATAAACAATCTTCGGTTGTTTAATGCATATACCATACCGGTTCCTCAATGGTTGAAAACAATGATAATGAACAGGTGGCATGGATTAATGTGGCTAATACAACATAAAAACAAAATGATATGAAAATTATTCTTTACCCTCATGGCGGAAGTGGAAATCATGGATGCGAAGCAATAGTACGCTCAACCATACCTATGCTTGGAAAGGCTGATGTAGAGCTGTTTACAAATTCTCCCGAAGAGGATATAAAATACGGATTGCAGGAATGCTGTAGATTGGCAGGTCCTCAACAAAAAATAAACCGGTTTACTATGCAATATCTTTGGGCACGCTTAAGCGGTAACAATATTGAAAAATTAGATAAACTTGCATTCGAACCTATTCTTCGGGCGGCCAGAAAGTGCGATTTGATGATGAGTATAGGTGGCGATAATTACTGCTATGGAATAAATAGCCATATACTGCTGGTAAACAGATCGATAAGGAAATTAGGAAAAAAAACAGTGCTATGGGGTTGCTCGATAGAGCAAGAAGCCATTGATACAAAAGTAGTATTTAATGACCTGGCTGCTTTTGATAAGATTGTTGCCCGCGAAAGCATTACGTATGAAGCACTGAAGAAGAAAGGATTACGTAACGTATCTTTGTTTCCCGATCCGGCATTTCAACTTAACCGGGTAGACCGTCCGCTTCCCGAAGGTTTTAAAGAAGGAAATACAGTAGGCATTAACATCAGCCCCATGATTATGGGTTATGAAACCAAACGGGATTCAACATTTAATAATTACGTAAGGCTGATTGAACATATCATTACTACAACCGATATGAACATTGCTTTGATTCCACATGTGGTATGGACATATAACGACGATCGGGTACCCTTGATGCAATTGTACAATCAGTTTGCTCATACAGGCAGAATAGTAAAGATTGAAGATGCTGCAGCATCTATACTTAAAGGCTATATAGCCCGTTGCCGGTTCTTTGTAGCAGCACGTACACATGCCAGCATTGCAGCATACTCCGAGTGTGTTCCTACATTGGTTGTGGGTTATTCGGTAAAAGCCACAGGCATAGCCCGTGATATTTTTGGAACAGAAAAGAACTATGTAATACCCGTGCAATCTCTGGCAAAGAATAATCAGTTGGTAAATGCTTTTACTTATATATATAATAATGAAGCAGCTATCAGGAAACACTATGTCAGTGTTATGCCGGCATATAAATTAATGGCTAAAGCGGCTGCAAAAGAAATTACAAGTTTATAATTGTTGTCTATCCATATCAATGAATCCCCTACGGGGATTTGTGTTTGTGTGTTTTGTTTTTCTATTGATATGAATGCCCTCTGGGCATTAGATGCAGTCCATGTTGTATGCAGTTGCCCGTAGGGTCTTTGTACCTAATATTGTTACGCTGGTTGCATGTTAGTTGCCCGTAGGGCATTCATATCAATAGAAAATAATATAATGACACAACCTTTAATCCCCATAGGGGATTCATATTCAATCAATCTGCTCAATACATTATATAAATTATGAACATCTACTTATCAACTGTATTGGTTATACTCTTTGTTTTTATAGGATTCGATGTTTTTATCTGGTTTTACCAATGGCAATCCAGAATACATATAGGTAGATGGAACAATCGTCTTGTGTGGCAAAAGGCAATCGAGAAGAAAGCGCGCAAATGGCTAAAGAAATCGCCAACAGTGAAACTAACCGACAAAAACTATTGGATGCTTTACGATATTCTGCGTGGTAAATACCGCAACAAGACCATACAAAGCTGGCAAGAGGCAGGGTTGTTGCTGGCTTTTGGCAAAGAAGAATCGGCCTGGTATGCCAAACAGAAAATTAATGCCAAAACCGGTGACTGGAAAAAACGTCCGGAACAGGTAGATGAAGCCTTACTGGCTTATGTGCTTAAAAAAAACAATGCACTAACTGCCAAAGCCGAAGATACCATCTTTTCTTTTCTGTTGCATGTTAAGGAATCACAGGCAACCATTCCTTATCGCAGCTCCATCCCCGACATACGGTTTATAGATACCATAGGAATGGTAGTTCCTTTTCTTTTTCAATATGGAGAAAAAACACTTGGCCTGCAACAGCTTGAAGAGTACGACAGGGCCAAACTACCCGGTTCGCATATACCATCGCATGCGTATGATATAAAACACGGTGTTCCTTTGGGGATATTTGATTGGGGGCGCGGCATAGGATGGTACATACTGGGGCTTATTGAATCGAACGCAGATGGACAATTCAATAGCCGTATTGTTGCATTGGCTAAAGAATTATTGCTTTACGAAAAAAGTAATGGTGGGTTTGGAGCCATGTTCTTCAATAAAAACTCACCGTGCGAGTCGTCGGGAACTGCTCTTATTGGTTTATTAATGCTAAACGCGTATCGCATAAGTGGTGGTTTGTATTTTCGGGATGCAGCCTTCCGGGCCGAAAAACAATTGATGCGAACCACCCGTCGAACAGGTGCCATCGACTATTGCCAGGGCGATACCAAAGGAATTGGTTACTACGCTGTAACCTACTCAATAATGCCTTTTGCACAAGGAATGGCATTAAAACTGTCTAAAGAATTGAATAACTATGCGCACTGATAATTCGCGAAAGAATTTAATTGCCAGTGTCTCTGTTATGGTAGTGATGACTTTATTGGGTTTTATTACCCGGAAAGTTTTCATAGATAATATAGGGGTAGAGTATCTGGGGCTTAATGGTTTACTACTCAATATATTGAATGTGGTTTCTTTGCTCGAAGGCGGCTTTGGAACCAGCATCGTATATAATCTGTATAAACCTTTGGCTATCAAAGATAAACCACGCGTTATTGCACTGATACAGTTATACCGCAAAATATACCGGTTTATTGCGCTGGGGGTATTATTAATGGGGTTGGCTATTTATCCCTTTCTCGATATTTTTATAAAAGAAGGCGAATCACTGAAGTACGTATCTGTTGTATTCTTTATATTCTTGTTTAATAGCATTGTACCTTATTTTGCAGCTTATAAGTGGTCGTTAATAAATGCAGATCAGAAACAGTATAAACTGGCAGGAATCAACCTGACATATCAGGTAGGAGCCAGTCTAGTCAAACTGGCTATACTGCTTTATACAGGTAACTATATTTTATATCTGCTTGTTGAGTCGCTGTTTGTGGTTGGTTACAATCTAGCCGTATCATATAAAGCCAACCAACTGTATGCCTACATTAAAACCCGCACGAAGTATGAAGTAGATAAACCTACCCGGAAAAAAATAGTAGCCAACACCAAAGCTTTGTTTTTACACAGCCTGGGAGGATACCTGATGCACTCTACCGATAACATTGTTATATCTTCCTTTGTAAGCATTACCATAGTGGGTTTGTATTCAAACTATACATTGATAACAGGATATATCAACACATTGATTACCCAGGTACTGAACAGCTTATCCGAAAGTGTAGGGCATCTTATTGCTACAGAAAGCAGCGAATATGTAAACAAAGTGTTTAACACCATATTTTTATTGAACTTTATTATTGTTTCGTTACCTGTAATTGTGCTTTCAAATACACTAAACCCGTTTATAGCATGGTGGCTGGGTACAGCCTATTTATTAGATACCTTAACCATAGTTGTTATCCTGATTAACCTCTACATCTTTGGTATGCGTATATCGGCTCATATATTTAAAGTAAAATCGGGGATATTTCTGCAAGATAAGTTCTCGCCTTTGCTTCAGGGCTGTCTAAACCTTATCCTCTCTCTTGTTCTGGTACAGTTCTGGGGTATAACAGGTGTGCTGTTGGCTACTACTTTAAGTGTATTATCTATTGGGTTCTGGCAATTTCCATACCTTGTGTACAAATATACCTTTAAAAAGTCGCTCAGGTTTTATTTTGTTCGATATGCAAAATACAGTTTATGTGCATTTATTGTATGGGCCATAACTTTCTATCTCTGTAATTTAATTCAGGGCAATTCACTTATTATTATCGTTTATAAAGGTACACTCTCTTTAGTCATATCTATAGGGCTTTACTATGTGCTGCTTGGCAAAACAAGCGAAATGCAACGACTCTTGTTTGCATACGTAAAACCCATGCTACTTAAAACATTAAAAAGATGAAAAAGCGTTTATTTATTTCCATGCAATACATGGAGATAGGAGGGGCAGAGCGTTCTTTGTTGGGCCTTTTAGACAGTTTGGATTATTCCGAATTTGATGTCGACCTCTTTCTTTATCGGCATTCGGGAGAGTTGATGCAGTTTATTCCGGCTCAGGTAAACTTGTTGCCCGAAATACCCATTTATACAACCATAACACGTCCAATAGTTCAAATCCTCAAAGAAGGTTATTGGAAAATAGCTTGGGGGCGTTTGCGTGCTAAGCGTTTGGCAAAGCGATTCGAAAAAAAGCAAACAAGTGGTGAAAATGCTTCTATCTTTCAATATGTAGCCGATGCTACTACCCGGTATTTGCCACAAATAAGCAATGTGCAGTACGATTTAGCTATCAGTTTCATAATGCCGCACAATATAGTAAAGGATAAAGTGAATGCCAAATGTAAAGTAGCATGGATTCATACCGATTATTCAAATATTGCTATTGATGTAGAACGCGAACAAACAACGTGGGGTGCCTACAATTATATTGCAGCCATATCCGAAGATGCTAAAAGAGAATTTAGTTTGAAGTTTCCCGCATTGGCACGCAAAGTTATTGTGATTGAAAACATACTCTCGGTTAACTTTGTTCGTGGGCAGGCATTGTTAGAAAAACCCAATCTGGCCGGAGACATCAAACTGCTTACAGTAGGTCGTTTTTGTTATCCAAAGGCATTAGACCAGGCTGTGCGTATATGTGCACAGCTGGTTAAGAGCGGATTACCTGTAAAATGGTATGCCATAGGGTATGGCGACCAGGATACTGTAGAAAAAGCAATTGAAGAATGTAACATGCAGGATCATTTTATTATCCTGGGTAAAAAAACAAATCCCTATCCTTATATTGCTGCTTGCGATATTTATGTTCAACCTTCGCGCTACGAGGGTAAAGCAGTTACAGTACGCGAAGCCCAGATACTGGGAAAACCGGTTGTAATAACTGCTTTTCAAACTTCGGCAAGCCAATTAACCAATAACTTCGATGGGTTAATTGTACCCATGGATGTGGACGAGGCCGCACATGGAATAAAAACTCTGATAGAAGATAAACAACTACAGGCAACGTTTCGTAAAAACATGGCAGTTACCGATTATGGTAACGCCGGCGAGGTAGAACGTATTTATAACCTTATAAACTAAAAAGAAAATATGCTTTTCAATTCTCTTAATTTTGCCATTTTTCTGGTTACAGTGTTTCTGTTGTATTGGTTTGTTTTTAAAAATAACCTGAAATTTCAGAATTTGTTTCTGGTTGTTGTAAGCTATGTATTTTACTCTTTTTGGGACTGGCGCTTTCTTCTACTGATCATCATTAGTACGCTAACAGATTATGTTTTAGGTATTTTGATTGATACAGCAAGCAACCAACCGAGAAAGAAATTGCTTTTATCGGTAAGCGTTATTACCAATCTCTCTATTCTGGGCTTTTTTAAATACTGTAATTTCTTTATTGATAATTTCAAAGAAGTACTTTCGCTTTTAGGTTATCACGCCAATGTTAATACATTGAATATTATTTTGCCTGTAGGTATAAGTTTCTATACGTTTCAAACAATGAGTTACACCATCGATATTTATCGTGGACAAGCCAAGGCAACAAAAGATTTTTTTGCATTTTCGGCTTTTGTAAGTTTCTTCCCTCAGTTAGCAGCAGGCCCTATTGAAAGAGCAGTTAATTTTCTTCCCCAGTTTACCCGTGAGCGTACATTCGATTATTCAAAAGCTGTAGATGGGGTACGGCAAATGTTGTGGGGCTTTTTTAAGAAAGTGGTAATTGCAGATAACTGTGCCGAGCTGGCTAATCAAATATTCAATAACTCCGAACACTATTCGGGTAGTACATTACTGTTGGGTGCTGTGTTTTTCGCATTTCAGATATATGGTGATTTTTCGGGATACTCCGATATGGCTATAGGAATGTCCAGGCTTTTCGGGTTTGAGTTGAAACGGAATTTTGCATTCCCTTATTTCTCCAGAGACATTGCAGAATTCTGGCGGCGTTGGCATATTTCTCTGTCAACCTGGTTCCGCGACTATATCTATGTTCCCCTGGGAGGAAGCCGGGGCGGTAAATGGATGAAGATAAGAAACACCTTTGTTATATTCCTTGTAAGTGGTTTCTGGCATGGGGCCAATTGGACTTTTCTGGCATGGGGTGCACTTAATGCCCTCTATTTTATACCATTAATGCTGGCCAACCGTAATAGGCAGCATATAGAAATAGTAGCATTTGGAAAGAGTTTGCCATCGGTAGGCGAGTTTGTTTCAATAGCAATAACGTTTGCTTTAACTGTATTGGCATGGGTGCTTTTCAGGGCCGATAGCATGGCACATGCCGTTAGCTGTTATTCAAAGATTTTTTCATTTAGTTTGTTTACTATGCCTCAGGTAACCCCAAGCCTTATGGTTATGCTGCTTCTGTTCTTTTTTGTTCTCGTTGAATGGATAGGAAGAGGAAATGAATATGCAATTGAAAAGTTAGGCTTGAGGTGGAACCGTACGTTTCGTTATTCAATGTATTTCTCAATTGCATTGGCTGCATTTTGGTTTAGTGGTAAAGAACAGGAGTTTATTTATTTTCAGTTTTAACGTATGAAGAATTTTATTGTAAAGGTAACCTTTATTGCTGCGATTTTTACTCTCTTTTTAATCTCCTTGTTTGTAATAAACAGGTATTGTGCCGATTTTGGAATAGCAAAGAATAAAACTGTATTAATAATCGGTAATTCTCATCCCGAATGTGCTTTTAACGATGCTTTAATTCCGGGAGTAGCAAACCTTTCGGAATCGGGCGAAGCCTATTTTTATACCTATTTTAAATTGAAACAACTTTTGGAACAAAATCCGCAGATAGATAAAGTGTTGATTGAGTTTGCCAACGAACATATTCGCAAAGGAATTGATAAATGGATATGGGATGATATGTATGTTTCTTACCGGTTTCCTAAATATGCCTCTTTTATGGATGCAGATGCCATAAAGCTATTGTTAAAGCATAATCCGGAAAGCGTGATGGAAAGTATTCCGTTTCTATCCAGAATGAATGCAAATATGTTGCTCCACTATCAGTTAAACTATGCAACAACAGTGGGCGGATATTTAAATCTGGATAAGTGTAAAGTAGATTCCTTACTCGCGGCTCAGGCTGCCGATGCTAATAAAGAAAAAGTAAATGCAGGTGATAGCCTTGCGGTAGAAACGTTAGTGTATCTGGATAAAATAGTGGAATGTTGTAAACAGAAAGGTGTGAAGATGTTTTTTATCCGAAGTCCTGTGCATGTGGAATATGTGGGATACCGGAATGAAGCTAAATTTCAGAAACTACGCACAACCAGGTATCCTGATATTGAGTTTCTCGATTTCTCAAAGTTTCCTTTGGCAAATAGTGAGTTTGCCGATTTGGTTCACTTAAACAAGCAAGGAGCAAAGAAATTTTCTCTTTGGTTTGCCCAAATGGTAGAGAATGGGTTGCTTAATAAACCTGACAAACAGCATATCATCAATAAAGAAATGCATACCTCCTTCTTATCTTTTAATTAATCGGACCATGGATAAAATATCAGTTATAATTCCTGTTTATAATGCAGAAAAGTTTATTGCACAATGTATTTTCTCATTAATTAATCAAACGTATAAAAATATAGAAATTATAGCAGTAAACGATTGTAGCAAAGATAACAGCTTGGCATTATTGAATAAATATGCCGAAGCAGATAAAAGAATTACCGTTGTAAACCAGGATACCAATAAAGGACCCTCGCATGCCCGTACGCTAGGCCTGGCCAAAAGTACAGGGCAATACATTAGTTATGTTGATGCTGATGATTGGTTGCCATTAAACGCACTGGCTATTTTGTTAGATAAAATACAGAAGGAGAAAGCTGATATGGTAACAGGTACCATTGTTAGAATTGCAGATAAACATGGGCTGATTAAACACAATTATACCCCTAAAATGAATGTTGAAATCATAGAGCAGCCTGAATTATTTGATAAATATTATATCTCTTTCTTTGGTGTAAGCAATTTGACTATTTCAACTTCGAGCAAACTCTATAAAAGAGAGGTGTTGATAAAAGCTAATATCCCCCCTAACAATTTCAGATACGGCGAAGATTTAATGTTTTCGATGCTATTACATCCATATCTAACTAAAATTACATTTGTTGATGATGTTGTTTATTATTATCGATATGGAGGCAATACATCTGTTTCGAACCCTACTTATCTGGAAGATATAAAAAAACAATATAGAATTAAGGAACAGATAATAGCTGAATATAAATATTATAAAGCGTTACCGTATATAAAGTACGAATTGATTAAGCACTTCTATTTCTATGCATTAGAGTTGCTGATAAAAGATAATTATTCAAAAAACAAATTGAGAAAGTTCGTTCTTAAAGAACTCAATGATGAAATTTATACCGATGCAACACGCGGAATTAAGCTGGACGAAAAAGGAATAGCTGTTAAAGAACGCAATGTAGATGAGATAGTTAATAGCTTGTATGCAAAAAAAATGAAAGAACGTATAATTTACCGTATGAAACGAATTGTATTCTACCTTTTAAACTTTTAAAGAGATATGAAAATAGTGTACTGTACAGATAGTTTGAATCATTTGGGTGGGATTCAAAAAGTTACTACGGTTAAAGCATCGGCCCTTGCCAACATAGAAGGAAACGAGGTTTATATTATTACTGCAGAAGGGCAAGGAAAGAGTTTTTTTCCGTTAGATAACCGGGTGAAGAATATAGATTTAGATATACGTTATTATAGCGATGATTGGAAATCGAAATGGAGCCTCATTAAAAGTACTTATATAAAAAGGAAAGAACATAAGCAGAAACTAAAGAAAATTCTACATGAAATCAAAGCTGATATAATAATATCTACAGGAACATCGGATAAGTTTTACTTACCGTCTGTTTCGCCTCGCGAATCGGTTGTAATACGCGAGTTTCATTTTTGTACCCAATATAGGTACTTGAATGCAAAAGGCTGGTTCGATCTTATCAAAGCATATATTGGTGATATAATTGATTACAAAATAAAAATAAAGAATTATGATCAGGTATATCTATTAACAAAGGAAGACAAACAGTATTGGGCAAATAATAAAAAGGTAAGTGTTATACCCAATCCAAACAGCTTTACACCATCGGCAATAAGTTCGGGAAAATCTAAAAAAGTAATAGCAGTTGGACGGTATGTTGCCCAAAAAAGATTCGATAATTTGTTATTGATATGGAAAATGGTGGCACATAAATACCCGGATTGGACCCTCGAAATCTGGGGAGAAGGCGAAGAACGCACCCGGCTTGAAGATTTAATAGAAAAACTGGACATTGGCAAAAGTGCCTTTTTGAAAGGTTATACTGCTGATATTGAAAAACAACTGCAAAACTCGTCTGTATTTGTATTGACTTCTGATTATGAGGGGTTTGGCCTTGTTATTATTGAAGCAATGGCATGCGGGCTTGTGCCTGTATGTTTTGCCTGTCAAAGCGGGCCAACCGATATTATAACAGATGGAGAAGACGGCTTTTTAATCCCAGTGAAAAATTTAGAATTGTTTGCCGAAAAGCTTTCGCTTGTTATGGCCGATGAAGAGCAGAGAATTAAAATGTCGCAAAAAGCAATAGAACGTGCCCATGATTTTTCGATCGATAAAATAACCAAACGTTGGATGAATGAATTTATACGTTTGAAAGCAATGAAACAAAAACAGGTATCCCTATGAAATTATTGTATATAACCAACGGAATTACAGGGGTAGGAGGGTTGGAACGTGTATTAGCCATAAAAGCATCTTACCTGGCCGAGATACTTCATTATGAAATCTGTATCATCACCCTGAACGAAGAAGGTATAAAACCTTTTTATCAGTTTAGTCCTAAAATAACTTTCCGCTCGGTAGATGTTTCAACAAACAAGTTCCGGTACTTTTTAGGGATACGGCATATCGTTAAAGAATTTAATCCGGATGTAATATCTGTTTGCGACGATGGACTGAAAGGGTTCTTTGTCCCTCTTTGGGTAGGAGGCAAATCGAGGATTATTTACGAGCGACATACATCGAAAGAAATGATAACACTGGGTAAAACCCCCAACCTGAAGAACAGATTCTCTTTTATGTTGATGAATATAGGTAGTTATTTTTACGACAAATTCATTGTGTTGACCGATCATAATAAAAAACAATGGAAATATGGAAATGTTGAGGTAATACCCAACCCGCTTCCTTTTTATCCGGATTCGATGGCAAAACTGGAAAACAAACGCATCATTGCCGTAGGAAAAGTGTCGGTAGAGAAAGGGTATGAGCGGTTGGCCGAAGCTTGGAAACTGATTAGTTACAAATATCCGGATTGGAGAGTGGATATATATGGTTCGGTTGGTGCCTATAGCGAACTGGCAGAAGAAATAAAAGCATCTGCCATTCATATTAATCCTCCCGTTAAAGATATACAAAACGAATATTTATCATCTTCTATTTATGTACTCTCTTCCCGTTTCGAAGGTTTTGGAATGGTGTTAATCGAATCAATGGCTTGTGGAGTTCCATGTGTGGCTTTTGATTGTCCCTGCGGACCGCGCGATATTATTAAAGATGGAGAAGATGGTTTTCTGGTTGAAAATGGAAACGTTGAACAATTGGCTCAACAGCTTTCTGTATTAATTGAAAATACTTTGTTGCGTAAACAAATGGGTAATAATGCCCGTGAAAATGCACAACGTTATGATATTAACATCATTGCCCATCAGTGGGATAGCCTTTTTAAGAGTTTATGATCAGTATTATTGTACCGGTATATAATGTAGAACATTATTTGCCAAAGTGTTTGGATAGTTTGTTGTCGCAAACCTATAGCAATATAGAGGTGGTGTGTGTAAATGATGGATCGCAAGACAAAAGTGCTTCTATATTAGCTAACTATTCGGCTAAAGATAGCCGTTTGAAAGTAGTTACACAGCCCAACAGTGGCATTGCCTCTGCCCGTAACCGGGGAATAGAAGAGGCACAGGGTGAATGGATTATGTTTGTCGATTCGGACGACTGGATAGATATTGCCACATGCGAAAATGCACTATCCATGGCCATGGAACATTGTACAGATGTGGTGCTCTGGGCATATACGCGCGAGTTGGTGAATGGTAAAAGTGCACCCCGTTTGTTAATGAACGAAGATAAATTATTTAATGAGAACAGCATACACTTATTACATCGGCGGATGGTAGGCCCTGTTGATGAAGAATTATCAGATCCGAGTTTGCTTCATTCATGGGGAACAGTATGGGGTAAACTTTATTCTCGCGATGTAATTAAACCATTTCGCTTTGTTGATACAAAAATTATAGGTTCGGCCGAAGATGCTTTGTTCAACATCGAAGTATTTACCCGTGTAAAAAGTGCCTTCTATATAAATAAGGTGATGTACCATTACCGAAAAAATGTAAGTTCGTTCACAGGTGGACATAACAAAAGTCTGAATAAATGTTGGGCGAGGCTTTATAAAATGATCTCGGATACAATTGCAAACCATCATCTCCCAGCTGATTTTCAGCAGGCACTCCATAATAGAATTGCCATAGGTTTGATAGATCAAGGTATGAACGAGTGTAAGTCTCCTCAAAAAATGCCGGATAAAATAAAAGCAATCAAACAGATTATAACCGAAAAACAATATTGTTTGGCAGTACAAAGTTTACCTCTTAAATACTTTCCACTCCATTGGCTTTTTTTCTTTTGGGCTGCCAAAAAGGGTGATGCATGGGCATTATATGTATTACTGAATTTAATAATCTACCTAATCTGAATTGATGATGTATTGCATACCTACAGCCTTTTTATTGTAGATACGCTGCAAAAAGTCAACCGCTGTTTTATTTTGATTATACAACATGCATAATGCCGTATTATATGCATAATGCGTTTAAATGGGATAAAAGCAAAAAAAAAAGGATACAAAAGTTCACACAAACGTGCAGCTTTAAAATCCAACGGTCGTATAATTCCGTTGCAACAATAGAAAAGAAGAGAAAAGAAGAGAACATAACATAACATCAGAAAAAGCAGAATAAAAAGAAACTGCTGCTGCTGATGATATTAATGGTTCTTGATGGTCTTAATCGTAACGAATCGTGTGGTCGCTGTAGGGATACCCCTTGTGGGTATCCTGATTGGGTTAGGATACCGGGTTAGGATACCAGCGAACCATTATCAGGATACCCACAAGGGGCATCCCTACAGCGTATTATCCATCAAGCTATATAGAAGAGCACCCTTGATCTATATAGCATCGCCCCCTTGATCTATATAGCATTGCCCCCTTGATCTATATAGCACCAACCCCCGAAGCTATATAGCTCTAAAATGAAATCATAATCCATTCACCCTCAATTCCGCATGGTTCAACCATTCATCACTATTACCCGCACAAATTTTATGTTCTACAACACATTTCATTATCAGCCACTTAGCAATTATCCCTAAAAAACTTTCATATTTTTCTTGGTATTTATTTGGATTTACGAATAAAGTCCCTACCTTTGCACCCGCTTTACAAGAGAGTACAGCAGCAACAAAAAGATTGAAGTATTGTTCACATTTATTTTAAGTTTTAGAAGCCTTTAAAAATTTTCTAAAAATAATCTAAAATAAATTTGGAAGTTAAACTAAAAAGTCTTTATCTTTGCATCCGCTTTCAGAAATGAAGCTGCTCTTAACAAAGCAATCGTTCTTTGAATTATTTTCATAACAACAAGTAGTACAAGCATCTCTACTTTATAGTAGAGAGGAAAAAAATAACCTTGTCAATAACTTGATTTATATCAGGTGATAAGTTCAATAAATAAGACATCCTAACAGAGCTAAGATTTTTGTATAATATGTTTGTTTTACACTTTGCATAAAGGTGATAGAATAGGCTTATATTACAAGTCAACAATATTTTTACAATGAAGAGTTTGATCCTGGCTCAGGATGAACGCTAGCTACAGGCTTAACACATGCAAGTCGAGGGGCAGCGAGATGTAGCAATACATTGTCGGCGACCGGCGCACGGGTGAGTAACACGTATCCAACCTGGCTATTACTCGGGAATAACCTTTCGAAAGGGAGACTAATACCCGATAGTATAATCAATTC
>NZ_QVMJ01000032.1 GCF_010500955.1 Bacteroides sp. 519
ACAAAGTATCGCATGAAGCCTTCCTTTGGCGGAGACAAAGATAGAAAAAATATTTAATTTAATTTGGAATTCAACACAGTACCTCTGTGTTTTAATTTTAGTTCAACTCAGTCTTTAACCGAACCAAACTCTGTGATAAAATCATATTATTATTGCTCAAAAAACATAATTCTGTGCATTATTTCAAAACTTATTCTTGTCAATACCAAGTGTTTGTTTAAATTTGCACCGGAATTAGTTTTGAATTTTGGGTTATGAGTTTTGAGTTCCGTGCGGCATCGCCAACTCAAAACTCAAAACTCATAACTCAAAACTCAAAACTCAATTTAGAAAGTTTCTAATACCAAAATATTAATAAACATGAGTTTGAAAATTGTTGTTTTGGCAAAACAAGTACCCGACACTAGAAATGTAGGGAAAGATGCCATGAAAGCCGACGGAACAGTAAACCGTGCGGCGCTCCCTGCGATCTTCAACCCGGAAGACTTAAATGCACTTGAGCAAGCCCTCCGTTTGAAAGACGCCCATCCAGGCTCTACCATTACCATGTTAACCATGGGACCGGGACGTGCAGCCGATATTATTCGTGAAGGATTATACCGTGGTGCTGATAATGGTTATCTGTTAACCGACCGCGCTTTTGCCGGTGCAGATACACTTGCCACATCGTATGCACTTGCAACTGCAATCCGCAAAATCGGTGATTTCGATATTATCATAGGTGGTCGTCAGGCTATTGATGGTGATACAGCACAGGTAGGCCCACAGGTTGCCGAGAAACTTGGGTTAACACAAATTACTTACACAGAAGAAATCTTAAAGGTTGAAAACGGTCGTATTACAGTAAAACGCCACATTGATGGTGGTATTGAAACTGTTGAAGGTCCGCTTCCTATTGTTCTTACAGTAAATGGCTCAGCAGCGCCTTGCCGTCCGCGCAATGCAAAATTAATACAGAAGTATAAACACGCTAAAACCATTACCGAAAAACAACAAGGTGATCTTGATTACACCAACCTGTATGAAAGATGCGACTATCTCAACCTGGTTGAATGGAGTGTTACCGATGTGAATGGCGATCTGGAACAATGTGGACTATCGGGTTCGCCAACAAAGGTGAAAACAATTCAGAACATTGTTTTCCAAGCTAAAGAAAGCAAAACACTTACCAGCAGCGACCGTGATGTTGAAGATTTAATGGTTGAGCTTTTGGCTAATCACACAATAGGATAAGTAATGAGTAAGGAGTAATGAGTGGTGAGAACGATGCCGTTCCCAATAACTCAAAACTCAAAACTCAAAACTCAAAACTTTTAAATTATGAATAACTTATTTGTATATTGCGAAATTGAAGATAATACCATTGTGGATGTTAGCCTTGAACTTCTTACAAAAGGTCGCTCATTGGCTACCCAACTCAACTGCCAGCTCGAAGCAGTTGTAGCAGGTACTAATCTTAAAGATATAGAAAAACAGGTACTCCCTTACGGAGTTGACAAATTGCATTTGTTTGATACAGAAGGATTATATCCTTATACATCTCTTCCTCATACTTCGATTCTTGTAAATCTTTTCAAGCAGGAACAACCTCAGATATGTTTAATGGGAGCTACGGTTATTGGCCGTGACCTTGGACCAAGAGTTTCATCGGCGTTGCACAGTGGTCTTACTGCCGACTGTACTTCGCTGGAAATTGGTAACCACGAAGATAAGAAAGCCGGAGTAACGTATGAAAATTTGTTGTATCAAATTCGTCCTGCTTTTGGTGGTAACATTGTAGCTACTATCATAAATCCTGAACACCGCCCACAAATGGCAACTGTTCGCGAAGGGGTGATGAAGAAACAAATCCTGAGTCCTGATTATAAAGGAGAGGTGATTAATCACGATGTTAAAGAATATGTATCCGATTCGGATTTCATTGTTAATGTAATCGAACGTCACATAGAAAAAGCAAAACACAATCTGAAAGGTTCACCTATTGTTGTAGCCGGAGGATATGGTGTAGGTTCTAAAGAAAACTTTGATTTACTGTTCGACCTGGCAAAGGTACTGAATGCTGAAGTAGGTGCTAGTCGTGCCGCTGTTGACGCAGGATTTGCCGATCACGATCGCCAGATTGGTCAAACAGGGGTTACAGTACGCCCTAAACTATACATAGCGTGTGGTATATCCGGACAAATACAGCATATTGCCGGTATGCAGGAAAGTTCAATGATTATTTCAATCAACAACGACCCTGATGCACCAATCAATACCATAGCTGATTATGTGATTACAGGTAGCATTGAAGAGGTTGTACCTAAGATGATTAAGTATTATAAGCAAAACAGTAAATAAAGGAGGGAAGGAGTTAAAGGGAGTTAAAGGAGTTAAAGCTTAAAAACAATGTATACTCAAAGTTTTAAAGATATTACTGCTTGGCAAAAAGCACATCAATTTGTATTGATGACTTACCAGACAACAAACTCTTTTCCCAATTTCGAACGATTTGGATTATCTTCTCAATTTCAACGAGCAGCTGTATCAATTGCAGCTAATATTGCTGAAGGGTATAAGAAAAGAGGTAGTAATGACAAGTTGCGTTTCTTTAATATATCTCAAGGTAGTCTCGAAGAATGTAGATATTATATCCTTCTTTCAAAAGATCTAAATTATATTACTGAAAAGAAGTACAATGAATTAACTGAGAGACTGGAAGAAACAAGTAGACTCCTGAATGCCTATTGTAAAGGTATCCAAAAGCTTTAACTCCTGAATGAGCAAAGCGAATGGTAACTCCTTTAACTCCTTCTCTCCTAAAAAAAATAATATGGCTAACTTTTATACCGATACTCCTGAATTGCGGCATTATCTTGACCATCCGCTCATGAAACGGATTGTTGAACTCAAAGAGCGTAACTATGCCGACAAAGATAAATTTGATTATGCTCCTGTAGATTTTGAAGATGCAATGGACAGCTACGATAAAGTACTGGAAATTGTAGGAGAAATCTGTGCAGAAATTGTTGCTCCAAATGCAGAAGAAGTGGACCATGAAGGCCCAACAGTAGCCGATGGACGAGTAACTTATGCAAGTGGTACAGCTAGAAATCTGGATGCTACAACAAAAGCCGGATTAATGGGTATGGCTATGCCACGCCGGTTTGGTGGTTTGAATTTCTCGAATGTACCTTATATGATGGCTGCCGATATGGTGAGCCGTGCTGATGCCGGTTTTGAAAACTTATGGGGATTGCAGGATTGTGCCGAAACAATTTACGAATTCGCTAATGAAGATCAGAAACAAAGATACATCACCCGTGTTTGTGCCGGTGAAACTATGTCGATGGACTTAACCGAACCCGATGCCGGATCGGATCTGCAAGCTGTTATGCTTAAAGCAACTTACAGCGAAAAAGATGGATGCTGGTATCTGAATGGTGTTAAGCGCTTTATTACAAATGGTGATGCTGATATCCACCTTGTACTTGCACGCTCGGAAGAGGGTACTCGTGATGGTCGTGGATTATCTATGTTTATATACGACAAACGTAACGGTGGTGTAACTGTGCGTCGTATTGAAAACAAAATGGGTATCAAAGGATCGCCAACTTGTGAATTGGTTTATAAAAATGCCAAAGCTGAGCTTTGCGGAGACAGAAAACTTGGTCTTATCAAGTATGTAATGGCATTAATGAATGGTGCACGTTTAGGTATTGCAGCACAGTCTGTTGGACTTTGCCAAGCTGCATACAACGAAGCACTGGATTATGCTAAAGACCGTAAACAGTTTGGTAAAGCAATTATTGAATTTCCGGCTGTATCCGAAATGCTTTCATTAATGAAAGCTAAACTGGATGGTGCCCGTAGCCTTTTGTACGAAACAACTCGTTTTGTTGATATCTACAAAGCACTCGATGATATTGCTAAAGAACGCAAACTTACTCCGGAAGAACGTCAGGAACAAAAGTTATACGCTAAGATGGCCGATAGCTTTACTCCGCTTTCAAAAGGTATGAGTAGCGAATATGCCAATCAAAATGCATATGATTGTATCCAGATACACGGTGGTTCGGGATTCATGAAAGATTATGCCTGCGAACGTATTTATCGCGATGCACGTATCACATCTATCTATGAAGGAACTACTCAGTTACAGGTAGTGGCTGCTATTCGTTATGTTACTAATGGGGCTTATCTGGCCCGAATCCGTGAGTACGAAGCGCAAGAAGTAGCTCCTGAACTGGAAGGTTTAAAGAACCGTTTGAAAGATATGGCCAGCAAATATGCAGCCGCTGTTGAACAGGTAACAGAAGATAAAGATCAGGAATTCCTTGATTTCTGTGCACGTCGCCTGGTTGAAATGGCTTCTCATATTATTATGAGCCACTTATTGCTTCAGGACGCTTCTAAGAATAGCGAATTATTCTCTTCTTCGGCTAATGTATACGTTCGTTATGCTGAGGCAGAAATAGAAAAGCATATCAACTTCATTCGTAAGTTCGATAAAGATGCGTTAGCGTATTATAGGAAGTAAAGGAGGTAAAGAATAGAAGGAGGTAGAGTGAGGTAAAGGAACGATGCCGCATGGCTTCTTTACCTCCTTTTACCTCACCTCTACCTCCTTTACCTCACTCTACCTCCTTTATCTACTAATCACCTTCGTATTCAACCTTAAATTAATTCCAAAGCTATAATCAAACTTATTTAGCTTTATATCAAAATAACTTTCCGCCTGCGCACCAATAGAAAATGATTTATGTAACTGCTTAAAATAGGATACTTTAGCAGTAAACAGTTGACGGGTTTTGTGCACTTCATCCGGATATCGCAGATTAAACGAACTGAACAGAGGATCTCCGTCTACACTATAAAATTGGCAGCCATGATAATACCCAGCCATCAGATCAATGTATTTAGTCTCGGCCTTGAAAACAGGATAAACAGCCCATCCATTATCATAAGGGCGAAGTTCTTTGTTCGAAAGTTTATCGTAATAGCCTAATAAATAGGTATCGAACCCTAAAGAGCGAATGGTGCGGCCATGCAATTTCCATTTCATCTTAAGGCCGGTTGCTACATTTCCGGTAACAATCATTTTTTCGTCGGAGGTATCAATCTGTCCACCTTGGTGATAAATTAGCAGTTGAAAGGGTAGTGTCAACTGAAAATCGTTCTCTTCCGGGCTTAACCGTGCAGAAGCCGATAAACCAAAGTTCAATATTTCAGGCACAGAATCACCATGTTCAATATACCGTCGCCAATCAACCCATACATCTGCAAAAAACCGATCGTCTTTGTATATTACCTGCAAACCACTTTCTTGTTTTTCAACCAGTTGATTATCCCATCGGTATAATGGCTCTATTAACCTATGATTGGCACCACCATAAAGATTACCAAAAACCAGATGTAAGTTAGGACGGATAGCATATTGAATCCGGGCATAGAATTCGTTGAATGTAGAAAGTACATCATCGTCTTGATTACCAGAAAGATAAAGACCCAACACCCCCAGCTCAAACCGAAGTTTATTATCAATCTGGTAACCTGCCTTGGGTATAAACCGTATTCCGGGAAAGGTTTGTCCTTTCGATAAAGGGCTGAAGTATTCGTTATTCTTAAAGAACCCAACAGCATCTATATCAAGCGTTAACTTGTTATTATTCTCTTCTTTAATATCCGGAGAGGTAGTCAGAAACTCTGGAATCCATTGCGCATAACCATTAACAACCCAACAAGCAAGTAATAGTAAAATCAATATTTTCTTCATGTAATTTAAGCTTAAGAAAGTTTATGATAAAGAGCCAGAAAGTCATCAATATCTTGTTGGGTAGTATCGAACGAAGTAACCAAACGTATTTCGTTCTTTTCTTCATTCCAGAAATAAAAGAAGTACGACTCCAATAATTTATCAATAATTGCACGAGGCGCTGTTAGAAAGAGCTGGTTACTTTCTACTTTTTGTGTAAAATGTATTTCGGGATATGCTTTAAGTGCAAGATATAAACGATTTGCCATGCTGTTGGCATGAACAGCATTTTTTAGCCAAAGGTTATCTGTGAGATAAGCCGTGAACTGACAAGACAGATAACGCATTTTGGATGCTAACTGTGCTGATTGTTTCCGGATGAATAGTGCTTCCTGTTTTAATGCCGGATTAAAAACAACAACACATTCGCCCATCATTAACCCGTTTTTTGTACCCCCAAAGCTTAGTATATCAATACCACAGTTCACTGTTAATTGGCGTAATGATACATTTAAAGAGGCACATGCGTTTGCTATGCGGGCACCATCCATGTGCACATACATGCCATGTTGATGTGCTAAAGAGGTTATTGCCTGCAGTTCATCTACCGAATAAACTGTTCCCAGCTCGGTACTTTGCGATAAATAAATAATGCCGGGTTGCGAATGATGCTGATCGCCAAAACCATGAAGATAAGGTTTTATAAGATCAGGAGTTAATTTCCCGTCGGTAGTAGCAATCGGCCGAATCTGGCAACCTGTGCTTTTTACAGGGCCCCCACATTCATCTACATAAATATGAGCTGTTTCGGCACATAGAATTGAATTGAATGGGCGGGTAAGGAGTTGTAACGCTATTATATTACTACCGGTTCCGTTAAATACAAAAAATGGTTCACACTCGGCAGTAAATGTTTCTTTAATCTTTGCAGTAGCTTCTACTGTCCATTTGTCATCACCATAGCCAACTGCATGATCAAGATTGGCACTTAAAAGTGCATCCATAACTAAAGGATGAACACCGGAATTATTGTCGGAGGCAAAACTTCTCATAAGATAATTCTAAAATTTCGTTCAAATTTAGGAACTATTTCTTTGAAATGAATTGATATTTCCTTTTTTTTGCGTTCTACGGGCTGTAAGCCCGAGTAAGAGGGTGTGTCAAAACTCCAATCGGTCTTTGATTTAGTTACAGTTTGTAAGCAAGGGCTGTAAGCCCGTTCGATTTAGCCCAGGGTTTTAACCCTGGGTAAGCTATCAATCGCCAACAATGAAGTGCTGTAAGCACGATCCTAGGCTATTCGTTCGTGCTTACAGCACTCTGATTGGTGCTTTTCGTACATACCCAGGGTTAAAACCCTGGGCTAAATCGAACGCACTTTCAGTGCTTAACTTACAATTCGTTACTAACTCTAAGAACACGTTCTATTTTGACACAGCCTCTTATAAATCGTAACTAATTCAAAGAACACTCTCACTTTTGACCCTCTTATAACAGCAACCACGCCCTAACGCCTCACATCGAAAGGTTAAAAGTAAGCTTCCTTATAAGATTGTTTTTAATTTTTCTTTAAGTTTGCAAATAAATTGATACTTCAGCGTATGCTTAATAATATAAACCGGATTTGGCTGATTTTTCTGCTACTAATTTATTCTCTTTATACAGAAGCCTCCGAACGTTCTGTATACAATGTTCTTTTTGTACAATCTTACACAGAGAAAGATACAGGAAGTGAAGAATTATCAGAAGGATTAAAAAATGGGTTTAATGCTAATTCCATATCAGCAAATATTGAGGTTAAATATCTGAATAGCCGGTTGTATAACTCGGACGAGGAAGAAGAACTGATGCGTAAATTCTGTAAAGAAGCTACAGCCCGTGGTGCAGATTTGATTGTTGTATCTAACGATGAGGCTTTGTACAGCTTGCTTAACTGTGGTGACTCTTTGCCTTTTCGGGTTCCTGTGGTTTTCTTCGGGGTTGCTTTTCCCAATCAGCCTTTAATGAGTAAATATAAAAACATTACAGGTACTACCTTGCCACATCCTTATGATGTTGTGCTCGAAACAGCAAAAAAAGTTTTTCCGGAGCGGTACAAAGTTGTAATGGTAAGTGAAGATACTGTATTAGGACGTAAAGGAACCGGAATGTTTCAGCGTTATTGGCCCGATTTCTTCAACAAAAATACAAACTACGAACTACAAACATATAACATAACACATGATCCTTTGACAGATATTCTTGGTGATATTCAAATATCCCAGGATGCACAGAAATCAATTATGGTTGTTCCGTATTGGGGGTTATACATGACTTCAATATCGAAAGTATCAAAAGCTCCCACTTTTACTCTTTGTGGTACAGCCTTACTCAATGGAGTGTTTTGTGCCATAGGTCCGGATATGTATAAGGATGCAGTACAAGCAGCAAACATTGCCAGCCGTGTTTTATTGGGCGAGAAAACGTATAATATTCCAGTAACCGAAAGCAGTTTCCAACTAACATTTGATTATAAGCAATTGAAGTTTTTTAATGTAAAGAAAGATCAGTTGCCCCGTGGAAGTGTGATTATAAATGAACCTTACATAGAAAAGTATGCAGTAATCATAATTCTGTTCTATACTCTTCTTCTGGGTTTACTTGTATTTATTGTAGTAAGGTTGATCTTGAAATATCGTCGCGAATCCCGCAAGCGAATACATGCCCAAACAAAACTGCTTGTTCAAAACAGATTGATTGCACAAAGAAATGAATTCGATCACATCTTTCACTCAATTCGCGATGCTGTGGTTACCTATGGTACCGATTTTAGGATACATTTTGTAAACAAGGCATTGCTACAAATGCTGAATATTCAGGAAGATATTGATGCAGTTCCTTCACGCCCTTTCGAAGGACAGGAGGCACAGACCTTGATTGCTCTCTATAATAATGGTACAGATATCCTTATGCCCTTATTGCAAAAAGTGAGTAAGGAAGGTGTAAATCTAATTATCCCCGAAAATAGTTTTATTAAAGATGTACATAGCAACAATTACTTTCCTGTATCCGGCGAGATTGTTCCTTTATACGATAAAAACAAGCAAACAGGTTTGGTTTTTACTTTCCGTAATGTATCGGAGGTTGCTATGCAGAAGCACTTTTTCAGCTTGGCAGTTGAAGAAAGCTCCATCTATCCCTTACAATATAGTACTGTTACAAATACATTTATTTTTCCTGTGGGTTATATGAACCACATGGGATTTGAAGGAACTTTTCTTTCCAAAGAAAAAATGAACAACAATATTCATCCGGCCGATTTGCCCGAGGTGTTAAATGGTTTTGAGGATATTCTAGGTGGAAAGAGATGTACAAACCGGTTAACTTTCAGGCAACGGAATAATACAGGCAATTATGAATGGTGGGAGTTTCGTCTTTCAGTTCTTTCGGGCTTAACCATAGATTCGCCTTATAGTATTTTGGGCGTTTGTCAAAGTGTACAACGATACAAATCAACCGAAGAAGAATTAATTGCAGCACGAGACAGGGCGTTGGAATCCGATAAATTGAAAACAGCTTTTCTAGCCAATATGAGTCACGAAATACGGACCCCATTAAATGCTATTGTAGGATTCTCCGATTTGTTGAAGAACTATAAAATGTTTACCGATGAAGAGATTCGTGAGTTTGTTGTAATTGTGAATGATAACTGTGAGTTGCTGCTGACACTGATAAATGATATCCTCGACCTGTCGAGAGTAGAAGCTGGGAGCATGGATTTCCAACTATCACCTTATTATCTGCCTCTGATTATGCAGGAAATATACGATTCGCAAAAATTATCCATGCCCCAAGGCGTTGAACTAGTACTGCAAATCCCCGAGAATAGCGAAAGAACAATATTAACAGACTGTGTTAGGCTGAAACAGGTAATCAATAATTTAATAGGTAATGCAATAAAATTCACCTTGCAAGGCTCTATTGAATTTGGATACACCGAAGAGGAAGAGCATTATACTACCTTTTTTGTAAAAGATACAGGGGCGGGTATTTCGCAAGAAGATCAGGAACGTATTTTTGAACGCTTTTATAAAGTAGATAGTTTTACTCAGGGAGCCGGATTAGGGCTTAGTATTTCTCAAACCATTGTAAATAGATTAAAAGGAACCATAAATGTAACTTCGCATATAGGCAAAGGTACCTGTTTCACTGTTAGAATACCCAATAGTTGAAAGTTGATTCTGAACAAACTGTTCATTTTCGGACATGTGGTTCAGATGTCAATGTGCAGATAATTAGTGTGTTATCTTTTTGGCATACCGTTTGACTCATCTTTTTCATAATTAGTAAAACACCGAAATAAATCCATATATGAAAAAGAAGATACTTTTTGCATTGTTAGTTTCGTGGCTTGCATGGCCATCTTATAGTCAAAACGAACGGAAGATAACCTTGCCCGAAGCAATAGCATTGGCTCGTGTACAATCTGTAGATGCAGCAGTTGCGTTAAACGAGTTAAAAACCTCTTACTGGGAATACAGAACTTTCAGGGCCGATTTATTGCCCGAAGTAAATTTTACAGGTACACTACCCAATTACAATAAATCTTATACACGTTATCAGCAGGAAGACGGTTCGTACACATTTGTGCGTAATAATTCTTTAGGCATATCCGGCGAGTTGTCCATCGATCAGAATATATGGTTTACAGGGGGTAAACTGTCAGTGTCGTCGTCTTTAGATTATATCAAGCAAATGGGAGCGAACGGGAAAGAAGTGTTTATGTCTATCCCTATCGGCTTAAAACTTACCCAGCCGATTTTTGGAGTAAATCATCTTAAGTGGAGCCGCCGGATTGAACCGGTTAAATACGAAGAAGCCAAAGCCGGTTTTATAACAGCTACCGAAGAAGTAACTATGCGAACCATTAATTACTTTTTTAATCTTTTGCTGGCTAAAGAAAACCTGGGAACCGCAAAACAAAATGAAGAAAATGCCAATCGGTTGTACGAAGTAGCTGTTGCCAAACGAAGAATGGGACAAATTTCAGAAAATGAATTGCTGCAACTTAAACTAGCTTCGCTTAAAGCTCAGGCATCGTTAACAGAAGCCGAAAGCAATTTAAATGCGAATATGTTTCAATTACGTGCCTTCTTAGGATTGTCGGAAACGGAAATACTTGAACCTGTATTACCCCAATCGGCACCAGCTTTACGAATGGAATATAACGATGTGTTGGATAAAGCTCTGCAAAGAAATTCTTTTGCACAGAATATTCGTCGCAGGCAGTTGGAGGCCGATTACAGTGTGGCCACCGCAAAAGGTAACATGCGCGAAATTAACTTATATGCCAGTGTAGGCTATACCGGACAAGATAAAACGTTATCTTCCTCCTATCGTAATTTGCTGGATAATCAGGTTATTGAGGTAGGTGTTACAATACCTCTGCTTGATTGGGGCAAACGGCGTGGAAAAGTAAAGGTAGCCGAAAGTAACCGGGAGGTAGTGTTATCGCGTATACGTCAGGAGCAAATGAATTTTAATCAGGATATCTTCTTGTTGGTAGAGAAGTTTAATAATCAGTTGGCACAGCTAACCATTGCAGATGAGGCCGACCAGATTGCACAAAAAAGATACAAAACCAGTATTGAAACATTTTTGATAGGCAAAATCAATACACTTGATTTGAATGATGCACAAACATCGAAAGATGATGCCCGCCAAAAACATATACAGGAAATGTTTTATTATTGGTACTATTATTATCAACTCCGTAGCCTCACACTATGGGATTTTGAACGAAACACTCAACTGGAAGTTGATTTTAAGATGAGTATTGAGCTGTGATGAGTATTGAGTTATGAGTTTTGAGTTTTGAGTTTGCTCTGCGGTATGTGTGGTATAATGAATTTAAAACTCAGAACTATTTTGTACTTTTGTACCAACTCATAACTCAATACTCACAACTCAAAACTCACAACTCAATACTCACAACTCATAACTCAATACTCAAAATGATACTAATAATAGATGACGACTCTTCCATACGTTCCTCTCTTAGCTTTATGCTGAAGCGAGCCGGATACGATCGCCATGCAGTTTCTACACCCAAAGAGGCGATTGAAGTTGTACGATCAACCCAACCAGATTTAATATTGATGGACATGAACTTTACCTTGTCTACCAACGGAGAAGAAGGATTAACACTTCTCAGGCAAGTTAAGATTTTCCATCCCGATGTTCCGGTTATTTTGATGACTGCCTGGGGAAGCATAGAACTTGCTGTACAAGGAATGCAGGCTGGTGCTTTCGACTTTATAACCAAACCCTGGAACAATGCTGCGCTGTTGCAACGTATAGAAACAGCTTTAGAATTATCTACTTCCGAGAAAGAGACCACCAAAGAGCAAACCTCCTTGTTAAAAAGAAGCAACATTATAGGAAACTCCAAGGAGCTGAATGATGTTTTAAATACAGTTGCCCGGATTGCTGCTACCAATGCTTCGGTATTAATAACAGGCGAAAGTGGTACAGGTAAAGAACTGATTGCCGAAGCCATTCACAAAAACAGTCAACGGGCCAAACAAGCATTTGTAAAGGTAAACCTGGGAGGTATTTCTCAAAGTCTTTTCGAAAGTGAAATGTTCGGGCACAAAAAGGGAGCTTTTACCGATGCTACATCCGATAGAATTGGGCGCTTTGAACTAGCCGATAAAGGTTCTATCTTTCTGGATGAAATAGGTGATCTGGATTTATCTTGTCAGGTTAAACTCTTGCGGGTGTTACAAGATCAAACCTTCGAGGTATTAGGCGATAGTCGTCCACGTAAAACAGATGTCAGGGTGATAAGTGCTACCAATGCCGATTTACGTAAAATGGTTACTGCCCATACTTTTCGCGAAGATCTTTTTTACCGCATCAATCTGATAACCATACATCTGCCTGCACTTCGCGAGCGTAGGGATGATATACCGTTACTGGCTCGTCATTTTGCTGATAACTTATCAAAAATGAATGGCCTGCCTTTGGTTGAATTTTCATCGGATGCAATAACTTTCCTTACCCGGTTACCCTATTCGGGAAACATCCGGGAACTTAAAAATCTGGTTGAAAGAACCATCCTGATGAGTGGTAAGTCGCGTGTAGACTCTTCCGATTTTGAACAACAGCATATTTATAGGGATGAGCAAGTAGGAAATACCAATCTGGCAGGAATGACATTAGACGAAATTGAACGTCAAACCATTGTTCAGGCTCTTGAACGGCATAAAGGCAACCTTAGTAAGGTAGCTACAGCATTAGGTGTAAGTCGTGCTGCTTTATATCGCAGGCTAGAGAAATATGGGATAAAAGAGGAATAAAAGTAGATAAAGATGATAAAGGACCCCCATGCGTATAAAAGGACTATTCGTTATTTTAGCAATTTTGATTTTAGCAATTATGGGATTGCTGGCATATATCGGTGCCCATTCTAAACTCTGGTTGTTTTATACCATAGAGGCTGTTATATTGATAACAATCGGTTATCTGGTATTCTTTTATCGGAAAATAGTTAAACCGTTGCATACAATAGGAAACGGAATGGAATTATTACGTGAACAGGACTTCAGCAGTCGCCTGACACGAGTAGGAGAGGAGGAGGCAGACCGTATTGTAGCCGTTTTCAATAAAATGATGGAACAACTAAAAGAAGAACGTTTGCGATTGCGCGAGCAGAACCATTTCCTCGATCTGCTTATTGAAGCCTCTCCAATGGGGGTACTTATTGTTTCGATGGATGGTGAGATTACACAGTGTAATCCTATGGCTTTGCGAATACTTGGTATATCCAATACCGAAGTTAACGGCAAATATCTCTCGGAAATAGACTCTCCATTAGCTGCCGAATTGTTAACTATTCCCCGTTCCGAAACCAGAACAGTGCGTTTGAATGATGCTAATATTTATAAGTGTACCCATTCTTCGTTTATTGATCATGGTTTTCCACATCCGTTTTATCTGGTTGAAAGCTTGACTGATGAAGTTATAAAGGCAGAGAAAAGAGCTTATGAAAAAGTAATCCGCATGATAGCACATGAGGTAAATAATACTACTGCCGGCATAACCTCTACATTAGATACAGTAGATGATGCCTTATCGGAAGTAAGTGATACCGAAGATATTCGCGAGGTTATGAGTGTTTGCATTGAACGTTGTTACTCGATGAGTCGTTTTATAACCCGTTTTGCTGATGTGGTTAAAATACCCGAACCTCATTTATCACCGGTTAACCTCAACGATCTTGCTTTTACCTGTAAACGCTTTATGGAAGGCATGTGCGCAGAAAGGAATATAACCATATCTTTAGATACTGCTAAAGTGCCCGAAGTTTATTTAGATCATTCTCTCTTTGAACAGGTATTGGTAAATATAATAAAGAATGCAGCCGAAAGTATTGAAAGCAACGGAGAGATAATTATTCGTACAGCTTCACCTGCATCAATTGAAATAATTGATAATGGAAAAGGTATTTCTAAAGATACAGAAGAGAAAATATTCACACCTTTCTTTTCAACCAAACCAAACGGACAAGGTATTGGACTTATTTTTATTCGTGAAGTTCTTACCCGTCATAATTGTACCTTCTCTCTCCGTACTTACAGCGATGGGTTGACTAGGTTTAAAATTAGTTTTGAGTTTTGAGTTTTGAGTAATGAGTTTTGAGTAGTGAGTTTTGAGTAATGCATGCGGCATCGGTTGGTAACGATGGAAGATTTTGAAGAGTAAAATTAGGCAATGTTGGTTAAAGTCGTTTGGTAAAGTGAGGTAAAGGAGGTAAAGTGAGGTAGAGTAGGTAAAGTAGGCGATGCCGCATGGATTCCCCGCCCTTGAGGGGCGGGGTGGCCTTTAGGCCGGGGCGGGGAGTGAAAACATACCGCATGGAAAATCGGTTGCACAACCTTTGAGTCCCCCCTCTCCGCCCTAAAGGGCACCTCTCCCCTCTAGGGAGAGGAATTCCATGCGGCATCGCACTACTCAACTACTTTACCTCCTCTACCTCACTTTACCTCCTTTCCCCTCTGATTTGAACCAAATATAACTCAAAACGAATACTGCATCAGCAAACTAACACGATTAGCTGAATTTGTTTCATTAAAATCGGTTTTCCATCCTCGCAGATATTCAGCACCAAACTTCATGTTAGAATTAATATTCCAAAAAGTGTTGGCAACCAGATATTGTCCGTAACGGTAAGTGTTGCTGTTGGCTACCGGATATCCGTTGTTCGTATATATACGGGACTGACTGTATGTTCCCGAAACAAATACTTTAGGGGTAATATTGTATTGTAAACCGGCATACCAGCCAAGCATGGGTAAGATCTGCATTCTGCCAGGTCTGTCAGGGTCTGGTACAAGGTCCATATTTAATTTGCCCAGGTCGTTATATGCATAACCTATTCCTTTACCGTAAGTTATCTGTCCAACAAGTTTGAGGTTCTTTAATGGGTAGGTCGACATACCTCCCTGAACACCCCATCCTGTTTGTGAGTATGCCTTTTGATCGATAATACTGCTATACGTCATTGTACGGACGATACCTGCTACCCGGAAATGACTGCTTTTCCCCCAATTGTATTGAATGTATGCAGGGAAATCGGGTGCGCGCTGAGTTTTTACAGTTGTATTATCGTTGGTAATAGCATTTACTTGTGGCACCTCTACTGCAACTCCAAAACTCCAGTTCCTTGAAAGCACCCGTGCATAACGTAATAGAGTTGTGCGATAAAGCACCTGACCGGCAGGTCCTTCAAAATCTACAGTTGCCGGTGCAGCATTGGCATCGGTAAATGTTCCGTAATCGTATCCGGCAGTGAATCCCAGAAAAGCAACATAGGCATGATGTAGCTTGAATGTGCTGTTGCTTCCACGAAAATATCCGTTTACATATACAGTGAAGTTTCCCAATGTTTTTGTTTTACCCACAAGTTTCACAAACAAACTCGATGAAGAGGCATCCATCTGAAATTTATTTCGGGCATAATCGCCGTTGGTACCCGGAGTTGTAATTAACGACGGATAAAAGTCTACATTATCTACCACACCACCAAAATCATATTCGGCCACAGCTCTTACATTTCCACCAATCCCTAATGAAAAATTCCCATTGCTGTCTACTAAAACAAAACGAGGGGCTTGTGGATCGTGAAAACGTATTTGCCGGGTTACATCTGTTACATCAATAACTTCCTTTCCGGCTTTGTTGTACGATTTAAACAAGAGGTAATTGGACTCATTATCATTTTGGGCAAGGCAATTTAACGAGAATAAGCCCATTAGTAGTAATGAGCAAATTATTTTAAATTTTACTTTCATTTCAAATAGGTTTTGTTGTTATAGGGTTATAATAATGGGGCAGGTTAAGTAGATATGGAGGCCAACGGCCTCAGGAATTATTTCTTAGCTTTCCACTCAGCCGCGTACTCATCCAGAATGCTCCTTATCCCTTTACCAATAACTACATAATCCTTTTCATTGAGATTAGCCAATGATGCACGGATGCTCCATTCAGGCCCATCGAATCCGCCACCATTCAGCAGAACCAGTGAGGTTTCGTTTGCCAGGCGGAATACCACATCAACAGGTTCGTAGTTTGCTTTCAGGTATTTAACAAAATCAGTTCCGTATAGTTTCTCGGCCCATACAATCATATCAATTTCGGCATAATATCCTGCACGTAACGGATCATCAGTGAAGGTAAAGCCTGTATTTTCCCAAAGCGCTTTTAACCGGCTTTGGATAATTTCCTGCATCTTGATTTTATATTTATCTTCTTTATCTAACAAAGAGAATGCAGCAAACAAAGTCATCTGAATTTGTTGAGGCAGCGATAAACCGGCTGTATGGTTCAGGGCTATCTGACGGCTGTCGGCTACCATGCGGTCAATAAACTTCATCTTTTCCGGATGCAGTGTTAGGCTCTCGTACCGGTTGTGTAATGCTTGCTTTTTGTCATCGGGCAATTGAGCAATCATCTTATCGTAAATATTGTCTTGATGCAGGGCAATTACAGCATCTCTCCATCCTGTTGCTCCAAAATATTTAGAGAATGAATATACACACAGTGTGTTGTGTGGTAAAACCTTCATGAACGATTTGAAGTGAGGAATAAATGTTCCATAAACATCATCAGTAATAATCATCAGGTTAGGATTATCATTCTTTACAATATCAGCAATTTGTTGCATGGTATCGTTGTCCATAGCATAACTTGGCGGGTTGCTTGGATTGATCACAAAGAGCGCTTTAATCTTTGGGTCCTTTATCTTATCTATTTCTTCTTTGCGATATTGCCATGTGTGGAAACCATCCTTTGTCATTTTATCGGCACAGATTTCAATCATATTGAAGCTGTATCTGCTTAAATGAGGAATCTCAATATACGGTGTAAAGGCAGGTGTAAGAAGTGCTATTCCATCGCCTTTGTTCAATAAGAAGTTCTCCTGCAACGAATCGAAGAGGTAACACATTGCTGCGGTTCCGCCTTCGGTAGCAAATAGATCGAACTTACCTTTAGGCGCTTTACGGTCGCACATTTCCTGAATCAGATAATCGTGAACTATCTGTTCTGTAAATTTCAATATGCGGTCGGGTACCGGATATTGATCACCAATAACCCCTTCGGCCCACTCATGAATAAGATCGTCCGGGTCGGCAGCATGTTCAAGTAACATATAGTTGTAGGCACCAATCAACAACTCGGCACCAGCTTCTTTTTCGTGTTTTTTGATGAATGCTTCGAAACGTGATGCTATTCCATCCTTTTCGGGGATACCTGCAATACCTTCTTTTAACAACATAACTCTTTTACATTCTTCAAGGCCAAACCGGCCAAGAAGGAAAAAGGCTTCTCTGGGTACTGTTGCAATCCAGTTAGGATTACCACGCCCTGCATTAAGCATGGTGCGGGTTATTTTCTTAATACTAACATCTGCCAGTTCAATTAGCTTGTTTTTTAATTCAAATGGGCTAATGCTTTCCATCTGTTTTTGGTAGCTTCTACCTGTAATCTGATTATCCATAATTTTAAAGTTTTTGAGTTGAATTATTCATACTTGTTTGGTTCAGTTAGGGGCTTTTTTGAACTAAAATTAAAACACAGAGTCACAGAAACACTGAGCTTTTCCTTGTGCTGAACACAGAGTTATTGTATGACAAAAGCGAATCCTCGTGAGCTTTGTTTTCTCTTTGCCACGTAGTGGCTATCTGTTCATAGCCCCGTGCGGGAGCGCGGGGTCTTGGTTGTGGCACCTTTCCTTGCGCCCCTATCGGGGTGCTATATGGAAAATAACATAGCACCCCGATGGGGCGCTTGCCATATTTGCTTTTGGGGTCCCCGCGCTCCCGCACGGGTCTATGAACAGATAGCCACTACGTGGCCCTCCGTGTTCAGCACAAGGAAAAGCTCCGTGTTTCTGTGCCTCTGTGTTTTAATTTCAATCGTCTAAATCCCATTACATCATTAATACAATTGCCACTCCCCATATAATTAACAGTGTATTACCTACTGCATAAGTTACGGTATATCCCAGTGCAGGGGTCTGACTTTCTACTGCATCCTGAATAGCACCCAATGCAGCTGTTGTTGTACGTGCGCCGGCAGTACATCCCAGTACATAAGCAGGATGGAATTTAAAAATGTATTTGGCCATTAATAAACCGGCAATAAGAGGTATGGCAGTTGCAAGTGCTCCAACTACAAACAGGCTGATACCTACTTGTTGAAAACCAGCTACGAAACCCGGACCAGCCGAAATACCTACTACAGCAATAAACATATTAAGACCTACATTATTAAGTATCCATTGAGCAGGTTCGGGAATACGACCAAATGTTGGATGCTTACCACGAAGCCAACCAAAGATTAATCCCATAATCAAAGCGCCACCACTGGTACTTAAGCTTAAAGGAACTCCACCAAGGTGTATGGTTAACGCACCAAACAGTCCTCCCAAAAGTATTCCTAATCCAACAAAGATCATATCTGTTTGATTGGTAGGGCGGTCTACATATCCCATTTGTTTGGCGGCTACTTCTACATCTCTTTTCATACCCACAAGTTCAATAACATCACCTGCATCAATAACCGTTTTAGCTAGTACCGGTATTTTTACTCCGGAGCGGTTAATGCTTTTAATGCTTACCCCATGCATAAACTTTTGGCTATTAATGTATTCCACATTCCTGGTAGCACAGGTTTTGCGGGTAACCATAACCGGTAATGTTTCGGCTGGGAAATCTAATAAAAGAGCATCCAATACTTCCGGACCAATCCAATCTTCTTCTCCAATAACAAACTCTCTTCTTCCACTGAGCACTACCTCATCGTTTTTCTTGAGTATCAAATCCGGGCTAACTTCTTTTATGGTGAGTTGTCCTTCCTGTCTTACTCTTTCAACAAAGAGATTCTTGTTTTCTTTCTGAAAATGTTTTTCCAGTTCGGCAATTGTTTTACCATTTCCAAACCAATCGTTTGTTATTTTATAAGCGCGGAATACAACCGGACGTGCAGCTTCCATAAATCCGGGCTCGTCGGCATCCGTTTTTCCCATTTTACCTTCCAGCTCCTTACATGCGGCTTTTACTTTATCTAAACCGCCCAACATACGCGGACCAATGGAAGCTAATATCCATGCCGAACCTGCTGTACCAAAAATGTAAGTTACAGCATACGCAACAGGTATTATATTAATATAGCTGGCTTGTTCGGCGGCACTTAAGCCTAACCCTTTAATCGTGTCTTCGGCTACACCGATAACAGCAGATATGGTTTGCGAACCGGCAAGTAAACCGGCAGCTTCGCCAGCATTGTAACCCATAATTTTTGCTAAAGCCCATGGTGCTAAGAGGCATATAATACACATAAGTGCGGCAAATCCCATCTGTGGCAAACCGTCCTTCTTGAGTCCGCGAAAAAACTGGGGTCCAACTTTATAACCGATTGCAAAAAGAAAAAGAAGAAAGAACACCGATTTTATAGGGCCGTCTACAGTAATGTTTAACTGCCCAACCAATACTCCAACAAGTAATACACTTGTAACTGTGCCCAAGCTGAACTTTCCGATTTTAAGTTTTCCAATCCAGAAACCAGCAAAGATTGTCAGGAATATGGCTAATTCGGGATGTTCTCTGAGTTGATTTACAATCCATTCCATAAATTAAAATTAGTTTGTTATTAGTAGTTAGTACTATAACAGAATAGAATGAAAAGTGTTTGATTGGGAATGAGAAAATATATTGAGATTTTTTTTAGACAGAAGAACAAAAGAACATATAGCCTGAATTATTCATGTTTTTTGTTGTAGGCTAAAAACATTTGCGAAAAACGTGTTTTTGGGATGTATTTGATTATGAGGCAATTATTGAAAACAGGAGAAATTCTTTCGCGAAAAAAAGTTCGCAAGAGGTTTGTTTTATAGGTTTTGAAAAATCTCTTGCGAAAATTAACAAACGTTTGCTAAATGTCCTTTGGTTTAATGTATTGATTATTAAAGCTTTGCGTAAATAGTGAAAAGCCTGTTTTTCGAAAGTGACAGGTGTTACTGCTCTGGCATTGAGCTTTGCGAAAAAAATCTTATTTGTATGCGGTTGATTACCAGATAAATAATGTGTTTGCGACGAATAAAGGGCTTGTTTTATAAGAAAAAATATAGTAGATTTGCGAAAATAACAACAGTAATCTAAATGAGACTGGTATACAGGTGGTTATGAAAGGATTGGAAAATAGTGGTTTTGTTAAGTTGTTGATAATGAGACAGAATGTTGTTGTGACTGCGTAAGCGGTATTGAGACACATAGGGTTAAATGAATATATATAGTTTATATGAATGTTGTTGTGACTGCGTAAGCGGTATTGAGACTAATCCTGCAATAATCAGTACTATTTTTATATTTGAATGTTGTTGTGACTGCGTAAGCGGTATTGAGACTTACTTTCATACACCATTAAGGCTTTCACGCCTTCGAATGTTGTTGTGACTGCGTAAGCGGTATTGAGACTCTTGTCAGAAAGAATCATTGCCTTTCCATCTGGAATGTTGTTGTGACTGCGTAAGCGGTATTGAGACACATACATTGCATTTTTTGCGGTGTTTTTGTTGAATGTTGTTGTGACTGCGTAAGCGGTATTGAGACTCCTCCAAAAACATTTTTGATACTGTTTCAAAACGAATGTTGTTGTGACTGCGTAAGCGGTATTGAGACTAGATTCAACATCTACAATCACTTCCTCAGTTTGAATGTTGTTGTGACTGCGTAAGCGGTATTGAGACTGGACTTGGTTTGCAGTAATATTTCCCTATCTCGAATGTTGTTGTGACTGCGTAAGCGGTATTGAGACGACGATGTAAATATCTCCACAATTATATCCCAGTAGAATGTTGTTGTGACTGCGTAAGCGGTATTGAGACCTCCGAAGAGTCTGTTTGTAACTCCACTAAACGTTGAATGTTGTTGTGACTGCGTAAGCGGTATTGAGACCTTAAAACCCATTGTCCTGCAAGTTTGTGGTTTGTGAATGTTGTTGTGACTGCGTAAGCGGTATTGAGACTCTAACGCTATTTCTTCTTTGAATTCCATATTGAATGTTGTTGTGACTGCGTAAGCGGTATTGAGACGCTAACGTTCTCTTAAAATAAGCGTTGTTGTTTTGAATGTTGTTATGACTGCGTAAGCGGTATTGAGACATAGTTAACAAAATAATAAACCATAACGATTAATATACATGTAACCATCAAGTTTGATTACATTACTATCGGTTCAACCAGAAGGTAGAGACGCAATGCATTGCGTCTATTATCAGAATTATCTGGCAAGGTTATAATCCCACAATGTTAACAGACGCAATGCATTGCGTCTCTACTTTTAAAAATCCCCATCTTCGGGCCGTAGGCCCAGCTCAATTCAGCCCAACGCAACGCGTTGGGTAAGATAACCACCTTATACACAGCGCGTCCTGAAAGGACAGCTCAATAAAAATTATACTATTAATACAACAACCTTTTTGCAATCCCCTACAGAAGATTTATCGCAAAAAAACCATCATAACTATCATAACGTACTTATCGAACTGTATTTCAATATATTACATTATGACAGATGCCCAAAAAGTAAAACATAAGTACCATTCGAAGTATCATAGAACAAAAACAGTTTCATTATAACTTGATCTAAAAAAACAAGTAGTTTCATTTTGTTTTCTACTAATGAAACTATTAGTTTTCTATATAGGAAACAACTAGTTTCATACGTAGAAAACAAGTAGTTTCCTATATAGAAAACAGTTGGTTTCCTACCGTGAAACCGTTGGTTTCCTACTGTGAAACTGTCAGTTTTGTATAGAGAAACAAACAGCATCCTACAGAGAAGCAAAAACCACATAACCGCATAACTAAAATAACCCCAAATACATGAAAGTAATTAGCATAGCCTGAATTATTCATATTCCAGAATGGAAGGAGTTAAAGGGAGTTATCAGGAACTTTGCTCCTTAGGAGTTATAGCAATCACCGGCAAATATAATGCATGTAGTTGTGTATTAGATAGTTAAGAGTGGTTTGTGGCGATTTTGAGTGAATGGTTATGATACTTGCAATGGTACTTATGTTTTACTTTTTGGGTATCTATCATAGTGTATCATATTGAAATTCAGTTTGATAGGTGTGTTATGATACTTATGATAGTTTTTTGGGCAAAAATCTTCTGTAAGCGATAAGGTTTACACAGAAATTCAAAAATTCAAAACGGTTTCTAACCATATTTAGGATGAAAAGAACTATTTTTGTATTCAACAATTTATTATTGGCAAGCAATGAAAGAGGACGAACCATTAGAAGGAGAATCTGGATTAGATATAACTGAAGAGGGCTCTATATATCCAAATACGGAAGTTAGGGTAGAAAAAGCACAGTATAGTATATTGCACTTGCAAACACTGTGCGAAAAAAGAAAAGAACTGATCATTGCTCCGAACTTTCAGCGCAACGAAGTGTGGAAAACCAAACAGGCTTCGGAACTGATTGAATCTATCTTGATGGGGATACCCATTCCACTGATGTATCTTTTTGAGGCAAAAGATGGAAAGAAACAAGTGGTAGATGGACGTCAACGCATTACTGCGATACTGGATTTCATGAATAACAAACTCCGTCTGGAAAATCTAAAGATATTAAACGGTCTTAATAAAAAATATTTCTCTGATCTGGAACCTAAATTGCAAGGCATATTTGAAGATTACCAGCTCTCGTTTTATATCATTCAACCACCAACACCCGAACGAATCAAATATGACATCTTTGATAGGGTGAACCGTGGAGGAACAAAACTAAACAATCAGGAAATGCGCAATGCCCTTTATCAAGGAAAGGCAACAGAACTGATTGATGCCATTTGCGAGTCGGAGGAGTTTAAAATAGCCACTGACTATGGGGTAAATCCGGCACGAATGAGAGATAGGTATATTGTGTTGCGTGCCATTGCCTTTTATTTTTTATTTGACGGAACGCTAAAACATGCCGATGTTGGCGGACAGCCAATAGAATACAAAAGTGACATTGATGATTTTTTGGCTAAAGTGATGATTTACATAAATGAGAAGAAAAGCAATGATGAAATCGAAAGTCTTAAAGACCTCGTTCTTGGTGTATTAAGAGATATACATCTTATTCTTGGAAACAACGCATTCAGGTTTGAGAGTAAAGGAGGCAATAAACGAAGACCGATAAATATGCCATTATTCGAAAGCCTCATTTATTTGTTTCTTTATGAATGGGATATGACAGACAAAGAATATATTCGAAATGAAATAAATAAGCTCAAAAGAAAATTTGATTTAAGTGGTCTTTTCAGCAACACAATAGACTCTACCAACAGTGTAGAATACCGGTTTGGCGAGATAGATCTGTTAATAAGAACTTTATCGGATAAAGAATGATACAAAATATAGAAATAGAAGGGCTTAAAAGCATTGAACAGCAAGAACTTACAATTAAGCCGTTAACAATTCTCACGGGATTGAATTCAACAGGTAAATCTACAGTATTGCAAGCAATACTATTGGTGAGCAAGCATATTACTAAAAATAGAACAGTATTTGATGCGCACAATATACTGAGCTCATTTCAAACCTTACGGAATATTTATAAAAGATCAAAAGAAATAAAGATTGAGTTGAAGATATCAGGCGAGGTTATTCGTCTTGTTTTGAATGATGACGATAGTGTATTGATTCAAGCCAATGAAAACCAGACTCTTTCCGAACTGGAAAAAAACCTCTATTACCTATCTGCTGGTCGAATCGGTCCCGAAGAGGTAGCACGCATGGACAACCAGCACATTTATTGTGGCGAAAATGGTTCGTATCTGTTTGGTACATTCGAGAAAGAGAAATCAACGCCTGTTGCCGAAAAGCTGATTAAAGAAACAAGCTCATACACATTGTCTACCCAGTTAAACTACTGGTTGAGCTACATTCTTGACATAAAGCTGGAACTAAATACAGAAAAACGGACAGAGCAATCTACCGAAGTCAGATTCAAAAGTGATGGTATTCCCAACCTTTTACCAACTCAACTGGGAGCAGGTGTAAGCTATTTAGCCAAAATACTCATCTTATGCCTGCGCGCCAAACCCGACGATACAATTATGATTGAGAATCCGGAAATACATCTGCATCCGGCAGCACAATCACGTTTGGGAGAATTCTTTTCTTTCATTGCCCAGGCAGGCATTCAATTAATTATTGAAACCCACTGCGAGCATCTTATCAATAAAGTGCAGTACGAGATATTCAAAAAAAAGATAAAAGCAGAAGATGTAGCTATCTACTACAAAAAAGGTATTACAATTCCTTATGTAGAAATTGTATTAAACGAAAATGGTAGATTCAATGATGAGTTTCCTGAGGGTTTCTTTGATGCAACTCTGGCAGAACTTTTAGAAATGGAATAAGAAGATGGCAAATGAATATTGTTTAGTACTGAGTGATGAGCTACAGGCCGAATATTATAAATTTGAAAGAGGGGAAACGTGTGATACTGAAATGGTTAAAAGACTTCTGCACTATTACAAAGCTCCTTTTCTTACCAATATAGCCCAGATAGAAAGAACCGGAGTGAAAATCGGGAAAACGCTTGAAGTAGCTCTTCGTAAAGCCGGATTTAAACAACAATCGCTGGAAGACTTAGCAAAGAAAACAGTTTATAAGGTTATACTGACTACAGGCAGTGACCAATTCCCCTATATCAATATATATAACGATAAAATAGAGAATAATTTTTGTGGTTGTTTCTTTAGAAATGAATCGCGCTCAAAAGCTATTGATCATATTAAGGCTTTATGTGAGGATGCATTAGAGATATGTATTTATGACAAATACTTCTCCCAGAAAAACGGAATGCAGAACCTGCGATTATTAAGCAGTTTACTACCCAACAAGAAACTGGAAATAGTGTGTGATAGTAGACATATTGAAGCCGATGATATAGTCTGGTTACAGAGGTATTGCAGCTATTGGGTTTTTAATAAACAAAGATTGGATTCGTATCACGATCGCTACTTGGTAATCGATAAAAGAACAGAGGTTATCCTAACCAGCGGTTTTGACCATCTGGGTAGTACTACCAACGAATTTTCTTATATTGTCCGGCCTGTTTCGCAACAACGTTTCGCTATTTAGCTAGTAGTTAGTAGTTGATTGCAAATTATCATCAGGGCACCCACAGGGGATGCCTACATTGTATATCCATTCTTACATTGTTTATAATCCGCGCTCTACGGGCTGTAAGCCCGGTTTAATTCAGCCCCAGGCATCGCCCAATGTCATCAAGTTAAGAAATCCCGAAGGGATTGAATTTGAATAACCCCCAGTGAAGGGCGAAGCCCGACTGGGGGGATGCGTATCCCTATAACTCACAACGCCGAAGGTGTTGAACCCGCTATCGGGGTTCAGACTGTGTATGTATTGACTTGCCCCCAGTTGGGCTTCGCCCTTCACTGGGGGTTATTCAAATTGAATTCCAAGGGATTCACCATGCGGATAGCATACAATGAATCCCTTAACTTGATGACATTGGGCGATGCCGGCATCGCCTGGGGTAATGGGAAACACTGCCTCTGTGTTTTTACACCAAATATTCCCCTTTGTAGTCGATTATCCACTAGGAAAACACAATTGTCCACCTCATTATGCAATTGTCCACCTATATTTGCGGTGTAGAATTTACACTTAATTTAATTACTAACCATAAACAATCGAGTATTATGAAGACAAGAAAGTGGCCATCACTTCTTCTTACGATGGCAATCTCAGTTTTCTTTTTCTCTTCCTGTAAAGACTGGGGGCAGATGGACCCTCCAGCAGGGAATCAGGTTTATCCTAAATTGGAGAAAGTTGCCAATTACACGTTCGACGAGGAACTTGATCCAACAGTGATCCAATATTTTGCTTATACAAATGGCGAAGCGCCGGATTTGTACAATGACAATGATCGTGGTAGTGTACTTTATTTAAATGAAGGATATGCCCGTATTTCTAATCCATTGAATAATGTGAAAGTGCAAAACGCTGTTTCACTTACTTTTTGGGTAAAGCAAGCTATCCAAACAGACGAAGAAACCAAAGAAGAATTACCTCAGGATTTGGAAGGGGCTCTCTTCTCTTTCCAAAATGAGAATGGTGCACAACGTATGTTTTTCACTGCTAACGGATGGCTTCGTTATGAAGGTTTAGATGGAACTTACGAAGATAATAATCCGGAAATAGATAAAACCGGATTAATCACTGCCGGCGAATGGCACTTTGTAGCAATATCCGTAACCAACAACGGTTATTTTGTGTATGTTGACGGTTTGAAAAAGATTTATCGCAATGTAACTGATTTCGACTGCTCAAAAATTGTTCAGTTTATGGCTTCTGTACCTTATTTATATATAGGATATGGTTCGGATACTCAAACAAACGAGATGATGATTGATGATTTGATGATTTACAGGAATACGATTACAAAAAAAGAGTGGAGTCCTATAATATCAGAAGAAGGTGCATTCGAATACGTTGTGGGTGACCCTATCCTTACTGTAGGAGCAACAGACAATTCGTCAGCTTGGTGGACAACATTCTCTAACTATTTCAGAATACCTGCCGAAAGTAAAATGAATTTCAAATTCACCAACCACACCAACGGTGTTGGCAACTGGAATAACTGGAACTTCTGCCTCAGCACCGATGGTGAACGCGACGGAACCGGCTATACCGAATACTTTGTTATTCGTTCCGACCTCTACGGATGGGGTGATGCTTATGCAACAGGCACATGGACCAGCGAAGGATATGGCGATTGGGATGCTTTCCGTGTTGATATGGAAGGTGCAGAAGTAACTGTAACCATTGAACGCAGTGGCTCCAAAGTAACAGTAGATGCAGTAGCCAAAGCCCTCAACGGCAATGTATATAGAGAAACATTCACTACTGTTTGCGGTGATGGTACACAAGTGGTACGAGGTTTCTTTATCATGGACAGTTCGCACATTGTATTCGACACTGCAGAAACAAGTGTACTCACCAACGTGCCGGTAACAAAAACCACTATCGGCGCCGAAGACTGTTCAGCTCCCTGGTGGACAGAATTCTCAGACTATTTCCAGATTCCTGCTGAACAGAACCTGCATCTCGAATTCGAGAATCACACCAACGGTGTTGGCAACTGGAATAACTGGAACCTCTGCCTCAGCACCGATGCCGAGCGCAACGTAGACGGCTATGCCGAATACTTTGTTATCCGTTCCGACCTCTACGGATGGGGTGATGCTTATGCAGCAGGCACATGGACCAGCGACGGATATGGCGATTGGGATGCTTTCCGTGTTGATATGGAAGGTGCACAAGTTACTATCGACATCTTGCGTAGTGGGGCTACAGTAACAGTCACTGCAATAGCTACCTCTAAAAACGGCAATGTGTATAAAGAAACCTTTGTGACAGAGTGTGGAGATGGAAATCAGATGGTACGGGTATTCCTTATCGTAGATGGAGCTTATCTCAATATAGATAGTTCTAAATGCTATCTGTACGCTCCGTTATTCAAGTAATAACCTTTATAAAATTACTATAATTATGGACAACAAAAAAATCACAATATCAGCAGCCCCGCGTTTAGCGGGTATGCTGCTGGCATTTGCCTTCTTGCTGGCTGGGCAAATAGTTTTTGCCCAAACCAAGAAAGTAACAGGTGTTGTAAAAGATAATACCGGCGAAACCATCATTGGAGCAAATGTAATAGAGAAAGGAACTGGTAATGGTACCATAACCGATTTTAATGGTAATTTTGAACTAACAGTAACTCAAAATGCTATACTCGAAATAAGGTATGTGGGATACAAAACACAGGAAGTTGCAGTAGATGGAAAAACTTTCCTGAGCATTAGCATGAAAGACGACTCCGAAATGCTTGATGAAGTAGTTGTGGTAGGCTACGGTGCACAAAAGAAAGAAAGTGTAGTAGGAGCCATCTCGCAAGTAAGCTCAAAAGAACTGCTCCAGTCGCCGGCTGCTAACGTGTCGCAAGCTATTGCCGGTAAAATACCGGGGGTTATTACATCGCAAACTTCGGGTGCTCCCGGTTCCGACGATACAAAGATTTATATCCGTGGTCGTGCCACATTTGCAGGCGATGCTCAACCACTTGTTTTAGTAGACGGTGTGGAACGTGAGTTTTCTCAAATTGCTCCCGACGATATTGAAACAATTTCGGTACTGAAAGATGCATCGGCAACAGCTGTTTATGGTGTACGTGGTGCAAACGGTGTAATGTTGATTACAACCAAACGTGGTAAAGAACAAAAACCGGAAGTAAGCCTAACAGCAAACTGGCAAATACAAAGTCCAACCCGAACAGATACATACCTGAACTCGTATCAATCTGTTACTTTATTGGAAGAAGCTCTTGCCAACGACGGACTGCCTTCTCAGTTCTCGGCCAATGATATAGAAATGTTCCGCAAATCATCTGCCGGCGAACTGACCGGATTAGATGCAATGTTATATCCTAATGTAAACTGGTACGACGAAATACTGAAGAAATCATCTCCTGCTCAGCGCTATAATATTAGTGTGCGTGGTGGTACCAAACGTATGCGTTATTATGCTTCGGGTGAGTTATACGACCAAAAAGGATTGATTAAGAATTTAAGCAATGATAAATATGGTAATTCGTCAAGCCCAAGTTTCCGTAGATACGCTTTCCGTGCTAACATGGACTTATTCCTGACAAAAGACCTTACCTTCTCTGTTAACTTCGGTACTCGTTTCGAGGAACGTAGAGGCTCCAATACAGCAGAAAGTTCAAACTACAGTCAGATATTCTACGAAATGAATCACACTCCGGGATGGTTATTCCCTGTATCAACAGTAGTACAAAACGGCGAAAAACAGGAAACAATCTATGGAGGTAGCTCGCAATATCAAAATAATATTGTAGCAGCGTTAACAAAAGGTGGATATTACAAAGCTACAAATACCATTAACGAAACCAATTTTATTCTTGATTACAATATGGATTGGTTAACCCAAGGATTAAGTGCAAAAGGTATGGTATCTTTCGACTACAACTCGTACGATAAAACCCTTTACAGCGCAAGTTTCGCAACATACGAATTGAACGATCGCAATGACTATGGTAATATTGATGCTTATAACCGCTTCAACTCCGACGGTGAATTAACTGGTGGTAAAGACTCGTATACCATATATAAACTTTATATGGAAGCGCAGATTAACTATGCACGCACCTTTGGTAAACACGATGTAACAGCCATGGTACTTTACAACCAGAATGATTATCGTTACAGAGCCGATTTGGCAAAACGTTATCAAGGTTTGGTGGGTCGTGCTACTTATGGTTACGACGATCGTTACCTGGCCGAAGTAAACTTTGGTTATAACGGTTCGGAAAACTTTATGCAAGGTAAGCGTTTTGGTTTCTTCCCAGCTTTCTCTCTGGGTTGGCGCATCAGCAACGAATCTTTCATGGAAAATACAAAAGATTGGTTGAACAACCTCAAGCTTCGTGCATCTTACGGACAGGTAGGTAACGATGTTTATACAGTGAATGGAGTAGCTCAACGTTTCCTTTACGAAGAAAAATGGAGCCAGATCAGCAATGATTATATGTTTGGCAAGGACGGTAAACCCGGTATCTACGAAACACAATACCCCAACTATGGTGTTACTTGGGAACGTGCACACAAATATAATTTTGGTGTAGACTTTGGTTTGTGGAACGGATTATTGAATGGTAGCATCGACCTCTTCCACGAAAAGCGTAATGATATCCTGACCAATTACCTCACACGTCCGGAATGGGTAGGGGTAACTATGGCTGCCGGTAACCTGGGAGAAACAGTAAACAGTGGTCTTGAAATTGAATTAAAACACCATAATCGTATTGGTAAAGACTTTTCGTACAACGTAGGTCTCACATTCTCTCATGCAAAAAATGAGATTAAGAACATGGACGAACCTGCTTTGAAAACCGGTTATCGCAAACGCGAAGGTCACCCTATTGGTCAATACTACGGACTGGTATGCGATGGCTTTGTAACCTCTGCCGATTTGGCCGATCCTAACTTCCCTACATCAACCTTTGGTAATGTACAGGTAGGTGATTTGAAATACCGTGATATGAATAACGACGGTTTTATTGACGAACGCGATGAAACATTTATTGGTTACAGCGACGTACCCGAAAATACATACGCACTTACCCTAGGATGCAACTATAAAGGCATTGGTTTTAGTGTAATGTTCCAAGGTGTAGACCATGTAAGTAGATATTACGATGCTGAAGCTATGTTTGCGTTTGTTAATGGTGGTAAAGTAAAAGAACATCACTTGGATCGTTGGAATCCCACAAAATCGGAAGCCGAAAATATAGCAAACGCCAAGTACCCATTGTTGCACTATGATAGTTATGGCAACCACAACCAACGTGGAAACTCTTTCTTCCTGAAGAATGGTGCATTTATGCGTTTGAAGAATATTGAGTTGAGCTATACATTGCCTACAGAATGGATAAAAGTGGTAGGAATGAGCGACTGCCGAATTTACGTAAACGGTAACAACCTCATCACTTGGGATCATCTGGGTGATTTGTGCGACCCCGAGAGCAACGGTTCCAACCGCTATCCGATTATGAAGACTGTGAACTTTGGTGTAAACATTAAATTCTGATAGAAGATGAAAAAGACATTATTATATAGCATTTTTGCTCTGAGCATTGCTTCGGCTACGCTAACTTCTTGCGAAGATATGTTTGGAGACTTCCTCGATAAGCAACCCAGCAATGAATTGACTGGCGAAGAGGTGTTCAGCGACTGGAACTTAATGCAACAGTTCCATATCGATACCTATAACTTTCTGCGTCATGGTGCCGGCCGTATTAATAGTTCGTGGTTAGATGCCGCAACCGATTTGGCAGAGAACAGTTCGGCAAACGGTGGAGTACGTACCACATTTAATATTGGCAACTATTATGGTGGCGGTGGTGCAAGCGAGTTAAGCGGAACCTGGGAGCACTACTACCGCGGTATTCGCAAATGTAACATGATAATTGCACGTATAGAGAGTGTACCTAAAAATCCGGATTTAACGGAAGAAACTTATCTTGTACACAAAGCCAATATAACCTCCGAAGCTCGTTTTCTGCGTGCCTGGTTCTATTGGGAACTCTTCTTGCGCTACGGTCCGATTCCGATTGTAACAGAAGTGCTTGATCCAAACGGCGACTTGTTGAGTAACTATACTGAACGTCCCAGTATAAAGGAATATGTTGTTGATTTCATTCTTAAAGAGTTAAATGAATGCGAAGCCGGATTGATGAGTTATGCAGAAGCTACCGATGTTAGTCTTGCCGGACGTATTGGTCAACCCATGGCAAGTGCGCTTTATAGCCGCATTATGCTTTACATGGCAAGTCCACGTTTCAGCAGCGAGGCAGGCATTACATGGCAACAAGCAGCCGATGCAACTAAAAAGTTCATTGATGCTCACGGTAGTAACTATGAACTGATGCAAGGAACCAATTCAAAATCCGCATTAACAAATGCTTGGTTAGTGGAACCCTATGATAAATCAGCTAACAAAGAAATCATTTTTTACCGCAATGATGGTACTATTTCATGGGGTAGTATTGCAAACGATACTCCGGTAGGCGAAGGTGGTAATGGTGGTCTTTGTCCATCGCAGAACCTGATTGATATGTACGATATGATTGATGGTAGTTCACCTTTTCAGGGGTACGATGCAACAGGTGCTCCTATTTACAATGGCGTGAACCCAACTGTTAACACAACAAGTGGCTACAGTGATGCCAATATGTGGGCGAATCGTGACGGACGTTTGGCGGCATCTATACTTCATCATGGAACAACATGGAATAACAGTGTGATCAATGTAATTAAAGGCCAACGCGATAATCCGGTAGGTAACGCCAATGCAACTCCTACTGGTTATTACGTACGCAAATATATTCCCGAAACAATTTTGAGTGCTAACCATACAGGTAGTTCACGTCGCCTTTGGACTATTATTCGCTATGCAGAGATCTTATTGAACTATGCCGAGGCGTTGAACGAAGTACAAGGTCCATGTGAGGAAGTATATGGCCTGCTCGACCAGATTCGTCACCGTGCAGGTATCACAGGAAACGTTGCAGACCGTACCGATTTGAATACTAAAGAAAGCATGCGTAACTTTATTCATAAGGAACGTACAATAGAATTGGCATTCGAAGAACATCGCGCATGGGATGTACGTCGTTGGAATGTAGCCGAAGAAGCATTAGGACGCGACATCATTGGTATTGATGTAGCTGCCAATGGTACTATTACCCGCAAGGTAGCCCAGAACCGTGTATTCCAGAAGAAGATGTACCTTTATCCTATTCCTGAAGGAGAATACTGGAAAACAGGAATTGAGAACAATCCAGAATGGTAATCCTTAAATCGTATAATAGAATATGTATAATTTAAATCATATCATAAAGAAATTAACAGAAGCAGGCAAAGTCTTGCTACTGGTTACTTTACTTTTAGCAACCGGTACTGTTTATGCACAGAACGCCCAGACACTGAGAGGCCGTATTGTGGATGCTGATGGTAATCCCATTGCCGGGGCAGTGGTGAATATAGCCGAAGAAAGCCGTATTGCACTGTCTGATGTAGATGGCTATTTTGAATTGAAGCTTGTTAGAACTTCCGACGAAATCTGTGTCAGCAGTGTGGGATACAAAAACATACAAGTACCAGTTAACTTTACGCCCGGTTTCGAGGTTGAATTGGAATCCGATCTTGATGAGTATCTTCATACTACACCTGTGGCTTTTGGACGCAAAACCAAGAAACTGGTAACCGAAGCTACTTCTGTAGTAACGGGCGAAGAACTTCAAAAGCACCCTATAACTGTGCTTCAGAATGCGTTTACCTCTACCGTTACTGGTATGCAAACCTACGAATGGTCTAGCGAACCGGGGTGGACAGAAACAGCTATGTATATTCGTGGTATCCGTACCATGAACAGTGGTGCCCGTGCTCCGTTGGTTATGGTAGACAATGTGGAACGCGACCTTTCGTTTCTTGATGCATTCCCAATTGAAAACATTACTATACTGAAAGATGCTGCCGCCACTGCTATTTACGGTATGCGTGGTGCCAATGGTGCTATTGTGGTAACAACCAAACGTGGTAGTGCCGGAAAAACCAACATTGATTTTACACAAGAGGTAGGTTTCCAGATGTTGAGTAACAAAATGGAAAACCAAAACTCCTACAACATGGCACTAACACGTAACCAGGTAAAATACCTGAGCGGGCAAGATCCAATGTACACCGACGAACAGATTGAAATGTATCGCCGGGTGTCAAATGGCGAGAAACTGGAAGGTATTGACCAATACAGATACTTCAACACAAATTGGTTTGATGAACTTTATCGCGAAACAGCTCCAATGTATAAAACCAACCTGCAAATAAATGGTGGTAATGAAACTGCCCGCTACTATATTTCGTTCTCTTACCTCCGTCAAGAAGGTATGTGGAACGATAAGTGGACCGGTTACAGTAAGAATTACAATACCGGGCACACATTGAATCGCTGGAACTTGCGTTCAAACATCGACATTGATGTAACAAAACACTTGAATGTATCTCTTGATTTAGGTGGACGTATCGACAACATTACACAGCCTACCGAAGGGGTATTTAACTTAACTACTTTCGGAGCAGTTGAGGCCAATCCGATGGAGCCGGTATATACACCCGATGGCCGAATTTACGCCTCGAGTACAGCAACAAATGCGGGCCGTTTACTAGCATCTTCTGGTCAGGAAAAAAACCGTCGTCGTAATTTATACTCTACAGTAAACATCAATGGCGATTTAAGTCCTATACTGGAAGGGTTAAAAGTGAATGCAACTGTAAGTTTCGACTCATACGAAACATTTGAGTCTACTCAGAGAAATGCTGTTAATTCGTACAACTATGATTATATGAATATGGATGTAACCGATCCGTCGCAGTTTAAATACGCCCAATTCTCTACCTATTCGGCATTAAGTGATCCAACTCCTAATCAGCGTGAGTTTTATTACAATTTGAATTTAATCGGTGGTTTGAGTTACAGCAACAAGTTTGGTCAACACGCTATCGAAGCCCGGGCCTTTGCACGTGCTTATCGTAATCAAACAAAAGCGTATGAGTCTTCCAATCGTTATCTTTCATACAACGCACAGGTAACATACGATTATGCCAACCGTTATGTGTTTTCCGGAAATATAGCACGTATGGCTTGCGACAATTTCAGTGAAGACGAACGTTGGGGTACTTTCTATGGTGCATCTGCCGGTTGGATTGCTTCCGAAGAAGCATGGTTAAAGAATGAGAATATCAATCTGTTGAAACTCCGCGCCTCTTATGGTCGTGCCGGACAATCTACCACTGGTGGAGGTCGTTATGCATATCAAAACACATACGGCTCGGCTACTGGCTATGGTTTTGGCTATTCGGGTTCTTATGTTAATGGATTCTCGGAAACAATGGCGGGTAATTCCAATAACAAATGGGAAATATCAGACATGTTGAACGTTGGATTGGAATTTGATTTCTGGAACAAAAAACTTTATGGTGAAGTAGATGTATTTAAAGAATGGCGTTCGAATATCCTGGTTACCCGCAACAGTGTACCATCACTCTTAGGTATTTCTGTAGCAAAAGATTCTTATGGAAAAGCCGAAACAAAAGGTTTTGAAGTAAGCCTTGGCCATCGCAACCGTATTGGTGATTTCAATTATTATGTAGAAGGTATGCTTACCTACAACACCAATAAAATTACCGAAATGGACGAAACTGAACCCAATGTGGAATGGCAACGTAAAACAGGGAATCGTATTTATGACTACACCTCTGTTATCGGTTTATACGAAAGTTCGTTCAACAATGGTATTGGTGGTTGGAACCGCTACAAATTTACACAATGGGCCAGCGATCCCAGTTTGATTGCAACCAGTCAGCAAGATGCTATTGATCATCCGGAAAAATATCCGTATAACACAGCATCTAATGGGTCGCAACAATTGGGTACAGCTGTATTCAAAGATTTGAATGGCGACCGCCAGATTGATGCTAACGATATGGTACCGGATACCTATACCATTATCCCCGAATTGATACCAACACTTACACTTGGTTTTGAGTGGAAAGGTTTCGACGCACGTGCTGTACTCACAGCTTATATGAATCGTGATGTATTCCTTTCGCCGGCAGTGTCTTGGTCGGGATGGGGTAATCAAGGTACACACGAAGTTGTTAACGCATGGGGTTATTACACCGACGATCCACTTGATTCGCGTAACATAAATGCCAAATACCCACGTCCGGCTTATGGTAGTTTCAATGCCATTGACAGCGACCGCGATACAGGTACTTATCAAAACGATATTTGGATTGTAAACGGTAATTTCTTATCTCTTCGTAACGTTGAAGTAGGATACTCATTACCCAAACGATTGATAGCAAAAGCCAACCTAACCAAATGCCGTCTTTATTTCAGCGGTTATAACCTTTGCACATGGAGCAGCTTACCCGATGGCGTTGATCCGGAAAAGCCGATGAGTTATGTGTGGTGGTATCCTAAAACCCGGACATTTACATTTGGTATAAACATTGGTTTCTAATCATATAAAATAGAAAACATGAAAAAGATATTCAAATATATGGCAGCCGCACTGCTGGCTGTAAATATTACTTCTTGCAGCGATTTCTTAGACAAAGAAGTAGACTTGACTTTGGATGCAGAACAGGTGTTCCAGAAATTTGAAAACACCCGTGGTTACCTGGCAAACATCTATACTTACCTGCCCGATGCGTTTGTTGGATATACAGATGGACAGTACCGCGGTGCATCACGCGACTGTATGACTGATAATGCGCTTTCTTTTTGGAGTGCGCATTTCTACCACAGTGTATTAACCGATGCTTATGCAGCAACCAATCATTCGCTTGCTAATGATTTGTGGCCTAGAAACTTCAAAGGTATTCGTGCAGCCAATTCATTCTTGAAATATGCCCGCGAAAGTGTAGTGAAAAACACAGAAATGGAAGGCGACGACAATCGCTTGTACGATCGTTATATGGCCGAAGCCCGTTTATTGCGTGCTATTTTTCACTTTGATTTGTTGGGCTGGTTTGGCGATATTCCTGTAATTGGTGAAGACGAAGAGGGTGTACCCATTATTTTTGAATACACCAAACCCGAGGAGATGAACATGGCGCGTACCAATACTGCCGAAGCATTGAAATGGATTGCCGACGAGTGTGATAAAGTAAAAGATGTATTACCTTTCAGATACACACAAGAAGAATTGAACTGGGGCCGTGTGAATGGAGCTGCTGCGTATGCTTTAAAAGCCAGAGCTTTGTTATACAGAGCATCGGCTTTGCATAATCCAAGTAACGAGGCTTCCAGATGGAGAGAAGCAGCAACAGCTGCAACAGATTTTATAGCTAAAAATAAAACTATAAATAATCCATACAAGCTGTACACTACTACAGACAATGATCCAAATCAAAACTATTACCAATGTTTTATTTCGACCCCTCACTTGAATAACGAATATATTCTGAGTCGTTCGGAGTGGCAGACTCGCGAGATTGAATTGTTTCTAGCTCCTTGTGGATTCAGTGGAAACGTAAATTCAACAGGACGTACCAATCCAACACAAAACCTGGTAGATAGTTATGAAACCATAAAAGGGTTGCCTATTGATCAGGATCCATCTTACGACCCACAAAATCCTTATGCAAACCGTGACCCTCGTTTGGAACAAACCATTCTGCACCACGGTTCTGTTTGGGGAGATGCAAAACAAGATGAAGAACGTGAAGTAGATGTAACCTATGGATCGGGTAAAGATTACCAGGAATTGCATGGCGGAACACTCACAGGTTATTATACAAAGAAATTCCTGAACAATATGTCGTTCAAGAGTCCGAGTACATATACACATGCCTGTCCTATCTTCCGTTATGCCGAAGTATTGCTGAATGCAGCCGAAGCTATAAACGAAGCAGATGGTCCGGAAAAAGCTTATCAATATGTAAATGAAGTACGTGGGCGTGTAGGTATGCCTGCTTACAGTGGAATGAGCCAAACACAGCTTCGCGAACGTATCCGCAACGAACGTCGTATTGAACTTTGTTTTGAAGATCACCGCTTCTACGACGAACGTCGTTGGAAGTTGTTTGAAGGAAAAACTGCTGCCAGCGAAAAGAATCAGCCATACTACCAACAAGTTTATAACATTTATGGAGTATCGGTAACACCTTCGCAGGGTACCATGTTTAATTATGGTCCGGCCGAAATGCATAAATCACGCGCATTCAACAGTCCGAAGAACTACTTCTTCCCCATACCGGATGCCGAAATCAAAAGATTACCTAACTTAAAACAAAATCCCGGCTGGGAATTAGGTTCGAGTTCGGGTAGTGGAAACGAGACTGAAGAATCTGCAGAATAATTTAAAAACGTTCAATTATGAAAATGAATAAATGGTTAAATATACTATTGGTGAATTGTTTATTATTGACCGGCTTTACAGCTTGCAGTGATGACGATGATCCTACCGAACTATCTTTTAATGTACCTGTACTAACTGATATTGTTACTCCAACTGCTGTAGTTACAGCTGATCTAATTGTAAATCAAGATGATCTGGACGAAGGTCGTATCAGGGTTATGAGTTATGGTTTCTGTTACAGTACCTCAAATAATCCTACAATTTATGATGCCACTGTAACAGCTGCTCCTGAAAATAAAAAGATGGAAGCAACCTTAACAGAACTTGAGGACAATACAGTATATTATGTACGTGCTTTTGCTACTTTATATCCCAATGGTGTAGTATATTCGCCAGAAGTAGAAATGAAAGTAGGGGTAATTGAAATACCTTCTGAAGAAACACCTGCAGAATAAGACTTGTAAATCACCCGCATGGATTGAGGGTGTTAAAAGTGATCGTTCTTTAAGTTACGATTTATAAGCAATTACCCCGAAAGGGGGCTGTTAAGTTCTCTGCTCTGAAAGAGCATCCTTTCGATAACCCCGGACAAGCTTGCCTTGCGTAGTCCGGGGTAGATAAACATCAAAAGCATTAAAACTCTGAAAGAGTTTCCCTCCTTATTCAGGGACAACTCCTTCAGAGTTGAACTCACTTTGGCATGTCGCCACCCCGGACTGCGCAGGCAGGCTTGTCCGGGGTTATCGAAAGGATGCTCTTTCAGAGCAGAGAAAACTTTACTAAACAAAGAACTTAACAGCCCTGCCCTTCGGGGTGGTTGCTTATATGAGTTTAACCAGTATTACCTATAAAAAATCATTTATGAAACTCTTCCCCAAATGGACATTACTGATTGCTTGTATTGTTCTATCAATATCATGTAGCAGTGACAGCGATGATCCCGATCCGGTAGATACAGCAATTTCTATTTCAACCCCTTCTGTAACAAATATAATAGAAGATAAAGCAACTGTAACTGCAACTATCACAACAAATGCCCCATCGGTTATTGTAAAGAAAGGCATTTGTTATGATACTCAGGCTAACCCAACAATTGCCAGTCAAACAGTTGAAATGAATAGTGCAGGGTTATCACTAAACTTAACACTAACAGTACTTAAACCCGAAACCAAATACTACGTCAAAGCTTTTGTTACTGTAGCAAATGGAAGCCCGGTTTATTCGTCGGAAATAACATTTACCACAACAGGCAGTAGTACTATACCCGAGTTAGATAACTACACCCCCCCAACCTACCCAGACTATTACATCAACATTGCCGGATGGAACCAACGTAACCAATGGAACCTGGCTAATGTGCACGATCCTACAGTTGTTTTGGCCGAAGATGGATACTACTATATGTATCAAACAGATGCTTCGTATGGTAATGCACATACAGCAGGTGGTCATTTTCATGGCCGTCGCTCCAAAGATCTGGTTAACTGGGAGTATCTGGGTGGAACCATGCAATCGCTACCCAACTGGGTTATCCCTAAGTTAAACGAAATTCGTAAAAATATGGGATTGAGCGAGGTTCAGCCGGATGTTAATAACTTTGGCTACTGGGCACCTTGCGTTTATAAGGTAAGAGACGGACTTTATCGTATGTACTATTCCATCGTTTGCCCCGGCTTGATTGATGGTGAAGGTACTTGGAGCGAACGGGCTTTTATCGGCCTGATGGAAAATACAAACCCTTCTAACAACGATGGATGGGAAGACAAAGGCTATGTTATTACCAATGCTTCGGACAAAGAATTAAACTTCCATGTAAAAGCAAACGATTGGGCAAATTGTTACTTTAAATGGAATGCCATCGACCCCAGTTATATTATTGATAAAGAAGGAAAACACTATTTGGTTTATGGCTCATGGCATAGCGGCATAGCCATTCTTGAAGTAGATGCTGCCTCAGGAAAGCCAGTAGCAGAATTGTCCAATCCTTGGGGAACGAACAATGACATAGCTTCTTATGGACAGTTAATCTATACCCGTAGGGCCGGCGACCGTTGGCAAGGCTCCGAAGGACCAGAGATTATTTACAATGAAAAAACCGGTTATTACTACCTGTTCATGGCTTACGATGCACTCGATGTACCTTACAACACCCGTGTGGCTCGTTCGAAAAGCATAACAGGTCCATACCTTGGTATCGACGGAGCCAATGTTACTGCCGGAGCCGATATGTATCCTGTTGTAACCCATCCCTATAAATTCAGTAACGATTATGGTTGGGTAGGCATTTCGCACTGTGCAGTATTTAATGATGGCAACGGAAACTGGTATTATGCTTCGCAAGGACGTTTGCCGGCTAACATTTATGGAAATCAGTACAGCAACGCCATTATGATGGGCCATGTACGTAGCATCCGTTGGACATCAACCGGCTGGCCTGTTGTTATGCCCGAACGTTACGGAGCAGTGCCCGAAGTAAAAATCAGCGAAGCCGAACTGGTAGGAAATTGGCAACACATAGATTTGTCTTACAGCTACGGCAAACAAAAAGAAGCAACTACAATGACCTTTACTGCCGATCATAAAATAACTTCCGGCCCATGGAAAGGTGGAACATGGAGCTTTGATGCAGAGCAACAAATTCTTACTGCTAATGGAGTAGAGTTGTGTATTCAACGCGAAACCGACTGGGAAGCCAACCCAAGAACCCACACCATTGTGTATGGTGGATACAATGGGCAGAAAACTTATTGGGGAAAGAAGGTGAAGTAAAGAAGTAAAGGTAGGATTGTATCATGCCTATGGTACAAAAGTACCACGCTTGTGGTACAAAAGTGTCTTAACTGAGATACTTTTGTCTCACCCTGCGTGGTACTTTTGTTTCATGCTTAAAATAATCAGTGAAACTTTTGTACCAGCGTTAAAAAATCGGTGGTACTGTAATTTGCTGATTTTCAGATAGATATTCCGTTTGCCGCATAGTGGCTTCCTGTTTTCCTGTTCAGCACTACTCAACTACTTTACCTCCTCTACCTCACTTTACCTCCTTTTAATTAGGGAATGCCTGCATTGTCCAATAAATTCCTTTACCTCATTATTTTATTGTAATTTTCTTTCTTCTTTAGCTCAAACTTCTTTCTTTTGCCTACGTTTATATATAAGAATGGAAGGAGTTAAAGGGAGTTATCAGGAGCTTTGCTCCTTGGGAGTTATAGCTCTAAGATACTTCAGGGCATCTAAAGCATTTAACTCCTTTAATTCCTAGCGAAGCGATAACTCCTTCCATTCTTAAATAGTATTAATTAAACCGAAAGAAGAATGAGATTATCAGAATTTGTAACTCGAATGGCTATTGAACATCGGCGTCTGGGACGCCATCGTACAGCCGAAACCTATTTGTGTACTTTACGTAGTATGTTATCTTTTCAAGGTGATAACATTCGTTTGCGTGTTTGTTTTACCAGTGAGTGGCTTTTTGCCTATCAAAACCACCTGATTTCTTTGGGGCTTACCCATAACACCATTGTATTTTATATTTCGCGTATCCGTTCGGTTTACAACAAGGCGGTTAAAGCAAAGCTGGTAAAGTTGCAGGATGGACTTTTCGATCACCTTTACACCCGTAGCATGTCCACTGCTAAGCGTGCTCTTTCGCACGAGACGATTTCTTTAATCAGTGAGGGCGATCTTAGCGAACACGCTAATCTTGAGTTTGCTCGCGACATGTTTATGCTCAGTTTTTACCTTCAGGGTATCTCTTTTGTCGATTTGGCCCACCTGCGTAAAACCGATGTTTACGACAATACCCTTGTTTATCAACGTCGTAAAACCGGTGGTACCATTCGTTTGATTATTGAACCGGTAGCATTGGATATTATTCGTAAGTATGCCAGTAAAGCCACTGGTCCCTATTTGTTGCCTATCTTCACTAATCCCAATCCGGACAACCTTAAACGGCTGTATTCCAATGCGCTTCGCACTTTAAACCGTCGGTTGAAGAGAATAGCTTCTTTGCTTGGTATTCAGGAAAACCTAACCTCGTATGTGTCACGTCACAGTTGGGCCACTATTGCCTACCACGAAGGTGTTGGTACTGCAATGATAAGTCAGGCTATGGGGCATCACAGCGAAAAGGTTACGCATGTTTATCTTAGGTCTTTCGATCAGTTGGCCCTTTCCCGGGTCAATAAAGTGGTTATAAATGCTGTATCGAAGTCGAAAAAGCAGCAATCCAACAAACGCAAACAACAACTTGTTTCAGAAACACAAAAAGTTAGTGCTGGTGGTTAATTATGTTTACTTGTTGGGTGTCTGTCTCTTAATAGGAGAGGGACATTGAATCTGTTGCAAAGATAGGGTAAATCATTGAATTATCCAAAAGGTAGCAGAAAAAGCATGTTTTTTGTAAAAGTAGAGTTAGGTAACAAGATTATACAGTTAATTGCTATCCTTATATTGTATTGTCTAAACTGAAGAAATATGAATACAAATATAATCTTTTCGACTTCATTCTTTAACTAATATTAACTCTGTAAGTTGTATTATCTCTCTTTTTCCTTCCGTTTATCGCATACTTTCCCTTACCCAATAGTTACTTGAGCATATTGTTAACAAAACGAATGGTAAAATGTTCGTTTTGAGTACTAATTATATACAATAAGGTTGTCGTTTTAAGTACTTATTGTACTTGTTGTTTGCGCCTCTGTCCCTCTCCTATTAAGAGACGGACTTTTAAAACGACTAACGACTGATAGACATGATGCTTAACGAAAAAACCTTGTACTTAATTTATTTGCTTCATAGAGCTAATACATTGTGTACGGATACAGATTTGTCTATGTTCCGTACCGAGAAGCAGCGCAATACAGTTTTAGAACGTGTTCGTTTGCGTAGTTACCTTGAAAGTTCTAAGAGCAATATTGACAATAAATCATTGAGCAAAATTCTTCTTAGTTTGCGCAAAGTGGTTGACTCTCCCTTTATACCAGCCGAATCAAAGCGTGAGTTTCCCCGTAGTGTGTTGCAGTTTAACCGTGCTTTCAATCGCTGGTTATCCGAAATAAAATAAATTAAATCTTCTTCAAGAAAAGAATAAAATAGTAAATAATCTTATGACTCGAATCATACTGATATTCATCCTTGTTTTCACGCTGGCCCCGGGGGTAGTTCGCAGCCAGGAAGTTTTTCCTTATCGCCTTTACGATCCTATTCCAAATATCGCAGTGAAGAGTAATCTTCTTTACGATGTTAGCTTGGGACTTAATCTGGGTATTGAGTTTAAACTTAGTAAGCGTTTTACCCTCGATGTGCCGGTAATTTATAATCCTATTGATTTCAAGGACAACACCAAGTGGAAGAACCTCACCGTTCAGCCCGAAGTTCGCTACTGGTTCAGCGAGTCGTTTGTGGGTCACTTCTTCGGTATTCATACTCACTATTCCGATTTTAATGTAGGTAACATTGGCTTTATCAGCAGTTTGAAAGATCACCGTTACCGCGGTTGGTTAGCCGGTGCAGGTGTTTCGTGGGGGTACCATTGGTTGCTCTCTCCCCGCTGGTCTATGGAAACCACTATTGGTTTTGGCTATGCATATATTGATTACGAAAAGTTTGAAGCACCCAAATGCGGGTTGAAGCTCGACGAAGGTACTACACACTATGTGGGACTCACAAAGGTTGGGTTGAGCTTGATTTATTTTTTGAAATGAAAATGAAGCTACTGATTTTTGAAACGCAGATTAACGCGGATTAACGCAGATTAATCTCTAATTCGTAATTGACGAAGTAATTATGAACACTTACTTAAATTAAATAATCTGCGTTAATCCGCGTTAATCTGCGTTTCAAACAAAAAAATAACATGAAGATGAAAAATAAAAATAAACTGAGTCGTTACCTACCATACGGCATCGTAACTCAAAACTCATTACTCAAAACTCAAAACTTTATAGCCTTTATAATCTTTATAACCTTTTATGCTGTTCCCGCCGCTGCCCAAAACTACAAAGGCTCCGTTTACGTAGAGTCGACCGAGTTTTCCGAGCGTAACGACAGTTTAATTGTTTGTTTCGACATAAAAGTTGAATCCAACGCCATTCCCAATTATTCGGGAATGTATTTTACTCCCGAGCTTCGGAATGGTAAAAAAACGGTCGATCTTCCTTATGTGCAGTTAAATGGTAAAACCCGCAGTAAAATCAATAGCCGTTGGTTTATGCTTGCCAGCAACAAGTGGTTGGCTCTTTATGATGCCCCTCAAATAATAGTAAATACAGGTAAGTTTACCGATGAGTATATGCACTATCAGGTATTCCTGCCATACGAAAGTTGGATGGATAATGCCAGTCTTTACCTGCGTCAGGAGCTGGTAGGCTGCCGTGGAGAGGTAAATATATACACTTATAAGTTGAGCGATCGTGTAAAACTCGCTCCCCGTGCTCCTTACCAAGTGCAACCACAAGTAGCCCTTGCTGTACCTGCAGCCGAAGTGAAAACCCGTAACCGCCAAGGAAGTGCGTTTCTAGACTTTCAGGCTGGGCGTTCGGCTATTCTTCCCGACTTTCGTCGGAACCCGGTTGAGCTAGGTAAGATAAACGATGCTTTTCTTGCAGTAATGGCTGATCAGGATGCTGAAATTACCAGTCTTTTTATCGAAGGCTATGCCTCGCCCGAAGGTAGATACGCTAACAACGAAAAACTAGCCCGCGACCGTGCTATAGCCCTGAAAGATTATATTAAAAATCGCTATATGTTGGCCGAAAATCTGTTCTCTGTACGTTCGGTAGGCGAAGATTGGACAGGACTGCGTGCCAAGGTCGAAGAACATAATGTATCTCAGAAAGATCGCATTCTTGCCATTATTGATAGTAGTTCCGAACCCGACAACAAAGAAGCTCAATTGAAAAAACTGTCGGTTTACAGTTCGCTGCTTCGTGATATTTTCCCTGAGCTACGGCGCGTAGAGTATCAGATTGATTATGCGGTTCGTAGTTACAGTACAGCCGAGGCACGCAGCTTAATGAATACCAATCCGGGAAATCTTTCGCAGCTGGAACTTTACAGTGTGGCTCTTGAATATGGTAAAGAAAGTTCAGAATATCGTAAAATTATTATAGAAACCATTCCTAAATATTTCGACAGCGACCCTGTTGCTTTGAACAATGCTGCTGCACTGCTAATAGAGAATGGAGAGGAAAACACAGCTTTGCGTCTATTAGAAAAGGCTCCCGCTTTGCCTCAAGCCTGGAACAACCTAGGCATAATATATATGATGCGTGGCGAGTTAGATAAAGCCGAAGACTTGTTGAACCAAGCTTCTATTGGTGGAGTAACCGAAGCTGCACACAACTTGAAAGAGTTAGCAAAGAAAAGAGAAGACGAAATAAAGCGGGCTAACCACTAAAATTTCGCTTCGAATAAAAAATGTTATCAATTGCCGTCTGCTTTAGCTGACGGCTTATAAAAAAAACAATTCCGGCTTTAGCCAAAAGCAATCATTTGGCTAAAGCCTATTAAAAAGAGCTTATTTAATCCGTCCGCTAAAGCAGACGGCAATTGATTCGGTTTGTGAATTTATATTTATGAGAGAGAAAAAACTACTATACTTATTTAGTTTGTTGTTTATGTTTTGGGCATGTACCAGTAATAGCACCCACAAACGGCACCTTACCGAACGTTTGTTTCTGGAAAGGAGTCAGATTAGCATCACCCATCCGGGCAATCGCCCCGGGCAGGGTGGCAACCAAAGTGCTATGGTGTTGAACGAACAGGTAAACTACAATCAATTGCAACTTGCTGATAATAAAAAAAATGAAGCAGATGATGCCCGTTTGGATACCAATAAAGTATATACACTGTCTCAAGTAACCGTTACTTCACAAGCACGGTTTGCTCCGGTAAGGGAAGGCCAGGTGAACATCGATTTTATTATCCATGTTCCTGAGGCTTACCTTTCGGACGATTTTCAACTAACGCTTACTCCCGAACTGATAACCCCCGACTCGGTAGTTAATCTTGAAGATGTTGTGTTACGTGGTAAAAACTTTATTGAGTTGCAGAAACAAGACTATGAACGCTTTGATAATTACCTGAGTGGCATTATCGATCCTTCGGCCTACGATTCGGCATTTGTAGATCGTCGTGGGGTGAATCGTGAATTGGGTCGGCGCCGTCAAACAGAACTTGATTCTTATTACGGTAAATGGTCTTTGATGCAGGAATACCGCGATTGGCGCAACACCGAACAAGCCAAATACGATGCTTATAATGTAAAGCACGCCGAGGCACTTCGGCAGAAATTGATGACACACGATATTAAATACCGTTCAATGTTTAACCGTAAGCTGGCTATGCGTGCCGATACTACCAATCTTGGTATCAAGTACCGCAAAGAACGCAAAAAAATCATAGCATCTTCGCCCGTTAAAAGGCAAATTACGCTTGATGCCGTTCCGGCTAAGTATCGTAGTTTCTACCTTAAAGGCATTGGGCCTGAGGATCTTGAGCCATTACTGCCCAAAGAGAAAGACTCTATTGCTTTGGTGAACGAATACCTTTTACACGAAAAAATAGCAGTAAACGAAACAAAAGGCTCTCGCCAGGAAGAAGTGTTTAGGTACATGGTACCTAATCCTTATCGGCCCGATGCCCATTATAGTGCAACAATTGTTCCGGGCAAAGCTTACAGCTATCGGTATACACGTACCTACCCGGTAACGGCTGGTCTTAAAACCCTGAAGCTAACCCTTGGAGGCACTATAACAGCCACCGATCGTAGTTATTACAAGATTCAGCGGGTAGACACATTGCATTACATCATTTCTTCTATGGACGAGCTGGCCGATGGCAGTCTGTTGGGCAACCCCGAATTCACGGCCGAGCAGCGAACAGAATATATGCACGCCCTGAAGCTGTTGAAAAATCGTGAATACCAACGTGCCTTAAACATCCTGAGCGATTATGACGATTACAATACAGCAGTAGCCTTAACCTGTTTAGGCTATGATGGTCGGGCATACAATCTGCTTGCCACACTGCCACAAACTGCAAATACACATTATCTGGCAGCTGTTTTATGCAATAGGTTGAAAGAAATGCAGGCTGCGGTTGATCATTTAATGGAAGCCTGCCGGTTAGATCCCGGTAAAATAAACAGAGCACATCGGGATCCGGAGATAAGTAAAATAATACAGGACTATAACCTCCAACTAGAATAAAAAAGACAACAAAGTAATTGTCAATTGTCAATTATCAATTGTCAATTAAATATTAATTATTAACCAATAAACAAAAAGATGAAAATGAAATTTAAATTTGTAAGTGTGTTAACTTGTATGGCCTTGATGGCTGGTTTTACAAGTTGTAGTAACAGCGACGACGACAAAGACATTGCTCCAGAACATGGAACACGTGCAGTAACTCTGAAAGCCAACATTCTGGGTGCTTCTGATACCCGTCATGTAGACGACGAATTGGCTGGTGGATTGAAACCGGCTGTACACGATTTATGGGCTGTTTTCGTAACATCGGGTGCCAATATACAGAAGGTAATAAAATTGGATAATACTGAAGTAACTTCGGCTACCGGTCAACGTGTGGAAGATATTCCTAATGCTGCCGATGCTGTGTATATCATTGGTAATACTTCAAAGTTTAAACTTGATGGAGGTGCGGAAATAGTAGACCTCAATGCGATTACGAATTCGGAAGGCGATTTGAAGGACCTGATGTTTAACATTGCCAACCAGTACGATGCTGCAGGTACCGGTGTTAATAAATCTGATCCTCGTCAGGTAAACATCAGTGGTTATACTAACTACGACAACACTACAGGTAGTGTAACTGTAAATGTTGATGTTAGACCTTCTGTAGCTCGTTTGGAAATTGCTAAAATTTCGGCAACAGATGATAGTGATTCCCCTCTAAATGTAGAAGTTACTCATGTGTTTGTTGACAATACCTATACAAAAATAGGTTTGGATTACACTGTTGTTCCTACTGATGCATTAGATATATTAGCTTTTAACTCTGAGTCGCCCGAGTGGACTACAACCCCAGCTAATTATCCTCCTAATTTCTGCGATGCGATTACCGGTGCTGCTGCCTCTGAATTTACTCCTGCTGCACCAGCTAACGTTTGGTCTTACTATGTAACTCCAGGTGCTAATCACCCAGTTATCAAAGATGCAAGTGGCAACGTTATTGCTTTAAATGCTACTCCGGTTATTGTGGTAAGATTGAAAGATCCATCAACTACAGGAGCATTCAGATATGTAACTGTTCGCCGTATGAAAGAAGCAAATGGTACTATTGTAAACGAGTTTAAGCCAGGTTATTCTTATTACATTAAAGACTTGAAATTTAAAATTGGTCAAACTACAACTGTACCACTTGACCCAAAAACTACATACGATTGTGATGTTGTGGTTGAAATTAAACAATGGGTACATGTAGATATTGAACCAGAAATTTAATATTATTCTTTCCATCCTATTAGAAGAGGGATCTTCTCCCTCTTCTTTTCCCCCATGATTTTTAACCATTCAAACCTTTTTAGATGAAGCTGCTGAAAAAGATTTCCTCTTTCTTCTTATTAACCTGTTTATTAAACAGTTGTATAGGAGACGATTTGAGTTCATGTGCTCATACTATGCTTTATTTTGAGTATCCGGATTTCCCTACCCGGATTGAACAAGTACATATCGGTATTTATAATCAAGAAGGTGTTTCTGTTTATTATAACTTGATAAACAAAGCTTCTTTGCAGCAATTTCAAGGTGTTGCTGTTCGGCTTCCCGAGGGTGAATATACAAGCATTTGCTGGGGTAATGCTTTCGAGGAAACCAATCTGTTGGGATTAAAAACAGGAGCGCAATTAGATGACCACATTTTGCGGCATCCCGCTTCTGATACAGGCGAATCAATATGCACCAACGATTCAATTTTTTATAATCAACACACTTTTGTAGTTCCCCATTCGCGCGATAGCGAAGAATACCTTCCGTTTGTACCTGCCCACATCACTTTTTTAGTTTATATACAAGGTATGGAGCAAATTTACGGAAATACACGCACACCGGCAGATGAATTACCCTACATACGGTTTAACAATTTATATACCGAGTATGATTGGCAGATGATTACTTGTGGCTACCAACAAAGCTATTATCCACGTATGGAGTATCAACCAGAACTTGGCATGGCACAAACAAAGCTACACGTGTTGCGTTTTGAAGATGAAAACAAGATAGAAGTAGATTTAGTAGATAATACTACGTCGAACCAAACACTATATACATTAAACTTACAGGAATTTCTTACTTATCATGCCATATCTATCGAACATGGTAAAGAATACACCATTCCCATCACTTTTGTTTTCGAAGATGGTAACATTCGTGTTATAATGGATACTTGGGGGAATGTTCCGCTTGAACCGGAAATTTAACGAATTAAAAAACTGAAATATGAAAAGAATATTACTCTTACTGTTTACCAGTTTGGTTTTACTGCTGTCTTCGGGTTGTAGTGAAGAGGATTCGAATAGAACCATTACCCCTCCCAACAAAGGAGAAACCTCTACAGAAGTTGAACTCACGTTGCGCATTCCAAGTATAACGAATCCTGCCACGCGTTTCATTGGCGAGAAAGAAGAGTGCGAAATTAAAGAAGTGAGCGTACTTATATTCATTGATAGAGACGACGGAAACGGCGAAGTTTACTTTGCACATTATTATGGTCGTGAAATAGGAGTGGATAAGGCAGCTACGCCTGACGGAGGTGCTACTTATAAATTTAAAACACAGCTGAAAAACAGTGAAAATGCCACCGATAAATATCGCTTGGTAGTAATAGCCAATATGCAAACAGCTATACAGAAATTGCTCAACGCTGGTTCAATCAACACTTCACTAAAAAAAGCACAAGTGCTGGAACTAATACAGTACGAAGTACCAGAAGACGACGGGTGGAATGCCACCTCTACAACTAACTATACTCCTCTGCCTTTTTGGGGAGAAACGGGTAAAATCGATTTACCTACCTCGGTACAAAACAATAAGTTAGGTACAATTTATTTATTACGTGCAGTGGCACGTGTAGATGTAGGTTTGAATTTTTTGAAAAACGGAAACAATAAAATTGATGAAAGCTCTGAGCCGCAAGGATTAAGCAACTTTAAACTGGAAGAAGTATATGTATATAATGTGAACAAAAAAGGATATGTAGCTTTGGTAAATGGAGCCAATGTAAATACATACTCTGCCACACCCCCTTCTATACCTGCGGAAGGAAAATATGATACTCCGCTTTCGTATGACATTGCTGACGGCGAATACGGATTGAAGCATACAATTTATATTTCGGAGGCAAATTTAAACGCTGCTTCTATGACTTTTGCCAATGCCACCTGTGTGGTGTTGGGAGGTAAATATAATGAAGAAGGCGAGTATGATGGAGAAGACATTTCTTACTACCGGGTTGAGTTTTTTGATCCGACTGTTACTGATGCCGACAAGTGGCTGGATATTATTCGGAACCATCGTTATACAATCAATATAACAAAAGTAAATGGATCGGGATACGATACGAAAGAAATAGCCTTTAAATCGCGTCCGATTAATATGGAAGCCGAAATAGTGGAATGGGAAGAAGGACAGGTTGGTGACGTTATTTTCGATGGGCAATACTATCTATCGGTGAACCCTAAGACGGATTTCATCTTTTACAAAGATGGAGATGCAGATGAAGATGCAGATGAGGTGTATATAGAAACCGATGTAGAAGAAGGCTTTCGGGTGATAGCGATTACCGAAATAGACGAAACAACACCGAACGGCTGGCTTACTATTGGTATTGGTGATGATGACACAGCCGACATTCTTGCAGATGGACAGTATTATGGAATAGGCAAAAAAAAGGAAACAGTTGATATTATGGTAGAACAAAATCCTACCAGTGTAGAACGTAAAGGATATATCTTTATTAAAGCCGGACGGTTGAAGGCTAAATTAACTGTAACGCAAAGAGCATACAATAAAAGAAATTCGGTGTTTAGATTTATATCTTTCTTTACCAACTATGCTGAGGATGATCAGATACTGCCTCCGTTAAATGGAACAATAACAGCGAAAGTGCATACCAATATGGATTGGAAATTCTGGACTGATATTAGCGGTGCAAACAATGAAATGACGTTACCAACTTCGGTTACACCTCAAGATTATACTTTGGATGTAGATGTTCCAGATAATAAAGCATGGGGTACAGAAGACATTGAGGTTTGGATTGAGTATCAAAATTTGATTATGCAAAGAATGGTGTATAAACAATTAGGATATTATATAGCAGAGGCTACAGTAAACCAAACAGTTCTTGAACCTCACAATAGTACAACTGTAACATGTAGCTTAAGAGGTGTTTACCCTGCAGATGAAGTTAATGTGCGGGTATGGGATACTACCAACGATAAAGAATTGGTGTCTGAAGCCTCAATTGCCACCGATCATAGCGACAGCGAAGGTACTGGCACAGTAAATATGATTGTTCCTCCCAATGATACATGGACTGAACGTGATGTTACATTCCAATACTATAATCCCGAAACATCTGAGTGGGTTGATTTTTCTACAATAACACAAAAAGGCTACAAGGTTACCGATGCCCAAGCAACCGTAGTATATAAAACAGAAGGAGGAAGCTCTTTTGTTACCATAACAGGTTATCGTCCGGTGCTTCACGTGCGGGCATATGATGATGATAGTGATAAATCCTTGATCGTCGAAACCATGGCAGCCGGAACACCAAATAGTACAGGTAGCACAACTTTAGTCATTCCTTATGCAACAAGTAACCGTACGGTTATTATCGAATGGTCGACAGATGGCACTGTATGGAATACAATTAATGATTTTAGGCAGTATGCATCCATGGCTTCCGTCTTTGCCAAAAGCAACATTGTGTGGACCGGATCAAAACTGACGTTTGCTACAACAGAGGCCGAAAATAAAATTATCCCCGCTAACTCTCAAGGGGTAATCTTTAAATGGGGATCATTGGTAGCAATGAACCCAGTGGTAGGACGTGTAGATGAAAATATTATATATAACCCAGCGGATGCTACTTATTCAACATGGGACGCTATTCCTTATGCAGACGAAATGACTGTATTCGGTAATGATGTGGAGGAAGAGGATGATTTTGCCACCTATAATAATAATACCGGGTATGATGAAGCTATCAATAAAGGTGATATCTGTCGGTATATATCTGATCAAGGTTGGGTTGCTGATGATTGGCGCCTTCCAACAGCGCATGAATGGAGGCAGTTATATGAAGAAAATGAAGATAAAGCAGGTAAAGTTGGTAATTTCTGGCAAACTTCTCCCAGTGTTAGTTATGGCTTATTTGCGGTTGGATCGGGTTATTGGATGGGTGATGGAACAAAGTATTGGGGTGGCGATGAAACAGCACCAAGCTTTGGGTTGTATCTTCCTACCAGTGGTTTATATAGGAAAGACAACACCGATTCGGCTAAATATCAGGAAATGTACGTAGGTACAAATATGATGTATTACTCGGGTACATCTGATGGTAATGGGAGTGTTTATGCTGTATTAAATATGCTGGATGCCTTTTATGGCATGACGCGCGCCGGTACGGGCAATGACGGCTATGCTGTACGTTGTATCCGAAAATAGGATGAACTTTATTTGTTAAAAGTATCAATATTAACCACGGATTAATAGATTACACTGATTTTTTAATTCTCAGATTATTCTGTGTAACCTGTTAATCTGTGGTTATTTTGAAAACAGTCTTTGTTAATAATCCAAATTAAGGCGAAGACTTATATCTCTTATAATTGCTGGGCGACATCCCAGTCATTTTTTTGAAGAACTTACCAAAGGATGATTGATCGGGGAAATATAATTTGTCGGCAATCTGCTGAATGTTATTCTCGGTAGAAAAAAGCAGAAGTTTGGCTTCGCCTAACAGCATTTCGTCAATCCATTTACTTGCACTCATTCCACTTAATTCCTTTAAAACAGCCGAAATATATTGTGGTGTAAGACATAACTGGTTGGCATAAAATGTAACACTGTGCTCTTTCCGGATATTCTCGCGCAAAAGATTCAGGAACTTTTTGTATAAATTCTCTTTGTGCGAAAGTAATAGGGAGGGCTTTTCTTCCATTCGCTTGTAAATGTATCCTGTTAGCTCGTAAAATAAAGCCATGATAAGACAATGAAAAACCCTTTCTTTCGAACTGCTTTGAACCGATTTTACTTTCCTTTTAATAAGAAAAAATAATTCCAGAATCTCTTCTACCTCTGATGGCGTTAGCTGAAAAACCGGATGTTGACGCACATATAAATAAGTATTTGGAGAAAACCCGGTGATAGTAAGATTAAGCAAATCCCGGTTTACACTGATTATTTTTCCATGAAAATTATCACTGATACTTTTTAATGATATAAGGTGTTCGGGAATTGTGCGAATAACCATGTTGGGGCCTGCAATATGTGTTTCCTGATCAATAATAACCGACAGCGTGCCCTGTGTTACAATTAAAAGTGTAAGTGTATCTTGTTTTATAAGATTATGAACAGGAGCAAGAGTGGCAGGGGTTATTTCTGCAATTATAAAATTGTTTTGGTTAAACTCTTCTATCAGCCTGTTTTCCGGTTCGAGGAATAAAAAATTGATGTCTCTTATTTCATTCATACTTTCTTAAAATCATTTAGTCTACATTATATTATTTGGTTCAAATCAGATTCGAGGAACACGTTGTAGGGGCATCCCTTGTGGGTGCCCTGATAATGGTTTGCAATGTATCCTATGCATATATTAACCATGCGGCACACATCAGGGCACCCACAAGGGATGCCCCTACAACGTGTATCTTTTGTTTCAAATCAGATTGGAGTTGAAATATAGACCCCTCTGCCCTTTGAGCACCTCCCCTTTGCAGGGCTGTTAAGTTCTCTGCTCTGAAAGAGCATCCTTTCGATAACCCCGGACAAGCTTGCGTAGTCCGGGGTAGATAAACATCAAAAGCATTAAAACTCTGAAAGAGTTTCCCTCTTTATTCAGGGACAACTCTTTCAGAGTTGCACTCACTTTGGTATGTCGCCACCCCGGACTGCGCAGGCTTGTCCGGGGTTATCGAAAGGATGCTCTTATCAGAGCAAAGAAAACTTTACTCAACATAGAACTTAACAGCCCTGCCCTTTGCAGGGGAAGACGCTATGCAGCACATATTCCATGCCACAGGTTACATCGCACAGCCGTCCTCCCCTTTGCAGGCAGGGCTGTTAAGTTCTATCAATTGCCGTCTGCTTTAGCTGACGGTTGTTAGAAAGATTTCTCTCTTGGCTTTAGCCAAAGTTGATTTAGTTTGGCTAAAGCCCAAATTGTTATATCTTTTAGACCGTCAGCTAAAGCAGACGGCAATTGATAATTACTTAATCAACTTAGAACTTAACAGCTCTGCCTGCAAAGATGCCCAAAGGGCGGAGGGGTCCGTATACACAGCCCCAAACTGAACCCAAAACACTAAAATTTATCCCCTCCCAGAAGTTTAAAATGCAAAATTTGTCGTCATTCAACACGCGGAGGCTTTATTGCTTTGATTAACAACCTGTTAAAGCGTGCTGGCAAAGTGTGCTGGCAAATATTTTTACAGCACTATCAACACGCGAGATGCGCATGAAACAACTAGTTTCATTCTTGTTTTATGCAGTGAAACAAGTAGTTTTCTATGTAGAAAACAAGTAGTTTCATGCATAGAAAACAAGTAGTTTTCTATATAGGAAACTGTTAGTTTCCTACCGTGAAACCGTTGGTTTCCTACCGTGAAACTGTTGGTTTCCTACCGACAAACTTTTACCCTCATCAAAGCGTGACGAAATATTTGTAACAACATTCTCAACACGCCATTCAACACGCGTTTAACGCTCTGTTAATCAATGAAATAAAACCTCCGCGTGTTGAATGACGACAAAATTTGCATTTTAAACTCCTGGGAGGAGGGGTTTTGGTTCAAATCAGATTGGAATTGAAACGCTGAGTTACGCTAAGTTACGCGGAGTTTTTATTTCGATGCCGCATGGAAAATTAAAACTCCGCGTAACTTAGCGTAACTCCGCGTTTCAACTCAGCCCCTAACTGAACCAAACTCCTAGCGAAGCCTTACCTCCTTCCATTCTTGAATATAAATCATTTAGATAGCAAAAATAGACAAAATTTCATCTTATTTATTAAAATGACTAAAATATATTCGTTTTTGACCAATTTACCCATTAAAAAGAACTTCACTATATTATTATATTTATCTAGTTTTGCGAGCAATTGAGTTTTTAAGTCTCAAAAAACTCACGAATTTAAAAATTACAAACTCAAATCATTAAATAACGAAGTAAAATGAAAAATGAAATTAAACCTGCTAAAGGCAAATTGGGGGCTTTGATAGTAGGACTTGGGGGAGCAGTTTCATCAACATTTGTTGTTGGTACTTTGGCTGTGCGTAAAGGTTTGTCTAAACCTATCGGCTCAATCACTCAATTGGCAACAATGCGTTTAGGAAAGAGAAACGAAAATAATTTTCCAAAAATAAAAGATGTAGTTCCATTAACTGATCTGAATGATGTTGTTTTTGGTGGTTGGGATATATTCTCGGATAATGTATACGACTCGGCCGTACACGCCGAAGTGCTTACAAAAGATGATTTGGACGGTGTAAAAGATGAGTTGTTGGCAATTAAACCAATGCCGGCTGCTTTCGATCAAAACTGGGTGAAACGTTTACATGGAACACATGTAAAGCAAGCTACCAGCCGTTGGGATTTAATGGAACAAATCCGTAAAGATATCCGCGACTTTAAAGCAGCCAATGGTTGCGATAGAGTAGTGGTATTATGGTCGGCAAGTACCGAAGTTTATCTACCTCTTTGCGACGAACATCAATCATTAGCTGCTTTAGAACAGGCAATGAAAGATAACAAAGAAGATAAGATAGCTCCAAGTATGTGTTATGCCTATGCGGCTATTGCCGAAGGTGCTCCGTTTATTATGGGTGCTCCTAACCTTTGCGTTGATACTCCTGCAATGTGGGAATTCTCCGAAAAAATGGGTGTAGCTATTGCCGGTAAAGACTATAAAACTGGTCAAACCATGCTTAAAACAGTTCTTGCACCGATGATTAAGACTCGTATGCTGGGATTGGATGGATGGTTCTCTACAAATATTCTTGGAAACCGCGATGGTGAAGTATTAGACGATCCGGATTCATTCAAAACAAAAGAAGTTAGTAAACTATCTGTAATTGATACTATCCTTCAACCCGAATTATATCCTGAGTTGTATGGTAATGTATATCATAAGGTACGTATCAACTACTATCCACCTCGTAAAGATAACAAAGAAGGTTGGGACAATATCGACATTGTAGGCTGGATGGGATATCCTATGCAGTTGAAGGTAGATTTCCTTTGCCGCGACTCTATATTGGCCGCTCCTTTGTGTCTTGACCTTGTATTGTTTGCCGATTTGGCACAACGTGCAGGTATGAGTGGTATTCAAGACTGGTTGTCTTTCTACTTCAAGAGTCCGATGCACGATTTCGAACATGTGCCCGAGCACGATTTATTCATACAATATACAAAACTTAAAAACACATTAAGACAAATGATTGGTGAAGAAACACTCGATTATTTGGATTAAATAGAACTCAATTCATAAGTTTTTTATAATTTTGTAAACTTTCTCTTTTCATGGCAAAAGAGAAAGTTTATTTGTTTTATTAGAAAATTATTGATGGACAAACTGCATAAAAAGCCACCATTCTTTCATTTACTTATCGCATCGGGATTCGGATCGGGATTTTCGCCGGTTGCCCCGGGAACGGCAGGAGCCCTGTTAGCAACAGTGATTTGGTATATTCTTTATTGCTTTCTTCCTTTCAATGTGCTTTTTGGGGTAACCCTAACACTTGTACTCCTTTTTACTGTATTAGGAATACATTCATCCAATGTTCTTGAACCCTATTGGGGAGAAGATCCGTCGCGGATTGTTGTCGACGAAATGGTGGGTGTATGGATACCTCTTTTGGGTGTTCCTGCAGGAAATTACTGGTTTGTGATATCGGCATTTGTGTTATTTCGCTTTTTCGATATTCTGAAACCTTTGGGTATAAGGAAGATGGAGAATCTGAAAGGAGGAATAGGTGTGATGATGGATGATATTTTATCCGGTATATATAGTTTGATTATTATATTGATTGCAAGATGTGTAATTGGATAAGAAATCTGGCTACTTCGATTTCGAAAAAAGGAGGGATATTTATGTTTATCCGTGCCCAATTCTCTTCGCAGTTGGCTAGTATATCCGATTTTGTTATTACCATTTTACTTGCAAAACTATTCAACTTTTATTATGTATATGCTACTCTGCTGGGATCGGTTTGTGGTGGTATAATTAATTGTATAATAAATTACAAATGGACATTTAAAACCACCGATCTTAAAATACAACATGTAATGGTGAAGTATTTTATTGTGTGGATAGGCAGTATAGCATTAAATACATGGGGTACATATTTGATGACAGAGGCTTTGATGCGTATTCCCTGGCTGGTAGATTTTTTAAAACATTATGTTGATGATTTGTTTATTGTTTCTAAAATAGTTGTGTCTTTGCTGGTTGGTTATTTCTGGAATTATAACCTACACCGGCATTTTGTATACCGAAACAGGAAAATTAAACAGTTCTTTTCTAAAAATAAAGCAGATAACTATTAAGATATTATATATGAAACTCAGAGATTTAGGTCAACAGTTTATTTACAAAATCATTGATCCTTTTATAAAAGGAATGATTAAAATAGGTATTACTCCTAATTTTATAACAACTACCGGTTTAGTACTAAATATTGTTGCTGCTGCTGTTTTTATGGTAGGAGGGTATCATGGTGAACGCGGTGATTTTTCGTATGTAGGCTGGGGTGGATTTATCATTCTTTTTGCCGGTTTATTCGATATGATTGACGGACGTTTGGCTCGTGTAGGCAACATGAGCTCTACCTATGGTGCCTTATACGACTCTGTATTAGATCGTTATAGTGAGTTGATTACGCTTTTCGGAATTTGTTATTACCTTATTCTGCAAGGTTACTTTCTTAGTTCCATGTTTGCATTTGTTGCCCTGATAGGTTCAATGATGGTAAGTTATGTGCGTGCCCGTGCCGAGGGATTAGGTATTGAATGTAAAGTAGGATTTATGCAACGTCCAGAACGAGTTATATTAACCGGAGCAGGAGCAATGCTGTGTGGTATATTTTATTACTTTGCCGGCAATGTAGAAATAACAGTAGATTTTCTTCCTTTTCCTGTTTTCGAAACAGTGGCAATCTTTGTAATACCTATAGTTATTGTTGCTATATTCTCAAATATTACTGCTATTTCCCGTCTTATCCATTGCAAGAAAGCTTTAGATTAGTAGCTAGTAGTTAGTAGCTAGTTAGTAGCTAGTAGTTAGTAGCTAGAATCCATGCGGTATTAGTAGCTAGTAGTTAGTAGCTAGTAGCTAGAATCCATACGGTATCTGCTAACTACTATCTACTAACTACTATCTACTAACTACTATCTACTATCTACTAACTACTATCTACTAACTACTAACTACTATGCATAAAAATATATTATTCCCAAGCAGAAAGGAAATTTGTATTGTATTGGGTATTACAATTGCCTTTCTTCTGTTAACAGCTACTTTTGTTGGGCTGCGAACAGAACATGTTTTAATGGCTGGTCTTTTTTTGATTTTGTTCTTTCCTAACCAGGAAACGCGTAAACTTGCAGTTGCATTACTGCCATTTATAATCTTTGGTGTTTCGTACGATTGGATGCGGGTATATCCCAACTATATGGTTAACCCTATTGATGTAAAAGGGTTATATGATGCCGAGAAATCTTTATTTGGAATTGATGTGGATGGTGTACGAATGATTCCATGTGAGTATTTTGCTATTCATCATAACAATATAGGCGATTTTTTTGGTGGTATATTCTACCTAACCTGGGTACCTGTACCTATTGCCTTCGGGTTATGGATGTATTTTAAAAAAGACAGGAATCTCTATCTTCGTTTTGCCATTGTGTTCCTGTTTGTTAATCTGTTAGGTTTTGCAGGTTACTATATTCATCCTGCCGCGCCACCCTGGTATGCTATAAATTATGGTTTCGAGCCCATATTAAACACGCCCGGCAATGCCGCGGGATTGGCACGCTTTGACCAGTTATTAGGGGTTACCATATTCGATTCTATCTATGGCCGAAACGCCAATGTTTTTGCTGCTGTACCATCTTTACATGCCGCTTATATGCTTATAGCTGTGGTTTATGCAATTATTAAAAAATCGCATTGGCTGCTAACAACCATTCTATCTATATTATGTGTTGGTATTTGGTGGACTGCGGTGTATTCCAGCCATCATTATCTGATAGATGTGTTACTGGGGATAGGATGTGCTTTACTTGGAATCTTTATCTTTGAAGTAATCCTGATGCGGTTAGGCTTTTTCAAGCGGTTTATAAATAAATACACTGAATATATTAGTTGAAAATTAAATATGGAACACAGAGACACAGAGGCACAGAGTTTTTTTAATAAAATTCTCCATGAAAAACTCTGTGCCTCTGTGTCTCTGTGTTCTAATTATTATTAATAGATGAAAAATAAATTCCGTAATATATTTCTGGCATTCGGTATTGTTGCCGTTATTATTATGATGTTCACTTTCGATATGGACTATCAGGAGTTGTGGGCAAACATAAAGAGAGCCGGATACTACTTTCCGTTGGTTATACTGTTGTGGGCTTTTGTATATATGCTCAATGCTTTATCCTGGTATCAGATAATACGCGATGGTAAGAAAACGTATGTTCCCTTCTGGAATGTTTATAAGTTTACTATTACGGGTTTTGCACTCAATTATGTTACTCCGGTGGGTTTAATGGGTGGTGAGCCTTATCGCATAATGGAACTGAAACCCTATATTGGGGTAGAAAGAGCTACATCATCTGTTATTCTCTATGTGATGATGCATATATTTGCCCATTTCATATTCTGGATTGTTTCCGTATTTCTGTATATCACTTTTTACAAGGTAACTATGGCAATGGGAATTGTTTTGGCTTTGGTTATAGTCTTCTGCTCGTTCTTTGTAACTCTTTTTATCAAAGGATATAGAAATGGTATGGCTGTTGCATTTATGCGGGTAGTTGGGAAAATACCTTTCTTGAAGAAGTATGCAATAAGCTTTGCCGAGAAACACAGCGATAAATTGCACGAAATAGATAATCAGATAGCACTATTACATCAAAAACGGAAACGGACTTTTTATGCAGCCCTTGCAATTGAGTTTATTGCCCGTGTATTGTCCTGCCTTGAATTATGGCTAATTTTGAATATACTAACTTCGAATGTTAGCTTTATTGATTGCATTTTAATTGCTGCTTTTTCTTCTTTATTTGCTAATTTGTTGTTCTTTCTTCCCATGCAACTAGGGGGTAGGGAAGGAGGTTTTGCTATTGCTGTAGGCGGACTGTCTATGTCGGGCGCGTATGGGGTATATACTGCACTTATTACTCGTTTGCGCGAAATGGTTTGGATTGTAATTGGGTTGTTGTTGATGAAAATAGGGAATAAGAAATGAATAGAATATGGACGTATTTAAATCAGCCTGCTCCATTAGCTAAGAAACCGTGGTTGGTGGTTGTTGTATCGTCTTTACTAATTTTTTTTCTGTTGGGAGTATTTCAGCCTTTCGGATTAAATGCTTTTGAGCCTATTTATAAATGGTTAATAATATCAGGATTTGCATTTGTAACTGCTATATCAACCGGAATTATCGGATATATATTTCCTGTACTGTTTAAGCGTTTTTATAATCCGGAAAACTGGACCTATTGGAAAAGCATAATTAATATTTTTATCATTATGCTGGTAATTGGATTAGGAAATTTCTTTTTCGATTGGATATTAACCAACCGGGCACCCGAAACATTTTTCCCTTTATTACGTACCTATCTTATTATTACTTTTCTTATAGGTCTTATTCCTGCTATCATATCAACAATCATTATACAAAACAAAAATCTCAGGCAAAATTTATCAGAAGCCCGTGAATTAAACAGGCGTCTGGCTCAAAACTTACAGGAGAATAAGTCATGTCCTTTGCATAAAGGGAATCCTATTCTCTTATCAGGGAGTACAAAAGACGAAATTGAGTTGTATCCGGAAAATATTATTTATATCGAAGCATTGGGGAATTATGTAGTGATTCATTATTTAAATAGCGTTAGTGAAGTAAAACAAAAGCAATTGCGGACAACTATCACACTAATGGAAAAAACATTGGAATCATTTGCTTACCTTGTAAAATGCCACCGGGCATTTATTGTAAATACATTAAACATTACCAATATAGAAGGGAATTCTCAGGGATTTCTATTGAACCTTTGCCATACTCAAAAGCTTATTCCGGTTTCGCGTACTTATTCCAAAGATTTTAGAAAGATACTATCTGCCCGGAATTGAAGTGTTTCATCACAAAAAAGTGTGATAAAGTGCACTTAAATAGTATTTCATCCCATTTTAAGCAGTATATCCCTATTGTTTGTGCCATCAATTTCACGACTTTATATTTGCACTATAAACGTAAATAAACGAAGTTATGAAAAAGATTATTGTATTATTGATTACTGTGTTTTTAGTGAATAGTATTGCAGCACAAATGGATGAAAAATTTTATCATCCTGATAAAAAATGGATACCTATTAGTATTTCTAACTATTCGGAAATGACTCTTGTTGCAGAGCAAGATACTTTATACCCAGCAGTGATTAAACCAGTAGATAAACCCAAAGCGAATATCCTTTATTTTCATGGAAATGGAAGCAATATTTCCAAGTGGATTGATCATGTTAAACCTTTGGTAGATGATGGCTATCAGGTTTACATGCTTGACTACCGGGGATATGGTAAATCTACCGGAAAGCCTACACACCTTAATATCGCTCATGATGCCCAGCTATTATTGAATACCTTGTTGCAAGAACCCGGATTCACTGATCTTCCTCTCATTGTATATGGAGTTTCGATTGGTACACAGGTAGCAACTCATATTACATGTAATAACAATGATAAAGTTTCGGCGCTAGTTTTAGATGGAATGATGTCTTCGTTTACAGATATTGCTTTAGCAACATCGCCCGAGGAGTACCACCTATATATAAAACAATTGTTGGTTTCTCCTTATTCGGCTAAAGAAGATATTCAGCACATACAAAATATTAATCTGCTTGTTATTCATTCGGAAGAAGACCTTATTCCCATCTCCGGAGCACGTTCTGTTTATGAAAGTGCAGTATGTACCAAAAAGTTCTGGTTATATGAAGGCAAACATGTGGAAGCAGCTCTTAAATATCCGGTAGAAATGGTTCGTTACATAAACGAATTGATAACTAGCAATTAATAAAGGCGGCCTCACCTGGCCGCCTTTATTATTTAATTTCATGTTCTTCCTTCATGTCGATGTCTTCTCCATCTTTATCATAAAAAACATATTGGAGAAGTGCCAGACTTTGGTCGGGAATGATTTTGATGCCTAATCCGTACATCATGCGCCATTTCCATTTCAGAGAAACTACCCCCTGGTTGATGTATGCGGCAACATACGGATGTATGTGTAACGAGAATTTCGTTATCTTCAGTTTATTAACAAGATAGTCAATTTTACTCTCTAGTGTATCAGTGAAAAGAATAGACGACTGGATTTTACCTTTTCCAAAACATGTTGGGCATGTTTCGGCAGTGTTTACATCCATGGCCGGACGAACCCTTTGGCGGGTAATCTGCATCAGTCCGAATTTGCTGAGAGGCAGAATGTTGTGACGTGCCCGGTCTTTCTGCATGTTAGCAGTCATCCGTTCATAAACTTTTTGACGGTTTTCGGCCGAGCTCATATCAATGAAGTCTACCACAATGATACCACCCATGTCGCGTAATCGAAGTTGACGAGCCAATTCATCGGCTGCTCCCAGATTCACTTCAAGTGCGTTAGCTTCCTGCCCGTTGGCATTCTTGGTGCGATTACCGCTGTTCACGTCTACTACGTGAAGCGCCTCAGTATGCTCAATAATCAGGTAAGCACCACTTTTGTATGAAATCGTTTTACCAAACGACGATTTAACTTGTTTAGTGATACCAAAATTGTCAAAAATAGGAAGTTGACCTTTGTAGTGTTTAACAATTCCAACCCGGTCGTGTGCAATGAGTGAAACATAGTCTTTAATTTCATTGTAGACTGTTTCATCGTTTACATAGATGTTTTCGAAAGATGGGTTGAAAAGGTCACGAAGCATAGCAACAGCACGGCTTGTTTCTTCATAGATCAGCGTAGGATATTTTGTAGCCTTTTGTACTTTTACTAAGCTTTCTTCCCAGTGTTTAAGTAAAACTTTAAGTTCCGAATCAAGTTCGGCTACGCGCTTACCTTCGGCCACCGTGCGTACAATAACCCCAAAATTCTTGGGCTTAATGCTCTGGAGCAATTGTTTAAGGCGTGCACGTTCTTCGCTTGATTTAATTTTTTGCGAAACAGAAACCTTATCATTAAAAGGAATAAGAACAAGATACCTGCCGGCAAAAGAAATTTCTGAAGTCAGCCGGGGTCCTTTTGTTGAGATAGGTTCTTTGGCTATCTGCACCACTACTTCCTGCCCTGTTTTTACTACATCGGATATCGATCCGTCCTTGTCAAGGTCGGGCAGCAGTGTTGCTTTACTGATAGGATTTAATTTTTTCTTGTCGCTTAAAGTTTGCTTAACGAACTTTTCGAGAGTGTTAAATTGAGGACCTAAATCTAAATAATGAAGAAAAGCGTCTTTCTCGTAGCCCACATCCACAAAACAAGCATTCAGCCCGGGCATAACTTTCTTTACCCGTCCTAAATACAAGTTGCCCACCGAGAAAGAAAGACCTCTTCCTTCGCTTTGAAGTTCAACAAGGCTCTTATCTTCGAGAAGAGCTATCGAAACTTCTTTGGGCTGAACGTTTACTACTAGTTCACTGGTCATTATTAATATTTTTAGGAGTTGAGGAGGTAAAGTCAGGTAAAGAAGGTAAAGTTTATAAAGTACTACTTTACCTCCTTTACCTCACTCTACCTCCTTCTTTACTTATTTCTAACACAAAGAACAAACCAGAAAGGTATATCCCTTTACAAGTTTGTTCTCTGTATCTGATATTCAGACTTAAAAATTACTTCTTATTTTTATGTCTGTTCTTTCTTAGTCTTTTTTTCCGCTTGTGCGTAGACATTTTATGTCTTTTTTTCTTTTTTCCGCTTGGCATAGCTTTACGTTTTTGGGGTTAATACTCTATTTTATTATGATTATTTTTTTATCATTTCCATAAATGTTTTGGAAGGCTTGAATGAAGGAATGTTATGCTCTGGAATGATGATAGTTACATTCTTCGAAATATTTCGCGCTGTTTTCTGAGCTCTTTTCTTCACCACGAAACTACCAAATCCGCGGAGATAAACATTTTCTTCTCTTGAAAGAGAGTCTTTTATCGTTTCCATGAATGCCTCAACCGCAGTAAGAACTGTTTGTTTGTCAATACCAGTGTTTTTGGTAATTTCGTTAACGATATCTGCTTTAGTCATCTTGTTTCAGAATAATAATTATTACTATTTAAATCTTTAATTTCGGGTCTAAAATTTTGGAATGCAAATATATAGCTTTTTGGCTAGCCAAAAAAATATATCAATAGATTTTTTAATAGCTGTGAGTTGAAAGTTGAAAATTGAAAGTTAACTTTGCACACCAATTGGATTCGATGATGAAAAATAACTCTCAACTCTCAACTTTCAACTCTCAACTAATAATGTGGTATGAAGAAAATAAAAGGGAATTGCCCTGGCGAAATACCACAGACCCGTATAAAATTTGGATATCCGAGATCATCCTGCAACAAACACGTGTAGCTCAGGGCTATGATTACTTTGTGCGTTTCATAGAAAGATTCCCTGATGTGCAAACTTTAGCAGCAGCCAATGAAGATGAAGTTCTGAAATACTGGCAGGGATTGGGCTATTATTCGCGTGCTCGTAATCTGCATGCTGCAGCTAAAAGCATGAATGGAGTTTTCCCATCCACTTACCAGGAGGTAATTAATTTGAAGGGAGTTGGCGAATATACTGCGGCTGCAATCTGTTCCATATCTTATGGAATGGCTTATGCCGTGGTCGACGGCAATGTTTACCGGGTTCTTTCCCGTTACTTCGGTATTGATACCCCTATTGATTCAACCGAGGGGAAAAAGATTTTCAAGGAACTGGCGCAGGAGTTGATAGATAAGGAACAACCGGCCTTATATAACCAAGCGATAATGGAGTTTGGAGCATTGCAATGCACACCTGCATCGCCCAATTGCACATTGTGTCCGGTAGCCGACGGATGTTTGGCATTGGCCAATAATACAATAAAGCAACTGCCTGCTAAACAACATAAAACAAAAGTAACCAATCGTTATTTTAACTATATATATGTTCGCGCGGGCGGATGTACCTTTATAAAGAAACGCACAGGGAACGACATTTGGAAAAACTTATTCGAGTTTCCTTTAATTGAAACACCAGAGCAGATATCCGAGGAAGAACTTTATTCATCTCCCGAATTTCAATCATTGGTTGGCTCGGATCATTTATCAGTAAAATTATTGCTTGGTAATGTAAAACATGTACTTTCTCATCGAATCATATTTGCTAATTTTTATCAGGTTGATTTACCCGATGGTAAAACTTTATCCAACGATTATATTCGGATAAAACAAGAAGAGTTAGAAGGGTATGCCATATCTCGTTTAACACAGATATTTCTGGAAAAAAATAAAAGCTAGCCTGCAAATTTGGCTCAAATAAGATTTTGAACCGCAGAGTTACGCGAGTTACGCAGAGTTTTAAGTTTCCTGCATGATAAAAACTCTGCGTAACTTTGCGGTTCAAAACAAGGATGTTTTTATTATTTATACTAAAAACTTCTTGCTTTCTCTTTTAATTCTCATTATTTTTGAACCCGGATAGAATAATGAGTGTTTACTCATTCAATTCATTATTCAAAATTTATAATTCATAATAAGATACAACATGTCTGTAAATAAAGTAATTCTGTTAGGAAATGTAGGTAAAGATCCAGAAGTACGCTATCTGGATAGTGGAATTGCTGTGGCAACATTTCCTTTGGCAACTTCCGATCGTGCATATACACTGGCTAATGGTACCCAGGTACCTGAAAGAACAGAATGGCATAACCTGGTATTGTGGCGTGGATTAGCTGAAACTGCCGAAAAATATGTTCACAAAGGAGATAAATTATATATTGAAGGGAAAATAAGAACACGCTCTTACGACGATCAGGCAGGTGTTAAACGCTACATAACCGAAATATTTGTAGATAATATGGAGATGCTGACCCCTAAAGCAACAAATGCCGGATATCAAGCTCCGCAACAAACAGCGCAGAATGCATCACAGCCAATTCAACCGGCACAGGGTGTAAACGACAATCCTGCTGATGATTTACCCTTTTAGTTAGTATTAACTTAAAAACCATATCCTTGGACTCAGACTATCATTTATGCCTCTCGGCATCTTTTTTAAACAGTATTACAGTTAATGCGCCTACAATATCCGAAATTGTGGCGATAATTCTTGCAGCTCTATTATTGCTTGCTTCCGGTTTTGCTTCGGCATCCGAAATAGCGTTCTTTTCACTTTCTCCTTCGGATAAAAATGAAATAGAAGAGAATAAAAACTCATCCGATGCGAAAATACGTAAATTACTTGATAATACAGAACGCTTACTTGCTACCATACTGATTACCAATAATTTTGTGAACGTTACAATTATTATGCTTTGTAACTACTTCTTTATGGGTATTTTCAGTTTTTCTTCGCCACTGGCAGAATTTATCATTCTTACCGTACTCCTTACTTTTTTACTTTTGCTATTTGGTGAGATTATGCCCAAAATATTCTCAGCACAAAAAACATTGTCTTTTGCCCGTTTCGCGGCATCAGGTATTTTGTTTTGTGAGAAAGTATTTTATCCGCTTGCTTCTGCATTAATGAAATCATCCACATTCCTTAATAAACACATGGTTAAGAAAGGGCGGAATATTTCGGTTAGTGAATTGTCACAGGCGCTGGACCTAACAGATAAATCCGAGCTATCGGAAGAAAATACAATTCTGGAAGGAATCGTACGCTTTGGAGCCGAAACTGCCAAAGAGGTAATGACCTCTCGGTTAGATGTGGTTGATCTGGATATAAAAACTCCTTTTAAAGAAGTTATTCAATGTATCATTGAGAATGCTTATTCGCGAATACCCATATATTCAGGCTCAAGTGATAATATAAAAGGTGTTCTTTATATAAAAGATCTTTTACCCCATATAAATAAGGGAGATAATTTTCGTTGGCAGTCATTAATCCGTCCGGCCTATTTTGTTCCGGAAACAAAGATGATTGATGACTTGTTGCGCGATTTTCAGAAGGAGAAAATCCATATTGCCATTGTGGTTGATGAGTTTGGAGGAACTTCCGGGATTATTACCATGGAGGACATCATTGAAGAAATTGTTGGAGAGATCCACGATGAATACGATGATGAAGAACGTACATACACTATGCTCAATGATCATACCTGGATATTTGAAGGCAAAACCCAACTCATCGATTTTTATCGGGCAGTGGGTATTGACGAGGAACTCTTTGAACCCGTATCCGGTGATGCCGATACTATAGCAGGACTTGTATTAGAGATAAAAGGAGAATTCCCTAAACTACACGAAAAGCTGCTTTATGAAGGTTACGAGTTTGAAGTTCTGGCAATGGATAACCGGAGGATTTTAAAAATCAAATTCACTAAAGTTTGATTTGTAATAGACACGGATTGCACGGATTGGCACGGATAGGCTGTTAAGTTCTAATATTTTAACCGCAGAGTTTCGCGGATTAACGCGGAGTTTTTAATTTCTATGCAGCATTGAATCTTAAACTCTGCGTATTCTGCGGTTTAAATTAAATCTTTTTAAACAAATCCTGTATGAAAATTTATTCAGTATTGAAACTTGTATCAACAGATCTTGATGACACCATAAAACATTATCAATCAGATAACTTTCAACTTTCAACTTTCAACTTTCAGCCATATCCTCTTTCCTTTCTGGAAGCCAACTCTCAACTCTCAACTCTCAACTCTCAACTAAAAAGTGAGCACCGTAAAAGAGAATGGTTGGCAGTTCGGGTATTACTGTATAAAATGACAGGAGAAATTAAAGAAATTAGTTATTTAGAAAGTGGCAGGCCTTATTTAATAGATAATTCTTATCAAATCAGTATCTCGCATACGCGTGGTTATGTAGCTGTAATATTGAGTAAAACGCATCGGGTTGGTATTGATATTGAAGTGCTTGGTGATAAAGCAATGAAAGTGGCTCATAAGTTTGTTGATGAAAAGGAACTTATTTATCCGGAAACAGACAAGATAACCAAAGCCGAAATGCTGACTATGATATGGAGTGCCAAAGAAACCATGTATAAATGTATGGATAGCAGAGAGATACTTTTCCGTGAGGAGCTACATATGGATGTTAATATCCCATTATTTGAGCAATCTTATTTCCCAGCGCATGAAACACATACACCTAACAGGCAAAACTTTGAAGTTTATTATATGTTGCAGGCGGATGAGTTTGTGATGACGTATGCAATGGTGTAAACATCATACAAAACAGAATGAGGATACGTTATTAAGCGTTAATTGAGATTTGGATATCTCACACAAAAACCGTATCTTTTGTATAGCAAAGATATACGGAAAGTATACAGAATACAGGCGGGCAACCATTGGTTTTCCGCCTTTTTTAGTTTTCGCCAATCTAGCAAAATGGTTACCATTATATGCAAAACGGTTACCATTAAAGATCACCACAGTTACTACTGAATGTATTTGTGGTAACCACTAAGGTTTATTGTGGTAACCACTTTAACTAAAATAGTAGAAATTGAAAGCTTTCTTGCTTAAAAGAATGATTCTGTTTGTTAAACCGTTTTTTTATTGTTGTAAAAATGGAAATGAAGTATTTTTAAAAAGAGCAGGAGAGTTAATAGTTCATAAAAAACACTGCTGGGAATGTATTGATGGCTGTTTGAATTTCCTTACAAGTGAAAAACGCCATACAGCATCATAGATTTCAAATTTCACTAAACTTCAAACTTTCAACTAAAAAAATTTTGAAGTTTAGGATAAAGGGCTTACTTTTGCATCGTGAATCAGGGAATAGGTGTCTCTTTATGCCTTTTAGCTCTGTTTTCACATAGATTGTCCGACTAAATTTCTACATTTAACAATAGGAATTCTGTATCGAACAACTAGCGTAGCTGTATTACAAATAAAAACTAAAGAATTGCTTTAAGACTAATAAATGGCTGATGAACAAGAGTTTTGGTTTGCTGCCCGCACTCGGGCTAATCAAGAATTAAGCCTGCGCAATTCTTTAAGAAAAATAGAAATTACCCATTATTTACCCACTCATGTTGTTACCCGCAGAATAAGCGACCGGGTAAAACGAGTTGAGGTTCCGGTTATAAACAATCTTATTTTTATCAAAGCAACCAAGCAAGTAGCTTTTTCGCTCATCAAGGATCATGGTTTGAAGATTTCCTATATCCGTAACAGTGAAAACAACAGTATGCTTGTTGTGCCCGAAAAACAAATGGCCGACTTTATGTTTGTGATGGATCTGGATCCAGAATCTATAAAACAATGTACGGCCGATTTTGTTCCAGGAGAGAAAGTCAGAGTAATAAAAGGCAGTTTGACTGGAGTAGAGGGAGAAATGGTACGCATTGAAGGTAAAACACATGTGTTGTTGCGAGTACCCCAAATTTTGGCTATCAGTGTGAAGGTGCCAAAGGCGTATTTGGAAAAGATGAAATGAGGAACTTTGTAACACATACTGCTGGTACACTTTTTTTCGAGGTGAGGAAATTTCGTTCACTGTTCGTAAAGATTATGTTGAATATGTTTTGAAAGCCGGGCAAGGAGTCTATGGCATAGTCAATTTTATAATAACAGGTGACACACAAATTACTTTATTCTGTTCGTGGGGAAATTTCTTTGATCGTGTAACCAAGCATGAAGATGTGAATAAACTATTCAAAATGCTTGAAAAAAGCTGCCCCACCCTTATCAAACTTTTTACTGGTGGTACTGATTTTACATGTATTACTTTAGCACATGAAAACAATATCGGTGGTATTTCTATGGAGATAAGTTTGGATACCAGAGTGCCTGTGATACAACTATTAGCTCACCCGGATGTGTTTGGTGCAGTGGATAAATTATTTAGCTTTAATTGCAAACTTTATAATGAGATAAGTACCTCTTGTCCTTTTGAGGGATGGAAAAAAGGATTAAGGGAGCTTTAATACAAAATTACTACAACAATTAGTTTAACTATAGATTTTCCATAAATCACAAGCCTAATTGTATTACTTCCAATATATTTTCAATCGTACATTGTACATCGTTTAATCGTGATTATGACAGAATGCTTTCTGCTTTTAACCGATTTGTCGCGTTCATTTCTGAATGATGATAGAGACGGAGATTCAAAAGGTATTGGACCGTTCGTATCAGGTGCTGAAGGAACCGGATAATTCGGTGGCTACCGGATGGTAGAGGAAAAAGAATTGTTGGATGAGGCGAAAGAGGTGATAATGAGCTGGGGCGGCAGGGAGCTGACTGGGGATGAGGTGAGGATGATGGAACTATATAATTTGCTTGTTGCAGATAATTAAGAGGTAATTTTCAATTGTAAATCGTAAATATGAAAGGAATCGTTTTAGCAGGAGGTTCAGGTACACGTTTGTATCCATTAACCAAAGCGGTTAGTAAGCAACTGCTTCCTGTTTATGACAAGCCAATGATATATTATCCAATATCAGTTTTGATGTTGGCTGGGATTCGTGATATCCTAATTATTTCTACTCCTATTGATTTACCTTCTTTTCAACGTTTGCTGGGTGATGGCTCTGATTTTGGAGTTCATTTTGAATATGCAGAACAACCCAGTCCAGATGGATTGGCACAGGCTTTTATTATTGGTGAAGAATTCATTGGTAATGATTCTGTGTGTTTGGTACTTGGTGATAATATTTTTTATGGTCAGGGTTTTACAGCCATGTTGCAAAATGCTGTTCGGTTAGCCGAGGAAGAACAAAAAGCTACAGTGTTTGGCTATTGGGTAAGTGACCCTGAACGATATGGTGTGGTTGAGTTTGATGAGAATGGAAATGCATTGAGCATTGAAGAAAAACCTGAAACTCCTAAATCGAATTATGCAGTGACAGGATTATACTTTTATCCAAACAAAGTGGTTGAAGTTGCTAAAAGGGTTAAACCTTCGGCAAGAGGGGAGCTGGAGATAACTACGGTGAATGCTCATTTTCTGATAAATAAGGAACTCCATGTTCAAATGTTGGGACGTGGGTTCGCGTGGCTGGATACGGGGACGTTTGATTCGTTGTCGGAGGCAAGTCATTTTATTGAGGTGATTGAGAAAAGGCAAGGGTTGAAGGTGGCTTGTCTGGAGGAGATTGGGGAGAGGATGGGGTGGATAAAAACACATTAGAAGATAAGTTTAAACTTATCTTCTCCAATTCTTATAAACAATAATGAAAAAAATCGTAAGGTTCAGTTTTTGTAAATGGGGAATGTTTCAAATAATAAAAGAGTAACTCAAAATACTTTATATTTATATATACGGATGTTTGTTACAATGTTTGTAACATTCTATACATCTCGTATAGTTCTAGAATATCTGGGTGTTATTGATTTTGGTATTTATAATATTGTTGGTGGCGTAGTCGTTCTTTTTTCTTTTTTGAATACGGCAATGACTACATCCACACAACGTTTTTTAAACATAGAATTAGGTAAAGCAAATAATGCAGGGGCAATCAAAATATTTTCGATGAGTATAACAATCCATTTTTTTTTGGCTATTATTATTTTAATATTAGCTGAATCAATAGGGTTGTGGTTTTTAAATTCTCAAATAAATATACCTGAAGATCGTATTGAAGCGGCTAATTGGGTATATCAATTTTCCTTGTTTACTTTTTTGGTTCAAATATTAAGAGTTCCTTATAATGCTTCAATAATAGCAAATGAACGTATGTCTTTTTATGCATATGTCACTATTGCCGAAACAATTTTCAAATTATTAATTGTTTTCTTATTGATTGCGTTTGGTGGTGATCGATTAATAATGTATGCTTTCTTGGTATTATTCGTAGCAATTCTTATTTATATTATATATTATATCTATTGTAAACGATATATATGTTTCTGTCGTTATTGTTTTTTTTATGATTATACTTCATACAAGGAATTATTAACTTTTTCCGGTTGGAGTATTTTTGGTAATATTTCTAATGTATCAGTTCAACAAGGTTCAAATATACTTTTAAATATCTTTTTTGGGGTTTCAATAAATGCTGCAACTGGAATAGCTAATCAGATTACCCATGCAGTATATAACTTTGTTTCAAATTTTCAAATAGCTTTTAACCCTTTTCTAACAAAAATATATGCTGAGAATAAAATTGATGAATTGAAAAATAAAATAATTCAATTATCTAGATTTTCGTTTTTTTTATATTTCATTATTGCTTTTCCTTTATTCCTCACCATAGATTTTGTATTGGAAAAATGGTTAATTGATGTACCTGAATATACAGATATATTTGCACGTTTTATTATTGTTTATTTAATATTTGATGTTGTTTCTTCTCCTTTATGGATTACTGCACAAGCTATTGGAAATATACAGAAATATCAAATCATAATAGGTATCGTAACATTGGTAAATCTCCCTTTATCTTATATCTTATTACAATACTATGATTATCCTCCACTAGTATGGATTATAAGAATATTTATTGCTTTCTTTTTATTTGGATACCGGATTCGATATGTGAATGAGAAAATAGGACTTCCTATTATTTTATTTTTCAAAGAAGTAATATTTAAAAATATACTACTGTTGATTTTGGGCACAGTATTTCCGATAATTATGTTTTGTTGGATAGGGAATAACTCATGGATGTCATTTATTATAACTTTTTTTATAGCTTTTATTTCATCATGCTTATCTGTATATTTGTTAGGATTAAAAAAACAGGAAAGAAATCACATTGCATCATTTATATGTAACAAAATAATAAAAAAATGATGTTGAAGAAAATAAGAAAATATGGTTTTAAAAGAAGTTTATTTGTTGTACTGAATCGTTCGATGTCAGGGTTTATTATTCTCTTAAAGAAAATAATTAATTTAAAATATAGAAATAATATAGTTTTAATAAAGTCATCTATTACCCCATTGTCTCATAATTGGGGTGATGATGTGAGTACGGTTTTAGCCCAATTATTATCACCTAACAAGAGAATAATACCCTCCATCTATTATTGTAATTTTAAGAAAAAGGAAGAGTATTTATGTATTGGCAGTATTATATCCTGGATGACAACGCCTAATTCTATAATATGGGGATCAGGAGTGGTTTATCCAGAAAAAAAAATCTCATCTAAACCTTTAAAAGTTTTAGCTGTACGTGGACCTTTAACAAGGAAATATCTTTTAGATCAAGATATACCTTGTCCCGAAGTATATGGAGATCCAGCTCTGCTTTTTCCTCGTTTTTATAAACCCATTGTTAAAAAGAAATTTAAAGTAGGATTAATTCCTCATATGCGTGATTTTAGGAATGGATTATATAAGGAAATAAGTGCAAGAATAGAAAATATATCAATAATTGATGTGCGGGATGTTGAAAATTGGCATTCATTTATTGATAAAATAAATGAATGTGAGTTTATACTATCCAGTTCCTTGCATGGAATTATAATTTCAGACGCATATAATATCCCTAATTGCTGGATTGAATTTGAGAAAGGAGAAAAAAAACGATATGCATTCTATGATTATTATTATTCAATCGGTAAAAACGATGTTTCTCCTTATATTATAACTGAAGATGTTAATTATTGGGATATTTTGAAGCATAAAGACTCTTGGGTTAAACCTATTTTGGATTTAGATAAACTTATAAATTCCTGTCCTTTTTATGAATCAAGTACTTTTTGATGGTGCCGCTACACAAACTAATGATAATGTAAAATTTAGTGGTGGAGCAGAATATGCAAAATTTATATTAAAAAAATCTATAGAGAATGGATATCATTTTGATGTGTTTTTTTATGAAGAAATGTCAATAGATCCGGAACTTTTAATGTTACTTGAAAAGAATAATTTTAACATCATAATGGTTAAAAACAAATCAGATTTATATAATTTATTAAGAGGTGGACAATATGTGAAATTTTATTCTGCCTTACCATATAAGTATCAAGATTTTGATATTTATAGTGTAACTTTTATAATTGTTATGCATGGAATAAGGCCTATCGAACTTCCATGGGATTATTATCGTTTTAAATATATTTCTGGTTTTTTGAAACGTTTTATCTATTATTTTATTTCTCAATTCAAATTTCTTCAAGAAATAAAACGGAAAAGACATATTAAGAATACAAGTAAATTGTTGTCAAAAAAAAATATTAAAATTGTTACAGTTTCAAATCATTCTAAATATTCATTATTGTATTTTTATCCTTTCCTTAATAAGGAGGATATCCATGTATTTTATTCTCCTTTTGATTTTGGTATTCCACCCTCGGGGAATTATACAAAAGATTATTATTTAATAATTAGTGCGAATAGATTTGAGAAAAATGTATATAGAACTTTATTAGCATTTGATTCTCTTATTTCAAATGGACATTTAAAAGAAAAGAGAATAGTTGTTTTGGGAAGTAACAAACTAATGGAGAAATGGATATCAAATAAATTAAAATTTGAGTTTCATTCTTATGTATCTCAAGAAACATTGGATTTTTTTTTTAAAAATGCCTTTTGTTTTGTTTATCCATCACTAAATGAGGGATTTGGTTATCCTCCTTTAGTAGCCATGTACAACAATATACCGGTTATTTCTTCATGTTCCACTAGCATACCGGAAGTATGTGAGAATGCAGTTTTGTATTATAATCCGTATAAGATTGATGAAATATCTAATCGCATCTTACAAATCGAAACAGATAAAGAATTATATAACTTATTTGTAGAAAGAGGAAATAAAAGAGTTAATGAGTTAATTACTAAACAAAATAATGACTTATATAAGATATTAAGTTTTATATATGATTGCAATTAATCAAAATCAAAAAATATCATTTTCTCTTTTTTTATTTTCTGTATTTTTTATACTGGTAATAGATAATACTTCCCTATTCTCTTATTGTTATTCTCTTCTTCTTTTTTTTGTCTTATCATTAAAAATTGAGAAAAAAAAGAAATTTGAAAATTATATATATTTCCATTTCTATTTGCTTTGCTGTTTAATAATCTATTTAGTTCAAATATATACATTACCTAATTATTTAGGTTTGACGGGTCCAGAAGGTGGCGTTGGAACAGACGATGTTCGATATTTTGCTCAGTTAGTTGATTTTCGACTGCCATATACACCCACAGTAATAGCAGATAAAACATATCCTTATGTTACTTTTCTTAAAGTATTATATCCATTCTCAATAAATTCTCCGCTTAATATTTTGATTCCTAATTTATTGGGAATTTGTTTTTTGCCTTATTTGACATACAAGTTTACTCAGTTATTATTAAATAATGAGAAAATTTCATTTTTGGCACAAAGATTGGTACTATTTTGTCCATTTATTATTGCAAATGGAATTATCCTAATGAGGGATGCTTGGATTGTTACCTTTTTGCTTCTTTCTTTCTGCTCTTTTTTAAATAAAAATTATATTGTACTAATATTTAGCTTACTTTTAATTTCGTATATACGCTTTGGCTCAATTGTTTTTGCAGGAGTTGGCATCTTTATTTTATCTCGTGATATATTTTATAATAAATTGAAAACAAAAAAACAAGCAAACTTAATTTATATTATTACTTTTATAGTGTTTGTTTCTTTTTTTGTATTAATTATGCCTTTTCTTATTGAGATTTCAGCAGGTAAATTTGAAGGATTATTTAGAGAAAGTTATTTACGTACATTAGCGCAAATAGATGAAGATTCAACCTTAGTAAAATTAATGTTACTGCCTAAAATTATAGGCATACCATTACTTGCTGCTTTTTTTTTATTTTCTCCTTTTCTGAATTTTGAGATATATACATCAGGAATATTTAATTTAAGATATTTTTTATCTACAACCTTATGTGCTTTATATTTAATTTTTTGTTGGAGATATATATTTGCAGGTTTACTTATATCGTTCAATAAGAAGAATATACAATATGTATCATTAATTATATTGGTATATTCATTGCTTCTTGGTACTATATCTTTGCAGTTTAGACATAAAACAATAATGATGCCGTTTCTCTATATTTTAACGGCGTATGGTTTTTATTCATGTAAATCAAAATTTAATAATTTCCTTTCAATCTCAATGTCAATATTCATACTATTTATTCAACTCTATTATTGGTTGAGATAGTTATGGGTATGTATTTAATCTACAAAATATGCGTGTATTATTTGTTCATGACCATCGTTTTTTTAAGAAAAATAATCTTTATTATTCAACATCTGGTTTACCTAAAAGTGTATGGAATAGATATTTATTAGATGGTATGAATTCACTTTCAATTTATGCGCGTGAAATAAGTTCTTCGAATAAAGGAGTTGTTTCATCTTATGAAGGGGTTTCCTTTAATCTTTCCCAGATATACAAGAGTCCTCTCGATATTTTATTTAAGAAGAGATTAATTAATGAAGAAATTTTGGCTAATCTTGAAAATACAGATGTAGCAGTTATCCGTTTACCAAGTATATTGGGATTGGCAGTTATTGAAAAGTGTAAAAAACTTGATAAGCCTTATATTATTGAAGTTGTTGCAAATGCCTTTGATGCGTATTTTTATTATGGGACTTTATTTGGAAAAATTTTGGCTCCTATTATTCATAAAAGACTAAAAGAGGTTGTGGCCGAATCATCTTATGTATTATATGTAACTCAATATTATTTGCAAAATATATATCCGGCAGCTAAAGTGATTTATACAGTATCTTGTTCAAATGTATTTATAGAGTTATTTAAAAGAAAAAATCGTGAGGATTTTAACAAAAAGAATACATTTATATGTGGGCAGATAGGGAACTTGTCAGTTAAATTTAAAGGGTATCATATAATGTTAAGAAGTATTGCGCTTTTAAAAGAAAAATATGGTATTCAGATTTATTATAAAATAGTAGGCGCTGGTGATTCTTTAGACTTAATAAAAATAGCAAAAAAACTAAATATATTGGATTTAATCGAATTTGTTGGTCCATTAAGTCATGAAGAAATCTTTGATTTTTTAGATTCTCTAGATCTGTATGTTCATCCGTCTTTCCAAGAAGGTTTACCAAGAGCAATTATTGAGGCAATGAGTAGATCTTGTGCTTGTGTTGCGTCTTCTGTTGCAGGAATTCCGGAATTATTAGATAGTGAGTATTTGCATGAGAAAGGTAATTATATAAAATTGGCAGAAGATATATATAAATTATATATAAATGATGATTTAAGATTCGAACAAGGAATAAATAATTATTCTACTTCTCGGAAATATTCTTATAACAACCTGGAAAAAAAACGTATGGATTTTTACACTAAAATATTTAATAGTATTTGATATGGGTAAAAGTGGGCGTGATTTTTTTTCCAAATACAATAAAATTATCAATATATTAATAAATATATCGAAAGTTTTCCCCAGAAGTTTTAATAAATATTTATTTAAAGTATCTGCTAATTTTGATTCGAAATTGGGAGCTTTAATAAGATTTATTCTTTGTTCGGTTTTGGCAAAAGATTGTGGTACAAATGTATATATTGCTCCACGGGTTTTTATTTATCATATAGAAAATCTTTCGATAGGTTCTAATGTTAGTATACATCCTATGTGTTATCTGGATGCAGAGGGAGATATTCGCATAGGCAATAATGTTTCGATAGCACATTCAACATCAATTTTAAGTTCAAACCATACATGGGACGATCAGGATTTGCCTATAAAATATAATCCAATGAAGCAAGAAAAAGTTTTGATAGAGGATGATGTGTGGATAGGTTGTGGGGTTAGAGTTTTATCTGGTGTTAATATCGGTTCTCGCTCAATAATTGCTGCTGGGGCAATTGTTACGAAAAATACACCATCAAATGTGATAGTGGCTGGTTCTCCAGCAAAAAAAATAAAGGATATTTAAACAATTACTTAATGAAGCTCTTTATTGTAGTTAACGTTGATTGGTTTTTTTTATCGCATCGTAAGGACATAGCTATCCAATGTAAAAAAAAAGGTTATGATGTAATTATAATAGCAAAAGACACAGGAAAAAAGCAAGAAATTGAGAAAATGGGTTTGAAATTTATCGATTTACCTATGAATCGCTCAGGCCAAAATATATTTCAAGAACTCAATACTTGCTATTTTCTATATAGATTATATAAAAAGAATAAACCAGATATTGTACATCATGTAGGATTAAAAACTATTCTATGGGGTACACTTGCTGCTAAGTGGGCTAAAGTAAATGGGGTGGTAAATGCTATAAGTGGTTTAGGTATTTTCTTTTCAGATGAAAATAAATCATTAATAGCTAAAGTGCTTCCTAAAATATTGAAATATTCTCATCATCAGCAAAACTTGTTGGCTATTTTTCAAAATGATGAAGACAAATCTTTATTTATAAATCATCATATAATAGATGATACACAATCCCGTTTGATTAAAGGGTCAGGGATTGATTTGAATCTGTTTTATTACACTCCAGAGCCTGAAATCGGTAAAATAACAATTTTGTTTACTGCACGAATGATTATTGAAAAAGGGGTTTTTATTTTAATTGATGCGGCTTTAAAATTGAAGAAAGAATATAATGATAAGGTGAAGTTCCTGTTGTGTGGTGGATTGGACGATAACCCTAAAGCAATAAAAAAAGAAGAGTTAAAGAGTGCATGTGATGGAGAATATATTCAGTGGCTAGGCTATAGATCTGATATTTTTCATTTGCTTCAAAATGCACACATTGTAGCTTTTCCATCTTATTATAAAGAAGGACTGCCAAAATCTCTTATTGAGGCGACTGCTGTGGGGCGCCCTATTATAACTACAGATTCTATTGGCTGTAGAGAAACTGTTGAAAACGATCTGAATGGTTATTTAATACCAATAAAAAACAGTGATATCTTGGCAGAAAAACTCAAAAAATTAATTGATGAGAAGAAATTGAGAATTCGAATGGGGAAACATTCCAGAGCATTGGCGGAAAGGGAATTCTCTATTAAAAATGTTATAAATAAGCATTTGGAGATTTACACAACTTTATTAGAAAATAAATAATGAAAATATTAGTAACAGGTGCCGCAGGTTTTATAGGTTCGTATGTTTCTAAAAAACTTTTGGAAAATGGAAATGTGGTAATAGGGGTAGATAGTATAAATGATTACTACGATGTCAATTTGAAAAATGATCGATTGCTTTCATTAGGAATCAATTATGAGGACATAAAATGGAATCAAAGCATACAGAGTACATCATATCCTGATTTTCATTTTTTACGTGTTAATCTGGAAGATAAACTCCCAATGGAGAATCTTTTTGCAGAGGAAAATTTTGATTGTGTTTGTCATTTGGGCGCCCAAGCTGGAGTAAGATACTCTCTTGAGAATCCACATGCTTATACTGATAGTAATATCAATGGATTCTTAAATATTTTGGAAGGCTGTCGGAATAACCCTGTCCAACATTTAGTATATGCGAGTTCAAGCAGCGTGTATGGTTTAAATAAAAAAGTTCCCTTTTCTGAGAAAGACAATGTCGACCATCCGGTAAGTCTTTATGCAGCAACAAAGAAATCAAATGAATTAATGGCTCATACTTATAGTCATTTATTTGGATTACCAACTACTGGATTACGTTTCTTTACTGTTTATGGGCCTTGGGGAAGACCTGATATGTCACCATTCCTTTTTATTGATTCAATATTAAGAGGAAAAACAATAAAAGTTTTTAATGGTGGTAATATGTTTAGAGACTTTACTTTTATTGATGATATAGTGGAAGGTATTATTAGGACTATTAATAAAATACCAACATCAGATCCTTCGTGGGATGGAGAAGAAGCTTTTCCTAATAGATCCTCAGCACCTTACCGGATTTATAACATAGGGAACTCAACGCCAGTAAAACTTATGGATTATATTAAAACTATTGAAGAATCTATTGGGTGCGAAGCTAAAAAAGAATTCCTTCCTATGCAGCCAGGAGATGTGTATCAAACTTATGCAGATACTTCTTCTCTGGAAAAAGCGGTAGGATTCAAACCTAATACTCCTTTAAGAGTAGGGATAGAAGAAACAGTTAAGTGGTTTAAAACATATTATAATTTGTAAAATATGAATATTGCAATTGTAGGAACCGGCTATGTTGGTTTAGTAACAGGAACATGCTTTTCAGAAATGGGAGTAAATGTTATTTGTGTAGATGTTTTGGAAAAAAAAGTGGAAGATCTTAAAAAAGGAATTATTCCCATATATGAACCAGGATTAGAAGAAATGGTTCATAGAAACTATGCCGCTGGTAGATTAAAATTTACCACATCTTTAGAGTCCTGTTTAGATGGGGTAGATATAGTGTTCAGTGCAGTTGGAACCCCTCCTGATGAAGATGGCAGTGCCGACCTAAAATATGTCTTAGAAGTGGCTAGAACTATAGGTAAAAATATGAATAAATATGTTCTTGTTGTTACTAAGAGTACAGTTCCAGTAGGTACAGCGCAAAAAGTAAAAGCTACAATACAGGAAGAACTTGATAAGCGTGGAGTAAAAATAGATTTTGATGTGGCTTCTAATCCGGAATTTTTAAAAGAAGGAGATGCTATTGATGATTTTATGAAACCGGATCGGGTTGTTGTAGGAGTTGAATCGGAACGTGCAAAGGATTTGATGGAAAAGTTATATAAGCCATTTATGATGAATAATTATCGGATGATATTTACTGATGTCCCTTCAGCTGAAATGATTAAATATGCAGCTAATTCCATGCTTGCAACCCGTATTAGCTTTATGAATGATATAGCAAATCTCTGTGAAATCGTTGGCGCCGATGTCAATATGGTACGTAAAGGTATCGGTTCAGATAGTCGTATTGGAAATAAGTTTCTTTATCCAGGATGTGGATATGGTGGATCTTGTTTTCCAAAAGACGTAAAAGCACTTATAAAAACAGCCGAAAAAAATGGTTACTCAATGAAAGTATTGCAAGCTGTTGAAGAAGTTAATGAATCTCAGAAAAGTATTCTTTTTGACAAGCTTATGAAATATTTTAATGGTGATATATCAGGAAAGACAATTGCTTTATGGGGATTATCCTTCAAACCAGAAACCGATGATATGCGTGAAGCTCCTTCACTAGTACTTATTGATAAAATAGTAAATGCTGGTGGTAATGTTAAAGCATATGATCCTATTGCAATGGAGGAAACTAAAAGAAGAATTGGAAATAAAATTAAATATGCTCAGGATATTTATGATGCGGTTTTGGATGCTGATGCACTTATGCTTGTAACAGAATGGAAAGAGTTTCGTTTGCCAAGTTGGGCAGTAGTAAAGAAAGCTATGAATAATCATTTGATTCTTGATGGTCGTAATATTTATGACAGAAAAGAGCTGGAAGAATTAGGCTTCGATTATACTTGTATTGGTAGATAATATTATGAACATCCTCATCACCGGCCTCCACGGCTTCGTCGGTTCCAACCTACTAACTACCTTGAAAGCCAACCATCAAATCTATGGACTCGACATTGTTGCCCCTGACAGAGATGGAGTTGTAAAAACATTCAAATGGGCTGACCTTAAAACAAAAGATCTCCCTCATTTCGACACCATCATCCACCTTGCCGGCAAAGCCCACGATACCAAGAACCAATCAAAAGCAGAGGAATACTTTTCTATCAACACTGAACTAACAAAAAAAATATTTGATTTCTTCAAAGAATCTTCGGCTTCAAAGTTTATATTCTTTAGTTCAGTAAAAGCAGCAGCCGATTTTGTTCCAGGTGATATCTTAACCGAAGACATAATCCCAGCTCCAAAAGGTCCTTATGGTGAGAGTAAAATTGCAGCAGAAGAATACATAAACTCTCAACTCTCAACTCTTAACCCTCAAAAAAAGGTTTATATATTTAGGCCTTGTATGATACATGGTCCTGGAAATAAAGGAAATCTAAATTTGCTATATAGTGTTGTTAGTAAAGGAATTCCATGGCCATTAGGAGCATTTGAAAATAGACGCTCTTTTGTTTCTATAGATAATTTGTGTTGTGCTGTAGATGGTTTCTTAAATAAAGATATCGAATCCGGCATCTATCATATTGCAGATGATGAAGCATTATCCACAAATGAACTTATTGAAACCATATGTGAAGATATGGGAAGAAAAGCACATATCTGGAAAATAAATAAAAGCTTTATGACTACATGTGCAAAAATAGGAAACTTGTTGCATCTGCCTTTGAATACCGAAAGACTCAATAAGTTGACCGAAAACTATGTAGTTTCAAATGCGAAGTTGAAGAATGCTTTAGGTATTAATAGAATGCCTGTACAAGCGAAAGATGGCTTAATTAAAACAATCAAATCTTTTTCAAATAAGTAATGTATTACCCCCTAATCCTCCTCCTGCTCTTCCTCGCAGAACTCCTATACTTCAAAATCGCCGATAAATTCAACATCATCGATAAACCCAACGAACGTAGCTCCCATACCCGCATAACCCTGCGTGGTGGAGGGATTATTTTCTTTCTGGGTGCTATAGCCTTCTTCATTAGCAATAGCTTTGCATACCCTTGGTTTATTGGGGGATTATCCCTAATCACCCTGATTAGCTTTGTCGACGATATCCACCCCATATCCCAGAAAACTCGATTAGTATTTCACTTTAGTGGAATGGCACTCATGTTTTATCAATGGGGATTATTCAACATGTCTTGGTACTGGCTGATTATAGCATTGATTGTTTGTACAGGAATAATAAATGCCTATAACTTTATGGATGGAATAAATGGTATAACCGGAGGGTATTCGTTGATTGTCCTGTTAGCTTTGGCTTACATTAACCATTATATAACAGCTTTTGTTGATCCGGCGTTTATCTATATAATGATTCTGGCAGTATTGGTTTTCAACTTTTTCAATTTCCGGAAGAAAGCCAAATGTTTTGCCGGCGATGTAGGGTCAGTAAGTATAGCATTTATCATACTTTTCTTTATCGGAAAATTAATTTTGATAACGAACGATTTTAGTTACTTTATTTTGCTAGTTGTTTACGGAGTAGATTCTATATTAACGATTATACATAGAGTAATGCTTCACGAAAACATCGGGTTGCCACATCGAAAACACATGTATCAGCTCATGGCAAACGAATTGAAAATGCCACATATTGTAGTGTCATCTTTATATATGCTTGTTCAAGCAGTTATTGTAGCAGGATATATCTGGATACATCCATTAGGATATGGCTATTGGTATTTCTTAGGGGCGATATTATTACTAAGCATTGTATATATTGTTTTTATGAAGAAAAATTTTCATCTGCACGTTGTGCCTAATTGAAAATTGAATTGCCATCCCATGTGGGATAACTTTCAATTTTCAACCTTCAATTTTCAATTATAAAATAATTCCCGGTTACGGTTAAAGTAATCGGGAATTATTTTATACTTTTGTTTTTTATACTCAAATAAGTCGCAATAATATGCACTACCTATGCATTAGATAATAAAGAAATTAGTGAAAGCAAATTAACCTGAATTATTCATATTCCAGAATGGAAGTAGTTAAAGGGAGTTATCAGGAGCTTTGCTCCTTAGGAGTTATAGCTCTAAGATACTTCAGAGCATCTAAAGCTTTAACTCCTTTAACTCCTAGCGAAGCGATAACTCCTTCCATTCTATAGTATGAATAATGTAGGTTAGATGAAATGTAAAAAGTAATATTAATTATGTCAAAGAAAAAACAAAATAAAGCCCAGCCCAAGCCCCAACTCTCGCCTGAGAAATACATTCAAACAAAAGCCCGAAATCTTCCTATCGAAAAATGTCTTATAAACAAAGACTGGCAGGAAGCAGGAGTTGCCTCTATTGTAGTTGTACGTCAGCATAAGTCAGGGAATCGTACATTGGGAATTTTTTTGGTTGATCTGTATTGTCTTGGAATAAAAGATGCTTTTTATTACTTCAATATAGACCCTATTGATTATGAAGAAATAGAAGACAGATTTTTTGATTCGGTTGAAATAGCTTATAACGAAGTACATAATATAATTTATGGTGGTATGGCCTATGCCGAAGAGTTAGGAATAGAACCGGTAAAAGGCTTTTCGTTAGCGCAATATATTCTTGAAGAAGACACAGAAGAAATTCCGTTGATTGAATATGAGTTTGGAAGAAATGGTAAACCTTTTCTCTTTGCGAAATCACAACTTCAGGCATCACAATATATCCCTATCCTCGAAAAAAGTGTAGGGGTTGGTAACTTTGAATATACTATTGGTCTGGATGATGATGATGATGAATATGATGATGAATATTATGACGACGAAGAACTATTTTCCAGGAGAAACCTTGTTTTTACCGACTACAATTATCAATACCCTGATTATCCAACAGAATTAGTTTACAAGCATCATGAACTGGATCTCCTTTTCGATCCGGAAATGCTTAAGTTAGAAAAAGAAACAATTGATAAAATACTGGCCATAGACCGCGATGAGTTATTAGCGGATCTGGAAAACATATTACTGTACGAAATAGGTCGTACCTGTGATGATATATCCGACGAATGTTGGGAAGAACCACCAACTTATTTAGTAATACATATACTATTTATCTTTGGTGAGTTACGTGCAACAGAAAAACTGAATCTTGTATTGGAGGTGTTACGACAAAATAGGCAGTTCAAGGATTTTCATTTTGCAGGTTGGTCAGAAAAAGTTATTCCATTAACGTTGTATTATGTAACAGGAAACCAGCTGGATACCCTGTTTGAATATATGGAAGAGCCATCACTGGAACCGCATTTACGTATTTTTGCTGTTGAATCAATGATTTGTGCTCTTGAAGATAAACCCGAAAAACGCGAAGAGGTTATAGCATGGCTCAGGAAATTATTAGTATTCTATTTAGAAAACATATCCAATACTGAAGTCTTTGATTCAACTTTACTTGGTACAATAATGTACTCGTTGATTGTGATAAAGGCAAAGGAGTTGTTACCAGAAATAGAAGCATTGTATAACACCAGATTGGTGGATGTTGATATGTGTGGAGATTATGAAGAGATGGAAGGAAATATACTATTTGGAAATACCTCATTTCTTTACAGATATAAACCAATGAATATTTACGATAGATATGAGAATCTCCTAAAATAATGTATATTTGCACAGCTTAAAACAAACCTACAATAAAATGAAGCAAAACATTTTCCGTAAGTACCTTTCGGCCAAAGTGTTACCGATTTGGACTGTTCTTTTGATCGATGTATTTATTATCATCGTTTCATCTTTTTTAGCTTATTCTTTACGATATGATGTGCGGAGCATCTTTTTAGAATATTCTACTGCTGGCCGAACAATACTTAGCGCTGTATTTGTGAATCTGATTTTCTTCCGTGTGTTCCGTACATATTCAAATGTACTTCGTTTCTCCTCGTTTGTTGACATTATGCGTATTTTCGGTTCTCTAACTGTATCATATGGTGTGGTAATGTTGGCAGCATATCTTTTGGATTTCCACTTTGGCATTAAGATTGGTTCTGTAAGTGTTATATTTATAGCTTATGTGATAAATTTTGCTTTAATGGCTTTCTCTCGTATTGTGGTAAAGATGTTTTTTGAAGTTATCAATTTCGATGATAGCCATAGTGCCAATGTGTTTATTTATGGAGCAAAAGAAGCGGGAGTGAATATTGCAAAATCACTTAGAGTAAATCTTAAGAACCGTTATCGTTTAAAAGGTTTTATTGCCGATGAACCGGAACTAATAAACAAAATAGTGATGGGGGTACGTATTTATCCGCTGAATGATAAGATATTTGATATCCTAGAGCGTAAAGAGGTTAAAACAATCATTGTTTCGCCGGCTAAGATGGATAAAATGAAAGACTCTGAATTTACTGATGAGCTACTTTCACGAAATATAAAGTTGCTGACTGCCCCACCATTAAGCGAATGGAAAGGACAAACACTAAATGTTGCCGATTTAAAAGAAATACAGATTGAGGATTTACTGGAGCGTGATACAATTGAAGTTGATTTAAAGAAAATAGCTTCGCATCTGGAAGGCAAACGTGTAATGGTAACAGGAGCAGCCGGTTCTATTGGTAGTGAAATTATGAGACAGGTTGCACAATTTAACCCTTATAAACTTATACTTGTTGACCAGGCAGAAACGCCTTTACACGATATCCGTTTAGAGTTGCAGGATCGTTGGCGAAACATAGATGCAGAAACGATTGTAGCAGATGTATCTAATGCCAACCGCATGCGATCTATCTTTAATCATTTCCAACCGCAATACATTTTTCATGCTGCTGCCTATAAACATGTTCCTATGATGGAAGATAATGTATCTGAGGCAATACAGGTAAACGTACTTGGTACAAAAATTTTAGCAGATTTGGCTGTTGAATATAATGCAGATAAGTTTGTAATGGTTTCTACCGACAAAGCAGTTAATCCAACTAATGTAATGGGGTGTTCTAAACGTTTGGCTGAGATTTATGTACAGTCTCTTGCCAAGAAACTCCAGAAAGACAGTAAACCTTCAGTAAAGTTTATAACTACCCGTTTTGGCAATGTATTAGGCTCAAATGGTTCGGTAATTCCCCGTTTCCGCGATCAGATACAGAGAGGTGGCCCTGTAACTGTAACTCATCCCGAAATAATCCGTTATTTCATGACTATTCCTGAGGCTTGCCGGTTGGTGTTAGAAGCAGGTTGTATGAGTAATGGTGGCGAAATTTATATCTTTGACATGGGTAAGGCAGTGAAGATTCTCGATCTTGCACGCAGAATGATTAGCTTATCCGGACGTCCTGATATTAAGATTGAGTTTACAGGATTACGCCATGGTGAAAAGTTGTACGAAGAACTGTTAAATGTAAAGGAAACCACCAAACCTACTCACCATGAGAAAATAATGATAGCTACAGTACGCGAATATGATTATAACGAGGTGAAAACACGAATTCAGAACCTGATTGACTTAAGCTACACTTACAATCAAATGAAAATAGTAGAAGCCATGAAGGAAATTGTTCCGGAGTTTATTAGTAAAAATTCCGCGTTTGAGAAGTTAGACGAAAAGAAATAAACCACAAGTTAGGTGAAAGTAAAGGAGGTAAAGAAGTTGAGTATAACTCAGTCTTCTTTACCTCCTCTTTTTTATTTATTATATCTTTTTCTGATTAAGCCAATTTTCTTGATCCGTCGGAAATAACAACGTCGTAAACTTTCGGGTATTTGCCATATTTTTCATTGTAAGCTTCTTTAGCTTTAGCAATGAAGCCATCATACAATTCATCTTTAACAAGATTGATTGTACAACCACCAAATCCACCACCCATTACGCGCGAACCTGTAACACCACATTCTTTAGCAATATCGTTAAGGAAATCAAGCTCTTCGCAGCTAACTTCGTAAAGCTTGCTCATACCGTGGTGAGTTTCAAACATCTTTTGGCCTACAGTTTCGTAGTCTCCTTGTTCCAAAGCATCCGAAACGTCTAATACACGTTGAATCTCTTCGATAACATATTTAGCACGTTTGTAATCAACTTCGCTTACCTGATCTTTCACAGCTTCCAACATTTCCATATTGGCATCGCGAAGGAACATTACATGAGGATGTTCTTTCTGCATAACAGCAACAACAGCTTCGCAAGATGCGCGACGTTTGTTGTATTCGCCATCAACCAATGCATGTTTAACTACCGAATCGAGCAGAACCAAGCGGTATCCTTGTGGGTTGAATGGGAAATAGTTATATTCAAGTGAACGACAGTCTAAACGAATCAGGTTACCAGCTTTTCCAAATACAGAAGCAAACTGGTCCATGATACCACAGTTAACACCCACATAGTTGTGTTCTGTTGCCTGTCCGGCTTTAGCCAATTCAAATTTGTCTATTTTGTTATCACCAAAAAGTTCGTTAAGTGCAAAAGCATATGTACTTTCTAATGCAGCAGATGAAGACATACCTGCTCCAAGAGGCACATCGCCGGCAAAAGCAGTATCAAATCCTTTAACATCTACACCGCGCTTAATCATTTCACGGCATACACCGAAAATGTATCTGGCCCATGTAGTGCGTGGCTTATCTTCTTCGTTCAATCCAAATTCAACCCAATCTTTAAGGTCGATAGAGTAAGCACGTACTTTATCTGTTCCGTTTGGTTTGATTTCGGCCACAATACCTTTGTCTACTGCACCGGGGAATACAAATCCGCCGTTATAATCGGTGTGTTCACCAATCAGGTTAATACGACCAGGTGATGCATATACTGAACCTGTTGCACCATCGAAATGCTTTGCAAAACGGCTTCTTACATGATTAATGTCCATAAGTTATCCTTTCTTTTTTAATTAGTATTGAGTTTTGAGTATTGAGTGATGAGTATTGAGTGATGAGTTTTGAGTTTTGAGTAATCCGCATGGATACTCATTACTCATTACTCAAAACTCATCACTCATTACTTATTATTATTCCACAGGAATGTCTTTGTTTACATTTTTGTGACCGATCCGGCTATAATATAAAATGTATACCAACATGGCTATAACAAGCCAGTAACTTGTAATCGGGTTAGTTGCTTTGGCAATAAAGTCCTGGATTAATGGCATTACGCCACCACCTACAACCATCATCATGAACAAGCCCGATGCAGCAGCTGTATATTTACCCAAACCTTCTACAGCCAGGTTAAAGATACCACCCCACATAATGGATGTACACAAACCGCATGCAGCAATCAGAAAACATTTTACTGGAATGTCGTTTCCTTTAAATTGTACAACAATAGTGTCTGGCATAAAGATACCAATAAGGAGTAATGCTATTGCTAGCCCGGATACGATAGTCATTTGTGTAGTAGTAGATACTTTTCCACTGATAATACTACTTGATGCACGGCCAATCAACATTAAAAACCAATAGGATGCAGCTAGTGTACCACCTACTGCAGCCGAACCTTCAAAACCTAATCCGGTAATGTAGAAGTTAAGTTGTGCAGGAATACCGATTTCAATACCTACATAGAAGAAGATAGCAATAATACCCAATAAACAATGACGGAAAGCCAATGGGCTGTGCTCGTATTTTTCGTTTTTCTTTTGCTGAGGTTCTACTATTTTAACAAAAGAAATGATAATGAATGATAGAACAAATACACCAATACCGATGAACAATAACGGAGCAACATCGCTCATACTTGTTTTTTCAGTTACTTGACCAATCAAAACACCTACCAACAACGGAGTCAGTGTACCAGTGAGTGAATTCAATGTACCACCAATTTGTATCAACTGGTTTCCTTTGTTTCCACCTCCACCAAGATAGTTCAACATGGGGTTTACTACAGTATTAAGCATACATACGCAGAAACCGCAAATAAATGCTCCTAGTAAATAAATAATAAGATTTAATGCTACTATTTGTTCGTCATAAGTAAATGTGGCTACATCTGCACCATATTCGCTGGATAAATATTGTACAAGAAGCCCCACAACACCTACTCCCAATGCCATTAGAGCAGTTTTCTTGTAGCCGTATTTTACAAGCATTTTACCGGCAGGAATTCCCATAAATAGATACGCTGCAAAGTTCATCATATTACCCATCATGCCTGCCCAGCTATAGGTGTGACCCCATATATTGCCAAAAGGGGCAGCCATGTTAGTTACAAATGAAATCATAGCAAAAATAAAACACATCGTAATAATGGCAATGAGATTACCATTTTGTTTTTTTTGTTCCATAATTGTTTTAAATGGTTAATTATAAATCAGGTTAAAGAATTTACTTTGTTAGTCTCTTACATCGAACTTGTAGACTGTTAGTTGTTGGTATTCTTCTCCAGGCATTAATGTAGCCGTGGGGAAATGTGGTTTATTGGGCGTATCGGGGAAACGTTGAGCCTCAAAACAAATTCCGCTTCTTGCCGGGAAAGTTGCACCATGGGCACCTTTAAAACCATTTAACCAGTTTCCGGTGTATAACTGTACTCCCGGTTCGGTAGTATAAACTTCCAGTGTACGTCTACTTACAGGATCGGTGCACAATGCAGCAAAGCTAAGTTCACCGGCTTCGGCTTTATTTAATACATAACAATGGTCGTATCCGGCACCATAAACAAGTTGCTGAAATTTATCGTTAATGCGCTCACCTACCAAATGCGGATTGCGGAAGTCCATGGGTGTTCCTTCTACTTTCAGAATTTCTCCGGTTGGGATAGATACCTCGTCAACAGGAGTGTAATAATCGGCGTTAATAGTAACAATGTTGTTTTCTATGGAAGGAGATGGGTTGGCAATACCACTGAGGTTGAAAAATGCGTGGTTGGTGAGGTTTACCAGTGTCGGTTTGTCGGTAGTTGCTGTGTAATTAATTAGCAGGGCGTTATCATCGTCATCTAGCTGATAGAGTATGGAAACATCTAATGTTCCGGGGAATCCTTCTTCGCCATCGGCAGATGTGTAATTGAACTGAATAACAGTATCACTAATCTGCTCGGCATCCCACACGCGAGCATGAAATCCGGTTGGTCCGCCATGCAAGGAGTTAGGCCCATTATTGATAGTTAAACTATACTCTTCTTCGTTCAAGGTGAATTTACCGTTTGCTATGCGGTTTCCGTAGCGTCCGATTACTGTACTGAGGAAAGGTTCCGGGCTGTTGATTACATGGTCAATGCTATCGTGTCCTAAAACTACGTTACTGTATTTTCCATCTTTGTCGGGAACCATTATTGAAAGGAGCGTACAACCATAATTGGTAACCGCTACTTCCATACCATTGTTATTTCTTAGGATGAATAGATCGGTTTTTTTTCCATCCACTTCTGTTTGAAAATCCTCTCTTTTTAAAGCAGAAAGATTTCCCTCTGTGGGTAAGGCGTTATTCATGATATGTTTTTTATTAAATTTCCCTGCAAATAAAGAGAATTTCTTTCTTTTCTACAAGTTATTTGCCTTAAGTTTTTAAAAACTATGCTAGTTAGAAACATGTGATGCAAATAAGCTATGTAGGGATCATCCAAAAATGCAGTTCATTTGCACCTCAAATGCAGTTCATTTACACCTCAAATGCAGTTCATTTAGCATGCAAATGCAGTTCATTTAGGGTGCAAATGCAGTTCATTTGAGTTGAGAGTTGAGAGTTGAAAGTTGAGAGTTACGATGCCGCATGGAACCCTCAACTCTCAACTCTCAATTCTCAACTAGAGTATCAGCAGTAGCAGTTTCTTTTTTATCTTTTTCTACTGATGTTTTCTCTTCTTTTCTCTTCTTTTCTTTTGTTGCAACGAAATTCAACGGCCGTTGCTTTTTGTACCTTTTTATTTGTCTGGACTTTTCTTTCCATGTTCGCAGCAATGCAACGTGTTAATGGCATAATTGCACATAACCCGTGTAGCATATTCAGACGAAATCAACGGGTTGTCATTTTCCATTCTATCTACAGTGAATAAACCGTGGTTGTACAATACATCATCAATCTATTTACAACGAATGTTATACTTATGTGCGATTCTGTGTGAGGCGTGAGACATCAGAATGGAGATGTTTCATTGTAAAACAATCTTCCTTTCCATAATCTCTCTTTTTTCTTTTCCCGCTTAAACTTCTTTTTTTTGCTTACGTTTATTGAGAATAACTAAAATAATAAAGAGGATGAATCTATCAGAATTTGTAACTAAAATAGCTGACGAATATAAGCGTGAAGGGCGTTGTCGTACAGCTGAAACGTATTTGTCTACCTTGCGTAGTATGTTATCTTTTCATGGAGACAGTATTCAATTGTCCAGTTGTTTTACTCATGATTGGCTTTGCTCTTATCAGGAATATCTGATCACTTCCGGCTTAAGCCATAATTCTATCGTTTTTTACATTTCCCGTATTCGATCCATGTATAATAAAGCCGTTAAACAAGGGTTGGTCGAATTGCAGGGCGGATTATTCGAGCACCTTTTTACCAAAGCAATTCCTACTATGAAACGAGCAGTGTCTAACAAAACAATTTCTCAAATCAATGAGGCAGATCTCAGTCAGTATCCCAGTTTGGAGTTTGCCCGCGATATGTTTATGCTAAGTTTCTATCTTCAGGGAATCTCGTTTATTGATCTTGCCCATTTACGCAAAACCGACATCTATAACAATGTGATTGTTTATCAGCGGCGTAAAACCAGTTCCACAGTTAATATCGCAGTTGAACCAATGGCTTGGGAAATTATTCGGAAGTACGAAAGCCAGACTGCCGGTTCTCCCTACCTCTTACCAATTGTTTCGGGCATCATTTCTGCCGATATGCAACGTGTGTACACCAATGCGCTTCGTACGCATAACCGGCGTTTGAAGAAAATAGCTCTTTTGATAGGAATAAAAGAAAAGCTAACCTCGTACGTATCCCGGCACAGTTGGGCCACAATAGCCTATCACGAAGGAGTTCCTACGGCGGTTATCAGTGAGGCTATGGGACATCAAAGTGAAGAAGTTACCCATGTTTATCTGAAGTCTTTTGATCAATCTGCTTTATCCAAAGCAAACAAAATGGTTATTAGTGCTATTTTGAAAGTAAGTGAGAAGAACCAATTACAGCGAAATAGCCTGAAAAAGGTACATCACTTTGATAAGCACGAACGATTGCGTGGTGGTTGAATTTACTTACAATATGGAGGTCTTTCTTTTCTTAGGAGAGGGACATTAATCTGATGCAAATGTAGATCAAATAGACGAATTATCCAAAAAGTAGCAAAAAAAACTCTTTTCAGAATGAAATAAGGTTTAGTAACAAGATTATACAGAAGTATAATACATTAGAACAAAATATTGAAATAAAGGAAATTTCATTACAAATAAGTTATTTCGCCATGTGGTATTTTAACCTATATTAACCTTATGCTTGCTTTTTCCCTTTCCTTTCTATAAATTTCCCCTTACCCAAAGACTTTTCCGGATAACAGTGAAAGAATCAAAATCAAAATGAATCTTTTAGTTGGAAATTATTTACAAATGATTGGAGTGATTTATTAAGTCGCTAAACAGGCTTTGTCCCTCTCCTAAGAAGAGACGGATCATAAAACGACTAACGACTGATAGACGCGATGCTTAACGAGAAAACCTTGTATTTGATTTATCTGCTACATAAAGCCAATAGATTATG
>NZ_QVMJ01000033.1 GCF_010500955.1 Bacteroides sp. 519
AACGATAGTTCTGAAAGGATAAAATTTGGATAACCCCAAATAAGCAATAAAGGGAAATATACAAATCTTCCGAACATGACTGGGCGATGCCTGGGGCTGAATTGAGCTGCCACTTCGTGGCGAATCTCGCTGCAGCGCGTTGCCGCTTCAGTTCACTAAAATACGACTTTTTACCTTATTAACATTGAAGCCCTTCAAAATCAACGAATAATTATCCGCAGGCAGATTTTTCTTATCCGTTTCAATTGTAATCTTGCGACTTTCGCCCGGCATCATACTAAAAAAGTTATCTGTATAATATGAAGGACGTACTGGTTTTCCGGTGGCATCCAACCATTGCAATTGTGTAAAGAAGGCTATTGAACGTCCTGTATTCTTCAGTTCAATATCAATATAATGCCTATCTTCAATTGTACGGGTTTTATACTTCATTGCTACCTTAGTTGGTGCCAGATTTTTTATACTTTCAAAACCAGCTGTAGCCGGACCTGTCATAGACTTCATACCACCATATACGCTATTTGAACGCCAGTAGAAGTTACTTCCTACTTCTTTTCCTTTATCGTCGAAAAGACGAAGTTTGATGAAATGTACAGGCGAAATATCTTTAGGAAAATCAATTTTGATCACATCATTTACTGCTCCATCTTCGGGAAGATTAACTATTGCCTGATTCTTCCAAACTTGTTTGGAGTTGATATCATACACTTCTGCCGTAACTTTATAACCAGAAAAAGCTTTGTAATAATCATTAATTACTGATACTGTGTTCTTTAAATAATCGTATTGCGGATGTAGAGGCTCGCAGGCATTTGCCGCAGCATAAAGTGCTGCCGTAGGTTCGAGCGACCAATCCCACATACGACCACATACCTGACGAATAGGAGAGTTGTGGTACCAGAAAAGGAACCCGGAAGTATAACGATCGCCATAATTCAGCTTGTTGTAGTTCCATACTTCCCAGATGCTTTTGTAGCTCATAGCACCCACAAACTGCCCTTTCATAGCGAACTCATCAATACTTTCCGATTTTCCATACTCATTCACTAAATCAACATAAAGAGATGACATTTGATGGAATCCGTTACCATCGCTGTAGTCCCACACCTCTGTGTTAATTGGCCAAAGATCTTTTTCGGGCATCATTTCGCGCAGACACTCAACGGTGGGCAAACAAGGAGCACCGTATTCCGGATTGAAACCATCTACACGACTACCCCGTTCGGAAGCAGTGTTTTCGTAATGCCGCATTGGATTAACCGTTTTATAAGGACTGCCATCGTGAATACCGCAACACTCCGATTGCATCTGGTAGCCACGTGTTCCATCTATCTTGTTCAGCAATTCTTCAAGGCCGGTCATCTCTGTCGATTCGTTTGAGCATACGTAGTAAGCCAGCGAAGGATGATTACGAACACGTTTAACGGTTGATTCTGCATTTTGCAGGTGTAACCCTTTGTCGATAGGATGCTTGGTGTCGCCCGTCATCCAGAATTCTTTCCAAATCATGATACCAAGTTCGTCGCACAAATCGAAGAAATAGTCGGACTCGGTGATACCGCCACCCCAGAAACGAATCAGGTTAACACCCGATTGTGCCGAATAACGAAGCTCAGCATACGTACGTTCGTTGGTTGTACGTAACATGTTTTCGGGCAGCCAGTTGGTTCCTTTTATGAAGATGTCTTTTCCGTTTACTTTGAAGGTACGCGACTTATCGGGAGTGTTTGTGTGCGATGTTATTTCGCGTATACCAAAGCGGGTTACAATAGAATCCGAAACAACTCCGCGTACTTCTGCTTTTAAAGAAAGTGTGTAAAGTTCTTGCGGTCCTTTGTTAATGGGCCACCAAAGCCGTGGGTTATCAATAGCCAACTGGGGAAAGTCAGTAGCATTAAACTCCACAACTTCGGTTAACCCTCGCAACACCTCTACATCTTTCTCAAAGCAAATTCCTTCACCTACTATTTCACCTTTTATCTTTACCTTTTGTGTTCTGAAACCAGGGTTGTGTAACTCTACACTTACTGTTTGTTGTGAGTGGTTATAATCAGGTTTTCTCAAATCACTTTTAACAAATGGGTGATTCAGTTGCACTTCTCCTGTTTTAAAGAAACTAATATCTTTCCATATACCAGTATTGCGGTCGCGAATACCATCAAGATAAGTAAAATCCCAACCAACGGTCATAAGCATAGTTGTGTTTTTTCCAATCTCTCCATTGCCTCCGTTGCGGAATTCACCTGCTGCTCCCCACGATTTAGAAACACCTTGACGCGGACCGCCCGGTTCGTCTATCGGATATACTTTAACTGCTAGTACGTTTTTATTGCCCGAATTAATATAATCGGTTACATCGATAAACTCCTGACGGAACATTCCGGCTATGTTACAAACCATCTTGCCATTAAGCCAGAACTCGGCACGGTAGTTTACTCCGTCTACCTGCATCCATAAACGTTCGTGATTTTCACGTTGCGGTCCATCGAACTCGGTACGAAACCAATATGTATAGAAATCGTGTCCCGCAGTACTCAAGTCGGGAATTTTATTACTGGTTATTTTGTTATTCAACCCGAAATAGGGTTCAGGATAAACTCCCTGAGCTACCAACGAGTTAAGCACTGTTCCGGGCACAATGGCTTCTGCCCATCCTTTTGCACTATATCCAACACGCGAAACATCTTCCGACTTGTTGGTTACCTCGCCCGATTTTTTCATCAACCATTGAGAATCACCACCATGTCCCGCTTGGGATTTTAAGGAAAAAAGATACTCGCGCCCCTGTGAAGAGGCAGAGGCGCAAGATGCTAAAATTAAAAAACTGAAAACTAAGTACCGTTGAAAACTTTTCATATTCTTGATTAGTGATGTTTATACTTACAATTTATCCCAACCATTTGGTTGTTGTGGATAAGGATCGCCTACTATAACTGATTCTATTTGCTTTTGTGGTATCGGCCGCAATACATGGAAATCCTGAATATTATCTTTTGGTAATGTATGGTTGGTCCATTTATTTGTGAAGTAACCATACTTACGTACACGTTCAACTAGTTTTTGGGTACGTACAAGGTCCCACCAGCGCAGTTGTTCGCCACAAAGTTCACGGGTGCGCTCGTCCAGAATGTAGTCAATGGTTACATCGCTGTCGGTTATCATCAGATCGGCAACATATTCAGCCGAAGAGGCTGCGCGTTTACGTAGTTCGTTTATATAGAATGCTGCACCATCGGTTACCGAATTGTTACCTAGCTTATGAGCTGCTTCGGCAGCAATAAGGTATGTTTCGGCCAAACGGTAAACTATGATTGATCGTTGCGAGTCGAACGAAAGAGCAGCACGGTTAGGATCAACAAACTTGGTCATAGTGGGGAAGTTGGGGTCGGTGTAGTTTTCCGGAGTCAGAATGTAATAGTTTTCCGACTCTATTTCCTCTTTCGTCATGGGTTTACCCGGCAAAAATCCTGCCAGTTCACCTTTCTTGCCACTACGTATAACACTGTATTTTTCATCGCCTACCCAGAATTCCTGTTTCTTATTGCTGAAATCAACCGGAGCATTCCATTTGGTTTGGAACGAACCGTAGTAGCGCGAATCTTTATCTATATCACCAAATGCTTCGTTGTATAGCCAGTTTGTTCCATGATAACGCGCGTACACACGTCCGTCTTCAATAGTCTGCACGTTTCCACTGCCGTTGAAGTTAAAGTATCCGGCTACAAAATAGTGTGCAAAGCGGTTCATACCATCATCCTTTTCGGGTACACCATAAATCGGGTCATTGGTCATTTGTACGTTGAAAAGTACTTCCTGTCCGTTTTCGTTGCCTGGTTTGTGTACATCGGCATACTTTGATTCCAGTTTTATACCAATACCATCGGCATCTTTAATAAGCAGTGAGGAGATATTGAATGCTTTCTGAAAATCATCGCCTTTGGCAGCACTGCTCCATGCACGGGTAAGATATACTTTAGCCAACAGATGGCGTGCCAATGCACGGGTTACACGTCCCGGATCGGTATTCTTTGGAGCTTCGGGCAGGTATCCGGCAGTAGTAGCATATTCAAGATCTTCAATAATGAAGTCGTACACATCAGCCATTGGGTCGCGCTTGGCCGATTTTACAACACTTTCGTTGTAGGTTTTGTTAAGTGTTACATCGCCAAAGAACTGCACAAGACGGAAGTATAACATGGCACGAAAGAAACGGGCTTCGGACAACATGTTATTTTTCTTGGCTTCGGTAATACCTGTCATGTCTTCCCCAAAGTGCACAAGGCCGTTACAGGTATTGATGAGAGTGTACGAATCAGTCCAGAAAATACCTACGTATTCCGAGTTGGGCTTGTAGTTCTGGGTGTAATTACCCAGGTTGTAAATATCACCGGAGTTACGGCTGTAGAACTCGTCGGTTCCGGTTACGGTGAGCATGTGTACGGCTTTGTCTTTGCCATAGAAATTACGCATTCCACCGTACAGACCGTACAGTCCAAGTTCGAAACCTTGTGGGGTGCTGAATGATTCGGGTGTCATCTTTGAGTGATTTTCTTCATCAAGAAAACCGGAGCATGCCGATACAAATAACAGCGGAAGGCATGCAAGTATATAGATTATCTTTTTCATTGTGGTATTTAGTTTAGAATGTAACATTTAAGCCGAATAACATTTGCCAGGATGGAGGCACGCCGGTGTTCATTTCACGATTTGTTTCAGGGTCAATCCCGTTGTACTTGTTCACATATTCGGAGAAGAAGGTGAACGGGTTGGTTGCTGTGGCATACACACGCACATGGTTGAGCCCAATATACTTGAGTGCCGATTCGGGTAGTGTATAACCTAAAGTAACGGTACGTATTTTCAGGTACGATGCGTCAAACAGTGTAAGAGTTCCTCTGTAAGGAATGCTTTGTACGCGGTTATTTGGTGCCGGCCAGCGTGCATCGGTGTTTTCTGGTGTCCAGTAATCAATCTTAATATTGTTATATTGTCCGCCGGCAAGTGTATTTGTTCCGTCGTGATACAGCTTACTTCGCAGATATCCGCCCTGACGGAAGTTCATAACGAGCGTGAAGTCGAAGTTTTTCCATGCCAGTGTGTTTGTCCAGCCTCCTTCAAAGTTTGCCTGATGGCTGCCGATAACCTTGCGGTCGTGGTCGTTGATAACACCATCGGGTACACCGTCTGGTCCGCTGATATCAGCTACCTTGATGGTACCGATAACAGAATCATCGCCTTCTACTTTCAACCCATAACTCAATGCAAGCTCGCGATCTTCGGGAGTATCCTGCCAGATGCCTTGGTTTACGTATTCGTAGAACGACCCGAGCGGATGACCAACAAAGAGGTTGTCGGAGATCAGTTTATCCACGCCTTCGGTTAACTTCACTACCTTGTTGCGGTTCAGATAGATATTGAGGTCGCTTGTCCACTTAAACTTATCCTTTCCATCGCCATCAAACACATATACGCGGGTATTAAATTCGAATCCAACGTTTTCGGTTTTTCCTACATTATAAGGAATCTTCTTGCTCACACCACTGGTGGCGGGTGGAGTAAATTCCATCATCAGATTGTTGGAGAATTGTTTGTACGCTTCAATAGATGCGGTGATACGGTTATTAAGGAAGCCCATATCCAAACCGAAGTTATAGCTGGCGGTACGTTCCCATTTCAGTTCGCTGTTGGATGCTGCATTGGGGTAGTAACCCATTACGCCGTTGGTACCGAAAATGTATTTTTTAGATTCCATGCTACCCATAGTATCATAGGGGTCTACATTGGTATTACCTACTTCGCCATAGCTTACACGTAGCTTCAACTGCGAAAGGATATCTTTTGTAGGTTCCATAAATGCCTCGTTACCGATGTTCCATGCCAGAGCTGCCGATGGGAAGTACTGCCATTTGTTACCTTTGGCCAAGCGTGAAGATCCGTCGGCACGCAGCGTAGCAGTAACATAATAACGCTGGTTGAAATCGTAGTTCAAACGGCCCATATACGAAAGCAGACTCCATTTATTGAATTCACCACCACCTTTGTGATTCTCACCTGTGCCGGGATTGTAGTAGCCTACATCGTTGGTGGGTACATTATCATAGTTCTGGTTAAACTCGGATAATTCGCGTTCTTCGGCACTGAACATACCTGTTACGTTGAAGTTGTGTTTGCCTATGCTCTTGTCATAAGTTAACAAGTGTTCCAGTGTCCAGTCTATAATCGTTTCGGACTTGTTGTATGCATAGTTGCTTGAGTTTTTCCGCTTGCTGGTTCCCTGCTGGTAGTAACGACGCAGGTTAGTGTAGGATATTTGTGCTCCTGCATTCATGCGATACTTGAATCCGTGGGTGAAGTCAATTTCCAGATAACCGGTTGTAAAGGTTGACAGGCGTTTGCGGTCATCTTGTACTGCACCGGGGCGCAGGTCCATCAATGGGTTGCTCATCAAATCGTTAGTCTGTACCTTTTCGCGAATCGAACCATCGGCTAAGTATGGAGTGAGTAACGGACTGAGACGTAAAGCGTCACTCATCGGATTCAAATCCTCACCTCTACTTATATAATAGGTGTTTAGTGAGTTGATACCTACTTTTAGCCAATTGTTTACGGTGTGGTCTAACGATAGTTTTCCGGTTACACGGTCAACACCCTGAAGATCGTACACACCAGTGGCCTGATAGTAGCCCAACGATGCGGCATACTGTGTATTCTTCGATCCACCTACAATACTCAACTGGTGATTGGTGGTAATGGGATCGTTCTTGTACAGCTCCTTCTGCCAGTCGGTACTAACGCCATTTTGCCAACCTTCGTACTCGCCGTCCATACCGCCTTCAAATATTTTATCAATAACGCGGGGATCATCTACACCTGTGTATCCGTCGGAATTCTTGTAACGGTTGTAAGTAGCCCATTTGCGTAAGGTCATGTAATCGTCAGAGTTCATTACATCGTAAAAATCCAACGGCTTACTTATTCCAATATATCCGCTATAACTAACGGTTGCCTTGGCCGATTCGCTACCGCGCTTTGTGGTAACAAGGATAACTCCATTTGCTCCGCGCGATCCGTAAATGGCAGTAGAGGAAGCATCTTTCAATACTGTTACCGATGTTATATCATCCGGCGCAATGTTATTCATTTGCCCCAGATCATAAGGAATTCCATCAACCACCAGTAACGGGTCGTTTCCGGCAGCAATAGAGCGTGCTCCACGAATACGGATTTCGGGTGTGTGCCCGGGATGTGACGAACCACCGCTCCGTTGAATATTCACTCCGGCTCCGGCACCTTGCAATGCCATGGCAATGTTGGTAGCCGGTGTTTGGCGAATGGTGTTTTCGCCTACAACGTTCACAGCACCAGTTAGATCGGACTTTTTACGGGTACCATAACCAACAACTACAACAGCGTCGAGGCTTACAACATCTTCAGCCAAAACAATGTCGATTTTACTTCGTCCGTTTATGGCTACTTCCTGAGGTGTATAACCTACCGACGAGAACACAAGCACATCATTGCTATTTGCCATAATTGAATATACTCCATCAATATTGGTAATAGTTCCGTTTGATGTGTTTTTTACTTTTACAGCAGCACCAATAACCGATTCGCCGCTTGCCGTAACGGTACCGGTAACAGTAATTTTTGTCTGCTGATTGGTTTGTGCGTTTACTACATTTGTAGTTAGAAATAAAGCGGCTATCATACTTAATGTAAGGAACCGTTTAAATCTGTTTTTCATTGTGTTTCTTTTCATACATATTAATTGATTCGTTTCTGCAAATATAGATAAGTCACAATGACTGTTTTTACGGATTCCGGTAAGAATAGTCGGAAAAAAGGTTTGGCAGAAATACGGACTATTATGGCAGATATACGCATAATGCCCTGTAGCGCTCATTAATCATGGTTTATTATAAAACACTATATTTGCATAAACTCAATCCTGATACTTGCATGAAAAATATTTCGGCCCTACTAATCTCAATCCTTGCTATCTGTTTTCATACAGCACATGCATACAATATACAACAGATATCTTTTCAGAATGGACTAACCTCGAGTGCTGTACGATTTGTTGCAATGGATAGCTATGGATTTATGTGGTATGCTACTTACGATGGACTTAACCGCTACGACGGATTGTCGGTAAAAAGTTATATGCCAACCAGCAATCCTAACTCGTTGCCGGGAAACGTAATAAGGCATATTACAGAAACAGAACCTGGCATGCTTTGGCTGAAAACCAATCAGGGATTGTGTTTATTCAATTCCCAATCCGGTACATTCCAAAATTATCCGGATATGCGAGTTTCATTTTGGCAAGCCAAAAGTCCGGACGGAACTTTCTTTGTTCTATCCGAAAACGATTCAATAGCCGTATATAATAAATCGGATGGTACATTCCACAACATTCATACTCCGGGAATAAAAACTAACCGGGTATGGAGTTTTACAGTATGTAAAGATGATATTATCTGGGTGTTCAGAAGCCGGGAACAGGCCATGCGCTACAAAATAATCAAAGAAAACGGCATTATTACCGGCACCTACCGGTTGATGGATTATGAACATGAAGTACCCATAAGGTGGGCATTCGAGAAAGGTACAGATGTGGTATTTGTTGATACCAGATTCGACCTCTATACCCTCGACATTAATACTGGAGTAAAAGAGTTTGTGATAAATATAGCTTCGGAAGTACCTCCCAACGAAAGCCTCAGAGATGCTGTAATAGCTGGTAATGATATATTCTTTGCTTTTATTAATGATGGACTTAAGGTAATAAGGCGTGATCCGGAAGCCCGGAAGCCACCGTATATTGAACGTACCACGCTTAATTATGGTGTTTTTTCGTTGGCTTACGATCCGGTGCAGCAAATTGTACTGGTAGGAACCGATGGATATGGAGTATACATCTACTCGGAAGAGGATTATACATTGCGTTCTTCTATGTTGTACGAGTTCTACCCTCAAACAAAAGTTCCGGTACGATCGGTAATGCTGGATGCGGATAAAAATTTATGGATCGGAACCAAAGGCGACGGACTTTTTTGTTTTCCCAATTACAATCCCGATGAGCCTCTTCCGGGTAAAGAAATGAATCATTTCCATATACAAAACTCTAGTTTGGCAAATAATTCTATCTTCAGCCTTGTTGAAAGCAAACATAATTTGTTGTGGATTGTGAGCGGTGGGCCAGGGCTCAACTATTATTCGTATGCTGATAAGCGTATACACAAACTGCAACAACCACCCGGAAGCAAGGCTTTGCATTTCCTCAATTCGGTTATTGAGCAAGATGCAAATACGTTGTGGGTATTGACTTCGGGCGAAGGGTTACACCGTGTAAAGCTGACTGTTACAAATGAGGTTCCGTGCATAAAAAGCGTTGAGCAATTCAGATTTTTCCAAACAGAGAACGTAATTTATGATACGGAAATAGAAAACGATTCTATTTTATGGATAGGAAGCCGGGGTGATGGTTTGGTTAGATTCAATCTGAAAACAGAAGAAAAAGCAGCTTACTTGTTAGAGAATAGTGAAAATCAATTGGTTAATGATATATTAGTTGTGTACCGCGATAGCCATGAAAGGTTATGGCTTGGTACCAGCTTCGGACTTTGCCGGATAATCCATGTGGGAAGAGAAAAACTGGAATATACCAATTATAATACCGAGTCGGGACTTCCTAACAATACCATACACGGAATAACAGAAGATTTACAAGGTTGCCTTTGGTTGAGCACCAACAGAGGATTGTCACGGTTCGACCCGCGAACAAATGTTTTCACTAATTATACAAACCCCAATGATTTACGTGTGTTGGAATTCAGCGATATTGCATATTACAAGTGTCCCCGTACAGGAATAATGTTTTTTGGCGGTATCGACGGATTTGTATCCATACGTACCAACGAAATAGAAATGCCTGCTTTTACTCCTAATTTTTATTTCAATTCTCTTAGTATTTATGGTAATGAAGTAGCCATAGCAGATTATATTAAAACAAAAGATCAAAAGGAAGTTATAGAATTATCGCATAACCAGAATTTCTTCACCGTATCGTTTGTTGCCCCCGATTATGTAAACGGACATAAATACACTTATCAATATCTGTTGAGCGGCCATAGTGATAAATGGATTGATAATGGAACATCGAACAGTGTTACATTCACCAATATGGCTCCGGGAGAGTATTTACTAAAAGTACGTTACTCTGTCAACAACATTTTCGAGGAACAACCTGTATATACCCAATATATACGTATACTTCCGCCGTGGTACATGTCTACCTTGGCTTACATTATTTATGTTATGGTGTTAGGTTCGCTAGGATGTTTTCTCATCGTATCTTATAACCGACGAGTCAAAAGTAAACAACAGCGGGTATTCGAAAAGATGGAACAGAAGAAAACAGAAGAAATATACGAATCGAAACTGCGCTTCTTTACCAATATAACACATGAGTTCAGTACCCCACTTACTCTTATCTATGGTCCGTGCGACCATATACTTTCTTCAGTCGAAGAATCGTCGCCAGTCTATGATTATGCATTACTCATACGTCGGAATGCCGAAAGGCTAAACGGGTTGATACAGGAACTAATAGAGTTCCGCAGAATAGACACCGGTCATACTCAGGTTGTTATTGAAAAGGTTGCCATAGAAGAGTTTGCTGGTAATATACTATCGTCTTTCCGGTTATTGGCCGATAGTAAACAAACAAATTATGTAGTAAGCATAGAGAAGAGGCTGATGTGGCAAACCGATACCAAATGTTATATGAACATATTAACAAACCTGGTATCGAATGCATTTAAATATACACCCGATGGGGGCAATATCAGTGTAGACATTTCTGTTGATAATCAGATGCTTGTTACAACGGTATCGAATACAGGAAAAGGATTCAGGCCAGAGGATATACCTTTTATATTCGATCGGTATTATGTGTTGGATAATCTGGAAAGCAGGCATAACAGCCGACTTTTTTCGCGCAACGGATTAGGACTTTCAATCTGTCACAGTACTGTAAAACTACTTGGTGGAGATATGGATGTTGAAAGCATACCCGGACAAACCACCCGCTTTACAGTTAAACTCCCCATGCACGAACTCACCGAAAAGGCTTCCGAAACCTCCAGGATTATATCTGGTATTCCTTTACAAATACCAGAGAAGAAGCAAACTTTACCACCTCAACCGGATATTGTGAAGTCGCGGCCTACCATTCTTGTGGTAGACGATGAGGTAGAAATATTGTGGTTTGTTTGCGAAATACTGAAAGACCAGTACAATGTTATCCCTGTAAACAATCCGGTTGAAATAGAAGAAATTCTTTCTAAAACCAAAATTAACCTATTAATAACCGATGTAATAATGCCTGCACAGGATAGCTTTGGCCTTGTACGTAGGCTGAAGGAGTCTTTGGCAACCTCACATATTCCGGTTATTATGTTATCGGGCAAAACATATACCGAAGATCAACTAGAGGGTCTTGATGCAGGAGTTGACATGTATATTTCAAAACCTTTTGATGTTCAGTACCTTAAAAAGGCCGTCAGACGGTTATTAAAACGGGAAGAGGAAACAAAAGAGTATTATAATTCGGCCTTAAGTGCCTTCGAGATTACCGAAGGACAGATTGTACATCGCGAAGACAAAGAATTCTACGAACGAGCGTTAAGGGTGATTGACGAAAACATTAAAAACCCATCATTCACTACCGAAGAGCTTGCTGCCTTGTTGAATGTAAGTGTGCGACAGCTATACAGAAAAATAGATGGCGTTTATAAAAGTGGTCCGGGAAGCCTGATACGAGATTATAAACTAAAAATAGCCGAAGGTCTGCTTATTAAAACAAATATCTCGGTTGATGAAGTAATCTATCAGTCGGGCTTCAATAACCGGGGAAGTTTCTACAAGTTGTTTTCACAACGTTATGGTATGCCGCCAAAGGCGTATCGGGAAAAGAATAGTAAGGGAGAGTAATAAACACAACTACACGCCTCTTTCATCTTTCCGATAATGAGATAATAACCCTGAATTCTTTATCAGGAAACCGGATTATTTCAACAATATATCTATCAGGGAACAATAAATCCAGTTTTTCATATACACTTTTTATTCCATAACCTGGAATAAAATCTTCTGGAAAAGGCGTTCCATTATCTTTTACTGAAATAGTAAGATTATCACCAAACATAAAAAATGAGACATCAATATTCAGGATATCCAGGTTTCCGTTCATGCCATGCTTAATACTATTTTCTACTATGGGTTGAAGTAGCATTCTTGGTATTTTGAAATTCTGGGTATCAGGAAATATATTGATTACATAATTCAGTTTATCTCCAAACCTGATTTTTTCTATTTCTAAATATGTTTCAATCATTTCGGCCTCTTCTTTTACCGAAATCATTATTTCCTGTTCGCGGTTCATACTATAACGAAAGAAACGCGATAATGCCAGAGCCATCTGGCGGGTTTTATCTCCATCTACCATAGCCAGTCCTGCTATTGAGTTTAATGAATTGTATAGAAAATGTGGGTTTACTTTTGCTTGCAAAGCATCAAACTGAATCTCAATCATTTTCTTCTGTGATTGTAGCTTACTGAATTTCCGGTTTCTTCGTTCTTCCCATTTGTTCAGCAGATATTTATGAATATACTTAAAATTGACTACCAATAAGGCAAGAGCAATACTTGCCTGAATCATCTCGGGTAAATAGCCCGGACTGAAAGAGTAACTTCCATCTTCAAACCTTTCATGAATAATATTTTTTATTGGTAAATCCTCAACAAGTGCATATATACTCGAAGCCAGAAATAAAGTTATTGCGAAGACCCAAAAATCTATTATTACATTCCATATCTGTCCTACCTTCCTAGATTTTCGGGAAATGAACAGATAGACATTAAATATACCAAATATCAAAACGAAACTCCAGTACAAACCATCATTGGGTGGAAAGCTTGATAGAATATAGATTAAAAGAACAGATAACAGAAATATAATATTCTGTAATTTCCATCTTCCTATTTGGGGAACGCCCGGAAAATATGCCAGAGTATATATCAGAGCAAAAACAAGAAGAAAGACTTTCAATGCTTCAAAATATGCATTCATAGTGTTAGTTACAAGTTGTTTATTTGTTGTATTATACTATCGGGCTCATCAGGAGCTGCTGCATCTGTATATGCAATATTTCCTTCTTTATCTACAATAACATAACGGGGTATCATCAACATTCCATTCTTATCTCCCAACGAATTATAGATTATCTTTGATGTGTTCCGATTCACCCGGTAATGATAGCCTTCCAGATTATAATAATGAATCATATTATACCATTTTTCATGATTCCTGTCCTGATCCAAAGATATATAAAGGTATACAATCTCATTACTTCCGGCAAGTTTTTTCTTTAGATTGACTGTATTCGGAAACATCTTAAGGCAGGGGGCACAGGTAGTTGCCCATATATCAATATAGATTATTTTACCATGGAAAGGCTTTATTATCTCCTGAAAACTTCCGGGCTCAGTTTCATAATTTAAAACGGTAATCTTATTATTTGTTGTGGTTTGGTTATATATATCAGCAGTTTTCCTCACTCTGGGTTCCAATATCTCATTATATGTACTGTGTGGAAAACGAGCTGCAAATTGTTTATAGAGAGCGGGAATTTCTTTACTGTATTCTTCTTGAAATACATCATCGTATATTAAACTGGCTAAAGCATATTCCAGGTTTTTACCACTAAGCGTATTACAATAGTTGTTGAACAAGAAAGTGTTAAATGTATTCATAACTTCCTGTGGTTTGATATCATTTAAAACAAAATTCTGAATGCAAACATAGTCTTTAAGTAATTCATTAAACCACTCCGACTGACGGGATAATTCGTTCGTCAACTCAAAATCCATGCTTTTTAGTGTTTCAAACCACTCGTTGGTTAACTCAGGAGATTTATAGAGTGACATTATCTTCTTTAAAAACAATGCATTGTATCTTAAATTTGTGCATAATCGTTGCTGATCAATAAAATCCTTTGTAAATGAGCCGGATAAAAGCAGATTGTCATTCTGTTTTCGTTGTTTTATTATCTCATTGTAGGCGGTTAATTGGTTTATATCACGGAGTTCGTGATTTCTGGTTCGGGAGTAATTTCGGCAATATGTATCAGATTTCTGTGCTTCAATGAGATATTCATTGTATTGTTTATTATCTCCCCGAAACAACAGTGTGTCTTTGCAAACATAAACGGTATCTATGCTACTTGCAGAAGTATATACCTTGAAATTTTGGTTTCCTGCCAATATCGTATAAATGCTTCCTTTGTCAGGGAAATTAATTTCAGTTGCATTTCCGGAATTAATCTTTAGTTGGGTAGCAAGATTATAATATGGCAAATGCTCACCGTTTAGTGGCCAATAACGTAGTTCATCGGCTTCGGTTTCTAGCTTTATGATTAATTTTGAAGGCTGTGCCTGCACTAGTAACATACTCAACAAGCAGGCTGTAAACAGGAAATACTTTTTCATGATTATTCGGTTATAATTATAAGGCAAAGAAAAGAAAGCGATTCCTAAAGGGAAACTAATTTTCTATGTACCTGAATAATCACGGGATAAACCTGCAAATTCAAAAGGTATTATAATTGCAATTCATTTCTTATAACATCAATATAGCTGGTTCCAGTGGTTATCTTAGTATGTGCTGAATCCTCCATAACCAATATCAGCCGGTTATTGAAATAACGGTGTATTTCAACGATCTTCTGTTTATTTACAATATAAGATTTCTGCACACGTATAAACTCATTGGGCAAACGATCTTCAAGTTGTTTCAAGGTAAGATCGGAAATATATTCTTTTCCATCATCGGTGATAAGCGAAACATATCCGTCGGTAGCCATACAGTAAACAATCTTTTCGCATTGTACCAGAATGATTTTCGATTTAATATTTATGGGTATTGCTGTGGCTTTCTTGGGTGGATTCAGAAGATTGCTTAACTCTATAAGTTTAGTCAGATCAATCTTGTTAGGATGAGATATAAACCGTTCTATTTTGGTGATACATTGTTCAAAGCGTTCTTCATCAATGGGCTTAAGCAGATAGTCTATGGAGTTTTGTTTAAAAGCTTCGATTGCATATTGATCATAAGCCGTACAGAAAATTATATAAGGTTGATAAGTAAGATGTTTCAGTACTTCAAAACCATTCATATCTGGCATCTGAATATCCAGAAATATTAAATTCGGATTCAGGCTATTGATTAATTCAACAGCCTGCTTGCCATTGTATGCCTGCCCGATAATTTTTATAAGTGAATTATATTTCTTTAAAAGAACCTGCATTGCATAATGAGCAGCTTGTTCATCATCAATTAGTATTGCTGTAAATGTATTCATTTACTTGCAAAAGTAATCTTTTTGCCTGAATTATTCATACTCGTTTGGTTTAGTTAGAGGCTGTGTTGAACTAAAATTAAAACACAGAGTCACAGAAACATGGAGCTTACCGAAAATGCCCGTAGGGCATTCATATCAATAGAAAGGCAATGATAATACTCTTCACAACCCGGTACGGGTTGCATGGTAGATACGATGCAACCCGTACCGGGTTGAAGATTAAAACTTATTATTATTCTATTGATATGAATGCCCTACGGGCATTTTCGAAAAGCTCCGTGTTTCTGTGCCTCCGTGTTTTATTTCAATTCCAATCTAATTTGAACCAAATTGATAAAGCATGAATAATGCAGGTTAGATCATTTTTGCAAACTCGCTTCTTCTTGATTTCACCACCCTCCCCCTAACGCCTTATAAATTTGTACAACAGTTATCAATTCATCCCGGATTGAATTACTCAAATCAATCTGGGCATCAAAGTAAACACGTTGAGCATCCAATACATCCAAATAGTTAATAACTCCATTTATATATTGTACCTGAACAAGTTCCTCATGGCTTTTTGCCGACTTTTCCAACCGTGCCTGTAAATCGCACATCTCGCGTACTTTGTTGTATTCAACAATTGCATCCTGCACTTCACGAAAAGCATTCAATACAGTTTTCTCATACCTATAATAAGCCTGTTCGTAAGCTGCTTTCTGTGCTTTCCATCTGGCCCTGTTTTTACCGGCCGAGAATATTGGGGCAACAATTGCACCTTCAATAAAAGCATAAGGTGATTTGAGGAATGAAGACAATTCACTGCTTTCCAGTCCATAATGTCCCGTTAAAGTTAACCGCGGAAACATATTGGTATAGGCCACCCCTACCTGAGCGTTTGCAGCTATTAGCGCCTGTTCAGATTGCCGGATGTCCGGACGGCGTTCCATTAAGTCGGAAGGCATACCAACGGGTAGCATCATGGTATAATTGAATTCTTGCAGTAATTGCGTACGCTCTACATGTGTTGGAAACTCTCCGGCAAGAAAAGCTATTTCATTTTCTTTCAAAGATATCTGTCTTTCCAAATCAGGAACAAGCGTGGCAGTGCGGGCAACTTCCAAACACGCCTGCTGATAAGGCGTTTCGCTGGTAAGTCCACCCTCAAAGCGTAACCTTGCAATTCGTACACCTTCCTCACGGGCTTTCAATGTTTGGCGCACAATAACAAGTTCATTATCCAAAGCAACCAATTCATAATAAGCCTGGGCTACCTGCGCAACAATCGTCATACGTAATGCACGTTGTGCTTCAACAGATTGCAGAAAATCTGCTATGGCTGCATCTTTAGCCCAACGTAGGTTTCCCCATAAATCCAATTCCCACGAGAGCAATAATTTTCCTTCAAAAGTATTGCTTTGGGTAGAGTTGTCTCCACCGTCATTCTCAAACTCACGGTCGCCGGATATATTTGCATTGACCTGAGGAAATAAATTGGCTTTACTTATTCTTCTTTGTGCAGCCATTTCCTTTACTCTGGCAGCGGCTATACGAAGATCTTTGTTGTAAACTAATGTTTTTTCAATAAGGTTTCTTAAAGGACCGTCGGTGTATAATTCCCACCATTCCCTATCGGCAATACTCAAATGAGTTTGTGCCGACATCAAACTGTCGGGTAAATCCATTTCCGGCTTTACGTAGCTTTTACCAACTTTACAGGAGGAAACGAAAGTTATTATTAACAGCAGCAATATATATATGTGTTTCATAATTTTATTGTTATTTTTTAAACGCAGATTAGCGCAGATTTACGCAGATTCTTTTTTATTAATAATCTGCGTAAATCTGCGTTAATCTGCGTTTTTACTTTTTTCTAAACTTACTCTTTGTTTTATAAATCATCACAAAGAAGAAAGGCACCAGAATTATACCAAATAGGGTTGCGAATATCATTCCGAAGAATACACCGGTACCAATGGCTTGTCTGCTTGCCGATCCCGGTCCACTGGCAATAACCATAGGTAACATTCCCAGAATAAAAGCTAAAGATGTCATTAATATGGGTCGGAATCTCAATTGGGCAGCATGTATTGCCGATTTTATCAAATCTTTGCCTTTATCGGCCTCATCTTTGGCGAATTCAACTATCAGAATGGCGTTTTTAGCAGCCAGTCCAACAAGCATAACCAAACCAATCTGGAAATAAATATCATTTTCCAATCCGCATACCCATACCCCAAGATAGGCTCCCAACACGGCTATGGGCAAAGAAAGAAGTACCGAAACAGGTATCAGCCAGCTTTCATACTGTGCTGCCAGAAAGAGGAACACAAAAAGAAAAACCAAGGCAAGAACCAGTCCGGTTTGTCCGCCGGCCTTCTTTTCCTGATAGGACAATCCACTCCATTCAATGCCGATATTTTCGGGTAAATGATTGTGGGCAATCTCTTCCATAACCTCCATTCCCTGACCGGAACTATATCCCTGAGCTGATTCTCCACGTACTACGGCAGAAGTAAACATATTAAATCGTTTTATACTTCCCGGGCCGGTTGTATATGCAGCCGTTCCAAGAGAAGTTAACGGTATCATCGATCCACCAGAACCTCTTACAAAGAAGAGATTGATATTATCTTTATGTTCCCGGTAAGGGGCTTCGGCCTGAATATAAACTTTATATATACGGTTAAACATATTAAAGTCATTCACATATACAGAACCGGTATATGCTTTCATTGTTGAAAAGATATCGGCCATAGGGACTCCCAGTAGCTTGGCCCTGTCTCTATCTACATCAAAGTACAATTGTGGAATTTCCGGTTGTAATGATGAAGAGAGTCCGGCTAGTTCTTTCCGTTGCGAAGCATAATATAATAATGTATCGGCAGCTGCCACCAGATCATCAAAGGTAGCATCTCCTCTGGCTTCCAACTGCAATTCAAATCCGCCGGAAGTACCCAATCCCGGTATTACCGGAGGGGTGGAAAGATATACTTTGCTTTCCGGATATTTGCTGAACTCTGCCCGTACATCTGCCATTATTTTTTCCATGTTACTGGTTTTACGCTTATCCCATGGTTTCAATATAACGGTTAAATCACTACGGGCCTGACTGCTTCCTACCCGCGGACTGGAACCAGTTACATTTTGAACATAAGCTATATCCGGATTCTTCATCAGATAATCAATGGCACGTTCGGTAACAATACGTGTTCTTTCCAGCGTGGCACCTTCGGGCAACTCTAATTCCACCCGGAAATAGCCCTGATCTTCAGTAGGCAAGAAGCTGGTTGGTATCATCTTGTTTAAGAAAAAGATGAAAACAATTATCAACCCAAATATGGTAAAAACTCTCCGGGGATTAAATAAGGACTTATTTACATATCCTACATATTTCTTATTGCCTTTGTTGAGCCATATATTTATCTTCCTGAATACAATATTCTTCTTTTTACCGTTGTGTTTAAGAATCAGTGAGCACATTACCGGACTTAAAGTAAGGGCAACTACTGTTGATATGAGTACGGAAACCACAATCGTAACGGTAAACTGACGGTACAATTGCCCGGTTATACCTCCTAAAAAGCTTACCGGAACAAATACAGCTGCCAGCACCAAAGAGGTTGCAATTAATGCACTACTTAAGCCTTTCATAGCTTTCTTGGTAGCATTGTAGGCATCAAGTTTTTCTTCTTCCATTATTCGCTCTACGTTTTCTACCACCACAATAGCATCGTCTACCACAATACCAATGGCAAGAACCAGCCCCAACAATGTTAAAAGATTGAGTGAGAAACCAAATATCAACATGAAACCGAACGTTCCAATAAGTGATATGGGAACTGCAATCACAGGAATCAGTGTGGCACGCCAACTTTGAAGAGAAAGGAAAACAACGAGTACTACCAGAAATAATGCTTCGAACAGGGTTTTATATACTTCACTGATAGATTCGGAGATATACGTTGTCATATCAAAAGGAATCAGATAGCTCATTCCTTCCGGAAAGTTCTTACTAATTTCTTTTATTGCTTCTTTAACTGCTCCGGCTACTTCAATGGCATTGGCTCCGGGAAGCATATAGATTCCCAAAATGGCAGCATTCTCTCCATTCAAACCGCTTTCGGTATTGTAAGAAGATGCTTCGAGCGAAACACGGGCAACGTCTTTCAAACGAATAACAGATCCTCCGGCATCGGCCCGGATAACAATGTCTTCGAACTGGCTAACGGTCGATAAACGGCCTTGCGTGGTAATGGGAATGGTTATATCTAATCCAGTAACAGGTTGTTGCCCCAATACGCCGGCAGCCGATTCCCGGTTCTGGTCTTTGAGTGCATTTTGCAAATCCTGTACGGTTATACCAAAGCTTGCCAACTTATCCGGTTGTACCCAGATTTGCATGGCATAATAACGACTTCCGATATTAGAAACACGTCCCACTCCCGGTATACGGCGAATTACGTCGAGTACATTGATGGTTGCAAAGTTACTAAGGTAGATTTCGTCAAACTTGGGATCGTTTGATGTTAGTGCAAGTGTCAATAACTGACTAGGGGCTTGCTTTTCAACGGTTATACCGTTCTGCACTACTTCGGCCGGAAGCTGATTCTCGGCCAGTTTCACCCTGTTCTGAATATCAACGGCTGCCAGTTCTACATCTGTTGATACATCAAATGTTATTGTTGCCGAAAACCCTCCGGAGTTAGAGCTGTTAGACTCCATATAAATCATTCCGGGAGTTCCATTCAATTGTTGCTCAATAGGGGTGGCTACTGCCTGCGAAACGGTAACGGCACTGGCACCCGGATAAGATGCGCTTACCCTTACCACCGGTGGCGTAATCTGGGGGTATTGGTCTATCGGCAACATGGTTAATCCAATAACTCCGACAATTACTATCAGAATGGATATAACAGCCGAAAAGACGGGTCTATCTATGAAAAAGTTTACGTTCATAATTAATTTAGTTGAGAGTTGAGAATTGAGAGTTGAGAGTTAAGAGTAAATTACCGCATGGTAACTCTCAACTCTCAATTCTCAACTCTCAACTGTACTTTTGTTCCCGGCGTTAATTTATGATAGCCTTCAACAACAATATCTTCTCCGGCTACTAATCCTCTTTCTACAACCATGGAATTTTCAAATTCAGGTCCTAACTCAATGAATCGCTTCTCTACAGTAAAGTCTTTTTTCATTATGTAGATGTGGGCTCCTCCTTTTTCTATTATAACAGCTTTACTGGGTACAACTACCGCATTTTCGCGAACATCCAATAACATTTTTACTTTGGTAAATTGTCCGGGGAGTAATGCGCGGTCGGGGTTAGGCATTTCGGCACGAACGGAAAATGTACCCGTTTCAGGGTCAACCTGCGGATCAGCAAAATCCACAAAACCACGGAAAGAATAGATGCTGTTATCTGCCAGTGTAATGGTTACATTGGGTTGCCATGAACGGGTTGCATCCTGTTGACCGATAGTAACATTACGCTCCCGGCTTTTAAGATAATCGAGGGCGGTCATACTGAAATCAACAAATACAGTATCACTTTTAACTATGGTAGATAATAGTGATTTAGCCCCCGGTCCTACAAGTGTACCAAGGTCTACATTTCTTTCGCTGATGTAACCGGCAATAGGCGAACGAACCACGGTATAGCCCAATTCCAGTTCGGCTTGTTGCAAGTCGGCTTGGCTCATGGCTACAGAAGCAAGAGCACTTTCGGATGCAGCAGTGGCGTTATCCAAATCCAGAAGGCTGGCAGCATTGAGTTCGTACAAAGGTTTTATACGTTCCAAATCACGTTTGGTCTTTAATGCTTGCGCCTGATCTTTTTTCAATTGGGCTTTTGCCCGCTCTACCTTTGCACGATAAAGGTCTTGATTAATTACAAAAAGAGTCTGGTTCTTTTTTACATATGTACCTTCTGCAAAAAGCATGCTTTCGAGGTATCCTTCTACACGGGCACGAACTTCAACAAACTGCTGTGCACGGATACGTCCAACATATTCGCCATATATTTCAACATCATCTTCCTTTGCGGGTTCAACTACAACTACAGGCAATTCCGGTTCTGTTTTCCGAGGTCTTGTAAGGTAATGATAAACAACTACCAACAATGCAATGACAACAAGGAAAAGAATGACATTCTTAATATTAATTTTAATAACACCCTTAGAAAAGATTGATTTCATTTGTCTTATTTCTTTTTGTTTTTAACCTGCATTATTCATACTCAAGTATAGAAGATACTTCAGCATTTAAAACTTCTTTAACTCCTAGCGAAGCGATAACTCCTTCCATTCTAATTCAGGATACCTCTTAATTTAACATATTAGAAGGGTGAATTGTTTGTTGTTTGATGAGAATTTAATGGAATCTCTCGTTGTTTGATTTAGCCTGAATTATTCATACTCGTTTGGTTTAGTTAGAGGCTGTGTTGAAACAAAAAGAGTTCACAAGCAATTACCCCCTGGGTAAAATTTGAATAACCCCCAGTGAAGCGAAGCGACTGGGGGTGGAGAATATACTCAATCTCATCAACGCCGAAGGTGTTGAATGTCCAATTGAACCCTTATCGGGTTCCCATGCGAGTGAGTGATTTATCTACCCCCAGTCGCTTCGCTTCACTGGGGGTTATTCAAATTGAATCCCCTTGGGATTCCCTGAGATGTATTCGGCATCCGTACGACAAAAGCGAAGCCTCCGTGTTCAGCACAAGGAAAAGCTCCGTGTTTCTGTGTCTCCGTGTTTTATTTCAATAGGGTAATATATCAGCCATAAATTTGTAACTTTAAATATAGAGTACTACTTTTGCTTTAAACTCCGCGGCTGCGAAAATAGCGGCTGCGAAAATATGTTCCGTTATGAAGTTTTATAATTTTCGCACTCACAACAACTTAAAATAGATACACATTAATTACAAGTTTATGAAAAACAGCCTCAACTACGAATCGGTGCCTCGCAATTATGCCCATTGTTTTAATGAGCAATGTGTTCGCAGTTCTCAATGCCTGCGCCATTTGGTAGCACAAAACAGTACATCGCAATATGATATCGTAAGTATAATCAACCCCAAGTGCATTCCGGATAAAACAGACCAATGTCCCTTTTTCAAAAATATCCGGAAAGTACGGCTAGCCTGGGGTATCAAACATTTGTTGGATGATGTACCCTTCAAAGATGGAAACTCTATGCGGCGACAACTTCTCAGTCACTTTGGAAAAACGGCCTATTATCGTATCTACCGGCTCGAACATGGATTACTTCCCAAAGAGCAGGAATATATCCGACAGCTATTTCGTAATCATGGCATCAATAAAGAACCCCAATTTGAAAAATACACTGAAGAGTATGAGTTTTAAGAATTGAAAACTTATCCCCTCCATAAAGTTGTTTTTCTGTTTTTTGCCGTCACACCAGCACAAAAGGATTTATTCTGTTGATTAACAATGTGTTAAAGCGTGCTGGCAAAGTGTGCTGGCAAATATAGTTACAATTTGCCAGCACACGATAGGTTTCGACAAACAAAGCTTTTGTTTTCATGGTTGGAAACCAAAAGTTTCACGGTAGGAAACTACCTGTTTCTCAGTATGAAACCATTGGTTTCACGGTTTGAAACTACTAGTTTCCTATATAGGAAACTGTTGGTTTTCTATGTAGAAAACAAGTAGTTTCATATATAGGAAACCAACAGTTTCACTGCCGAAAAATTTTATGAAACTAATACTAAACGAACAATATGAAGATTACTCAACAACGAGATAGCAACACTGGCTTTGCATTAACTACATCGGATATCGACACTTTTGTACTAAAAGTGCAGACAGAAACTAAAGCACAACCCGTTTCGGCTTTTCGCGAACAACTGAAAAGTATATTGCCCGGTATGCAGATTACCGAAGCAAATAAACTACCCCGGATACTGCCTGCTGCCGAATTCCGTAAAGTGAATAACCAGAAACAGTTGAAAGCATACAATGGAATAGTTGAATTAACAGTTGGACCACTATCGGGCAAGGCAGAAATAGCCCTTGTAAAACGCTTGGCATGGGAGCAGCCGCAAACACGGTTGGTATTTGTGGGGTCTAGCGGACGGACAGTGAAAATATGGACTACATTTACTCGTCCCGATAATACGCTTCCTACTTCCCACGAAGCGGCAGAAACTTTTCATGCCCATGCCTATCGGCTGGCTGTGAAGTGTTATCAGCCACAAATCCCTTTCGACATCTTACTTAAAGAGCCAACGTTGGAACAGTATTCGCGTTTGTCTTTCGATCCCGAACTATTATACCGTCCGGATTCTATTCAGTTTTACTTGGCGCAACCAGTTGCTATGCCCGATGAGCAGAGCCATCGGGAGGTAATGCAGACCGAAAAAATACCTCTGGAACGAGCTGTTCCGGGATACGAAACCGAGGAGGCCTGTATTATGTTGTTTGAGGCCGCTGTTCAGAAAACATATATTGATTTAACCGAAGCCGAAAATAATGGTGCAGATCCTGTTGGGCAAGATTTACAACCTATAGTTACCTGCCTGGCCGAAAACTGTTTCCGTTCGGGCATTCCCGAAGAAGAAGCAGTTAAGCGTACCATTTTTCATTACTACACCCGAATGAAAGGTGAAGTGATCCGCCGGATAGTACGGGCTGTTTATCAGGAGTGCAAGGGGTTTGGCAAACAATGCAGCATGAGTAAAGAACAGCAATTGGCTTTACAGATGGATGAATTTATGAAGCGTCGTTACGATTTTCGTTATAATACCCAGGTGGGCGAAGTAGAATATCGTGAGCGGCATTCGTTCCGTTTTCGTTTTTTGCCTATCGATAAACGTGTTCTGAACAGTATTGCCCTCGATGCCCAGCACGAAGGTATTCCACTTTGGGATAGGGATGTAAACCGTTATATATATTCCAACCGGGTTCCTGTATTCAATCCGCTGACTGATTATCTTTACAATCTTTCTCGCTGGGATGGGCAAGACCGTATTGGTTTGTTGGCACAAACTGTTCCGTGCAGTAACCCGCATTGGCCTGCACTGTTTCATCGTTGGTTCCTCAATATGGTAGCACACTGGCGGGGCAATGCCGACAAACGGTTTGCCAATAACGTTTCGCCTCTACTTGTAGGGGCACAGGGTACCCGGAAATCTACTTTTTGCCGCAACCTTGTTCCGCCCGAACTGCGCAACTATTATACGGATAGTATTGATTTTTCGCGCAAGCGTGATGCTGAACTTTACCTCAATCGGTTTGCGTTGATTAACATTGATGAATTCGACCAGATTAGTCCTACGCAGCAAGGCTTTTTGAAACATATCTTACAAAAGCCGGTGGTAAATGTGCGTAAACCTTATGCCAATGCCGTACTCGAAATGCAACGTTATGCATCGTTTATTGCTACCAGCAACCAAATGGATTTATTAACCGATCCTTCGGGTAGCCGACGTTTTATCTGCATTGAAGTAACCGATGTTATCAATACCGGCCCCATAGACTATAACCAGCTTTATGCGCAGGCCATGCACGAAATTGATAACGGCGAGCGTTACTGGTTCGACCAGTTGGAAGAGCAGATTATGACTGAATACAACCGTGCTTTTGAACAGGTATTGCCCGAGGAGCAGCTTTTTGATAGCTACTTCCGTGTTGCCGAAAACGAGGACGAGGGCGAGTGGTTATCGCCTGCCGAAATATTGAGCCGTTTGAAAAAACGTTGTGGTATTCCCTTGTCGTCCAGCAAGGTACATGTGTTTGGGAGAATGTTACGTAAGCACGAAATCCCATCCAAACGTAGCCGGTTTGGGATAATGTATCATGTAGTAGAGCGTGCTGGCAAATTGTAATTATATTTGCCAGCACACTTTGCCAGCACGCTTTAATTAATTGTTAATCAGGTATGTAAGTGGCTTTTGTGCTGGTGTGACGGCAAAATCGGTTTTTTAAACTTCTGGGAGGGAGTTTATGAATCCCCATAGGCCCCATAGGCCCTATAGTTGTGTCAGATGGCACAAATATAGGGGTAACCGTGGATATTCCACGATAGATCATAATACCGCCACCTGTACCAGATAATCAAAGGAGCACTAATTTCTGAAGGTTGTTTTTAGTGCTCATTCTTTTTTATTTCAGATATTTGTTTTTGTAATGACTTATTGCTAATTTTATACGAAAATAATAATACTTCCTCAAAGGATAAAAATTATACACGTAGTCCATACGTTTTAATTCGAAGTCCACATTGTTTATTCGCTTAGTCCAACGGATAAAATCGAGGTTTAGCCATTCAAAGATATCCTGAATGTCTTTATAAACAGTTTTAGCCAGTCTCAAACTAAAGAATGGATTGCCTGCCGTATCTTTATTAAAAATAATAGCCTCATTATGATATAGTCGGTTTCGGAATTCCCGGATCCTTGTAAGTTTATCGAATATCATTCCTCTATTTGTACCCGTAGGTAATGTAGAAAATATCTGTATCGGTACTCCAGCTAAAATTCGATAATGATAATTATCAAAAAAAGCAGTCCAAAACCCAAAATCTAAATTGGCTATTATTTTCCCCTGAGTAAAGCCGGTTCCAATCTTATTTATTGACTTTTGAACACTGTTTTTAAGATAATGATTCTGTCTTGTAGCTCCGGTACGTCTGTCAATATGTGTAAGAGAGGGGTCAATCATAAACCCTGTTCGTTGGGTGATAAGCCAATGCGGGTCGGAAAAATGAGTTGATAATTCTTCGTTTATTGCATTGCGAAGTACTACTTCTACGATTGTAAGAAGTGGATAATACGCTTGTGCTAACCGGATATTTGCCTGGTAAGTTTTAAGTGCTCGCTTTGTGTTATTTGCACTTACAATTTCGTAAACTTGCAGGCGTGGAGCAGAAATGTATTTTTTTATTTTAAGATAATTTAAACTCATTCTTGTTTTGAAGTTTGATAAAACCAATTTTTTTTGTACCTTTGTGATGTAATACTTAGTCAAGCCTCTACAACTTTAAGGTTGCACGTAACTAAGTGATAAGACTAAAAGCCCGTTTCGACGGGCTTTGTTTTTTATTTGAATATTGCTTTCTATCTTATCAATAAAATTAGTAAACATTATATTTATCTTTCACAACTCCTCAAACAACCTGACATACTCCGTACCCAGCGTATCCTTATACTCAGCAGCAAAAGAGAGGTATCTTTTCTTTGCCTCATCCTTCATTTTTAATTTTATAAATGAAGCAGTTATATAATGAAGCGCTTCTTCATTTAACGGATCAATGTTAAATATGGCTTCGCACAAAGCAATGGTAGCATGATAGTTAGTTGCCGAAAACGATTTTTCCATATCCACAATGAGAACCGGTTCCAGTTTACGCTCTATATATTCCTTAAATTTATCAAGCAAAGGAATATCAATAGATTTCAAAAACTTACCTCTGGATACAATTCTAATTAACTCTTGTGCATTATAATCGGGCGAATCAATGATTTCTAAACATTTCAGGTAATCGCAATAACACTCTGTTGTTAAAATTATCTTGTAAAAACCTTTTTCGTGTACCAGTTTTATACCATCCAGTTCGCCAAGTATTTTACGCAAGTTATTGAGTGTTACGCCTCGTGAGTTTTTTACTTTATCCTCTGGTTTGTTTGGCCATAACAGTTCACTTAGTTCCTGGGTAGTGATTCCGTTTTCCAAACTATATTGAAGTATAATAAAAAAAGCTTGCTTTAGTTTTGAACTGAGCATATACGTTATGTCTCGGTTGTTTCGGTCGCGAATAGAAAAGTTTCCAAACAGATATAAGGCATTGGCATGTTCTTGTTGTACCACTTCCTCGGTTTTCTCAATAACTTCCGGTTGAGCAGTTCCTTTTTCCTCTATGTTTTCTTTCTTCTTTTTTCTTGTATATCGCCATATTACAGCAGGTACACTTATTGCTAATGCTATTAACAATATCCAGTATAAAGATTTCTTCTCATTCTTCTGGTAAAACAAAAGCCCCTCCATTGTAACCGGAGGATAAGAAAGACTGTATATCTTTGCTGTAGAACCGGTATCATCATAATCGAATTCCTGAACAATGGTGTATAGCTCGTTTGTACTCTTATTGTGATACAGATTGGCATGTGTGGTAATCTTCTCCGACACAATAGGGATTGAGTCGCCCAGTATTTCATAACTACCATCTTTGGTTGAGAAACGATATAGCTTCAACATGGATTTGGAGAAATGTTCGGGATAGCATAATGTGTAAAAAGAATCAGTATCTGTCATAACCATTCCCCGTACAGGAACCATATTCTCTTTTTTCCATGGAATGTTCCACAACCGGGTTATTTCCATTTTATTCAAATCTACCTTATATAATTCATAATAATAAACCCGGCCAACACTTTGATCGCCCGATTCGTTACCCATGCCACCAAAGAGATAAAGTGTGTTTTCTCCTTCCACACTACCCAGCGAAGCAAAATAGCGGGGAGTTATGTTATCTCCACTAAAGGTTAATAATTCCCAGTTGTTGGTTTCCAGATTAAATGAGTAGAAATGTTTGTTATACATTAAGTTACCAAATCCGCCAAAAATAATGTAACGACGGTTTTGTTCATCGAAATAGCTGCTATGATGATGCAATTGAATGGGTAATAACTGTTTCGATACCGTTACCCAATCGTACGTGTTTAAATCCAGATAAGCCATTGTAACATCTCCACTCAATAAATCGGAGACTTCGTATACATATATTCGCTTATTCTTCCTGTCAATAAAATTAGTACCCAACCTTAAATGCACCGGACATTCGCTTACATATTTATGCGAGTATGTATCCTGTGTACGGACATTGTAAAAGGTAATGGAATCCTTATTGAGGTAATAAATTTCCTGCGTATCGGTATTTATATTCGATCCGGCAACTGTTTGTGATGAAAAAGCCACATCCGAAAGTTTCCAGTAATAAGCATTATTTATAAGCCATATAGGATTAATGACATGCCCCATTGCTTTTTTATGCGAATCATGAACAACATCTCCTTCGTTCTCGTTCAACGGAAAGGAATATGTTTTTTGGTTATCACCGATTTTCAGATTCCGTAAACAAAAGGTTGGTACATCAATAACATGTTCGCTACGTCCAAAATAGATTTGTGGTTTCCATTTGTCTTTCAATAATAACCCGCCGGCAGTAAAAACATCTTCATTAATAGAAAATGTAACCGAATCTGTAATCAGGTCGAAATCCAAAGACATGTTTATCCATTGGTTTTTGTATAACTTCTCCTTATTAATAAGTGCAGTGATAAGTACATCTCTACCTTCATGGTTTAGTCTGAACAGTGTTTCGTGTCCCTGGTCATTATACAATATATTATAGGTAGTGTTGGCCTCTTCATTTTTTATGCGAAGAATATATCCAATACTAAATGCATTGCTGATGCTCATAGGTGCAACCTGAAAACTAAGTGTTAATCTTTCTTTGAACACCGGTGTTGCATCACTAAATACATTGTAGGAAGATCTGTTGTCTATAAAATAGTCGTTTCCCTGTATTTTAAGCCCTTGCGAAAAAAGCTGTAAAGGAATATAGAAAAGATATATAAATATTATGATTGGATGTGATTTCATATGTTTATAACAAAGTAGAAATGCAAAAATACGAATACAGAAGTGATTGCGAAAGTTTTTCAAAGGAAAAAATGATTTAACAACATCTTATTTATGTTGATGATTTTTTGAAACGCTGAGTTACGCTAAGTTACGCGGAGTTTTAGTTTCCTGCGGCATCGAAATAAAAACTCCGCGTAACTCCGCGTAACTTAGCGTTTCAAAACCTAAAATAAGGTGGTTAATAACTTTCTACAGCTCTATAACCCGGAATTAACCCCAAAATAACCCATTGTTTAACCTCCATTAATACATCTTTACCAGTGGAAACCACAAATACATTTCAATTAATCTAACTTAAAACTTTTTGTACCAATGAGAAAAAACTTAATTTTCTGTTTATGCTGTATTTTCAGCTTTGCTGTATATGCAACAGAAGAACCAGTTGATTATGTAAACCCTTTGGTGGGAACACAATCTAAACATTCGCTTTCAACCGGAAACACATATCCGGCTATTGCCCGTCCCTGGGGAATGAATTTCTGGACACCACAAACCGGTGAAATGGGAAATGGATGGGCGTACACATACAATTCCGATAAAATACGTGGTTTTAAGCAAACACACCAGCCCAGCCCATGGATGAACGACTATGGCCAGTTTAGCATTATGCCTGTTACTGGTAAAGCTGTGTTTAATCAAGACGAGCGTGCAAGCTGGTTTTCGCATAAAGCAGAAATTGCTAAACCATACTATTATAAAGTATACTTGGCCGATCATGATGTTGTTACCGAATTAACCCCTACCGAACGGGCAGTTATGTTCCGGTTTACTTTCCCCGAAAACAAAAACTCGTATGTGGTAGTTGATGCGTTTGACAAAGGCTCATACATAAAAATAATACCCGAAGAGAACAAGATTATAGGTTATACTACAAGAAACTCGGGTGGAGTGCCCGAGAATTTCAAGAACTATTTTGTGATTGTATTCGATAAGAAGTTCACTTACACAGCATCTGTAGCCAACCAGATTATTACAGAAAACAGTTTAGAAAGCAAATCCGATCATGCCGGCGGTATTATTGGTTTCAGCACAAAGAAAGGAGAACTTGTTCATGCGCGTATAGCATCTTCTTTTATCAGTTATGAACAAGCAGAAAGAAATTTAGGTGAATTAGGTAAAGATTGTTTTGATGAGGTTGCTCAAAAAGGCAGGAATGAATGGAATAAAGTTTTAGGTAAAATCAAAGTGCAAGATGACAATATAGATAATTTGCGTACATTCTATTCCTGCCTTTATCGCTCGGTATTATTCCCTCGTAGTTTTCACGAGATTGATGCAGCCGGAAAAGTAATGCACTACAGCCCTTATAATGGCGAGGTATTACCCGGATACATGTTTACCGATACCGGATTTTGGGATACCTTCCGTTGTCTGTTCCCATTTTTGAATCTGGTATATCCTTCTATGAATGTTAAAATGCAGGAAGGATTGGTTAATACTTATAAGGAAAGCGGATTCCTGCCCGAATGGGCCAGTCCTGGCCACCGTGGTTGTATGGTTGGTAATAACTCGGCCTCGGTAGTAGCCGATGCTTGGTTAAAAGGGCTACGCGGATACGACATTGAAACATTGTGGGAGGCTGTGAAACACGGAGCAAATGCTGTACACCCTACTGTAAGTTCAACCGGACGTTTGGGATACGATTATTACAATAAATTGGGTTATGTGCCTTACGATGTTGATATTAATGAGAATGCAGCCCGTACATTGGAGTATGCTTACGACGACTGGTGCATCTATAAACTGGGACAAGCACTTGGCAAACCTAAAAAAGAAATAGATATTTATGCCAAAAGGGCAATGAACTACAAAAACCTGTACGATGCCGAACATAAATTGATGAGAGGTAAAAATGCAGATGGTAAATTCCAGTCGCCTTTTAATCCGTTGAAGTGGGGCGATGCCTTTACCGAAGGCAATAGCTGGCATTATTCATGGTCGGTATTCCACGACCCACAAGGATTAATTAACCTGATGGGCGGCCAAAAAGAGTTTAATGTAATGATGGACTCGGTATTCAATGTACCTCCTTTGTTCGATGAGAGTTATTATGGAAGCGTTATTCATGAAATACGTGAGATGCAAATCATGAATATGGGTAACTATGCACATGGTAATCAGCCAATTCAACACATGATATATTTCTATAATTATTCGGGCGAACCCTGGAAAGCCCAATACCGGATTCGTGAAGTTATGGATAAGTTATACACTCCTTACCCCGACGGATATTGTGGTGATGAAGATAACGGACAAACTTCTGCATGGTATGTGTTTTCTGCCATGGGATTCTATCCGGTATGTCCCGGAACCGATGAGTATGTTTTGGGAACCCCTTTATTTAAAAATATGACTGTAGAGTTGGAAAACGGGAAAACCTTAACCCTGAAGGCTCCTGCTAACAACAAAGAAAACTGGTATATTAAAGGCGTGAAGGTAAACGGAACGTCTTACACAAAAAACTATCTTACGCATGAAATCCTGTCAAACGGAGGAGTGATTGAGTTTGAAATGTCTTCCATTCCAAATAAAGAAAGAGGCACCAGGAATGAAGATGCTCCTTATTCATTCTCTGTGCGTAAATAGCTACTCTTCTGTATGGTTCTCCTCTCTCATTAAAAAGAGAGAGGGGGCTCCATGCGGATAGAAACCCCTTAAATTATTAATGTAATGAAAACAATTATACTCTGTTGCTTATTAACAGCAATAAGCCTGTGTGGATGTTCGGATAATAAATCGTCTCAGCCAACCGAACAGGCAGTGCGTAATATGATGCGGGCTATAGAACTAACAGATAAAGCTATACCTGCTTATTTTCAGGAAAACATGAAGATGGCACGGTTTTATAATCCCTATACCAAAACCCGTTCCGAAGAAACCGGTAGCATTTGGATGTATACCAGCTCCATAGAAACCGTAAATGCCATTCTGCATGGATTGAAAGCCCTTAAAGAGAATGGGCAAGCCGATCTTTACAACCAACATTTTGAACGTTATACCCAATTACTGGAGAAACTGCATACCCATGCGGCCTATTATCTGGGAACCTTTAACCTGGTATCGTTTACACAAACCAAAGAATGGACAGTGTATGGAGTAAACAGAGGTGCAGCAAAAGGTACAGCCAAAGTAGAGGGTATAGAAAACGTATACGATGACCAGCAATGGCTGGCTCGCGAGTTACTGGAAGCCTACAAACTTACCAATAACCGTGCTTACCTTACAGAAGCCGAATATCTTACCGAATATGTACTCGACGGATGGGACTGTGTTCCTGATGAAAACGGAAACGAATATGGTGGTATTCCGTGGGGGCCTGGTTATGTAACCAAACACTCGTGTAGCAACGGTCCTATGGTAAGCCCATTGGTATGGTTGCACGAACTTTACAAAGATAAAAACGATGAAATAACCTACCGCTACATTGATACGGACAAAAGTCGTAAAACAACCACTGTAAAAAAGAGCGACTACTATCTGGAATTTGCAAAGAAGATATACAATTGGCAGAAAACGCATTTATTGCTTCCCAATGGTGTGTACGATGATATGATGGGCGGTTGCGATCCGGATTGCACCATTACTTACGAAGAAATAAATGGAGTAACTTATAAAAAACACATTGATTTGCGCAATAGTGTTGGTCCGCCTATCACGTATAATAGCGGAACAATGTTATCGGGTGCTGCCGATCTTTACCGGGTAATCGGCGAAAACAAATATCTGGAAGATGCCCAACAACTAACCGAAGCCAGTTTCTCTTATTTTGCCAAACCAGGAAAAACCGTACCCGGGTACTATACATACGATATTTCCGGATTTCGCAATTGGTTTAACGGTGTGCTTATGCGTGGATACGTAGATGTTTACCCAGCATACAAAAATGCTTCGGTTTGCATTGAAAGTTTTCAGAAAAACCTGGATTATGGATACGATAACTATCTTTACGAAGGTTTGCTTCCTACAGATTTACTGGGCGGATGGAATGAAGATAACTCTAAAAACAGCGTAGAAGGTATGTTTACGTTTGCCTTTGCGGCAGGTTATGCTGTATTGGCAAGATATGAAATGGAAAAATTAATCATAAACTCAACAACAAAATGAGAAAACAATCGTTCAAAAAACTGCTTCCTTTGATGGCAGGATGTATGCTCTTTGCAGGATGTACATCCGAAAACATGGCCTATCAACCTTCGGTAGAAGTTGATCTCCGTGCACCTGCCTATCCGCTTATTACTATTGACCCTTATACAAGCGGATGGTCATTTACCGACAATCTTTATGATGCCCCTATTCATCACTGGACCGGACAAAACCAACAAATGATTGGTGTAATCCGGGTAGATGGTGAAAACTATCGTTTTATGGGTGAAGAACAGGTACCCATGCAAATGATTGTACCTACTTATGAAAAAGAAAACTGGAACGCACGTTATACAACACAAAAGCCGGATGTTGATTGGACAGCCGAAAACTACGATGCTTCATCGTGGTTGGAAGGAAAAGGTTCGTTCGGATCGGAAGGAAGATTAAAGGCTATTACAAGCTGGACAACTCCTGATATCTGGGTGCGCCGTGAAGTAAACATTGATGCCGATGTGTTGAACCGCGACCTCTTTATTGAATATTCGCACGATGATGGTGTAGAAATCTATATCAACGGATATCAAATTATTAACACCGGAAACTCTGCACGGGCAGATGTTATGCAACGCATTCCCGATGAAGCTAAAAAGCACATACGTCCGGGAAAAAATATTATTGCAGCACATTGTAATGACGGTGGTGGCGAAAGCTACCTTGATTTTGGTATCTGGATGCGCAAAGATAATGAACAGAAGTTTACCCAAACAGCACGTCAAACCAATGTAAATGTGTTGCCCACACGTACATTCTATACTTTCGAAGCCGGTGGTGTTCAACTGGATGTAATTTTTACAGCACCTTTGTTAATGGACAACCTCGACCTCATGACACGTCCTGTTAATTACATTACTTATCAGGTAAAAGCTACCGATGGTAAAACACACGATGTTGCTGTTTATATCGAAGGTTCTCCTCAATGGGCACAGGATGTAATACACCAACCTATACAGAGTGAAATGGTGGCCGACAACAATTTGCATTTGCTTAAATCGGGTACTAAAACACAACAGATACTTGGCAAATCGGGCGATAATACCCGCATAGACTGGGGATATGTTTATTTCGCTGCTCCTAAACAAAGCAATATTACATCTGCTATCGGCATTGCTTCGGATGTGCAAAACCAATTTCTACAGAATGGTAGCCTTGGTAACACCTATAGTCCAAGTGCTAAGGGCGACTTGACCGAAAACCTCGAAGCGTTGTCTATTGCACACAACTTGGGTAAAGTAGGTGCCGATTATTCTACAGGATATGTAATGTTGGCGTATGATGATATTTACTCGATACAATATTTCGGAGATAACCTGCGTCCATATTGGAACCGCAACGGTAATCAAACAATCACCAGTCAGATTACAGCAGCCGTAAACGAATATGGTGCAATAATGAAAAAATGTGCCGACTTTGATGCCGAATTAATGAAAGAAGCACTTGCTGCCGGTGGCAAAGAATACGCCGAGTTATGTGCACTTGCTTATCGTCAGGCCATTTCAGCACACAAACTGGTACAGGCTCCTAATGGCGATCTGTTATGGTTATCGAAAGAAAATTTCAGTAACGGCTCTATCGGTACAGTAGATGTTACTTATCCTTCTGCTCCATTATTCTTATATTATAATACAGAACTAGCAAAAGGATTGCTTAATCACATATTCTATTATAGCGAAAGTGGCAAATGGAACAAACCTTTCCCTGCTCATGATGTAGGTACCTATCCTTTGGCTAACGGACAAACTTATGGTGGTGATATGCCTGTTGAGGAAGGTGGAAATATGTTGGCCCTTACCGCAGCAATAGCAGCCATGGAAGGCAATGCCGACTATGCTGCCAAACATTGGGATGTGCTTACTATATGGACCGACTATTTGGTTGAAAAAGGACTAGACCCTGAAAATCAGTTATGTACCGACGACTTTGCCGGGCATTTTGCTCACAACATAAACCTATCGGTTAAAGCAATCATGGGTATTGCTTCTTATGGTTACCTTGCTGATATGTTGGGTAAAAAAGATGTTGCAGAAAAATATACCAATAAGGCTAAAGAAATGGCTCAGGAATGGATGAAGATGGCCAACGATGGCGATCATTACCGCCTTACATTTGATAAACCGGGCACATGGAGCCAGAAGTATAACCTGATATGGAACAAGTTGTTGAAATACAATGTATTCCCTGAATCTGTGGCACAAAAGGAAATAGCTTACTATCTGACAAAACAGAATCAATATGGCCTTCCGCTTGACAGTCGCCGTAACTATACTAAATCCGACTGGATTATATGGACAGCTACACTTGTTGATGATGATGCTACTTTCAAGAAGTTTATCACTCCAATATATAATTTCTATAACGAAACAACCGACCGCGTTCCAATGAGCGACTGGTATAATACCGACAACAAAACGCATGTTGGATTCCAGGCCCGTTCGGTAGTTGGTGGATATTATATTAAGATGTTGGAGAAAAAGTTAGGTAAATAAGATTTTGAACCGCAGAGTTACGCAGATTAACGCAGAGTTTTTATTACGATGCCGCAGGCAAACTTAAAACTCCGCGTAACTTGCGTAACTCTGCGGTTCAAAGTTTCAAAACGCATAAAATATAAATACAATTAAATGAGAAAACTATTATTAATACTACTAAGTATAAGCCTGTTTGGTTCTGCACAAGCCACCGATTTGTTCAAGACCAGCCGGGATATCAGCTTGCGAGCCCCCTCTGTACCCATTATAACTTCGGATACCTACTTTTCCATTTGGTCACCTTACAACACATTAACCGAAGGCAATACAGAACATTGGACTGCTGCCGAACACCCATTACTGGGTGCTATCCGTGTAGATGGAAAAGTGTACCGTTTCATGGGCAAAGACAAATTGAATCTGGAAACCATTATTCCTATGACTGATGAAGAGCGTTGGGAAACTTCATACACCATGCAGCAACCTCAAACCGGATGGGAGAAGTTAGGTTTTAACGACAACAGTTGGAAGAAAGGAAAAGCTGCCTTCGGTACCAGCGATATGCCTCGCATAAGTACAGTTTGGGATACCAAAGATATTTGGATACGTCGCACTTTCGAAATAAACGATAACATTGCACAAGAAACCCTGTATCTTCGTTATTCGCACGATGATAATTTTGAACTATATTTGAATGGAGAGAAACTGGTTGATACCGGATATACCTGGAATACCGATGTAACAATTGAACTATCGGCCGAGGTTAAAAAGAAACTCCGTAAAGGAACCAATGTGATAGCTGTCCACTGCCATAACAAAACAGGAGGCGCTTATGTAGACTTTGGGTTGTATCGTGAGCGGAAGAAAGCCGGTAACTTTACAACAACTGCTGTACAAAAGTCGGTAAATGTTCTTCCTACTCAAACATATTATACATTTGTATGCGGTTCGGTTGAACTTGACCTGGTGTTTACAGCGCCGTTATTAATGGAAGACATTGATTTGATTTCCACACCAATAAATTATATTTCGTACCATGTACGTGCGCTGGATAAGAAAAAGCACGATGTACAGATCTATTTTGAAACAACCCCTCAACTGGCTGTTCACGAAACATCGCAACCAACGCAATCGGAAATGGTAACTCACAACGGAATGAGTTATGTAAAAGCAGGTACTATTGACCAGCCTTATACAGTACGTAAGGGAGACGGTGTACGCATTGACTGGGGATACGCTTATCTGGCTGCTCCCACAGAACCAACCAAAGATCTTAGCATTGGTAACTACTATGATATGAAGCAAGCCTTTATTGAAAAAGGTAATCTACTGCCTGTGCAGCAAAACTATATCAGCCGTAGTTTAAACGAAATGCCTGCATTGGCATACACCGAGAACTTGGGCACTGTTGACAGCAATGGCAAAAACGGATTCCTGATGTTGGGCTATGATGATATTTATGCACTCGAATATTTTTATAAGCGTCGGCCTGCCTATTGGAAACACAACGGCAAGGTAAGTATTTTCGATGCTTTCGAGAAATACCAGGCATCTTACTCTTCCCTGATGAACCGTTGCCGGGAGTTTGACAAGCAATTGATGGCAGATGCAGAAAAAGCCGGTGGTAAGGAATATGCTGAGATATGTGCTTTGGTGTATCGTCATGCCATTACAGCCCATAAAGTTATTACCGATGATGATGGAAATATATTATTCCTTTCCAAAGAAAATCATAGCAATGGCTGTATCAATACTGTAGACCTTTCGTATCCTTCGGCCCCGCTATTCCTGATTTACAATCCGGAGTTGGTAAAAGGTATGATGACTTCTATCTTTTATTACAGCGAAAGCGGAAGATGGAACAAACCATATCCGGCACACGACCTTGGTACTTATCCTATAGCTAACGGACAACTTTATGGTGAAGATATGCCGGTAGAAGAAGCTGGAAACATGGTAATACTTGCTACAGCCGTTTCATTGGTCGAAGGCAATGCTAACTATGCTGCAAAACACTGGGAAACCTTATCTACCTGGGCAAACTACCTGATAGAGAAAGGACTCGATCCGGATAACCAACTTTGTACAGATGACTTTGCCGGACATTTGGCGCACAATGCCAACCTGTCTCTCAAAGCAATTGTTGCCATAGCCGGATATGGAGAAATGGCACGTATGCTTGGCAAAGAAAGTACTGCCCAACATTATATTGAAACTGCTCGTAAACTGGCTATAGAATGGGAAAAGATGGCAAACGATGGCGATCATTATAAACTTGCGTTTGACCGTAGCGGAACATGGAGCCAAAAGTATAATATGGTGTGGGACAAGGTATTTAACATGAAAATCTTCCCAGCTAAAATAGCCGAGACAGAGATAAACTTCTATCTGACCAAACAAAACAAATATGGCCTTCCGTTAGATTCGCGTGAAACATACACCAAATCCGATTGGGTATTATGGACAGCATGTCTGGCTCCGGACGATGCTACTTTTGCCCGTATTCTGGCACCTATGTACACGTATGCCAATGAAACAACTTCGCGGGTACCAATCAGCGACTGGCATGATACACATACTGCAAAGATGATGAACTTTAAAGCACGTTCGGTAGTGGGTGGGTATTATATGAAGATGTTAATGGAGATGTTGAAGGACAAATAAAAAAGCACGTCATTCTGAACGGAGTGAAGAATCTGTAGGGCTACGGTAGTCCTGAAGATTCTTCGCTATGCTCAGAATGACGTGATTTTTAGTTACTTATTAGGATTCTCCCACTTATGCCCCACTGGGCAATTCAACCTCAACAGCTGATTTCCTACCTGTACATCAAAATCTCCGGCTTCGAGTGTCCATTTACCATCGGCACCAACAAATGCAAGGTCACTTCCTTTTACTTTCAATGTAACAGTCTTACTTTCTCCCGGTTTCAAATCAACTTTATCGAAAGCACGCAAGCGGCGTACATCCGGAGTTGATGAAGCTACCAAATCACTGGTAAACAGCAATATGCTTTCTTTACCAGCCACCGAACCGGTGTTCTTCACATCAACAGTGAATGTAAGTTCGTCATTAGCACTAAACGAAGATTTGTTTACTTTCAGATTGCTGTATGTAAATGTAGTATAACTTAATCCGTAACCAAATGCCCATTGTACAGATACAACTGCATTGTAATCATACGCACCTTGCATACGGTCCTGACTCTGACTTGGTTTATAGTCGTAAGTAATAAGCGAATTTGCATGACGAGGATAAGTATAAGGAAGCTTTCCGCTTGGATTTACATCGCCATATACTGCTTTAGCCAATGCATCGCCACCATGATTACCTGGTAAATAGATATGCACAACAGCTTTTGCCAAGGGTACAATTTCATTGATTATACGTGGTCGGCCTTCATTCAATACCAGAATAATAGGTTTGCCGGTTGTAGCCAATGCTTTCACTAAATCAAGTTGGTTTTTAGATAAAGTAAGATCGTCCAGATTACCCGGAGTTTCGCAATAAGAGTTCTCGCCGATACAAGCAACAATAACATCAACGTTGCGAGCGGCTGCAACAGCCTTCTCAATTTCGGGAGTGTTTTCTTCCCAATAAGAACCACGGGCTTTGTAAGTTACTCCCGGTTCGTACACTATATGCTGTGATCCGGCTTTGTTTTGGAAGGCTTCAAGAATCGTATTATGGTCGGCAGCAAATTCATCTGCCCGGTCGCCTTGCCATGTGTATGACCATCCACCGTTAAGCGAGCGCATAGAATTGGCGTTTGGACCAGTGATGAGTATTTTTTTGCCTTGTGTTAACGGAAGGATGTTTTCGTCATTCTTTAATAAAGTAATAGATTCTTCGGCAGCAGCAAGAGCAGCTTGCGCATGTTTTTCACTTCCGAAATCAGGATAATCTTGAATGTTCCAATACGGTTTATCGAATAATCCGAGGCGGAATTTCATGCGCAATACACGGCTAACAGCATCGTCTATACGGGTCATGGATACTTCGCCTTCTTCAACAAGTTGTTTGAGGAGTACACAGAAGTCCCATGAATACGGATCCATCGACATATCAATACCAGCGTTGATGGCCATTTTAATGGCTTCTTTTTTGGTAGCTGCCACACGGTCGCGCATATAGATATTGTTAATGTCTGCCCAGTCGGTTACAATTACGCCATCCCAGTTGAGGTCTTCTTTGAGCCACTGAGTCAGGTATTTGTAGTTTGCATGAAAAGGTATGCCGTTATCCACAGCAGAGTTCACCATAACAGAAAGTGCTCCGGCGCGGATGGCTTCGAGATGTGGTACGAAATGTTTTTCGCGCATATCATATTCGGTGATGTAGGATGGTGTGCGGTCTTTACCGGAAGCAGGTACACTATAGCCCATATAATGTTTCAAACAGGCGGCTACATAATCTTTGCCGATGGTTGTACCGTTGCCTCCCTGAAAGCCAATCACCATTTCGCGCCCCAGTTCGGAAGTAAGGTAAGCATCTTCGCTAAAGGTTTCCCACATACGAGGCCAACGGGCATCACGACCTAAATCGAGCACAGGAGCAAATGTCCAGGGAATGTTTCCTGCTTTGGTTTCGTAAGCAGATATGCGACCAGTTTCGGCAGACAGGGCACGATTGAAGGTTGCTCCAAGATTAACGTTTTGTGGAAACAGTGTTCCACCAACAGTGTAAGTGGTACCATGAATCTGGTCGACGCCATATATCAACGGAATACCGGTTTCGGCAATGGCTTCTTTTTGTAAACGGGTAATTATATCTGTCCATTCCTGGCGTGTTTGCGGTGTTGAACCGGGAACATTCAGAATGGAACCGATTTTGTACTTGTGAATCACTGTGTCGAGAAGGGCCTCATTGAATTCGAATGGAATAACAGTATGAAAGATGTTCATTCCTTTGCCAACAACGTCGATGGTTAACTGAGTCATCTGGCCGATCTTTTCTTCCAGTGTCATCTTCTTGAGAAGGGATTCAATCGTTTGCTCCATCTTTTTATCCTGCGGAATGGCAGGACGAACATTACTTTGCTGTGCACAGATGTTTGTCATCAAAGTGACAGCAACAAGGGATAAAAAATATTTCCTCATGATTATTTTAGTTTTAATACATCATTTGTTTTTACTTCTTTCGCTTCGGCTACTACGGCATCTACTGTTGCTTTCACGTTTCTGGAAGAAGCAGCAACCAGCAATTTATACGTACCACTGTCTGTTACCCATGCACTTTTACTTTCGTCATAGGAGGCCAGATCGGTATAATCAACAGTAAGTGTTATTGTTTCGCTTTCGCCCGGTTTCAATTCTTTTGTTTTGGCAAAAGCTTTTAATTCCTGCATAGGTTTACCTAAAGCACCGGCCGGGGCCGAGGCATAAAGCTGAACAACTTCTTTCCCACTGATTTTGCCTGTGTTCTTCACATCTATGGTAACGGTAAATACGTCGGCTGCGTTTTTCAATTGTGCATTGCTGTATTCGAATGTAGTATAAGACAGCCCATAACCGAATGGGTAAGACACATCTTTCTTATATGTATCGAAGTAGCGGTAACCTACATAAATGTCTTCTTCATAGATGGTGTAATCAATATTGCGTACAGAGTCAACCGGAAAGTTTGCCGAAGAAGCAGCATCCATAAACTTCACAGGGAAAGTCATTGTTAACTTGCCCGAAGGATTAACCTTGCCGCTCAATGCATCGGCTACTGTGTTGCCACCTTCCTGACCAGCTTGCCATGCCAGCAAAATGGCATCAGGTGTGTTTTTCCATGAAGCTGTTTCAATTACCCCACCGATGTTAAGAATTACAATTGCTTTCTTTCCAAGAGATTGAAATGCTTTCGATACAGTTGCAATCAACTCTTGCTCTTCATTGGTTAGTTCAAAATCGCCTGTTAGTTTGCGGTCAAGAAACTCGCCCGATGTTCTTCCGATGGTAATCAGGGCTACATCTGCACTCTGTGCCTGTTTATTTAGTTCGGTAGCTGTTGGTACAAACTCACCAGGGCGGACTTTGGGCATGAACATAGCGTATTTATCGTTTGGATCGGGGACGTTTTTGGCGTTCTCGGCTTCTATATATTCTTCATATTGTACTTTGAGGGCGGCATTGAGTGCGTATCCTGCATTTTCGAGTCCTTGAACTAACGAAACGGTGTATGCCTCGTTTACATCGCCACTACCGGTACCGCCGGCTATAAAGTCGTAGGAGGTGATACCATAAGCGGCAACCTTTCTCACAGAAGCCGAAAGCGGAAGTGCTTCGTTTTCGTTTTTCAACAATACCATACCTTCGCTGGCCGACTGCCGGGTGACAACGGCATGGGCATCAAGGTCGGGTTTATTGGAATATTTGTATCCTTTAAAACGGGGCGACTTCAACACAAGTTCAAGTACACGTTTTACGTTTGTGTTGATATCTGCCTCGGAAAGTGTGCCGTTTTGTACAGCTTCAACAATGTCCGTCATTTGTTGGGGATAACCGGGCATTAGCAAGTCGTTACCAGCATGCATCTGGGCGGGGGCATTCTTGCCGCCGAACCAGTCGGTCATTACAGTGCCTTTGAACCCCCATTCATCGCGTAGGATGGTGGTTTGCAAATCACGGCTTTCGGAGGCGTACACCCCATTAATTAAATTATACGATGACATGATTGTCCACGGGTCGGCCTCCTTTACAGCGATTTCAAAGCCTTTGAGATAAATCTCGCGCAAAGCGCGTGGAGTTACACGGCTATCGTTGCCCATACGGTTGGTTTCCTGATTATTGGCAGCGTAATGTTTCAGCGAAACGCCTACTCCGTTGCTTTGCACACCTTTGGTCATGGCAGCGGCAATCTTACCGGAGATTACAGGATCTTCGGAATAATACTCAAAATTACGTCCGCAAAGGGGATTACGGTGAATATTCAAGGCAGGTGCCAGTAATACATCTGCACCATATTCCAGCACTTCGTTGCCCATAGCCTGGCCTACTTGTTCTACAAGTTCGGTGTTCCAGGTGGAGGCAAGTAGTGTACCCACCGGAAAAGCAGTGCAATAGTAGGTATTGGGGTCGTTTTCGCGAGTGGGCGAGATCCGTAATCCGGCAGGACCATCGGCTAATACAATTGTAGGGATGCCGAGGCGGGGAATGGGATAGGTGGTTCCGGCAGCGCCGGGAACGAGTGATTTTGTTTCGCCTACTACTGCGCTATCACCAGTAAGACCAGCCATACCGGTGCCAATGAGTAGTTTTACTTTTTCGTCGAGAGTCATGGCGGCGATTATATCGTCGACAGGGGCTTTCCCGAGTTGAGGGACTTTCTCTGCACAGGATGTAAGGAACAGGGCAGAGGTTAGGGTTATGAGGATGGTTTTGTTTTTCATTTGGGTTATTGGTGTTTGATGTTTTTATTTTTGAAATGCGGATTAATGCGGATTTATTTTCCTCCTCCGCCCTTCGGGCACCTCCTCCTAAGCTAAAGTCATTTGACTTTGCAAGCGATTAATACTCTTTAACGTTCTTTGAAATATTGTTTATAATATCAAGATATTGACCTATTACTGGTTTTGCAAT
>NZ_QVMJ01000034.1 GCF_010500955.1 Bacteroides sp. 519
ACTCTAGTTGCGACAGGTTCTCGGGGTTGGTGTTCATCAGCTGACGGGCTTCGGTGGTGCTATAGCTACGTACGGCATAGTCAATCTGGTATTCTACGCGGCGTAGTTCGGGGAAAATATCGCGAAGCAGGGCACTGTAGCTCGAAAGACCTTTCAAACGGGCCTCTTTGGCATCGGGGTCAATAGTGCTGTCAATGATGGCAAGGATCTGATCTTTCTGTGCTATGTTACTTTCTTCTACTTTAACGCGCAGGCCAGCCCAGTCTTCGGCTGTTGAGCGAACACTGAAAAGGTTTTCGGCCAACATGTAGTGGTTCTTGATATAATCTTTCAGAGCAATCGCACGGCTGTTGGCCAATTTGTCGTTGCTGGTGTATTTACCTTCGGGTGAAGCGTAGCCATCAATAAACAGGCCGGTGATTTGGGCATCCTGATCGCCCATTACTTCAAGGAAAGCGTTGTTGATTTTGCCTAACTCAACCGGGTTGCGACGAAAATCGGGAAGGATTACCGAACGGCCTACCTGAAAGTCAAGAAAAGCACTTCCCTGACGGTTACGGGTCTTCACTTCGGCAGCAGGGGTAACCAATGCCACAAGCGGTTGTACCTGATAAGGAGCACGCGGAGCCACCTGTGCCCGATCGTTCAATTTATAAGTATAAAGATTCACTTCGCTGTGGCAGCCAATCAGTTCCTGACGCAGGTAAAGGCTAGCTTTGTTCATCCAACTTTCGTAGGGAAGGGCTACTTCGTAGCTCATCGATTCGTCGGTATACTTATCCGCGTTAACAATCATTCGTGGAGCCTCATAGCCGGATAGCCAATTATCGCTGGCCACCATAAACCAACGCGCATTGATTTTCGAACGGGTTTTGCCGTTAAACTGAATATAAGGGAGTTCCACAATCTCTTTCTCAGCGCGAAGCTCGGGAATAAAGTGCATGCTGGCGCATGAAGGAACAGCATTGGCTTCAACTGTTATGTGGAAAGCAACAATCAAACTGTCGTTGCGCTCGGAAAAGTTAGTCGATTCTACATAGACGGAACCTTTGTAGTCCTGAGCAAAGGCAGGAACAGAATAAAAGGCTATAAAGATTATAAAGGCTATAAAGTATTGAGTTTTGAGTAATGAGTTATTCTTTTTCATTTTCTTTGTTTTTTCGTTATTTAAACGCAGATTGTTATGAGTAATGAGTTTACCTTTATCTTACTTTATAAAATAAATTAAGTTCAGCGCCACTTTTGTTGGCCCCACATAGTGTTTATTGTTGTTTCCTTGTAGAAGTCCACATTTAGGAGCCTCATACTTATCATAATCCAGATACGTATAACCTAAACCAACTGTGACCTCCATTGACCAGCGAGGCGATAGTAACCAGTGATAACCCCACGAAACTCCGCCACCAGCAAGCCAGCCTTCGTAACGGTGATGTTTAGTAGCTTTCAGCGGACCAACATTACCTATATTGTACTCTCCATAATGTGCATGAATGCCTAGAAAATGACCGGCAAAAGATTCACAAAGCCAGTAACGCACCTCGGGTTGAACCAGAATATGCTTCCACTTGCGGTTATTGGCAAAATCGAAAGAGTTGTAGCTTACTGGTACGTCAAGGGTATAACGTTTGCTGAGTTTAAACTCGATCCCAAGATTAAGGCTTAGAGCCGCATCGTATAACAGATTGCTTTTTACAGCAAAGCGGGGAACAGGATCATATAAACGATAAGTGGAATGATCAACTAACTCTTGCGAACGGACAACCCCAGACGCCAGTGTGAAAACAAGGATGAATATGAATATGGATGAATTACGCATATAATGTGATTTACTAATTACAGATTAAGAGTGACAAGAGGATTCGATTTTGTTTAGCCAAAGCCTATAATTACGATTAAACTGACGGACTGTGCGAGGAAACTCTGCCCGACATTCTCTGGTTATAGGAAGATGGTCAACTACTTTACCAACCTCGTTTAAGATAGCAACCAACGAGGTTACATCAAGACTTTCGGTTATACGCCCCGATCCGAAAAGATAACCTTGTAAACGTAACTCTTCAATAGAAGGAGAGGAAGAAACTACAACACGCCGGCCTTGCTTGCGCTGAGGCGTTTCAATACACAAACTACTTGCACGGTGAAGCAAGTATACTACATATAAAGTCTTCTTATCTAACATAATACTCCAGTCGCTAAGTGCCCGTCTCATCTAAGGAGACGGACATTTTTGCTAAATACAGCAAAAATGAAGGCTAGAATAGAGTTTGAATAAAATGTGTATTATTTTAATCATCAGAAGAGCTAAAGAATAAAAAAACAGAAAAAATGAAGAAATGTAGTGGTAGAATAGATAGAAAGCCTAGGTGAATATTTAATTAAGGTTAAATTACGCGAACTCAAAATAATAAACTTGTAAAATATTACGATCACATAAACACCTAATGTATAAAGGATAGAGGCAATAATGTACGCTTTTGTTGTTTTGTTAAAAAATAAATGGATAATAAAAAAAATGCCGTATCTTGCATAGTAAAACCAATAGTTGTACATTTGCATCAATAATGATGTCTGTCTCCTTAGATAAGACGGACATTTTACTTCGAAAAACTCCCCACCATATTCGCTTTCAGAACCACCTAAAAAAGACAAATTATTCATACATATATTACAAATGGGCTGGCAAAAGTCTTTTTGATAAGAAAGTACATATCCATATTTGTTTGGTTCACGGACCTCCGTGTTCAGCACAAGGAAAAGCTCAGTGTTTCTGTGACTCTGTGTTTTATTTCTTTTTTGAAACGCTGAGTTACGCGGAGTTACGCGGAGTTTTAATTTGATATTATGCCGCATGGATTCCCCTCCTTGGCTAAGGAGGGGTGCCCAACGGGCGGGGTGGTTGGAGGGGAATTCCATGCGGCATCGAAATAAAAACTCTACGTAACTTAGCGTTTCAATTCCAATCTGTGTTGAACTAAAATTAAAACACAGAGTCACAGAAACACTGAGCTTATCGAAAATGCCCGTAGGGCATTCATGTCAATAGAAAGGCAATGATAATACTCTTCACAACCCGGTACGGGTTGCATGGTAGATACGATGCAACCCGTACCGGGTTGAAGATTAAAACTTATTATTATTCTATTGATATGAATGCCCTACGGGCATTTTCGATAAGCTCCGTGTTTCTGTGTCTCAGTGTTTTATTTCAATTCCATTCATTTGAACCAAAACTCCTCCCAGAAGTTTAAAATGCAAAATTTGTCGTCATTCAACACGCGGAAGGTTTATTTTATTGATTAGCAACACATTAGATGCGTGTTGAATGGCGTGTTGAGAAACGTTGTTACAACTATTTCGTCACGCTTTGTATCGTCTCATTATCGAGGGTAAAACTCACTACTCAAAACTCATTACTCATTAATCTCTAAAGAACGCCAACAGTTTCACAGTAGGAAACCAACGGTTTCACGGTAGGAAACCAACTGTTTCACAGTAGGAAACAACTTGTTTTCTATGTAGGAAACCACTTGTTTTCTATGTAGAAAACTACTTATTTTCTATGTAGGAAACGACTTGTTTTCTATATAGGAAACTACTTGTTTCACTGCACAAAACCGAAATGAAACTAGTTGTTTCATGCACATCTCGCGTGTTGACAATGCTGTAAAGATATTTGCCAGCACACTTTGCCAGCACGTTTTAATCAACTGCTAATCAAATACATAAGTGGCTTTGTGCTGGCAGTGCTGGCAAATTTTGCATTTTAAACTTCTGGGAGGAGATAATATTTATCCCGTTATCCCCCGGAACATAACATCGAAAAAGTTCTCTTGTTCTAAAAACGATATACCTTCAACACGCAAATTGCTGGCTATTTCTAATAAATTTTTGATTATCACATCAACATTTACCATTGTAGCCGGACAATACTCGCGAAGTATTTTTAATATATTTTGTTGCCAAAAAGTTTGAAATTCATTATAGTATTCACTAAACTCGCGTGTTTGTCTCATATCAAGAAGAAAACTATAATCAACACTATAAAGACAATGTAGGTACTTGTGTACAAGCCAATTCAACTTCTGAGAAGAAGAAGTGGAAGACCAACTAAGGTAGTCTTCCACTTCTTTTGTAAATTCTTTCTTCATTTCATGTACACATGCATCGATCAAACCTTTCTTGTCGTTAAAAACAATATAGATCGTTCGTTTAGAAATGTGTAACTCGCGTGCTATCATATCCATGCTGAGACGCCGGGTACCTTGCCTTACCATTTGCCGACGTGTGAAATGAATTATTTCTTTTCTTACAGTACTTTCATCCATAGAAAATAACATTAATCTGTTTCTTTTTCTCTTCCACCACCTAATGCATGGTAAAGATTAATAATGCCTTGTATTTCTTCAAACCGATCTGTTACCTGCGATATTTGTGCAGAAAGTAAAGTTTGCTGGGCTGTAAGCACTTCCAGATAGGTAGAACTACCATGACGCATCAGCAATTCGGTACTGTGTACAGCTGTTTTTAACGATTCTATTTGCTGATTACGCCATTCACCTTTATCACGAGCTGTTTCAACTTGCTTTAAGGCATTAATTACTTCGCTTCCTGCATTCAATATGGATTGTTGAAAACTGAGTAATGCTTCCTCTTGTTGAGATTTGCTTATCTTTAGCCGGGCCCGAAGTGCACCATTATTAAATAAAGGTTGAGTGAGCGAACCAATAGCAGTTAGCAACAGTTTACCCGGATTTACAATAAACGATCCAGCTTCATTGGTCCATCCGGCTGTGCCATTCAACACCAACGAAGGGTAAAAAGCCGAACGTGCTTCGGCTGTTGCATACGATGCGGCCTTTAAAGTTAATTCGGCACTACGTACATCTGGTCTGTTCGACAGCAGTTGAAGCGGAACACCAGTTAGCAACTCTTCCGGAAATTGTTGTTCGGCCAATTTACTGCGATTAATTGTTTGAGGAGCTTCGCCCAATAAAACAGATAAGGTATTCTCTACTTCATAAATCTGTTTCCTGATATCCAATAAAGAAGCTTCGATTGCAAAATAATTAGCTTCGGTTTGCGAAACAGAAGCTTCGTTTGCCATTGCTGCTTCTTTTAAAGCTTTCATTGTTTCTACATTCTGCTTCCAAATTATTGCTGTGGCCTCGGATATTTCCAATTGTGCATCCAACATCAATAATGAATAATAGGTGTTGGCTATGCCAGAAACAAGTTGGGTACGAACGGCCTGCCGATATTCCTGACTCTGTTCGTAAAGTGCTTTCGAACGACGTTTGGCATTTAGCAATTTACCAAAGATATCTACCTCCCAACTGGCTACTACCGGTAACGAATATGTGTAAGTTGACTTTCCATTATCAAAATTTACAATATTACCCTGAAAACCTAAGTTGAAAGAAGGCAGAAATGATAAACGGGCACTCTGCAAAGTAGCTTTTGCCTGATCAACACGCAGGTATGCAGTGCGCATATCTGTGTTGTTTTTCAATCCCTGTTCAATTAACTGTTGCAAACAGGTATCGCTAAACAGTTCGTGCCAGTCAAGATTGGCAAGACTGGTAGTGTCTTCCTGAATTACATCCCGGAAAACTCCTTCGGCAGTTATTGATTCCGGGCGGTTATATGATTTGTAGATGTTGCAACCGCTTAGTAAAAACATAGCGGTTACGGATATAGTTACTGTTTGTATATTCATTTTTTTTATCTCTTTTTGATCTCTTTTTGAAACGCGGATTAACGCGGATTAACGCGGATTTTTATTCATACTTCATCTATTTGGTTCAAACCAGAATAGAAAAGGAGGTAAAGTGAGGTAGAGGAGGTAAAGTAGTTGAGTAGTGGGATGCCGCATGGAATTCCTCTCCCTAGAGGGGAGAGGTGCCCTTTAGGGCGGAGAGGGGGGACTCAAAAGTTGCGCAACCGAATTTCCATGCGGTATGTTTTCACTCCCCGCCCCGGCCTAAAGGCCACCCCGCCCCTCAAGGGCGGGGAATCCATGCGGCATCGCCTACTTTACCTACTCTACCTCACTTTACCTCCTTTACCTCACTTTTAGTTCACTAACTTTAACTTCTTCTAATTGTTTCATCTCCTTCTTTATCATATTATCAGGTGCTTTCTTTTTCTTCTTAATTGGTTTAATCTTTTCCTGAAAATATTCAAAGTTGATATAAAGAGACGGAACTATAAATAAAAGGGCAATGGTTCCAATAATCATACCACCAATGGCTCCTGTTCCTAACGAGCTATTACCATTTGCCCCTACACCTGTAGCAAACATCAACGGAAGCAAGCCGAATATCATTGTCAGAGCCGTCATCAGGATAGGACGTAAACGGGCTTTAGCTGATGCCACTGCCGACTGGGATAATGTCATTCCGCTATGGCGGCGATCTACTGCATATTCGGTTAAAAGAATGGCCGTTTTTGATAGCAACCCGATAAGCATAATCAACCCCGTTTGCAGATAGATGTTATTTTCCAGTCCCATTATTTTAGCAAAGATGAAACTTCCGGCCAATCCAAAAGGAATGGAGAAGATCACTGCCATTGGTATCATAAAGCTTTCGTATAACCCACTTAATATAAGGTAAGTAAGCAATATGCAAATAGCAAATATAATAACAGTAGTATTCGAACTCTGGTTTTCTTCACGGGTAATACCACCAAAATCGTAACCATAACCACGGGGTAGCTGTTGATCGGCCACTTCACGGATGGCAGTAATAACATCACCCGAACTGTATCCTTCGGCAGGCAAACCACTTACTGCAATGCTTGAAAATAGGTTATAACGGTTCATTGTTTCCGATCCATACACTTTTGTTAATGTAATGAACTGTGATATCGGAGCCATCTCACCATTAATCCTCACAAAGATATTGTTCAGTGATTCCGGATCGAGCCGGTAATCCGGAGATGCTTGTACCATTACACGGTAAACTTTCGAAAAACGGTTGAAGTTCGAAGCATATATACCACCATAATAACCGGCAAGTGTTGATAAAACCTCGGTTGGCGAAATACCAGCCCGTTTGCATTTTACTGCATCAACATCTACCTGATATTGAGGATAGTTGATGTTATAAGATGAAAAAGCAGCAGATATTTCCGGGCGTTCCCTTAGTTTACCAATGTAATTCTGTGCCACATCAAAGAAAGTAGATAAATCACCTCCACTCCTATCCAGAAGGTAAAGTTCGAAACCATTCCCCGATCCGTAGCCTGAAATCATAGGTGGAGCAAAAACAAACGCATCCCCAGGTAAGCCATTTACGTTTTACAAAAAACATAACTCCCACTTTATAGTGGTTGAGCATTGTATTGAAAGTTTTATTAAACCACCGCTGAAAACGTTCTTCGAAAGTCAGCTTATCGCCCGATTGAATAATACGGTATGGTTTCATAATGATTGCGCACAGAGCCGGACACAGCGTTAACGCATTTATTGCAGATATACCCACCGCAACTGCCATAGTAATACCAAATTGAGTATAGAATTTCCCTGATGTACCACCAATAAACGATACTGGAATAAACACTGCCATAAACACAAGTGTTGATGCAATAATAGCCGAACTAATACCCTTCATGGCATCTACCGAAGCCGAATAAGGATCACGGTATCCGGCATCGAACCTTGTTTGTACCGCTTCTACCACTACTATCGCATTATCTACCACCGTACCAATGGCCAATACCAAAGCAAAAAGCGTTAGGAGGTTAATACTGAAACCTGCAATAGCAAGAAAAGCAAACGTACCAATAACCGAAACAATCATGGAAATTGTTGGTATAAGTGTAGCACGAAGATTCTGCAGGAAGAAATATACCACCAGAATTACAAGGATAATAGATATGATAAGTGTTACAACAACTTCCTTGATAGATGCGTAAAGGAAGTCGTTTGAACTGGACATTACAACCATTTCTACTCCTTGTGGAAAGTCTTTACGGGCCTCGTCAAGATAAGCTTCAATATTATTGATTACCTCTGTTGCATTAGAGCCTGCTGTTTGGAATATTAAACAGGTGGTTGCCGGCTTTCCATCTGTCTCAGCGTTATTCTCATAACTTTCCCTGTCCATTTCAACAACGGCAACATCTTTCAGTTTCAATAATTCACCACCGGGAAGGGCGCGTATCACCATTTCGCCAAACTCTTCGGGTTTCTCTAACCGGCCTTTGTACTTCATGGTGTACTGATAAGTTTGAGTAGAACTTTCGCCAAATGAACCTGTTGCCGACTCAATATTCTGTTCGCCTAATACCCCGATTATGTCGGTAGGTACAAGCTTATACTGTGCCATAACATCTGGTTTCAACCAGATTCGCATACTGTAGTTGGCACCATAAATCACAATCTCTCCTACCCCATTTACACGCAACAAAGCAGGTTGAATATTGATTTTCAGGTAATTCGACAAGAACGTCTGGTCGTAAGATGAATCCGGACTGTAGAGCGAAAGTACCATCAAAATACTACTTTGCCGCTTAATGGTAGATACACCAATTTGTACTACCTCGGCAGGCAAAAGCCCGGTAGCTTTCGATACTCGGTTTTGTACATTCACCGTAGCCATATCGGGGTCGGTACCTTGTTTAAAGTAAACTGTAATGGTTACCGTTCCGGAGTTTGTTGCCTCGGATTTAATGTATGTCATATCTTCTACACCGTTAATTGATTCTTCGAGAGGAGCAACTACGGTTTTCTGTAGGGTCTCGGCATTTGCACCGGGATAACTCGCCATTACCATTACAGTAGGCGGAGCAATGTCGGGATATTGTTCAACGGGCAATGCCGATAATCCTATTATACCCAGTACAACAATGGCAATAGAGATCACCATTGACAGGACTGGTCTGTCAATAAACGTTTTTAAAGTCATGTTAAATGAGTTTTGAGTAATGAGTTTTGAGTAATGAGTTTGAGTAAACTATATGCTGCATAGATAACTCTAAACTCATTACTCAAAACTAATTTTGTTTTACTTTGATTGGAGTATTGTCGCGAATAAATCCTACACCTTCGGCCACGATTACGTCGCCAACGGATAATCCGGCTTCAACAATGTAATTATTATCTTCGCTGATGGGTAATACATGAACCATTGTTGATTTGGCAACACCATCAATATTACGGAAAGTATAAACTTTATCCTGTACCTCGTACGTGGCACTTTTAGGAATAACGATACAGTTTTTCTTTGTTTGAGGAATAAGTATATTTCCCGATCCACCACTGTACAACATATGTCCCTTGTTGGGGAAGGTTGCACGAAGAGTAACCGAACCGGTAGTCTGGTCGATAATACCACTTATGGTTTCGATACGTCCCTTCTCTGCATAAATAGAATTATCTGTTAACTGCAACTGTACAGCAGGCATGGATTTAAGTGCCTTCTCTACAGAATCGTGTTCACGCAATAACCCAAGTAATTGCTTCTCGGTCATAGAGAAGTACACATACATTTCGGAGTTATCGGATACCATCGTCAGCGGATTTGGTTGCGATGGGCTTACCAATGTTCCTACTTTGTAAGGTAAAGTGCCTACCATACCATCCGACGGGCTTTTCACTTCCGTATACGAGAGATTGTTACGGGCATTGATTTCCTGCGCTAAAGCTTGCTCTAATTGCGCCTTTGCACTTTCCAAAGCATTTTCTGCTGTTTGAAGTTCGAAAGTAGAAATCACATTCTGTTTAAAAAGTTCCTGTTTGCTTTTGTAGGTTAACTCTGCTGTACCAACATTGGCTTTGCACAGATTTACATTTGCAGTTGCAGTACGTAAGGCTGCCTGATAGGGCACCTGATCAATAATGAATAATGTTTGTCCTTTACGAACCACCTCGCCTTCTTCTACACACAACCTGGTTATATACCCTGATATTTGCGGATAAATAGCAATATCCGATTTCCCCCGGATACTAGCCGAATAGCTGCTGAGCAGTTCTTTATCTGTCGATCGTATCTCCATCACGGAGTATGCCGTATCCTGTTGTGCAACTTGTTGTTGCTTACATCCTGTAAAAACAATGATGGAGATTGCTGCTCCTAACATGTACTTCATTTTACCTTGCATTATTAAACTAATTACCTTCATTATATATTTATTCATATTAAAAGTGCTGCAAAAGTACCCGAATTTTCGTTTCTAAGATTTGTAATCTTCGGTACAATGTTTTTCAATTCAGGAACTGTTTTTCTTAAAATACGAGTAAAAACTTGTACCTTTATAGCAAAATTGGAACAAACTACATGAAACAGGTAAACTTACACAACCCATTGGAAACCAGTGCTAATGACACTTTTATCTTTACTGTTTCGTCATTAGATTTCTATTTAGACCGTCCTCACCGTATAGCCGAAGGAGCAATTATTATGTGTGTTGAAGGAAGTGCAGTTATAACACTCGACATGAAAAGGTGTGAAATAGGCAAGCATTCACGAATAGTAATCTTGCCGCAAAGTATATTGATGATTGAAAGCAAAAGCGTGGATTTTCGCACGATATGTTTTTCTTATTCTGTAGAAATATTTAATGAGGCGTGTTTTCGTATCGAGTCCGATTTCTTTGGTTTCCTGAAAGATAACTTCCATTATAAGTTTCCTCCCGAAACTTTCGAGAAGAACATATTATACATTCATCTTGTTCGCAATTTATACGAAGATCGTGGAAACAGGTTTCGCCCCAAAATGATAATTAATATTCTTCAAAATTTCTTTCTGGATACCTTCGACAAGGTATACCGCCATAACGATCGGCAGATTATAAAGGAAGCCGACAGGGGTAATGAAATATACAAGAATTTTATTCAGCTGGTACACAAATATTGTAAACAGGTACGTGAAGTAACTTTTTATGCCAACGAGCTTTCTATTTCGACCCGTTACCTTACAAAAATAGCACAACGAACAGATAAAATAACACCTAAAATGTTTATTGATAATTGTGTTATACAGGAAATAAAGCTTCAACTGCAATCGTCCGAGAACTCAATACAACAAATTGCCCGGGAATTAAACTTCCCGGACCAATCGTATTTAACCCGCTTTTTCAAAAGCCGAACAGGGATGACACCAGGTGAATATAGGAAGGGAGGAAAACAAGAACCTTACCTTACCAACTCATAGCTTTTCCCTGCTTCCGTCATTATATCATATTCAAATACCTGATACAGAATTGGATATTCCGGATTTACCTCTTTCGATACCAAAGGCTTTTTAATATTTGATGAGGCAAACAACGGATTCGTATTCGTTCCCGAAGCTGGTTTCAATCCTTCGCCTTTCAATGGTACATACGAACGTAAACGTAATGGTCCTCCTATTTTAGAAGTTATTATAGCTTTTGTTAGTTGAGCATCTTTCCATTCCATTCCTACTTCAAAGCCTCCACGAGCCACTAGTCCGTTTATACTTCCATTCTGCCATACTTCGGGAAGGGCAGGCAGCAGGTGTACAGCATTGTCATGACTCTGCAAAAGCATTTCTGCTATACCAGCCGTAAATCCAAAGTTTCCATCAATCTGGAATGGTGGATGAGCATCGAATAAATTAGGATAAGTACGCCCATCTGGGTTACCCGGTTCAACCAGTTTCAGCATGTTAGAGATGATTTTAAATGCATGGTTGCCATCCAATAGTCGGGCCCAGAAATTAATCTTCCAACCTATAGACCAACCTGTAGCCATATCTCCACGATACAACAAAGATTTCTTTGCAGCCTGAAACAATTCAGGGTTTGAATATGGAGAAATCTGATTACTGGGATACAATCCGTAGAGATGCGATACATGACGGTGATCGTTCTTCGGATCATCCCAATCTCCCAACCATTCCTGCAATTGGTTATGCCGACCAATCTGCATAGGTGGCAAACTGTTTATCATATCCTGAAGACGTTTTTTGTATTCAGGTTCGTTTAAACCAAGGTAATTAATAGACAACAGAGTACTGTTCAAAGCATCGAATACTATCTGATTGTCCATGGTGCATCCGGCAGTAATACTGGTTTTCTTTCCCGATGGACCTAATTCGGGCGACATTCCCGGAGCCACTACCATCCATTTGTATTGAGGATGTTCCACCAGAAAGTCCAAATAGAAATCTGCTACACCTTTCAGTACAGGATAAGCCTCTTTCAAGAATTCCTTATCGCCAGTATAAAGATAATGCTGCCACAAGTGCTGACTAAGCCATGCTCCCCCCATTGGCCATGTACCATAGAAAGGACTGTCTACAGGACCAGTAGCCCTCCATAAGTCTGTATTGTGATGAGCTACCCAACCATTGGCTCCATACATTTCGCGAGCTGTTGCTTTTCCTGTTTCTGAGATTTCCTTTACCATCTGGAACAAAGGGAAATGAGTTTCGCTTAGATTGGTTACTTCTGCCGGCCAGTAGTTCATTTCAGTATTGATATTGATGGTGTATTTACCATCCCACGGAGCAAGCAATTCGTGGTTCCAGATTCCTTGAAGGTTAGCCGGTTGTCCACCCGGTTGTGAAGCAGAAATAAGAAGATAGCGTCCAAACTGAAACATAAGTGTAATCAATGCCGGATCGTTTTCCGTATTGAAGTTTTTCACCCTGACATCGGTTTCCTTTTGAGAAGCGGGCGTTGTTCCCAAATCCAGTTTTACCCGGTTAAATTGTTTCTGGTAATAAGCTACATGATCGCCTATAGCTCGTGCGTATGGTTTCTTGAGTGCAGCATTCATATAGTTAACTGCCTGTTTATTCGCATCGCCCGAAACATTTTTGTAGTTTATATAATTGGTTGCCGCAGTGATATAAATAAGTACTGCATCGGCATCTTTTACTTCTATCTTATCGTTGAATAAGGTAGATTTTCCTTTTACGGTTTTAACTTGTACATGGTTCTCGAAACAAATAATACCGGGAACGCCTTCGTGATCGGAACCTTTTCCACTCAACACAAGGCTTTTACCTTTCTTTGATACAGAATAATCTTTAAAAGGAGATTGATAACTTGCTGTGAAGTTTAACATTCCGGGTTTATCTGCTTCAATACGCATAATAACTACATTGTCGGTAAAAGAGGTAAAAAGGGTACGTGTATAGGTTACCTCGCCTACTTTATAGTACGTAGTTGCTATGGCTTTTTCCAAATCCAGTTCCCGGTAGTAGTTTGTATAATCTTCATGACCAGCGAAGTTTAACATCAAACTTCCTATTGTTTGGTAAGGCATTCCATGTTTACCTGTATAAAAGTTCTCACCAATAAGTTTCTCGGCTTCTTCTTCCTGTCCATTAAAAATAAGTTCGCGCACTTTGGGTAATACATTCAGTGCATTAGGATTGGCATTGGTATAGGGACTGCCTCCCCAAATGGTTTCTTCGTTCAACTGAATTTGTTCTGTTGCAGGATTTCCAAATACCATGGCTCCCATGCGTGAGTTTCCAAGAGGTAAGGCTTCTACCCATTCTTTGGCGGGTTTACTATACCATAGTTTTAGATCTGTTGCGTGTATACAGAGGCAAAGACATACAAAAAGTAATAGTAAAAAGTTTCGTTTATTCATGATAATAATAAAATCTAGTCATCCAAACAAGTCAGAATGTGTTCCGGTGCATAGTAACCTGATAACTTCATCATCATCATCTACCTCCCACACCAAAAGCCAGTCGGGCCGAATATGACATTCCCAACATCCTGCATAATCTCCTTGTAGTTTATGTGGATTTGCAGCTGAAGGTACAGTACCCGTTTCTACCAATTGTTCAATAAGAGTAAATAATAATTCGAGGTCATATCCCCGTTTAACACAACGTTTATAACCTCGTTTAAAACTACCTGTATATTCTATTTCGTACATATTAAATTAAGAGTTGAGACTGTCTTTTAGTTCGCTCACAGTTTTTACACGGATGGTTTTTCCTGCACGGGCTTCAGAGAGTGCTTGACTAGCTTCACTTTCCACTGAGACTTTCTTTACACCTTTAAACATACGTAAACCTTCAATCACTTTCTTTACACTGATTCGATCGTCCAATTCAATAGTTAAAGTTAATTTGTTCATAATGTTTTCCTTTCTCTTTAAATTATATAACAAAGGTAACATTTTAGTTGAATGCTACCGTAAGTTTACGGCAGCATTTTTTGTCATTAAAAGATTAGTTTCTTGTTTGCTTCACCATCTGTATTGTTCCATCCTCATTATAGAACAGCTTATCCACGCAAACAGAACGAAGCCAGTCATTAAACTCTCCATTCTTTTCGGATAAATCGCTATTATGATAGAACGAGTACCACTGTCCTTTGTACTCAACAATTGATCCGTGATTGGTATAACTGTTGGTTGGTTCCATATAGATGCCTTTGTGTTCCCATGGTCCAAGAGGATTTTTACTAACAGCGTAACGCATACGGTTATCGCCACTTACCCCATCGTTCCAGTTGTCATCATGATTATCGGAGTAAGACAAATAATAAAGGCCGTTCTTTTTATGTATCCATGTAGCTTCGTGGAAATCTTCAAGACCTTCCATTAACTGTAATTCGCCATCCAGTTCAATCATGTTATCTTTCAGTTTTGCTCCATAGCTTTTGCCACCACCTCCATAATAGAAGTATGCTTGTCCGTCATCATCAACATATACACATGGGTCAATTTCACCATCATCGGGTAAACCAATTAACCAATGGTCGAGGCAAACAAAATCGGATGCTGGTTTATCGCTGACGGCTATACCTATTTTCCAAGAATTATTCCATTCCGGCCCTGTGGGATGTGGAAAATAGAAATAATACTTACCGTTTTTGTAAGCACAATCGGGTGCCCACATAAAGGTTCCACCATTGGCAATGCCACCACCCCAAGGTACATCTTTGGCTTCGAGTATCTGCCCATGATCGGTCCAGTTAATCATATCGTCAGTAGAGAATACATGGTATTTATCCATGAAATCACAACCACGTGCGGGAGTGTTATCGTGTGAAGCATATACGTACAAACGACCGTCTGCCCAAACATGTGCGGATGGATCGGCAGTGTACATGTGGGTGATAAACGGATTTTTATGAAGACGGTCAAAGTCGTCTTCTTTTGGTTCTGCTGTTTTCTTTGGGCTGTTATTGCATGCAGATAGTATGACAAGAACACATAAGGTTAATAAAGAATAGAAAAACTTTTTCATAATGTTATGTTATTAAATATTAATTAGCTGATGGAGGAACGTCTTTCAAATTACTTCCCCAGTTTTTATTTGCTTTCTTTCCCATTACCAAAACCAATTTACCACCATTTTCAATATCAGTGTGGGCAAACCATGGTTTATTCCATTCTTTACCATTCAGTGTGGCCGATTGGATATATTTGTTCTCGGTTGCATAGTTCTCTACCACAATTTCGAAAACTTTTCCATTACTCAGGTTGATTTTTGCAGATGAGAATAATGGGCTACCAATATTGTAACTTGGTAAGCCAGGAGTTACAGGATAGAAACCAAGCGATGAGAACACTACAAATGCCGAAGTTCCACCACCATCCTCGTCACCGGGAACTCCCATAAGGTCGTTACGGAACCATTGTTTCAAAAGGGTACGGATGCGTTTCTGAGTTTTCCAAGGTTGACCAGCATAGTTATATAAATAAGGAATATGTAAACTGGGTTCGTTAGCCATCGAAAATTGTCCGACATTTCCGGTATGGTCGGGAATCTGAGCATAGAACTCAAACTTACTTTTACCAAGTGGTTCGTTAAAAGTACGATCCAGATTCCGGATGAATTGATCGGAACCACCCATCAGGTTAATAAGATCGGCCACATTGTGAGGAACATCCCAGCGATATACCCAACCGTTATTTTCTCCATAATACTCACGAGCACCCATACCACCGGAATAACGATAATCAAAAGGTTCAATAAACTTTCCATCTTTATCTTTAGGATGGAAGAAACCTGTTTGAGCATTATATACATTGCGATAATTGTAAGCACATTGAGCGTAATAAGCAGCTTCTTCTTTCAGTCCCAGAGCGGTGGCTATTTGCGACAAGCACCACTGGTCGTAAGCAGTACCAAGGGTTACAGCTATGGGCTGACGTTTTTCATACGGATGTACATTTACAACAGTTTCTTTTTCTCCCGGATAAAGAGCAGGAATGTATCCATTCTCCTTGTAGAATTCGTCGAGCCAACCAGCTGGTGCTCCACTCCAAGGGATAAGTGTTTTTTCTTCAATACCTTTTTTACAGGCAATGTATGCTTTTTCCAAATCAAAGCCACGAAGACCTTTAACATAACCATCAATAACAGTTGCTACAGCATGATTAGAGTTCATCCGACGAGAGTCGCCGGTTATCTCGGGGAAAGTAGGCATCCACATATTGCCCATTTGTTCGGCCATCAACAGGAAAGAGTTGATAATATCGACTTCTTTTTTGGCATCAATCAATACACGCAGGGGGTGAGTGGCGCGATAGGTATCCCAAATCCAATCGTCGGTATAAAAAGGTTCACCATTGTCGTTGTGCACTTTACCATCGAAAGCACTGTAATAACGGCCATCTTCGCTTATACACACCGGACGTTCAAAGCAACGGTAAAGTGAAGTGTAGAATACATTTTTATCACTTTCATTGCTTCCCTGCACTGTTATTTTACTTAATTCTTTGTTCCATATATCACGTCCTTTTTCAGCAAGGGCAGTTATATTGTAATCATTGAGCTCTCTTCTTAAATTTGCTTTGGCTTGTTCTTCGCTAATAAACGAAACACCATATCGCAAATTAAGCGTCTGTGCTCCATCACCATAACCAAGAATCACGCAGGCATTTGACCCTTCGGCAGCTTTCTTGCCTTCGATAATAGCATTCTGTGCCCACACACCTGTTTGAACAGGCATCTGTTCGGTTTCAAGGTATAAATATACCCGCGTATCGTTTTCGAGCAACTGATATCCGCTTACGGTATTTTCTTGTACCTTCATTGCTCCGTTGCGCGAATTAAATATCAGATAGTTAGGCCGGTCGGGTTCTGTAAATTCTATCTGATAGATGGCCGATTGATGCGATACGGCATAAGAAGCTATAATATTGTGCTCATCAAGTTCTACTTTATAGGAATAGGGAGTTAATTGTTCGTTATCATAACTATATTTAATAACATGCGAAATGCACTCTCGTGTACCTTGAAAAGGACTCAAATTAAAGGCTGATGAGCCGCGGTGACTGGTAACAATCAACGGAAGGCCGTTTATCATATCACCAGTGTAATCGGTACGTTCGGGATAAACCCGTAACATACTATTTGGAAGGTGAATTGTAGGATATGTGGGGACTAATAAATGGCTAATGTTCCCCATGTAAGGATTAACATAATCAACCGGTTCTTTTTCTGCTGTAGTGAGTTGTCCCGGTGTGCACGACAGCAAAAGTACTGCGAACACTGATAAAGTTAGAGTAGTGAGTTTCATGACAATCTTTTTAATTAATACCATCTTACGAACACAAAAAAAGCGTGTAAACTCTTTGATGATTGGTTTACACGCTTCTTTTGTTTTTTAATTATTCAGACCTCGTCGGGACTTGGTTCTTCATTTAAATCGACTTCTTCTATCAATCGCTTTATTTCTTCAACACTGATACTTTCTTGTTCTGCTTTGTCGTAAATTGATAATAATGTGATGATTCCCTCCTCTTCACTAATAACAACAGTATAAGTAATAATACGAGCTCCATGACTTTTCCCTCGTGCTTTAGCAGTGATAGCCATACGTATTTTACGTACTCCACTTCCTAAGTCAACACCTTGATAAGGGTTTTCCTGCAGATCGCCAATAAAATGCAATAAATCACTTTTCAGAGTTTTATACTTTTTATAAAGTCTCTTAAACTGTTTATCAAAATCCGGTAGAGTTTGTATATTATAATTCATTGAGCAATTCTTCGATGGGCCGAGCCTTAAGTTTTCCTTGTTTCATTAATTTCAACTCGCATAAGCCCTGATGTATTGTTTCCAATGTTTCATCCTTAGCAGGTTTCTTTGCATCAATAATAATAGTAGTTACTCCTTTACGACTGGCACGTTTCATTGTTCGTGCTATATAAAGTAGTGTACGACCTTCTTCGGTATTCTCATCAAATGTTATAGTTGCCATAACTGTTTCTTCTTAATCTTTATTCATCATTTACAAAGATAATAAAGAATCATCAATTGGCAATTACTAATTGTCAATTTATCAAACGTGTAAACCAATACGTCAAAGAACTCTTTTATGTTGTATACCGTTTATTATCTTACCGGTAACGAACCCGATAACGGAATTTCTCCCCTTAGCATTTTCTTTCCCTGCCCGGTGAGCCACAGGTAATGATCGGATGGAAGATCATCCTCAATACCTCCAAACGTTACATTGTAATCGCTGGCAAGTGTATATTTAGCATCGTCGGTACCGGGTTTAGAAACAATTTTATAGTTACCATCTTTATATCGCACATAGTAAGCTACAGAAGATTCATTGCTTGGTACATCCTTCTTATTCAAACATTTAAAAAGAGCTGTACCTTCATCAATTTCATCGAACATAGCCATGTAAAGCATCTGAGCCCCCGACTTAATGCAATGATACATCTGATCCCAAAGGAACTGTCCGCCATAACGCTCATTTACTCCGTTTTCTGGATGCATATTACGGTCGGAAGAACCAGGGAAGCAAAGGGGTGCATATTCTACACCATTATCGTTACACCATTTTACATCGTTTGCTATCAGGTTGTGGAAATCAGAATAATTATTCTTTCCGTAACGGCCTACAAACCAAGGCATAATAACATCAGCAGCTTTTATAAGATCGTGTAGCTTAGCATCCGACAAAGCATCATTACGCCTTTCGCGCCAGTATGTAGGAACTCCCAACATTAAACTGTAGCCCATTTCTTTCAAGCCGTTCATGAGTGTTTCTACATCGGTAAGAGAGAATGGACGATTGTCATTAAAGCCTACTCCCCACAATACAATCAACGGTTTTTCATCCTGATACAGATAGAATTTCTGTTTGCTGCGGTCCTTCAACTGGTATGTATCCATAATATTCTTTGCATCAGCCAGTGTTTTGGTAAGTCGGTCCGGCTGAAAACCACCCAAATCGTACATCACGCATATTGCACGTTGATGGGTGTTGGATGCTTTCATTGCCGACTGAAGCACTTTGTCGAAATGTTCCTTTCCATCAGGGTTGTCAATTACTTCACCAACAAACCGCTGCATAAAGGCCCCATCGATACCATAATCTTTCATCCATTTGAAATGAAGCATTACTGTAGACTCATCGTAAGAACTGAAAACCGTAGGATTTCCTCCACCGGGAAGAGTGAATTTTTCAACCGGATATTTCTTTTCGTACTCGCTCATATCGGGCCAGAAATCAATTGAATTCCGAAGTACACCGGGTTCGAACATATCATTCTCGCGGTAGTGATACCACTTGGTGTTATTCTTTGTTGCATGCAAACAGCCATCATCGGGTGTGCCAAACCAACCCTGATAACCAGTCATTACCAGTCCACGGTAAGAGTTGAAAGGCTCTCCGTCTTTGTGTAACTCAAAATCGGGCTTGTTGTATTCATCCTCTTTGCCGGGCTCTTCCGGTTTTGTAGGTGGCTCAATTGCAGGTGGAATATCGTCATCACTGCCATCGCTACAAGCTACTGTGCAAGCCATAAGGCTGCACAGTATAAATAGAAAAATGTTTTTTAGTTTCATCATTACCTTTTTAAGTTACTGAGGCACCTCAATCATCTTTATTTCAGTGTAATTAAACTTTTCGTGAGTATCGCGTACCTTTGCACCCATACGAACAAAATAAATGTAACCGGGTTTTACTTTGGCTTTAGCAGTAAACTTAATGCTCTTACCATCTGCTTCCTTATCCAGTTTATCCCATGTTTTCATTATATTTACTTTGTGGTCGTTATTATTATATTGACCAATACAGTTGGCTGCACCACAGAACTGATTCAAACTCAAGTACGGACGTATTTCCATAATCTGGGGTAAACCTTCTTTCTTGGGAGCATCCAAACGACAAGTCATGAAAAGAGAATCTCCCACCAGTTCTGTAGTGAAGTCGAACAGCGTTAGGTAAGGAGTTACCTCAAAGTTCTCAACTGTTTTCTTACCAATACCTACACGAATAGTATCAGCAGGCCACCAAGCTCCTTCGGGAACAACATCGTATGTACCTTTAAATAGTTTGTTGTTATTAAATTCTCCGTCTTGCTTTACCGGAATATCCTGATGCGCCGGATTGAGACTAAAACTTTTTTCCCAGATACGTACACGGCATTCTCCCTGATCGGCCAGAATGTTCTTGCCTGTGGTTGAATCAATTATGCGTCCGGTAAAATGAGCATCCGGTGCGTCGAAGTTATCTATTCCCATGCACGAAGCCATTAAAAAAGCCGATGCACCAACAAACAGACTGTATATTAACTTTTTCATATAATTAGTAGTTAGTAGCTAGTAGTTACTAGCTAGTTTTATAATTAGTTTTAAATTTGTCAGCAGTAGTTAAATAGTAGTAATTAGTACCATATAGCTACTAACTACTGACTACTAACTACTAGCTACTGACTAATAACCATCATTACGAATAAGGTTTGGATTCTTACCTATTTCTCCACCGGGGATTTGTTCGTAATACCAACGTTTCTCAAAATTCACTTTGCGCCCTTCACGTTCTACTTCGTTCAGGAAGATGTATTTATCTTCATTTAAAACATAGTAAGGAAGGAGCGTATGTGTATAAGCGCCATTCTGGAACATTATATCGGCAACTCTCCAACGACGGATATCGTACAAGCGATGGTTTTCGTAACATAGCTCACGGGCACGTTCGTCGCGAATGTATTGCAGGTTTTCGTCGATAGGGAAACCATAGATGGGCGAACCTACATCTTCGGGATTCTCTACCATGTTGTGACGATTTGCTCCGGCACGGTCACGAATTTCGTTTACGTATTCAAAAGCTTCTGTTTTGAGAGCTTCGTCGTTCTTTGCCAATCCTAATTCATAAGCAGCTTCGGCCATGTTGCAAAGAATTTCGCCGTAACGGAATACTTTCCACGATTGGGTGCTACCATGAAGCACACGGGTGCCTGATGCAGCATTGAAGTTTACATACTTGCGAATGAATGCACCTGTACGGGTATATCCTTCGTCGCCAGTACCTTCGGCCAAACCATGATTTCCATTTACTTTTACCTTCTGACCATTTATTTCCTGATTTTCACCTGGTTTAGAAGCTCTTACCCGATACTCGTTGGTGTAATCGTTAACACTAGCTTGAGTGTCGGCAGTACCATCGCTTGCCAAACCCGGATATGCTTTGTACACACCACCCTGAATATCCAATTTCACACCAGAAGCTGTTTCGGTCATTCCGGGGAAGAAGAAAGTAGCACGGGCACGGGGTTCCATGACGTCGTTATCCCAAAGATCTTCTATTCTGTCGAAACGAACAGGTTTGCCATCTTCATCAATAATGGCAGGCATCTGATAGAGCCCCATCTGCTCCCATACAGGTTGCAAAGCACATCCTACACTGTTAGCTAATCCTTCGCCTATGGGTAATACCATAGTGTCCCAACTATGAAACAAACTAACATCCGGAATGGTACTTGACAATGCTCCATACTGTTTAATAAAGATATCTTCGTCTTCGTTATCGCCGATAAATACTTCGAGGTATGCCTTTTCTTTGTCGGCTCCAGTGTGCAGTTTATAACCTGCTTGTTTCAGGAACTTACCGGCTTCGTAAGAATACTGGAAGAATTCTTGTGCTTTGTCCGCGGGCATTCCCATAAGGCCTGCACTAACAGCGGGACCTTTGGTTCCTATATAACCACCATATTTAGCTATGGAACCGGCATATAACATTGCACGCGACATAAGAGCGGCGGCAGCATAGCGGTTGGCACGCCCCAATTCTTTTTTATCAGTGGAGGCATTTTCCATCGCAAATTTGAGGTCGCTGTAAATAAACTTCCAACAGTCGTACTCTGTATTGCGGGGTTGTTGTAACTCTTCGGTAGGTGCCTTTGGATCAAGTACTTTATCTACAATAGGTACACCACCATATCGTTTTACTATTCCGAAGTAGTAAAATGCACGCAAAAAGTAAGCCTCGCCCAAATGTGCGTTATATTCATCTTCTTTATAATATTCACGGTATTTAGGAAATGCTTCTATAAAGTAATTAATATCACGAATACGGTCGTAATTCCAATATCCCCAACCGTCTCCATAAGAAGGTTCACGTCCGGTAGCTTCGCCTGCTGCCGAAGCGGGACTTCCTTTCTGGGCTTCCCATTTATTACCTGTATGCCAGCCTCCCTGGTTTACGGTAGCAAAACCTTTGTTATCACCGTTTTGCTTGTAGTTAAAATCTTCAATGGGCATATCCTGATAAATCAGTGCAAAATATTTCTTTATACCATTATCGGATATAAACAAACCATTTTCATAAATAAGTCCTTTAGGTTCGAGATCCATGTCATAACATGAAGTTACCGTAAGGCTTAATGCAGCTGCCACAAATAAATATTTTATTGTTTTCATATTCCTCTTTAGAATTTAATTGTTGCGCCAATATTAAATGTACGGTTCACCGGGTAGTTATAGAACAGAATACCTTCGTCGGCGTTATTGTTGGCTCCTCCCTGACGTCCGGGACGTTCGGGGTCTATATTGTCTAATCCGGTAATAGTTAGCAGATTATAAGCATTCACATAAAAACGAAGATCTTGAATACCTACTTTGTGTACCCATATTTTGGGCAATGTATATCCCAGTTCAAGTGTTTTCAAACGTATGTAGGATGTATTCTGGATTCCTGTTGTTCCTTCGGTAAAACTATGCCCTGTAGCCGGATAAAGACCAGAGATCCATTGTGTATTGGGATTCCATGGGTCGTCGGTAACATTTACTGTATGCCAGCGGTCTTTATAAATATCGAGTACGGCACCCCCATTAAACGGAGCCACTTCGGCAAATACTTCACCATAAGAGTTATAAACTCCGGCAGCCCCCTGCCAGTTCATAGACAGGTCAATACCTTTCCAATCAGCACCCAGAGTAATACCATAATTAAATACAGGCATGTTAAAAGTAGCCACAGGATGCTTGTCGGCATCATTTACAATACCATCGCCGTTCCAATCCTGATACCAATAATCACCTGGTAGTGTACCTTGTCCTAAGTTAGCACCGGTTGTTCCATGATAACGTATCTGGTCGTAGTTACTGAAACGTCCTCCCTCTTTATAAGCAAACCAAATGTCTCGGTTACGGCCGGATACATCACGACGGTACCAGTTTTCCATTGAGTTTCCTGCCTGACCATCTAAACGGTAATCCCAACGATTCTTGGTAGCAGATATTTGTCCATTTACCCAATAGTTTACACCAGCTATTGTATTACGATGACCCAAACTTATTTCCCAACCAAATGTTTGGTCGCTGTTTATGTTTTCTTGTGGCATAGACGCACCTACAGTACCGGGGATAACCGCCGACGAAGTGGCCAAAAGCCCATCGCGCTTGCGTTTAAACACTTCGACTGTACCGGTTAATTTCTGATTCCAGAGATCGAAGTCTAACCCAAGGTTATATATTTTAGCTGTGTACCACGTAAGGTCAGGATTAGGAATAGCTGTTGCAGCAACACCAGTCATGTATTTACCATTGTAGAAATAACCAATCTTATCCTTATTTATTGAATACGCTACTGCTGTTTGTGGATAGGTAGAAGCGTCTGCATCGTCTCCCATTTCTCCATAAGAAGCACGTAGTTTCAGGTTACTAAGGTAAGGTATCAATTCTTTCATAAATGGTTCTTCACTGATACGCCATCCGGCAGATACCGAGGGGAAGAAACCCCAACGAGCACCTTTTGGGAAACTGGATGAACCATCGTAACGAAATGCAAAATCAACCATGTAGCGTCCTTTGTAATCGTAGTTTACTCTACCCAGAAACGCCTGACGGGTTTTCTCACCAGAACCTTCCATTGAGGCGAATTGTTTATCATCTTCACCATAAATCAGTTCATCGCCATCCAAAAGCATTACACGCTGTGCAAAGAAACTGTCCCAATTGCTATATTGTTCTTCGAACATGGCAAATGCGCTAATGTTATGATCGCCAAATTTGTTGGCATAGTTTAGCGATAGTTGCATTATGGTTCCGTAGCTCGGACTGGTTGAACGTCGTAAAGAAGGATCTTCGTTGCGTACCAGAGCATCTAATTCTCCGCTGGTGTTACGACTATACAAGCTATACATACGTTTTAGAGCTGTATTATTACTTGTGTTGTAATCGTAGCTATAAAATGCGCGTGCATTAAGGCCTTTTACTCCGGGAATATCGTATATAAGTGCCATTGATCCGTTAAAGTTTACTCGTTTTTCACGACGATAACCAGTAAAGCGACTATCGGTAGCAGCTACGGGGTTTTCGCTTTCCAACATCTCACTATCGTAACTCGGAAGTGAGTGGTCACCATCTATCCATGCACTTGAAGTAGGTTTATAAGTCCATGCCTTTTTATATACCGACCAAATATCGGTAAAGGGCTGGTTCTTTTCATCCATATAACCACTCATTTGTACACTAGCCTTCAAACGATTAGTAATTTTTGCATCTACATTGCTACGGAAGTTCCAACGATCGTAATTAAGAGAGCCACTGCGGTAAGAACCTTCTTGCTGAAGATAACCAAGGTTGAAGAAGTAGTTAATCTTCTCCGAACCACCATTCATGCTGATATTATATTGTTGTTGTGGTACATTGTCTTTAAAAAGCTCTTTGGTCCAGTTCGTACCTTGTTTAAGTCCAGTGCTGTATTCCAGCATCTGATCCCAGGTATATGGAGCAGTAGCACGAATGGGATAATTATCACCGAATCTGTTATGTAATTTTTCGTTTACCAGCAGCATGTGGTCTACAGCACTAGCGGTTTCGGGTACATACAAAAAACTTTGCCAGCCATAATTGGCAGAGAATGTAATATCCATCTTACCCCCAACTGTTTCTCCTTTCTTTGTGGTTACCAGAATTACACCATTAGCTGCACGAATACCATAAATAGAGGCGGAAGCATCTTTCAATACAGATACGTTTTCTATTTCGTTAGCATCCATACGCGAGAAATAGTCTTTATCACGTGGAATACCATCCACAACAATCAGAGGCTCGCCCATACCACGTATGTCTATCTTATTACTGTACTCACCCGGTTGTGAACTAGATTGGGTAATACGTACACCCGGTATTTTACCTGAGAGCATATTTACCACGTTTTCGTTCTTGGTAACAGTCATTTCTTTGTTGTTAATGGCCGAAACCGCACCAGTTAAGGTTGCTTTCTTTTGTGTTCCGTAACCTACCACTACAACTTCGTCCAATACTTTAGAGTCTTCTTTTAAAGTAATAGCTAAATTGGTAGAAGAAGCTGTTACCGTAGCATCTATATAACCAATAAAAGTAATAAGCAATTTATCACTGCTCGATGCTTCTATTGTAAACTGACCATCTAAACCTGTAATCGTTCCACGAGTTGTGTCGTTTACCCTTACACTGGCTCCGATAACCGGTTCGCCGGAAGTATCAGTCACTGTACCATGAACAGTTCTGTTTTGTGCATTCATCGGCAGAGCGATAAACATACACAAAAGAGCAATCATGACAGACTTCCATGTGTTTCTTCTTGTATTATTTATATTATATTGTTTCATCATTAGATTTTCTGTTCATTAAAAAAATCTTCATTAATCTGATAAGTTTCACACTCCTTCAGGAGTTAAAGAAGTTATCGCTTTGCTAGGAGTTAAAAGGAGTTATTGGCTGAAAAAGCTTTAACTCCTATAACTCCTCTGTTAATAACTTATTCTTTGGGTGCAGGCATTTTTGCACCTTCTGGAGCCAAACGACGGTTGAAGAAGTACAAACCGAACTGATCTCCTCCACCAATTTTCTTCACACCATACGCATATTCGTAGCAAGCCCCAATTCCTAAGCGAAGACCATAACCGGTATACGAAGCAGGAACTTTTATTTTGCCATCCTGAGTGATATCAAAACCCCAATCACGACCTTCATTCAACATAAATTGATTATTCATATCAACTCCTTGTGCTCCCCAGTGGTCATAACCATACCCCTCAGCACCAGAATATTCTTTGCCGTTTTCATCTTTATATTTACCATCGGTAGCTAATGCTTCGGGTACATAAATCGCAAATCCGCGGCAGAAGAAGTATATACCTTTAGAACCGGCCGCATATTCGCTACCCACACTGCCTAATGTTAGTTTCTCGCCATCATTCCAAAGTACATCACCCTCATCTTCCAGAGTCACAAGAGCGCTTCCCCACTTCTCAAAGAAATCGGTAGCACCGTGAATGATTGGGAAGAACTCTTCATAGTTAGCAATTGATTTCTGAATGTCAACTTCCTGAGCACCCAAATCTAATGAAAACTCACGTCCACCCCATTCAGCTTCCGGGCCAGCAGGAAGTGCATTTTCAAAATTCAAATCAGCCAGTTCGTCATTAATAATCACATAAATTTTAGCTTTTACTACACCACTAGCAGTAATATTCACCAAGAATCCTGCACGTTCTTCATTGCTGTTAAAGCTTGTTCCTGGCCGGTCACTGAATGCCCAGCTACCATCTTTCTTTAAACTTGTACTAAGAAGATCCCATTTTTCTTGAGCATCACCACCCGGCTGTTGACCTTTACGTGCTACTGTAAATTCTGCATTTTCAGGAAGTGTAGTAAATAAATCTTTAAAGTTGGTTACTTTAAGAAGAGCAGCACCATTTATTGTTATTTCGCTGAAACCTTCTGCAAGTGCTTTGTAATTGTATTCCGACTTAACTTCAAAACCACCAATTTCTTCGGGTACCTCTACCGAGAAATCATCGGATACTTTCACTGTGAAGTAGTTAGAACTGATAGCAGTTCCGTTAATATTCATCAGAATAGAAACAGCATAGCTTTTTCCGGGTTCTACAGTTTCAATTGCTTTAACCGGTACAGCCAACAAATCGCCATCAAGTGTTACATCACCGTTTATTTCAAACAAATCACTTCCGGCACGGGTTTTAAGTTCGTGAGCTTCGGCAATGTCGAATGTAGCATTCTTCAAAGCATCTTCGCTAACTACAGGTGTAGCCAACAATTTTATTGTAGCACCTGCGTTACCTATATAAACAATACCATCTGCATATTCCGGACTATAAACCAACGAACTCACAGCACCACCTTTAGGTAGTTCATAACGGGTACCATCTACTGTGATAACCATTTTATCTCCTTCATCGGTTACAGTTATATTTGCTCCGCCTCCGGCAATTGTTATCTTTTGTCCGTCGCTCAACTCCAGTGTCCATACCCCATTTATTTGTGTAGCTTTTGTTATTGATGCACCAGTAGTAAGTGCTTTAGATAATTGCTCTTTGAGTTCAGCGATTTTACCTTCAACCACAGTTAGTCTTGATTTCAACTCATCATCATAACTACATGATGTATATGTTCCAGCTGAAAAAATCATTGCTCCACATAAGAGCGCATTCATAAATTGTTTTTTCATAATAATAAATAAATTAGTGAATTGTTTTAGCGCAAAGAAAGCACTATTCACTTAATAAAACACTTTCACCGGAGTTAATATCGAATTAAAATCCAATTAAAATGGTAAAGATTTGAGCATTTTTTAAAAACATTTTCGATTGCTGGATTACATAAAAGTAAATCTATTATCTTTGTAATATGAGTACCAATTTATAACTCTTCTATAGCCATATGAAAATACGATTACTGCTCCTCATATTATTACTACCTGTTATTATAAATGCTACTAAACCGGACTATGGCTTATATATAAAATCATATCCGCTTAAAACATCCGAGCTGTCTAATCTGGTTCTGGAAAACGGTAATCCGATTTTATTGAATGGAGATATAGTACTGAGTTTTGATATTTATATAAGAAACGACAATGTATTTGGAAACATATTACGGCTACTTACCGAAAAGAACGAAAACATTGATTTGTTAATTACTGTGGGGGTCGACGATAAACGGTTTCCTGTTTTTGTTGTGAACGAATCAGTATATCCCATTAAACAGGAGGTGGTACGCGAACAATGGATTCCGGTAAGTATTACTTTATCTCCTAAAAACAATGTGATTAAACTGGTGTATGGCAAGGAAGAAATAACCATTCAATACCCTATATCAAAATCGAAAAATTTTAAAACAGCTTTTGGGCTTTGCTTGTTTGATGGAAAAATGCTCGAAAATGTTGCATCATTCAATCTTAAAGATATCCGAATATCTAAAAACAATACCCCACTCAGATACTGGAAACTGGAAAAACATTATCACGAAGTATGTTACGACAGCATAGCCAATGTTCCGGCAATTGCTTTGAATCCATATTGGCTGATTGACGACCATGTTACTTGGAACAAAGTATTCCACACAACAATATCCGGTTCGCCTTCGGTTGCCTTCAACCCTAAAGAAGATGAATTTTATATTGTCAACAATTCAAAAGAAATCATTGCTTTTAATACCCAAACCAATAAGGAAAAAGTAATTCAGGTTAAAGATGGGCTATATGCAGCTAACTCGCCTAACCAACTTATATACATTCCGGAAAGAAACACACTCCTTTCTTATAATATGGACGAAGATATTTATTCTTTCTTTTCGTTCGAAAACCAAACATGGAGTAATCATACCCCAAACACCAAAGAACATAGTTATTGGAATAATAGTGTATTTTTTAATCAGGAAGATATGTCTATCATCTCTTTTGGAGGATATGGATTCTACAAGTACAACAATGATCTGGTTAAAATATATCCATTTGGAAATAAAGCCGGAAACAAAGTTCAACTAACAGATATTTCACCACGCTACAGTTCGGGAACTACTCTTATTGACAACACCTTATATATATTTGGTGGACGAGGTAACAAATCGGGAAGGCAAGAACTGTTTCCTAAGAACTTCTACGATTTTTATGCTGTTAATTTACAAACCAACCAAATAAACAAGCTTTGGGATATTGAAAGTGTTGAAGGAGGCGATTTTATTCCTTCGGAAAACCTTATTTACGATCCCGAAAAGAATTGCTTTTACATGTTTACTATTCAGGCGGGTGGTACATTAATGAAGATAACAACCAACACTCCGGGCTTTGAACTAATGTCGCTACCCATTGAAATGGATATTGAGGCACAGTTTCTTTACTCCAATCTATATTACTCGCCTTCACAAAAAAAGCTATTTGTTTTTGTAAACCTAACAGATGTAAACAACAATGCAAAAATCAGCATTTATTCTATCAATTATCCGCCTGTTGCTATCAACGAACTGTTGCAAACTGTGCCCGTAGCCAGTAAAAGCAATTCATTGTTACCTTTTATAATTGCTATTGTTGTTTTCATTGTTGCTTTTGCTGGTATTTATTGGAGTAAAAAACACAAAAAGAGAAAAAAAGAACCTGTTACTGTTTACGAAGAAGAGGTTACCACCGAAGTTATAGAGGTAAAAACCAAGAAAGAAAAAGAAGAAACAATTTTGGTGCCAAGCTACGACTTTACCAAATCGTGTATTTGTTTTTTAGGTGGTTTTCATGTTAGAGATAAAAATGGTGAGGATATCACTTCCATATTCACCCCTACCCTGAAAGCGTTATTAATTCTGTTGGTTTTATATACCGAAGAAAACAAAAGGGGGATTCTGGGAAAGAAAATGCTACAACTGTTGTGGAGTGATAAGAACGAAAGTTCGGCCCGTAATAACCGTAATGTGTACTTAAGCAAATTAAGAACACTGCTCGAAAAGGTGGGTAACATTGATATTATTACCGAAGGTGGTTTCTGGAGTATTCAAACCGACGAGAGTGTTTTATGTGATTACACTGAAGCAATGCTTTATCTGAAAAAGATTAAAGAAGATAAGATGGTTGATGAGGATGAGTATAATAAGCTACTGGAACTATTGCTGCGAGGAACTTTATTGCCCAATACAGAGATTGACTGGATTGACAGATTCAAGAGCGATTTCTCAAATCTTACCATCGATACGCTGAGTGATTTGCTGATAAGTCAAGAAAATCTAAGTGCAAATCTTAAATTCAGAATAGCAGAAACGCTATTTCAACACGACTTTATCAATGAGGATGCACTGCACATTAAGTGTAAGATATTGAGTGAGTCGGGTAAGATGGGGCTAGCTAAGACTTTCTATGATAATTATTGCCGAGAATATTATAACCTACTGGGAACTAAATATAAATACTCGCTGGCAGAGGTTATTAATGGAAATAATTCGGAACGATAATCCTATCCAATACGTGTTAATTAAGTTGGACTACACAATAGCACCATTGACAATCAACGCATTACAGTACCACGCATTTTAAAACACTGAGACAAAAGTACCACGGTTTTTTTAGGCATGAGAAAAAAGTACCACGCCTGTGGTACAAAAGTATCACAAGCGTGGCACTTTTGTATCACAAGCGTGGTACTTTTGTATCACAGGCGTGGCACTTTTACACTTTTACACACAGGCTCATTTCCTCTCCGGCTGTTTCTTTGATAACGGTATTTCTTTGCGAAGCATTTTACCCGATTGCCCTACCAGCCACAGATAATGATCGGATTGTAGTTCTTCATCAATAGGCACAAATACACTCTTGCCAACAGGAACCTTTTTGGCACATTTAAAGATGGCGGTACCCTCATCTATTTCATCGAACATAGCCACATACAACATTTCTGCACCGGCAGCTAAAGCACCATGCAACTGTTTCCAAAGGAAGTTACCTTTATTACGGTCTATCTGCGTAGAATTTATTCCTTTCATGTTTTTCCAAGTGAACCCAGGGAAGGCAAGTGGTGCGTAATCTACTTTATTTGCTTTAGCCCACTTTATATCTTCGCAGATAGACTTATGATGCCTGTTGTAACCACTTTCGTTATACCGTCCTACAAACCAAGGCATTATAATATCACATTTGCGAATAAGATCATGCAATTCAGGGTAAGGTTCTGTATCTCCTTTCAGGGTTCGCCAGTTGGTGGGCACGCCAAGCATTACGCTATAACCGCGATTAATTAATCCGTCAATAATTATTTTTGCTTCTTTTAATCCGTAACGACGGTTATCGTTGAAACCTACTCCCCATACTACAACAAGGGGTTTACCATTATGATATAAATAGGACGGATTTTTATTGCGATCTTTTAAGGTATGGTCATTACTTACCTCATTTATATCGTTCAGTAATACCTGTTCATCGCCAGAACGCATACCACTTAAATCGTACATTACACAAATGGCCCGTTCGTATTGATTGGCCGCTCTCATGGCCGAAGTTAATACTTTATTGAAGTGTTTCTTTCCACTGATACTTTTTATTTCGCCCACAAAACGTTGCATAAAAACGCCATCCAGTCCATACTCTTTCATCCACCGGAAATGGGTGTTTACTGTAGATTCATCGTGAGAACTAAATGTATAGGCAGGGGTACCATCGGCAAACTTAAACTCAGTTTGGTAGGTTTTCTCATATTCGGACACATCGGGCCACATATCTATAGAACAGGAACCATCGCGAAAGCCATTGTGCCCATTGTAATGATACCATCCACGGTTGGCTCCGTCATCAGGGGTATTGAACCACCCCTGATAACCTGCCATAACCAAACCTTTGTATGAATCATACTGTTTACGGCCTGATTGAGCCATAACACCTATTGAAAAAAATAAAAACGTTGTGAGTAAAACACTCCTTATCATTCTAACCATCTTTACCTTATATCTTTAGTTTATCACTGCTGATTTTTAAGGCAAAGAAAACTGGGAATGATTAATAAAAGAGATAATAAAGAATTAATTGGGAATTAAAATGAAGGAAAAAGGGGGGAAATGGAGTTTTTTATCAATGTAGGTATGTCAAAACTCCAATCGGTCTTTGAATTAGTTACTGTTTGTAAGCAAGGGCTGTAAGCCCGTTCGATTTAGCCCAGGGTTTTAATCCAGTCATGTTCGGAAGATTTTTCTACGGGCTGTAAGCCCGACTCAATAATTAAACTGCCCTTATCAGGGCGCTAGAGCGTGGTTATTGTTATTACCCCAGGCGTTGCCCAGTCATGTTCGGAAGATTTGTATATTTCCCTTTATTGCTTATTTGGGGTTATCCAAATTTTATCCTTTCAGAACTA
>NZ_QVMJ01000035.1:0-48242 GCF_010500955.1 Bacteroides sp. 519
AGTTTAACTTCCAAATTTATTTTAGATTATTTTTAGAAAATTTTTAAAGGCTTCTAAAACTTAAAATAAATGTGAACAATACTTCAATCTTTTTGTTGCGGCTGTACTCTCTTGTAAAGCGGGTGCAAAGGTAGGGACTTTATTCGTAAATCCAAATTTTAAAGAAGAAAAATATGAAAGTTTTTTAGAGATAATGGCTAAGTGGTTGATAATGAAATGTGTTGTAGAACATAAATTTTGTGCAGGTAATAGTGATGAATGGTTGAACCATGCGGAATTGAGGGTGAATTGATTATGTTTTCATTTTAGAGCTATATAGCTTCGAGGGTTGGTGCTATATAGATCAAGAGGTCAATGCTATATAGATCAAGGGGCCGATGCTATATAGATCAAGGCTGCTCTTCTATATAGCTTGAAGGATAATGCGCTGTAGGGATGCCCCTTGTGGGTATCCTGATTGGTTAGGATACCAAGGTTAGGATACCAGCGAACCATTATCAGGATACCCATAGGGGTATCCCTACGATTCGTTACGATTAAGAACCATTATCATCAACAGCAGCAATTTCTTTTTATTCTGCTTTTTCTTATGTTATGTTATGTTATGTTCTATTCTTTTCTATTATATTATATTGTTGCAACGGAATTCAACGACCGTTGGATTTTAACTCTAGGCGTTTGCATAACAAGATAGAACCAACAAGAACAATACACTGCTGACAATCAACAACTTGCAGTATCATCATTTTTAGAACCCTGAGACAAAAGTTTCATCAATTATTTTAAGCGCGAAACAAAAGTACCACCGAGGGTGGTACAAAAGTATCACCACTAAGGCACTTTTGTACCACAAGCGTGATACTTTTGTACCATAGGCGTGATACAAAAACAAAAAACCGGGTGATAAATCATCCCACTAAATGATAAACTGATTGTTAGTTTTGTCATTTGGTGGGATGGTTTATCACCCGGATACTTTCAATTACAAACTCTGTGTTATTCTTCTGGTGTCTCAGGTTCTTCTGGCGTCTCAGGTTCACCTGGCTCTTCAACCGACTCTGATAGAAGTTCGTGAACTATTTTAAGCAGTTCATCAAGCTCGGCAGTTGGATTATCGTCGAACATATACCTTACCTTTCCTGTTCGGTCGGAAATATAAATACGGGGAACAATTGATGCTGCAAACTTATTGTATACTTCAAGACCTTCTTGTGCCGAATAGGGCATTGTATACTTGTTAGCTTCCCAATATCTACTAACAGTAGATTCACCTTGTTCACGACTTACTGCAAAAATCACAATATCATTATTGTTTTTCATTCTGTCGTATAACTGCTCCACAATAAGAAGCTGAGGCCTACATTTAGGAGCCGCCGAAGTAAAGAACAATATGAAAGATATCTTACCATCGAGGTATTCGTTAGTAAGGTGTGTCCCATCAGATAATTCCAAATCCAAAGAAGGAAAATCATCACCAACTTCTATTTCTACGGGTGGTGGAGGGGGTTCAGGAGCAGGGGGAGGGTCGCCAACGCAATCACCTTGCAAGCAGCTAAATAAAGCAAAAGGTACCAGAACGAGTAACCATACACAGCTATTCAACCATGCATACTTTGTGCGTTCAATTTTAAACATAATTAATTTGATAGTTTTCGTTTTAAAACAACATTTATAATTCTCTCTCATTATTTTAATAAGAAAACCGATTCACATCCTGTTTTCAACAACAAAAGTAGTCATTTATTTGAATTAATGAATACAAAATACAAGAAATACCGCTTTTTGTTACTTGTTTAACATTTCAATAGGTATTATTTTGTTCCCTAGCGAAGCAATAACTTCTTTAACTCCTTTTATTTTTAACAGGTATATATATCAGGTAATTCGTAAATTTTATATAGGTTTGCATAGATATAATTCAATTTTACAAATATGAAAGAAACCATTAATAACAGGATAAAATCTCTCCGACAAATATTGTGGCGTGAGGGACTTGGAGCATTTATTATTCCCAGCACCGACCCGCACATGAGTGAATATGTAGCCCCGCACTGGAAGTCGCGCGAATGGATATCCGGATTTACCGGATCGGCAGGAATAATAGTGGTAACATTGGATAATGCCGGATTGTGGACCGACTCTCGTTACTTTATTCAAGCTACAGAGCAGTTGGAAGGCACAGGGATAGACCTGTATAAAGAAATGCTACCCGAAACTCCTGATATTACAACTTTTCTTATTCAAAACCTCCCTGAAGGAAGCATTGTTGGTATTGATGGACAAGTTTTTGCAGCAAGTGAGGTCGAAGAACTTGAAAAGAAACTTGCTAAACAAAAAATACAAGTTAGAACAGATTTAGACCCCATACAAGCAATCTGGACCGATCGTCCACCAATGCCCCAAGCGCCTGCATTTATTTATGAAATGAAGTATGCAGGAAAATCCTGTATGGATAAGGTTAGTGAAATCCGCGAAGCGTTGACAGAGCAGGATTGCGAAAGCACATTTCTTTCGGCATTAGATGAAATTGCCTGGACATTAAACATTCGTGGAAATGATGTGAAGTGTAATCCGGTAGTAGTTAGTTACCTATTGATTACGCAGAATGAAACAGTATTCTTTATAGCTCCCGAAAAGCTTACCCCCGAGGTAGCCCAATATTTAAAGGAGCAACAAGTTACAATCTGGGATTATAGTGAAACCGGAAAATATCTTTCTTCTCTTAATGCCCGGAATATTCTGATCAATCCTGCTAAAACAAACAATTCAATTCTTTCGGCTGTTAATCCTGCATGTACAATTATTCGTGATGCATCGCCTGTTGCTCTGCTCAAAGCTATCCGCAATGAACAGGAAATAAACGGTATACACGAAGCCATGCGAAAAGATGGAGTAGCAATGGTTAAGTTCCTGAAATGGTTGAACGAAGCTGTTACAACCGGCAAAGAAACAGAGTTAAGTATAGATAAAAAGCTCCATGCTTTCCGTGCTGAACAAGATTTGTATGTAGGCGAAAGCTTTGACACCATAGCTGGTTATGGAGCCCATGGCGCTATTGTACACTATTCGGCTACAGATGCTAGTAACGCTACTATATTGCCTAAAGGTTTCCTTTTGCTGGATTCAGGAGCCCAATACCTGGACGGAACAACAGATATAACCCGAACCATTGCCTTGGGCGAACTTACCGATGAAGAGAAAAGGGATTATACGCTAGTACTGAAAGGGCATATCGACTTGGCTATGGCCAAATTCCCAGCCGGAACACGAGGTGCACAATTGGATATTCTTGCCCGCTTGCCTCTATGGCAAAACGGAATGAACTTTTTACATGGTACCGGGCATGGCATAGGCCATTTCCTGAATGTACACGAAGGTCCTCAAAGCATCCGGATGAACGAAAATCCTGTTGTGCTTAGACCTGGGATGCTAACTTCGAATGAGCCGGGAGTATATAAAGCTGGTAGCCATGGAATACGTACGGAAAACCTGATTCTTGTAGTTAATGATAAGGAAGGTATGTATGGCGACTACTATAAATTTGAAACTGTAACCCTTTGCCCTATCTGTACAAAAGGAATTATTAAGGAGATGCTAAGCAAAGAAGAAATAGATTGGCTGAACGATTATCACAAACAGGTTTATGATAAAATCAGTCCGTCATTGAACGAAGAAGAAAAAGAGTGGCTACTTAATGCAACAGAGTTATGTTAATTAAATCAGTTAGAGGCTTTACACCTAAAATAGGAAATAATTGTTATTTGGCAGACAATGCTACCATTATAGGCGATGTTGAAATTGGCGACGATTGCAGCATCTGGTTCTGCACAGTGTTGCGTGGGGATGTAAACTCAATACGCATTGGTAATGGTGTGAATATACAGGATGGAAGTGTATTGCATACGCTCTATCAGAAATCGACCATTGAAATAGGAAACCATGTTTCGGTAGGCCATAATGTTACTATCCATGGTGCACATATTAAAGATTATGCATTGATTGGCATGGGATCTACCTTGTTGGATAATGCTGTAGTTGGCGAAGGTGCTATTGTAGCCGCCGGTTCTTTGGTTTTGAGCAATACGATTATCGAACCGGGAAGTATATGGGGTGGTGTACCTGCTAAGTTTATAAAGAATGTTGATCCGGAACAGGCTAAGGAACTAAATCAGAAGATTGCACACAACTATCTGATGTATTCGGAATGGTATAAGGAGTAGTGAGTAGTGAGTAGTGAGTTATGAGTTATGAGTTGCGATGCCGCATGGTAACTCAAAACTCATTACTCACTACTCATAACTCATTTACTCAAAAGTTTATCATTTGCATTATTTTATCTGTAGCGCCTGCATGGCTAAGTACATAATGGCCTGCATTGGCCCCTGTTTCATGAAGAAAAGTATCATTGTTTCTTAACTTATCAACCAACTCTTCAAACTGGGCATAGTTCTTTATGGAGAAAGCACCTTTTGCATCAATAAGCTGAATAGCCTCCATAAACTTTTGGTATTTAGGCCCGAATATTACGGGGATGCCATATACAGCTGCTTCAAGTGTGTTGTGAATGCCAACACCAAATCCGCCTCCTATATATGCAATATCACCATACCGATAGATAGACGAAAGCAATCCAAAGCAATCAATGATAAGGCAATCTGCCTTTTGAATATTTTCTTCGTCTGTGCGTGAGTAGAATTGATAAGGTCGTTTCAACTTATCCATTATCTCAACCAAGTGAGTCTGATCTATTACATGCGGAGCAATAACCAGTTTCATTTCCGGATGATTATTGAAATACTCAATAAATATCTCTTCATCGGGCCCCCACGAACTTCCTGCAATAAAGGTGAAAGAGTCTCCTTTAAATTTCTCAACCAATGGTAAAGGTTTGGCCTCCTCCCTTATTTGCAATACACGGTCGAAACGGGTATCGCCTACTACCGTTACTTTGTTTACATTAATACGCGACAGGAAACGTTTAGATGCTTCGTTTTGCACAAACAAGTGATCAAAATCTTCAAGTACATGGCGGTAAGTTCCTCCATACCATTTAAAGAAAATCTGATCTTTACGGAATATCGAAGAAACACTGTACACTGGGATACAGCGTTTGTTCAGTTCATCCAGGTAGTTTTTCCAGAACTCGTATTTTATAAAGAACGCCATTGATGGCTTGGCTGCATCAAGAAAGCGGCGCACATTGCGAGGCTTATCAAATGGCAGGTAGCATATAATATCTGCTCCACGATAATTCTTACGTACTTCGTAGCCCGAAGGAGAGAAAAAAGTAAGCAGGATTTTATATTGGGGATATTCTTCCCGAATCTTCTCTATTAATGGGCGTCCTTGCTCAAACTCTCCTAAAGAGGCTGCATGAAACCAAATGTACGCTGCATTTTTTTCTCTCAACTGCCGTATTAAACGATATACCACCCAATGACCTTTCATCATCTTTCGTGGCTTACGACTGAACGGGGCCAAGAGATGAACACCTATGTCGTAGAGAAAAATGCCAATATTATAAAAAAACTCCCCCATTCCGTTATCTTATTTGAGCACTTCTGCCGCTCGTTTTAAGCGGGTTATTGTTTCCTCTTTGCCCAAAATCCAAGTAATATCGAACATGTGTGGGCCTTTTCCTTCTCCAACTACAGCCAATCGAAACGCATTCATGATGTTGCCTGTGTGATATTCTTTTTCGGCTATCCAATCCATAACAACCTTTTCTTGTGTTGTAGGAGAGAAATCATCAATGGTGTTCAGTACTTCGGCTAGTTCAAGCATACACTTGGCCGAATCTTCTTTCCAGCGTTTCTTAGTTGTTTTTTCGTCGTAGCTTTCGGGGGCTACAAAGAAAAACGAAGCGGCATCCCATAGTTCCTGAACAAAATTCACACGTTCTTTGGTTAGCCCCACCACAGTAACAACCTTTTCGGCCGGTGCATCTACACCGTGCGATTTCAGTACTGGTTGGAACATTGCGGCTATATCCTCATTGCTTTTTTGTTGAATGTATTGGTGGTTAAACCAAACACCTTTTTTATAATCGAACTTGGCTCCCGACTTACTGCAACGTGTCAGGTCGAAAAGCTTTATCATTTCTTCAATAGAAAGTATATCCTGGTCGTTTCCGGGATTCCAGCCTAACAGGGCCAGGAAGTTTATTACCGCTTCGGGCAAGTAACCCGTTTCACGATAGCCAGATGATATATTTCCGGTATTCGGATCGGTCCATTGCAAAGGAAAAACAGGGAAACCCAACCGGTCGCCATCGCGCTTGCTTAACTTTCCGTTTCCTTCCGGTTTTAACAGTAGAGGCAAATGGGCAAAAGCAGGCATGGTATCTTCCCAACCAAAAGCACGGTATAGCAATACATGCAAAGGTGCCGAGGGCAACCACTCTTCACCGCGGATAACATGTGTTACCAGCATCAAATGGTCGTCAACAATATTTGCCAAATGGTATGTGGGTAATTCGTCAGCCGATTTATAAAGAACTTTATCGTCCAGAACTGAAGAGTTAATAACTACATCACCACGTATAAGGTCGTTTACATGTACATCTTCGTTGGGTTCAATCTTAATACGCACCACATATTGATGACCGCTTTCTATCAACGCCTTTACCTCGTCGGTCGGCATGCTTAGTGAGTTGCGCATCTGCATACGGGTAGAAGCATCATACTGAAAGTTATTAATTTCGGCACGTTTGGCTTCAAGTTCTTGTGGGGTATCGAAAGCAATATATGCTTTTTCGTTATCCAATAAAACCTGAACATACTTCTTGTATATTTCTCTGCGTTCGGATTGCTTGTATGGACCGTGTTCGCCACCTATTCCAACGCCTTCGTTAAAGTGGATATTCAGCCAGTTTAGTGATTCAATAATGTACTCTTCGGCACCTGGAACAAAGCGTCCGGAATCGGTATCTTCTATACGAAGTATAAAATCGCCCCCGTGTTGGCGGGCAAACAGATAATTATATAACGCAGTACGAACACCTCCTATGTGTAGAGGACCTGTGGGGCTTGGTGCAAACCTTACCCTGACTTTTCTTTCTGACATATTTTTAAGTTTTGAGTAATGAGTTATGAGTTTTGGGTTTACAATGCTGCACAGCAACTCATAACTCATTACTCAAAACTCATAACTTATTCTAATTCGGCGGCAAAATTAAAACATTTTTTCCGATACTATTGTTTTTTTTTGTACTTTTCGCCGAAAAATCAGTGGATAATGAAGATCAAGAAAGATATACCATATAAAGAGATTTTATTGAAGTCTCTCATTTTCATAGCAACAGTTCTACTTATTGTATATTTTATGCCGCGCGACGGCAAGTTTAACTATCAATTTGACATCAACAAGCCATGGAGATACGGGCAGTTAATGGCTACGTTCGATTTCCCTATTTATAAAGAAGATGCTATTGTTAAGAAGGAGCAAGATAGCATACTTGCCCTATTCAGTCCCTACTATGTATTGGATAAAGAGGTAGAAAAGAATGCCATCAATGAATTGCGCGAGGCTTACAACCACAATAACCTGAGAAATATCCTACCCTCTACAAGCTATGTTCGTTATATAGAGAAGTCGTTGAGTGATGTTTACAAATCGGGGATCGTTTCTCTCGAAGATATCGATATACTTCATAGCGACAGTGTAACTGCTATCCGTGTTATTGAAGATAAAGCATCTGCCCCAAGAGTGGTTGATGGCATTTTTACTATCAGGGAAGCCTACGAGTACATTCTGGCGGCCGACTCTGTGAATTACGCAACAGATATACTTCGCCTGGCTGCCATAAATGAATACATTTATCCTAATCTTAAATACGACAAGGAGCGCACAGAAGCTGCACGAAAAGAACTGTTCGATAATTATTCCTGGGCTACAGGCATGGTGCAAAGTGGCCAGAAAATAGTAGACCGTGGCGAAATAATCAATCAGCAAACGTATAATATTCTGGAATCTCTCCGCAAAGAATCGCTAAAAAGAAGCGAATCGCAATTGCAAAAACGGCTTATTCTTACAGGGCAAATTATATCGGTAAGTATAATAATTCTCTGTTTTATGCTGTACATCCAACTATTCCGTAAAGATTACTTCAGCAAGCCGCGGAGTCTTTTCCTGCTTTTAATGTTGATTGTTCTTTTTAGCATAATAACGGCTTTGGCCACAGCCAGAAACTTTACATACATATATGTAATACCTTATGCAATGCTACCCATTGTAATCAGGATTTTCTTGGATTCGCGCACAGCCTTTATTGCACATGCAACCATGATATTGATATGCTCTATAATCCTTGGCTTTCCGTACGAATTTGTATTATTACAGATCCCTACAGGGCTGATTGCGATTTTCACTTTGCGCGAACTATCTCAACGTTCGCAGCTTTTCCGCACCGCTATTCTGGTAACACTAACATACATAGCATTGTTTCTGGCTTACGAATTGATGACCGAAAACGATTTATCGAAATTAAACAGGGTTATGTATATTGAGTTTCTCACCAATGGAATATTATTGTTATTTGCTTACCTGTTTTTGTTTTTATTGGAAAAACTGTTTGGATTTACCTCTAATGTTACATTGGTCGAACTGTCGAATGTTAACAATCCGTTGCTCCGGCGTTTGTCCGAAGTTGCACCCGGAACATTTCAACACTCTATGCAAGTAGCAAACCTGGCTTCGGAGGCAGCCAATCGTATTGGTGCGAAGAGTCAGCTGGTACGTACAGGGGCTTTGTATCATGATATTGGTAAGATGGAAAATCCGGCTTACTTCACCGAGAATCAACAGGGAGCAATCAATCCACATAAAAATTTGCCTTACGAGCAAAGTGCCGAAATCATTATTAACCATGTAAGGGATGGTTTAAAATTGGCAGAAAGAAATAACCTGCCTCAATCAATAAAGGATTTTATTGCTACCCATCACGGACGTAGCAAAACCAAATTTTTCTATATCTCCTGGAAAAATGAGCATCCCGGTGAAGAACCCGATGATGCTTTATTTACCTATCCCGGTCCGAATCCGTTCTCTAAAGAAACCGCTATCCTGATGATGGCCGATGCAATTGAAGCTGCCTCGCGTAGCTTACCGGATTATACCGAAGAATCAATTGGCACATTAATTGAAAAAATCATCGATGGACAGGTTGAGGAAGGGTATTTCAAAGAATGTCCAATTACATTTCAGGATATTGCCATTGTTAAGAAGGTTTTCAAAGAAAAACTAATGACGATTTACCACACCCGTATCAGCTATCCTGAGTTGAAGAAGTGAACAAATACATAGCTGAGTAGAAAAAAAAACAATAAGGACATAAGGGTTAACTAATATTTTAGTGTCTATACTATAAAGACCTTAATATTTTAATGATCTTGCAGATGTCTAATACCAAAAATATACCTTGGGACAATATTCTCTCGGCTTTTAAAGGAAACATTAAACCGGAAAAAGAGCAGGAGTTATCCAATTGGCTCCAATTACCGGCAAACAAAGCTCTCTACAACGAACTGCTTGAATTATGGGAAACGATTCGAGCCGAAGCATCTAGCCACAATGTAGATACTGCCTTTTACGAGCAACAGCTTTGGAACAGAATAAATGCCCGAAAGAAAAAAGCCGATTCCCGGAAAAGATACATGTATATAGGTATTGCTGCTGCAATACTACTTGCCTTCAATGTTATAACCCTATCTGTTATTAACAAAAAATCAGCCGGAACCCCTGTTGCATTTATACAGAAATATGAAAGTATGGAAGGAAAGTCCAGACTTGTTTTGCCCGACAGTACTATTGTATGGCTCAATAAGGATGCACACTTAACATTTTTGTCCGATTATGGGGTTACCCACCGCAATGTATCATTGCAAGGTGAAGGTTATTTCGAAGTGTATCATAATACCGAAAAGCCATTTATTGTACAAACTGATGCCGTTAACGTAAAAGTATATGGCACCAAGTTCAACATGAAAACAAACAATGAAGCTGGCATATCAGTAAGTCTGCTCGAAGGGGCTGTTGAACTTATTGCCGGGAAAGAAAGCATAAAACTATTACCCGGGCAGCAGGGCGTTTACAACACATCGGGCAAATCGTTTATCGTTGAAAACTCCGATCCCCACTTAGAAAGTTTATGGACGAAAGACCAACTTAAATTCAGCCAACAGCCCATTACTCAAATATGCAAGTATCTATCGCAATGGTATAATGTTGACATTGAACTGGAAAACAACATAAAAGAGAAAAATTATTCATGCACATTCACTGTTCGCAATGAGTCGTTGGATGAAATATTATTGTCTTTATCGAATATACATCCTATAAAATACACATTCACAAACAATAAAGTACTCATTTATTAATTAACAAGAAAAATCTATGAAGTAAAACGTAAAAAAAGGCCCCATAAGTGCTAGTTATGGAGCCTGGCAATCTATCACATTTGTATTAAATACCGGGACTAACAACCTCCTCTGATTAATACTGACTGATTACCTGAATAATGTTATATACAAAGATATGCAATTAACCAGATATGGGATTCTAGTTCTATTTGTTTTTTTAAGTAACTTAGAATTATTAACACAGACCCCAACAGGAAGAATCACCATTCGCTTTTCTGATATATCTTTATCGGAGGCAATCAGTAGAATAGAGGAAGTTTCGGCCTATACCTTCTTTTACGATGCAGATAATATAAATATGGAACAAAAAGTTTCTTTATCTGCCGCAAACGAATCTATAGAGAAAGCCTTAACAGGCATGCTGCAAAACACGGAAATACATTTTGCAATTCGCAACAAACAAATAATCCTTGTTCGCAGCAACCGAGATGAATCTTTAGTATTAATCAGAGGAACGGTATTTGATACAACCGGAGAGCCGGTTATTGGTGCTACTGTGATGCACGAAAACAAAAAAGCAGGCACAGTAACTAATATCAACGGACAATTTTCACTTAAAGTACCCAAAGAAAGTTTTATTATAATATCGTATGTTGGTTATATGACTCAAAAACTGAAAGCCGAAAACAACATGATGGTTTACCTCACCGAAAACAGCAACGAGCTGAAAGAAGTGGTGGTTATCGGATATGGTTCATCGTCTAAAACAAACCTTACCGGAGCCGTTGACCAACTTAACCAAAAGATATTCGAAAGCAAATCGGTTACTTCGGTTGCTAAAATACTACAGGGAGCAATGGCTAACGTAAACATATCATCGGTTACCGGAGGCGCTCCCGGAGCTAAAATGAATATCAACATCCGGGGCATAAGCGGATTTGGAATGGCCGACAATACAATGGTAACCTCGGCAGCCGAACCACTTATTGTTATTGATGGTGTGCAAGGAGGCGATTTAAATGTAATCGATCCCGGTGATATTGAAAGTATATCTGTTTTGAAAGATGCAGCATCATCAGCCATTTATGGGTCGAGTGCTCCTTATGGTGTAATTCTTATTACAACCAAGAAAGGCAAACCGGGTAAAAAACCACTGGTTACATACAATGCAAATTTTGGATGGTCAACACCTATCAACCTGCCAAAGATGTTGAGTTCGGTTGAATTTGCACAAATATACAATGAAGCATCGGTCAACTCAAACCTGTTACCATTGTTCAGCCAAGAGGTGATTCAACGAATGCAGGATTACATAGATGGAAAAATAACTACCACCACAATAAAAGACGAAGGACGGGGAGTTTGGGGAGACTTTGAACAAGGAAACGATAACAACGATTGGTTTGATGTTTATTTTAAAAAGCACTCTTTCAATCAAAAGCACTATTTGGGCGTTTCGGGTGGTACAGAACTGTCATCTTACTATCTCAGTGTGGGATATAATGAAAAGAATGGTATATATGCTTATGGAAACGATTCGTATAAGCTATATTCAACCCGGATTAACATTTCAACTAATCCGCACGATAAGTTAACACTTAACTTCCGGGGAACGTTTTCGCGTGGAACAACCAACACCCCCAATCCATATTATTCAAAAACAGGCGAAGGTGGATACCTGCATCAAATAGCACGCAAATGGCCCAACCTGCCATTGTACAACCCCGACGGACATTTAAACGAAGCCAACGATATTTTATTGCAGAAAGAAGGTGGAAGAAATACATCGACTGCCGACAAAGCAAATCTCACTGCCGAGATGGTTTACACACTTGTTCCGGGACTGGAGCTAACAGCCAACTATACGTTTGGAGGTTATTATGTAGATTCGTCCGAAAATAAGTTTGCCGTTCAGGCTTACCGCCCGGATGGTAGAACATACGAAGTAAGCGGCACTGCACCCGACCATATATACCGGGAAAACCGCAAGAATGAACAACACATTACAAACGTATTTGCTACTTACGAATTGACTAATAGCACCCACCGCATGAAGATTCTGGCCGGATATGCCCAAGAGTTGTATAAAGACCATGCTGTAAATGCGTCGAACAACGATTTGTACACACCTGGTTTGCCTTCATTGTCAACCACCTACGGTTCTAACATCGGCATTGGCGAGTCTAAATCAACATTGGCCTCGGTTGGGATATTCGGCCGACTGAACTACAGGTATAAAAACAAATATTTGTTCGAGTTTAACGGTCGCTACGACGGTACTTCCCGCTTCAGAGACAATGTGCGTTATAAGTTTTATCCGGGCGTATCGGTAGCATGGGTCATTTCGGAAGAAAACTTTAGCCGTTCCATATTGCGGGGAACCGATTTTGCTAAAATACGCCTTTCGTATGGTTCATTGGGCGACCAAACTTTCCTATCGAATTCACGCTATCCTTTCTATAGTGTATTGAAAACCACCGGATCGTCTGGAGCAAACTGGATATTTACCGAAGCCAGAAATCCTTATGTGTCGTTCCCAGCACTGATAAACCAGAATTTAACATGGATTACCACCACCACACTTAATGGAGGTTTCGATATTGGTATATTCAAAAACCGTTTGCAAGCATCTGTCGATGTTTTTCGCCGTACATCCGATAATACAGTTGGCCCAGCCGAACAGCTTCCGGGGGTATTGGGTACCCAACCACCTCAAACCAACAATGCATCTTTGGTTACCAACGGCTTTGAACTAACATTAAACTGGCGCGATGCCATAGGTGAGTTTAAATACAACATCCGGGCTGTATTGAGCGATTCGAGAAGCAAGGTCCGTAAATTCCCAAACAAAAACAACTCTATCAATCAATGGTATGCAGGTGCACGGGTAGGCGACATCTGGGGATATGTTACCAACCGGTATTTCTTGTCGGAAGAAGATGCTGCAGCCTCGCCCGACCAATCTATATTCCATACCAAATGGGGAGCAGGCGATATTAAATATGTTGACCTCAATAAAGATAATAAAATAGATTGGGGCGATAATACATTATCAAACCCAGGCGATAAGAAGATTATCGGCAATAACCAACCTCGTTATCAGTATGGGTTAATGACGGATATCAATTACAAAAACCTTGATTTATTTGTTTTCTTTCAAGGAGTAGCAAAACGTGATGCATGGATTAACTCCAATTACTTCTGGGGAATCTGGGAAGGACAATGGCACAGTTCCCTCTTTAGCATACATCGCAACCGGTGGTGCAAAGACAATATAAACGGTTATTTCCCAAAATACTATTTAAACGAAACACAGAATAGTAAAAACCAACAGATACAAACAAAATACCTGCAAGATGCTTCGTACCTGCGATTAAAGAATATACAACTGGGATATACGTTTTCCGAATCAGTAACCAGGCTATTAAATATTAACAAGTTAAGGGTATATGTTGATATGGAGAACATTATAACTTTCACCAAAATGGTTAGTACGGTCGATCCGGAATTTGCTGGTACCAATGGGAAGATATATCCGTTACAGTCTAATTTTTCAGTTGGGTTTAATTTAATTTTTTAGCACTATGGTTCATTGCTTCAAATATATCATTTACTTGTTTACAGCGATGTTTTTCTCATCATGCCTCAACAGTTTTCTGGAAAGAAAGCCGGAAGATGTTTTGGGAGAAGATGAATACTGGAACACTGTTGATGACATGAAGCTATACATCAACAGTTTGTATAACCGCACCGATCTGTTACCCATATACGATAGCTTTGATGGTATTGGCCCCTTTACCCTCGACCGGTCGGCTGGAAGTGATACGCAAATATCCACCAACTACAACACACGCATGAATGGAGAAGGCACCATACCGCAAGAAGGTGGTGGTTGGGGCTATAACGACTGGGAAGCTTTGCGAGCCATCAACTATTTCTTTGATAAATACGAAGAGGTTACCGAAAACGACCCCGGAAAGTATAAATATGTGGGCGAAGCACTCTTCTTCCGTGCATTGTTTTACTTCGAAAAGCTTAAAAGGTTTGGAGATGTACCGTTTTACTCAAACGCTTTACAGGTAGATTCAAACCATCTTTTATATCGAAAACGCGACCGCCGCAATGTAGTTGCAGAGTATATGCTAAACGACCTGGATCAGGCCATTGGTTACCTACCCTCTATTGCACGAGGCTACACCGGAAGAATTAATAAGGAAACCGCCATGTTGTTGCAAGCCCGTATAGCACTTTACGAAGGTACTTGGGAAAAATACCACGCACAAACCGTATTTGGTGTAGAACACGCCAACGGAAGTACGTTTTTGCAAAAAGCTGCACACGTAACCGATCAACTGATAGAATCTGGTATATGCGACCTCGACAATCAGTTAAAAGAGTATGGATATTGGCAACTATTCAATGCCGAATCGCATTTGGAAAGCAAGGAAATTTTGCTCTGGCGAAAATACGATGCCACTCAGGGAGTGTTTCATCATTGGGGCAGATATAGTTGCAATGGTGCCGGAGCCGGTATCAGTAAAACAATGATCGACTCTTATTTGTGCATGGATGGTAAGCCCATTGCAGTTAGTGCTTTGTATAAAGGCGACGAAACACTTGTAAATGTAGTTGCCAATAGAGACCCACGCCTTGAACAAAGCATTTATGTAAACGATGGCAAACACTTCAGGTTTACAGGCAGCAACACAAACTACTTCAAGGTTCCTACATTTAATACCGGACCAAACGAAAAATGTGTAACCGGCTATCAGCTTTACAAAGGTCACAATCCGGATAACTATCAATACGAAACAGCCCGTTCAATCACTGCTTTAATTTATTTCCGGTATGCCGAAGCACTTCTTATCAATGCCGAAGCAAAAGCCGAGCTGGGCATTATTACTCAAACCGATATTGATAACACCATAAACAAACTGCGGCAAAGGGCTGGCTTTACTGCCGAAGGAATGCTAACACTGGCAAATATTACGCCCGACCCTAACTGGGAGTTTCCGCACCTGAGCCCCATTATTAACGAAATACGCCGTGAAAGAAAAATAGAGTTACTAGCCGAGGGATTCCGGGTCGACGATATTTTCAGATGGGCAGCTGCCAACGAATTAATAGTAGGCAAACGTCCGTTGGGGGCCAAAAGAGCACAATGGGAAGGATTAGAGAATGAAGAAGATTTCAAAGAAATTATACTTCCGCTTCTGGGTGAGGTTTCGCAAATAAGCATCAACCAGGAAGGGTATATCGACCCTTATGCAGGCCTCAGTGCCATTGCCAATGGCTACCGGTTCAATACCGAAAGAGATTACCTGCTGCCATTGCCCGCTACCGAGCTGGCATTGAACAATCAACTGGAACAAAACCCCGGTTGGAATAAATAGAGGACTAACAACCAAATATATGATTAGTACTAACTTTTAAAAACTTAAAGCCTATGTAACATACTGTAGAACAACAAAAAGAGACTAACATTAATTTCGAAAAGAAGTTATACATTAAAATTCTATCACATTTATGAAAAAACAAAAAACCATGTTGAGGAACTTCAGAGTTTTCTCAACCAGTATTCTTAGTGCCTTTACTGCCACGTTTCTTCTAACCCATCCAGTATCTGTTTTGGCCAATTCGGGTCAGAATGAAATCTCAATTCAAACACCTCATCAAAACACAGCAAAAGCAACCGGTGTAATTGTTGATAAAAACAACGAGCCCATTATTGGTGCAAATGTTAAAGTAAAAGGAGGTTCTGCCGGAACAATAACCAATTTAGATGGAGAATTTACCGTAGATGCCCCTGTAGGTTCAACCCTTGTAATCTCGTTTATTGGCTATAAATCAACCGAAGTTGTATTTAATGGCAGCTCATTAAAAGTACAGTTGGCCGAAGACAGCGAATTGCTTCAGGAAGTAGTTGTTGTGGGTTATGCAACTGTAAAGAAAGCCAATTTAACAGGTGCGGTATCGGCCGTTGATAACAAAGTTATTAAAGACCGCCCTATCATAAACCTGGGTCAAGGTTTGCAAGGGGTTATTCCTAACCTCAATGTATCAACCAGTGGCCGCCCCGGCGAAGGATCAAGTTTCACTATCCGCGGAACAGGATCAATCAGTTCAGGATCGGGCAAACCGCTTGTGTTGATAGATGGGGTTGAAATGGATCCCAACATGATAAACCCTCAGGATATTCAGAATATCTCTGTATTGAAGGATGCGGCTTCTGCTTCAATTTATGGATCGCGTGCTGCTTTTGGGGTAGTACTTATCACTACAAAAGACGGACGCAAAAACGAAGCACCCAAAGTAACTTTTGATGCTACGATATCTTTCAACTCGCCAACCACCCGGCCCGAGTATATGAACTCAATGGAGTATGCTAACTGGATGAATGCAGCTAACATGACTACCAACGACAAACCATACTTTGACGATGAATGGATGAAACACATTCGCGATTACTACGAAAACCCATCGAAAAGCAGCCCTGTATTTGTACATAGCGACCCAACGGAAAGTAGTAACGGACGTAAATACACATACGCCGGCAACACCGATTGGATGAAGGAAATGTATAAAACCAGTTACCCGATTCAGCAATACAACATCAGTATTAACGGTGGATCGGAAAAAGTGACCTATTATACATCGGCTGGATTAACCGATCAGAGTTCGTTGCTTCGTTATGGTAATGAGTCGTTTAAAAAGTTCAACTTGGTAAATAACATTAGCTATGATATAGCCAAATGGTTAAAAGTTGGTATGAAAACATCGTTCAACCGTACCGAGTTGAGTGGTCTAAATCAAACACGTGTTCACGGCGACAACTTTATTGGTGGTGACACACGCCCCATTATGCCGGTTAAACATCCGGATGGTAACTGGGCGGGACAAGGTAACTTTACCAACTTTGCAGCCATACTCGAAGATGCTGGTAGCCGCTGGACTCGTAAAAACGACTTCTGGAATACAATTACTGCCCGGATAACTCCTTTTGCCGGAGCATCAATCAACTTTGACTATACATTCAATTTCTATAGCCGGGTAGATAAGCAACATGTAAAAACCCTGAACGAATATGGTGTTGATGGACAATATTTGCAGGTTTTCCCACATACAAATCCAAATGGAGTGTACCAATATCAGGCTGATGATACATACAATGCAGTAAACTTGTTTGCCGATTATGAAAAAACACTTGGCAAACACTACCTCAAAGGATTGGTTGGGTTCAATCAGGAAGAAAAGCATGTCAGAAGCTTCAATGCCGAAAGAAGAAATCTTATCTCGAACGATATCCCTTCATTGAGTGTTGCAACCGGCGACCGTTATGTAGGTAGTAACGACAACTCATGGGCATTACGCGGTGCTTTCCTTCGTTTAAATTATAGCTTCGACGATAAGTACTTGATTGAAGTAAACGGACGTTACGATTTGTCTTCCCGTTTCCCCAAAGACGATCGTGCTGTATTTAATCCATCGGCCTCAATTGGTTGGAGAATATCGAATGAAAACTTCTTCAAAGGTGCCCGTAATATTGTAGACGAATTGAAAGTAAGATTCTCGTATGGTAGTTTAGGTAATCAATCGCTAGATCAGTATCAGCCTTATTTATCTAATTACAGTAGTGCCCAATTGGCTTGGATTATGGGGTCAACACAACCACAATATGTAACACCGGGCGGATTGGTTAGCAGTACACTTACTTGGGAAACCGTTACACAATGGGACCTTGGTGTGGACTTTGCTTTGCTTCAGAATCGCCTGAAAGGTACATTCGACTACTATCAACGACGCACTTCGGACATCCTGATGACTGGTAAGCAATTGCCGGGTATTCTGGGAACCAACGAACCGATGCAGAATGCTGCCGAAATATTAAACAAAGGTTGGGAAGTAGAACTGAGCTGGAACGATGTGTTGCCAAATGGTTTATACTATTCGGTAGGCGTTAACCTATCCGACTATCAGGCTGAGGTTACCAAATACGACAACCCAAGTGGTAGTTTCAAAGATTACTATGTTGGAAAGAAAATCGGTGAGATATGGGGATACAAAACAGCCGGACTATTTCAGAGTACAGAAGAAATAAACAGTGCACCCGATCATACCTTATTGAATGGTAAAACTCCACTACCTGGTGATATACGTTTTGAAGACCTGGATGGTGATAAAAAAATCCATTGGGGCGAAGAAACCATCTACAAACCAGGCGACCAGAAAATCATTGGTAACTCTACCCCACGCTACCAATATGGGTTCAGGGGAACTGCGGAATGGAAAAACTTCGACCTGAGCTTCTTCTTCCAGGGTGTTGGTAAACGCGATATCAATTTGCCACAGAAATTATTCCTGGCACACTATGACAGTCAATGGCAAGTACCTTCGAAAGTAAACACCGACTATTGGACCGAAGATAATCGCAATGCGTTATTCCCCCGTCCGCGTTTCGATGGTGGTGGTTGGTTTAATCAAACACAAACCCGGTTCTTGCAAAACGGTGCATATCTGCGTATGAAATCGCTTACACTGGGTTACTCTATTCCTAAGAACATTTTAAACCAAGTGGGTATTGAAAAATTACGTGTTTATTTCTCGGGCGAAAACCTGTTCACTATCAAACATACATTCGAAGGATTCGACCCCGAGTTAACCGATCCGTATAAATATCCTTTCCAAAAATCGTTTGCCTTTGGTATTAGTTTAACACTCTAAACAATTACAAGATGAAAAAATATAAATTATTTCTAGCAATAATAGCCTCAATTACACTTCAGGCTTGTAATGATGGTTTCCTCGATCGCTATCAGGAAGCTATTAACGATGGAACTTTTTGGAATACTCCAAACGATTTGAAAACGTATGCAAATCGTTTCTATTCATACTTCCCTAGCGGACTGGTATCTCTTGGCGATGGTAGCAGCGATAATCAAGTGCCTCATTCGCGTCCGGATTTCTTCTGGAACGAGTATCCTATTCCTAATACCGCGTCTACCTGGAACAAAAGTGCATGGTCGCACATTCGCTATACCAATTATTTTTTGGCTCGCTATACAAAAGCCACAGGAACAGAAACAGAGATTAACCAGTATGTAGGCGAAGTACGTTTCTTCCGCGCACTGGATTATGCAAATAAAATCAATACATTTGGTGATGTGCCTTGGTTGGAAGAAGACCTCAGCACAAACGACGATGATATTCTGTATGGCCCACGCATGAAACGGGAATTGGTAATGGATAAAATTATTGAAGACCTGGATTATGCCATTAAGTGGTTACCCGAACGCCCCGAAACCGGAAGAATAGGTAAAGATGTTGCACGCCACATAAAAGCACGCTTGTGCCTGCGCGAGGGTACTTATTACAAGTATCACACCGAACTTGGAATTAGTGCCGACAAAGTAAAAACCTTACTTGAGTTAGCAGCAAGCGCAGCAGCCGAAGTTATGGCAACCGAGAAGTACGCCATTTATACTACAGGCGATCCCTTGAACGATTATTATAACATGTTTCTGATAGAGGATAAATCGGGATTGTCAGAAGCTATTTTACCTTCGACTTATAAAAAAGACATCAGACAACATAACTCAACCCGTTCCATAAGCGAAGCTAAATCCGGTTTCTCTAAAGATTATGTAAATGCATACTTGTGTACAGACGGTAAACCAATTGGTATAAGTGAGTTGTATAAAGGAGATAAGAACATTGCTGATGAAACAACAAATCGCGACCCACGTTTAAAACAAACCATTCTGACTCCTGATTTTGCATGGAGAATAGCAGATAATGGTACAGTTACACGCCTTGGAGAGGATAACCTTATTAGCAATTATTGTTATACCGGTTATAACATAATTAAGTATTACTCTAATATAGAGGCCAATCATCAGGCAAACTCCAATACGTACGATGGTATTGTTTACCGTTATGCCGAAACATTACTTATTTATGCCGAAGCAAAAGCTGAGTTGGGAACAATTACACAATCGGATCTGGATAAGTCTATCAACTTGTTGCGCAACCGTGTTGGCATGCCTCATTTAAAAACCGAAGTTGGATTTGTTGATCCTAACTGGCCGGAATGGGGATATGATTTATCGACTCTGTTACAGGAAATCCGCCGCGAACGCCGTGTTGAGTTAGGTGGCGAAGGATTCCGGTGGGAAGATATTCTACGTTGGAAAGCTGGTAAAATTACCGATAATCCCAGTACCTATATTGGCAAATGGATTCCGGAAGAAGGCAAATATGCCGAGGTATACGGTGCCGACCGCATAAGAAAATGGAACGACAAATTATACCTTTATCCAATCCCTACCAATGAGATTCTGCTGAACCCACAACTAGCACCACAAAACTCTGGATGGGAATAAAACCACAATCATCCAAATTTACTTAAGCACAAAAAAGGCAGCCTTCATACCGAAGACTGCCTTTATTATATTGGAGTATCTTATCCGATTATCCGTTAATTTTTGCCATGTGAGCAATAAGTTCAAGACATTTGTTTGAGTAACCCCATTCGTTGTCATACCAAGATACAACTTTAACAAATGTTGGAGTTAATTGGATACCAGCTTTAGCATCGAAGATAGAAGTACGAGCATCACCGATGAAATCAGAAGATACTACATCGTCTTCAGTATATCCAAGGATACCTTTCAATTCGTTTTCAGAAGCTGCTTTCATAGCTGCACAAATCTCAGCATAAGTAGTTTCTTTAGCTAAGTTTACAGTTAAGTCAACAACTGATACATCTAAAGTAGGAACACGGAAAGCCATACCTGTAAGTTTTCCATTCAATTCAGGAATAACTTTACCTACAGCTTTAGCAGCACCTGTAGAAGAAGGGATGATGTTACCAGCAGCAGCACGACCACCTCTCCAATCCTTGATAGAAGGACCGTCAACTGTTTTTTGAGTAGCAGTTGTAGCGTGAACTGTAGTCATCAAACCATCTTTAATACCGAACTTGTCGTTCAATACTTTAGCGATAGGTGCTAAACAGTTAGTTGTACAAGAAGCGTTTGATACGAATTGAGTACCTTTAACATAAGAGTCAAGGTTAACACCGCATACAAACATTGGGGTATCGTCTTTTGAAGGAGCCGACATTACAACATATTTTGCACCAGCATCAACGTGAAGCTGAGCTTTATCTTTAGAAAGGAATAAACCAGTTGATTCAACTACATATTCAGCACCAACTTCGTTCCATTTCAAATCAGCAGGATTTCTTTCAGCAGTTACACGGATTGCTTTTCCGTTAACGATTAATTTACCATCTTTTGCTTCAGCAGTACCATTGAAACGGCCATGGATTGTATCATATTTCAACATGTAAACCATGTATTCTACGTCAATCAGGTCATTGATACCTACAATTTCAATGTCATTTCTTGTTTGAGCAGCACGGAAAACTAAACGTCCGATACGGCCAAAACCATTAATACCTACTTTAATCATTTTGTTTAAACTTTTAAGGGTTTTATAATGTTACTTTATAAAATATGTAGAAATACTGCATATTCGTTTTAAAAATGCGCTGCAAAATTAATAATTTGTTTCTATATTCACGCACGAATTAAATATTAATAATAAAAAAGATGGGAAAAAGTAATTTTTGGCACGACTTCAAGGTGTTTGCTATGAAAGGGAATGTAATTGATATGGCTGTTGGTGTAGTAATCGGCGGCGCGTTTGGTAAGATAGTTTCCTCATTGGTTGCTGATGTTATTATGCCACCTCTGGGTTTACTGATAGGTGGTGTTAATTTCACCAACCTGAAATGGGTAATGAAACCTGCCGAAGTTGCTGCCGACGGAACTGCTATTGCCGAAGTTACTCTTAATTACGGTAGCTTTTTACAACAAACATTCGACTTCCTGATTGTTGCATTCTCTATTTTTATGTTTATAAAATTAATAAATAGATTAACAACTAAAAAGAAAGTCGAAGAAGAAGCAAAACCCGCAACACCTCCAGCTCCAACGAAAGAAGAAGTGTTGCTTACGGAAATCAGAGATCTTTTGAAGAAGAATTAAGCGCGAAAGCGCGAAGGGATAAAGGCACGAAAGGTTGTTATCCTTTCGCGCTTTCAACCTTTCGTGCCTTATCCCTTCACCGTTAAATCAACAATTTCCGCTTCCGGTGCATTCTTTTTTACCGATGCAATACCATTATTCATTGCAGCTTCGGAATTATACATCTCACTAACACCAATAACTTGTCCGTTTGATGCTTTCAGGGTGAAATAATCTCGCTTATCTTTTGCTTTCTTCTTTTCATATCTCACATCAAATTCACAGTTTTTACGCACTGATTCAATTGCTTTTATGCAATTATGCTTTGCGGTATACCCTTCGCTCGTTAAAATGATTTCTCCATTGCCAGCTTTCAGGTTATACTGGAACTGGTCGTTTTTTCTTTTACTGATTTCAAATTTTCCCATGATCTTATATTTTAATATAAAGAAAACGTATTCTTGCATTGATATGTTCAAAAGAAACAGCTTAAACTGCGTTCATCCGCGTATCCATAATCAAAAAATGCAGTTCATTTGCACCTCAAATGCAGTTCATTTACACCTCAAATGCAGTTCATTTAGCATGCAAATGCAGTTCATTTAGGGTGCAAATGAACTGCATTTGTAGTTGAGAGTTGAGAGTTGAGAGTTGAGAGTTACGATGCCGCATGGAACTCTCAACTCTCAACTCTCAACTAGAGCATCAACATCAGCAGTTTCTTTTTTATCTTTTTCTACTGATGTTTTCTTTTCTGTTATGTTATGTTCTGTTGCCATGGCATTACCATTTTCTTTCTGCTAGCGTTTGTTCGCGTTTTTCTTTCCAACTATACTGCGTTTAACTATCGCATCATTGCAATTACGCACAACCTATGTAGCATATTCAGACGAAATCAACGGTGGTCATTTTCCATTCTATCTACAACACATCATCAATCTATTTACAATCTATTTACAACGAATGTGCAATGATAGAGCTCACTCTACCTCACTTTAAAAAAGTTTTGGTTCAAACCCATACAAATAAATCATAGTGTACTAAGAAAAAGAACTAAAAATCGTATTTTTGTACCCAAATTCAAACACACCATATTTTATGCAGGAAAAAATAATAATACTTGATTTTGGTTCGCAAACAACGCAGCTTATCGGTCGTAGAATACGAGAGTTGGGTACATACTGCGAAATTGTGCCTTACAACAAATTTCCTTTCAATGATGCTTCTGTTAAAGGAGTAATACTTTCGGGTAGTCCTTTCTCGGTGTACGATGAAAGTGCATTTAAAACAGAGTTGAAAGATATCAGAGGAAAATATCCTATACTCGGTATTTGCTATGGCGCACAGTTCATTGCATACACAAATGGTGGTACTGTTGAGTCTGCCGGAACTCGCGAATACGGACGTGCACATCTTGATAAATTTGAAAAAAACAATCCTCTGTTTAAAGGTGTAAGCGAAAACTCACAGGTTTGGATGAGTCATGGCGACACAATCACTTCCATACCATCTACTTTCAAAACAATAGCGTCGACCAACGAGGTAGCTATTGCTGCTTATCAAATTGAAGGTGAAAAAGTTTGGGGAGTACAATTCCACCCCGAAGTTTTTCATACTACAGACGGAACCCGGATTCTTGAAAACTTCCTGGCAGATATTTGCGGTTGCAAACAAGACTGGACACCGGCTTCTTTCATTGAAAGCACAGTGGCCGAATTGAAAGAGCAACTAGGAAACGACAAAGTTGTACTAGCATTAAGCGGTGGGGTAGACTCGTCGGTTGTAGCTGTATTGCTAAACAAAGCTATTGGTAGAAATCTGACCTGCGTATTTGTAGATCATGGTTTACTGCGCAAAAATGAGTTTACCAACGTAATGAAAGATTACGAGTGTTTAGGACTTAATGTAATTGGTGTTAATGCTTCCGAACGTTTCTACAAAGAACTGGCAGGAGTTACTGAGCCTGAAAGGAAACGCAAAATTATAGGAAAAGGCTTTATCGATGTTTTCGATGAAGAGGCGCACAAACTAACCGATGTAAAATGGTTGGCACAAGGTACTATATATCCGGATATCATAGAATCACTTTCTATAACAGGAACTGTTATCAAAAGCCATCATAATGTAGGTGGATTACCCGAAAAAATGAACCTGAAACTTTGCGAACCTTTGCGGTTATTGTTCAAAGATGAAGTTCGTAGAGTAGGTCGTGAATTAGGCATGCCCGAACATTTAATAACCCGTCATCCGTTCCCAGGACCAGGACTTGGAGTACGTATTCTGGGAGATATCACTCCCGAAAAGGTGCGCGTTCTTCAGGATGCCGATGATGTATTTATTCAGGGACTGCGCGAATGGGGATTGTACGATAAGGTATGGCAAGCAGGAGTTATCTTGTTACCTGTACAATCGGTAGGTGTTATGGGCGATGAACGTACTTACGAAAATGCTGTAGCATTGCGTGCAGTAACATCGACCGATGCTATGACTGCCGATTGGGCTCATTTGCCTTACGAGTTCCTTGGTAAAATATCGAACGATATTATAAATAAGGTAAAAGGGGTGAACCGTGTAACGTATGATATCAGTTCAAAACCCCCAGCGACCATAGAGTGGGAATAAGAAAAGCCCTGATTCTGAACACTATAAAAATAGCCTCAACTTACTACGGTTGAGGCTATTTTGTTGATATTCATTTATAACAGATATTCCCTGTCAACCTTTCAATCGTTCATTCATTGCAGCCGCAGCCTTACGACCATCGCCCATGGCAAGAATTACAGTAGCCCCACCACGTACAATATCACCACCGGCATAAATCATCGGAATAGACGATTGCATAGTATCATCGACTGTGATAGTTCCCCATTTTCCCATTTCAAGCCCTTTAATAGAACTCGGAACAATTGGGTTAGGAGATACACCAACACTTACAATTGCCAGATCAATATCAATGGTTTCGGTAGCACCGGGAATGGCAACCGGACGGCGACGACCGGAATTATCTGGTTCGCCAAGTTCCATCTTTTGCAAAATAACCTGTTTAACTGCACCATTTTCATCAGCAATATATTCTATTGGATTGTGCAGGGTAAGGAATTCAACACCTTCCTCCTTGGCGTGTTTTACTTCTTCAAGGCGTGCAGGCATTTCCTCTTCCGAACGGCGGTAGATAATCATCGCCCTTTCGGCACCCAGACGTTTGGCTGTACGCACAGAGTCCATAGCTGTATTACCGCCACCAATTACTGCCACATTTTTGCCGAAAGTAACCGGAGTATCCGAATCTTCGCTTGCGGCATCCATCAAATTTACACGGGTCAGGTACTCGTTAGACGACATGATGTTGATTGAATTCTCGCCCGGAATATTCATAAAGTTAGGCAATCCAGCGCCCGAAGCAACAAAGAATCCCTGAAAGCCTTCTTCCTTCAAATCATCTACACTGATGGTTTTACCTACTATGCAATCTTTTTCGAACTTAACGCCCATCTTTGAAAGGCTTTCGATCTCTACATCTACAATCTCATTGGGCAAACGGAATTCGGGGATACCGTACTTAAGTACACCACCAATCTCGTGCAAGGCTTCGAATACAGTAACATCGTATCCATGTTTAATCATATCGCCCGCAAACGAAAGTCCCGCAGGGCCCGAACCGATAACGGCTACCTTTTTACCGTTCTTGTTGGTGATTTCCGGAACATAAATCTTGCCGCTTTCGCGTTCGTAATCGGCAGCAAATCGTTCAAGGTTACCTATTGCAACGGCGTCTTTACCTGTTTTCAGATGAATACATTTAGCTTCGCATTGTTTCTCCTGCGGACATACACGACCACATACAGCCGGAAGCGCACTGGTTTCTTTCAGTACTTTGGCAGCTTCCAGAAACTCGCCCCGTTCAATGTTCTTGATAAAGCGGGGAATATCAATCTCAACCGGACAACCTTCCATGCAGCCGGGCTTGGCACAGTCTAAGCAACGCTTAGCTTCCAGAATAGCCTGATCGGCATTAAGTCCCTGGTTTACCTCCTCGGTACGGTGCTTAATACGGTACTCGGGGTTCAGCTCGTTCATGTGAACGCGGGGAATGGTTGTACGTTCTTTGGCTTTCATGCTCTTGCGGAGTTCTTCACGCCAAGGGGCATCACGGCCGTCAACATTCTCGGGTTTGGTAGCTTCGCAGGCCGAAAGCTTATTCATTTCGTTGCGCTCAATGTTTTTAAATGCTCCCATACGCTTAAGCATTTCATCGAAATCAACCTGATGACCATCAAACTCTGGGCCGTCAACACATACAAAGCGTGTTTTACCACCTACATTGATACGGCATGCACCACACATACCCGTACCATCTACCATGATGGTATTGAGCGAAACATCTGTTGGAATATCGTATTTCTTCGTTAGCAAACAAACAAACTTCATCATGATTGCCGGACCGATAGCAAAGCATTTATTTACCTTTTCGCGCTTAATAACCGATTCAACACCTTCGGTTACCAGACCTTTTTGTCCGTAAGAACCATCATCTGTCATGATAATAACCTCGTCCGACGATTCGCGCATTTCTTTTTCAAGAATAATCAATTCCTTGCTTCTGCCTGCCAAAACAGTAATAACCCTGTTACCCGCAGCCTTTAATGCTTGTACAATAGGAAGCATAGGTGCAACACCCACACCACCACCGGCACAAACTACCGTTCCGAAGTTCTCTATATGAGTGGCTTGTCCTAAGGGGCCAACCACATCAGTTATATAATCGCCTACATTCAGGGCGGCAAGTCGTGAAGACGACAATCCCACTTCCTGAACCACCAATGTAATCGTTCCTTTCTTTATATCGGCCCCGGCAATGGTTAAAGGCACACGTTCGCCTTTTTTTCCAACCCTGACAATTACAAAGTGTCCGGCTTTTCTTGCTTTGGCAATAAGAGGGGCTTCAATCTCCAGTTTAAATACTTTGGGTGAGAATTGTTCTTTGCTAACGATCTTGTTCATTTTCTATTATTTTGTTCGTATACCAATTAAGTAACTATCAGAATGATAGTTCGCAAAGGTACTGTTTATTTAAATATTATGCAATCTTCCCAGCAACAATTGCAGATAGTATGGCAGTGTAGTAGCATGATCTCCTCCCGGCATTGGATAAGCTTTTACCTTACATTCTTTTTGTTTCATTGCTGCATAAGTAGTTTCTGTACATACCGGATAAACCCAATTATCGTTTGTACCATACACAAAGATAAGACTATCTGCCGGCACAAAATTGGTGTAAGAGTTTTCTTTCAGAATGCTTATTAACTCCTTATCACTCTCGTTCTGAACATTTGTCAGGAAGCTTTCTTTGAATAACAGTTGCGGGTCGGTATTGAGTTCCAGCTTCTCCGGATTAAAATAACCCAGATCGTAATTAGTAGCCTTTAGCAGTGCATCATCTTTGGTCGAAAAGATATCGCTGAACCCTTTCGAATAATTATAGTTGCGCTTATACATATCCAGTACCCACAAATAAGAGCTGATGGTGTGTAAATCCTGAGTCTCTTCTTTGGCAAAAAACTCTTTCGACAAAGCATATTGATCGTATGGGCCCGAACCGGCCAACACCTTATTTATAGTAAATCCGGATTGGGCTGTTTCCTGTATCTTCTTTTGAAGCGATAGGGCTGCATAGCCTCCTTCCGAATAACCGGTAATAAACAAATCGGTATTCAACCAATCAGACTCAAGTTTATCGTTGGTTATCTCGGCGCAAGCACGAGCAAAATCGAACGATGCTTGTCCCAACGATGCATCGTGCAAATAAGGATGTACAACATCAGCGCTAGCACCATAACCAATATAATCGGGCAACAATACCGCACAATTATTTATTGATGCTAACGAAATACCCAGAAACACTTCCAGCGAGAAGTTGAGTATACCATTCAAACTTTGTGAGGGGGCTTCATCTTTTGATAAAGTGCCATGGTGATAAATTACTGTTGGAAAATCCGGATTCAACTCTTCGGAAACCATAAGTGCCCCCGAAGCATTGATCTTTTTGCCATTATATTCGGTTTGGTAGGTTACTTTATACAAATTGACCTTACTCTTCAGTAAGGGGGCAAATTCTCCATAACCATATTTCTCTAAAGCAGCAGCTAGCAGCTTGGGCTGTGCAGTGACTGTATAAGAGGCTTCGATAAGGTAATCGTATTCAACTGTTGTTCCCGAATCCGGAGTATCATCGTCCGAACAACTTATAACCAACAATCCCACTAGCATTAAGTAGAGAGCAAATCTTTTCATATTCTTTTTTAATATTATAATTGGAGTGCAAAAGTACAATTTATTTTTCTTAAGTTTGTTCTGTAAAACACCAACACAAATGAAACATTTAAATCTAATCTGTTGCTCATTACTTATAATCCTGTTACTTATTTCGTGTTCGCAGCCAGTAAAATACAACAAAAGACTGTCGGATGTTTTGCTGGAGCTCGATGAAACCATACTTCACCGCGAAACTTACGAGCATGATAAAGAACAACGCATAAATGGAATACGAGAACTATTTAAAGGAAATACTTCACCCGAATACCAATACAATATTTGTAACAAGCTATTTTCCGAATACTTTGATTACAATCTCGACTCGGCTATGGTATATGCTAAAACCAAATTACATTTGGCCGAAAACACACCCGATAAGTATTACAAATCAATAATGGATTTGGCCAATGTTTGTGCAATGGCAGGCATGCTGCACGAAGATCACCAATTGTTGCAAAGCATACCGGTAAATTCTCTGTCGAAAGACTTATTGATGGATTATTACGACTGCTATCATATATTATACAAACACATGGGTTATGTATGCAACGATAAAGAACAGTTGGTTCAGTACAACGAATTAAAGGAGAGTTATCGTTATAAGGTTTTGGAACTTCTTGAAGGCGACGAACTTCGCAAATTGTTGATTGAGGCAAGCTTTATGCGTAACCAACGTAATTATGAAGGAGTTGCAAAGTCATTGCTTGTACCCTACGAACAATGGGAACTGACAATTCGCGACAAGGGTACCTTATCTTTTCTGATTGCCCGTGCATACGAAGATATGGGAGATATTGAGAATGCAATGTATTACTTTGCATCGGGAGCTATATGCGACATTAAAATTCCTGTGAATGAGCACGAAGCACTGTATCAACTTGCATCTATATTATTTGAGCGAGGCGATTTGGAACGTGCCTATCGCTATATAAACTGCTCTATGGAAGGGGTTTTGCAGGTAAATTCGCGCAAAAACATTTATAACATAAACCAGTTATTGCCGCTTATTTCGCAATCGTACAATTCGCAGATTCAACAACAAAAAAACAAGTTAATCTTTCTGGTTACCGGGGCTGGTGTGCTGTTGGCACTACTTATTATAGCCGTAATAGCTGTTTATAAAAGTTTGAAAAAGATATCGTTGGCCCGTAAAAAGCAGAAACAGACCAACGACGAACTTAAGAAAGTAAACTCAAAACTAAGCAAAGCAAACAGTACTTTAATTGAGGCCAACAATATTAAAGAGGCTTATATTGGCCGCTACCTCGACTTGTGCTCTAATTACATGAGTGGGGTTGAGCAATACCGGGTACACCTTAATAATATATTGCGCAAAGATGGCAGTGCCGAGGTAGTAAAAGTATTAAAGTCGGCCACGTATATGAAAGACGAACTTGATGAGTTCTATCAGAATTTCGATGTAACCTTCTTGCATCTGTTCCCCGATTTTGTGGATCAGTTTAATGAACTTCTGCAAGATGATAAACGCATCACACTGAAGCCGGGCGAATTGTTAACCACAGAACTTCGTGTATTTGCCTTGATTAGGTTAGGGATTACCGACTCGGTGAAGATAGCCGAATTCTTGCGCCGATCGACCTCTACAATCTATAACTACCGCGTAAAGATGCGCAATGCTGCCTTAAATTCCCGGCAGGATTTTGAACGGCAGGTAATAAGTATTGGAAATCTTGAATATGAACCATGATAGAGCTTTGTTTGTTAACTAGTAACCTGTAACTTGTAACTAGTAACTAACATGGCATATATTGATTATTACAAGATTCTTGGAGTTGACAAAAGCGCAACACAGGATCAGATAAAGAAAGCTTATCGCAAACTGGCACGCAAACACCATCCCGACCTTAATCCGGATAATTCGGATGCTATCAAACAGTTTCAGGAAATTAATGAAGCAAACGAGGTGTTGAGCGATCCTGAGAAACGGAAAAAGTACGATCAGTATGGAGAGAACTGGAAACATGCCGACCAGTACGAAGCTCAGCAGCAACAATATCAAGGAGGCGGTCAATACCAGGGATTTGATGGTGATGGTACATTCTGGTCGGCATCGGGTGACGGAAGTGGATTCTCCGACTTCTTTGAATCTATGTTTGGTTCAAGAATGGGCGGTGACAGGCGTTCGGCTAATTTCCGCGGACAGGATTATGCTGCCGAACTGCATATATCGTTGGCTGATGCGGCCAAAACCCACAAACAAGTTATTACGGTTAATGGTAAGAACTTGCGCATAACTGTTCCTGCCGGTATAGCAAACGGACAAAAAATAAAACTGAAAGGCCAGGGTGGCGAAGGTGTGAACGGAAGTGCAGCAGGCGATTTATACATTACCTTCGTAATAGCCGAAGATAACAGGTTTAAACGGGTTGGCGATGATATTTATATAACCGCTCCTATTGATTTGTATACAGCAGTTTTGGGTGGAGAACAAATTGTCGATACACTGGATGGTAAAGTGAAGCTGAAAATTAAACCTGGTACACAGAACAATACCAAGGTGAGGCTTAAAGGTAAAGGTTTTCCTGTTTACAAGAAGGAAAATACGTTTGGCGATTTAATTGTAACTTACACAGTTGATATACCAACCGATCTTACTGATAAGCAAAAAGAATTATTCAGGGAAATACAAGGTCTTAGTTAAAGAGGAGGAAATGTTATGCAAACAGATTTTATAATTATCAGAGAATATTGCAAGAGAACGGATTTAGAACAAGATTTCTTTACCATGCTCGAAGATAACGGATTAATAGACACTTGCATTATAGAAGGAGAAAAACTATTTCCATCTTCGCAACTCCTGGACATAGAGCGTTATGCACGACTGTATTATGATTTATCCATCAATATTGAAGGGATTGATGCAATTCACCACCTCCTGAACAGAATGAAAGATATTCAACAGGAACTGGAGTATTTCAAAAACAGACTGAGGTTGTACGAGTAGAAGGAGGCCGCCAACAAATTACCGATTAAATAGCTCAAAGGTTATTTTGAATCCAACCCGGTCGAATTTTCCATTCATACTACTTGCAAATACTCCTACATCAAAAATGTGGGTTCCTATTCCGTAACCAGCCTCCAGGTACGGATTAAGATGAGGCATTACCACAGTACCAAAGTAAAGGCGTTCGTTGAGCACATGTTTGGTGTTTTTTAAAACCAAAGGTAATAAAAGGAAGGGTGCTTCGTAGGTAATGTTTCCTCTTACATATTTGCGGGACGAGTTATACCATCTGCGATCGAGATTTTGAAAAACACCACCTATATCATCGCTCCATCCTATTGGCAGATTATTCTTCGAGAAGTTTACGAAGTCTACAAAGTACATATTCTCTTGTTTGGTAAAAGCACCACATCCAAACCTATAATATAAGGAACGAATTAATCCTAAAGATATGCGGTGTTGCATGTCAAATTCAAATCGTTCATAATTACCGGTACTACGAAGTACTCCATCAATGCCCCGCTCCCAGTCTAATATAAAAGTAGGATAAATGGAGTGAAGATTTATTTTCCTGTCTCCATTCATATAATAATATTGTTTGGGTGTCCAGCTTATCCGTACACGTGGTGCAAAACTTATATATGTATTCCTGTACCTCTCTGGGTCGGGCGACACAAACTCCGATTTCTTTTCTGCTTTTCTTTTATGGGTTGATATACCAACATCCAAAGTTAACCCATTGGTGATTTCCAAGCTATGCCTGAGCTCAACATAAAAGTCTTTGAAATAATCAAGATGTATTTTATTAAAATTAAAAACACTATCCGGTATTTCTTTTAGTTCATCCAATATCTGGCTACTATAAATTCTATTACCATTACCGATGTTAATATGAAGAGCTGCCCGCTTACGAGGCCAATAATCGTAATCGGCCTTAACGCGCCAATAAAACTCTTTTTGCTTAAAGTTATACCCTATACGTGGCACAATGCGAAGCAGTCGGTCGCCCGAAAACAATCTGTTGTATTTAAATTCCTGCTTATATGAAATTCCGTTTGTTCCACTATAATCAAGCAACAACGGATTTATCAGGGGAGATGCCTTTACACTACCCACTTGCGCCAGATCTATTGTATAATTGTCGATAAGCATATCGCCAATCTGCCCTAAAAATACTTGGCTAGACTTCTTGGGCTTTGGTTTATACAGTGTGGTATCCTTTTTAATATAATAATCTTCGTATATGTTTTTTTCTAGTGGCGTTAACTCAATCGGGCGTACTTTAGCAATATGGAAGGTATCGGTATAATAAGATATGGTATCACATTTCAATGTATACGAGTCTGTTAAATCATAATCTTCTTTCTGCTTTTTAGGCCGAGCCCTTTTTTCTTTAATATCAATAGACTTGTAATTGAACAGCGCAATAAAATTCACATCAAACTTATTACCTAAGAATTTAAAATGCGCATTCATGTCATATCTCACTGGCAAAAACTCATTCTTCTCTCCTACTTCGCCCATCTTAACATGATTATCAAAGCGAAGATATTCTGATCTGCCCGAGAACTGCATTTCTCTGATGCTCCACACATTATCGCTCACAATCATGTATCCTTTTACCAGTTGATAGCTTCGCTTTTTGGGCTCAAAAGATATACGATACGCTTTTTCTCCTTTATATTTAATCACCGAATCGAGCCTGTAAGAATAATACTTCTTTGCCGAAGCCGAAACTGGTGATAATAATTTAGTAGGTAAAAGTGTAGGCGAATAAACATTCACATTAAAATACTGCAACACATTACCTTTGGGACCACGAAATCGATCTATTGTTCCGGTTATCACTCTTAATTTATGATCGTAGATGTTGGGTTCGGTAAAATGTAGGTCGCTATAGGATTCAAGCAGATATTCGCGCACTCCCTTTTTAAGTTTAAACATTGAAGGAATATATCTGATGAGGTGGTTTCTTTTTCGTATATACACCCTGCTCTTCATATACATTTCTGCTTTATAATCAATAACCAGGGATTCGTATAAGGGAGCATAAAAAATAACTTGCTTCAGTATCGAGTCTGTCGATACCGTATAGTTACCCGGATGTAATTGTGTAATTCCGTTAATGCCACGTGCAGTAGGAGTTAACAGGGTAATCCATAATAATATTCCTAATATGTGTCTCAAGCAAGTCAACCTCTCTATATCACAAACTTACAAAAAAAAACCATACTTCTTCACTTTAAGTAGTTAAAATACATCTACTTAATCAAAAGCAGGTTTTATAATCGAGGTATGTGAGCCAGATTGTAATACTTCCCTAATCCATTGTAGCCTCTTTCATAAAATTATAGAGCCACTCTAAAGCAACAAAATCTTTAATTATAAGATCGGCAAAGCCGGTTGAGTACACATCTTCATTTATAGGTTGTATCTTCTCAACCCAAATACCCTTCCGTTGAATCCAAGGTTGAAAATAATCCGAAAGGTCATTAGCGATAAGGCGTTTGTATTCATCTCCACGAACGGTATATCCGTTATCCAGAACGGTTTCCTGTGTTACTCGTTGAAATTCTTCGGCATCATATATTACAGCATCACGAAAGTTATCCATAACCTTTTTCTGAGGTTGAAAAAGACCAAGACCAAGGGTATACGCATCCTGTTGTAGTTCTAAAAAATATCCGGGATGATCTTTCCACTCTTCACGGGTAACAGGTTGCTGAAATGTCATCCACATAAATGTTTTATATGGATCTTTATTTTTTGAGAAGCGGGTATCTCTGTAAATACGTGATATAGCCCGGTGAGGACGCATTTCGAATTGACTATCTATATTCTGCATAACCGGATAAAGGGCCTGGAATAATGCCTTTAGCGGATTTATTAACTCGGATTCGTAAATGTGTTTATGGGCGTCAAACCATTCTTTGTTATTATTCTCACTCAGGTCTTTAAAGAATTGGAAAGTTTTGGGTGTAAAACCTTTGAATGTTTGATTTTTCATACTTCGTTAAATCAATTTTAAAACACAGATTAACGCGGATTAACGCAGATTTTTCTCATATTTAATCTGCGTTAATCCGCGTTAATCTGCGTTTCTAGAAACATTTATCATTCATCCCAAGCCTTGCGAATATTCTCCGCAATACTGGTAAACTCTTCTTGAGTTAGTTTAAGTTTTGGGTTCGAAAATAGCATATCCGATTCTTTATTAATTGGTATCAGGTGTATGTGTGCATGTGGAACTTCGAGTCCAATCACTGCCACCCCTACCCTTTTGCAAGGTATTGCTTTTTCTATTGCTTTGGCTACGCTTTTAGCAAAGACATGCATCTCTGCCAAATCGTTATCTGTTATATCAAAAATATAATCAATCTCTTGTTTAGGTATAACCAAGGTATGTCCCTTAACAAGTGGGTTAATATCCAGAAATGCATAAAATTTGTCGTTTTCGGCAATCTTATAACTTGGAATTTCGCCTGCAACTATTTTACTGAATATGGTAGCCATAATGGTATTTGTGTTTTTAGAATGAGATGTTCATTACTTCCAAACTGATGTTTCCCTGAGGCACCTGTATCTCGGCAACATCGCCCACTTTCTTGCCCAGTAAACCTTTGGCAATAGGGGTACTAACCGAAATTTTGCCCTCTTTGAGGTTTGCTTCGCTTTCCGAAACAATGGTGTATGTCATCTTCATACCATTCTTCACGTTTTTCAACTCTACTTTATTTAGAATCTGAACACAATCGGTTTGCAATTTTGATTCGTCTATAATTTTAGCTTCGCCTATTGTTTCTTTCAGTCTGCTGATTTTCATTTCCAAAAGTGCTTGCGCCTCTTTAGCCGCATCATATTCTGCATTCTCGGACAAATCGCCTTTGTCGCGTGCTTCTGCAATCTGCCTGGAGATTTCCGGTCTGTTTACAGTTTCAAGTATTCTCAATTCTTCCACTAACTTTTTGTAGCCTTCTTCAGACATATAAGCCATGATGTATTTCCTCCTAATTTAATTTTAATATTAAACGGTCATATAAAACAAAAAAGAATTCCAACATGTTGACATGTTGGAACCCTCTCTATATTTTCACTTTGCAAAGATAGGCCTTTAAAAAGTAAATTTCAAATATAAAAGCCTGTTATGTAACATAATTTAAGAACGAACCTTTTTTATAATAATGATTTAACGGTTGCATCCAGATCTTTCACATCTTCGCCCCTCTTAAATAATTCATTTTGCTTATTTATAAGGAAATAAGTGGGCAACTGCTGAACATTATATAAAGATAACTGAGACGAGTAAACGCCTTGCGGATCTCTTACGCAAATCCATGGAAGGTTGTGTGCGGCAGTTTTCCAGAAGTGTTCATCGGCATCAAAAGATATCTGATAAATCTCCAGACCTTTATCCGAATATTTGTCATATAAGTCGCGTAACATAAAGTTATGTTCGGGCGATACCGGATGTTGATATACGGTAAAATCCAATAATATCACTTTCCCGGCTAAATCGGTCAGTTTGCGGGTATTGCCTTTTATGTCTTTCAATTGAATATCTATTAATCCGGTTGTATTAATCTCAAACTCTTGGGTATTGGCTGCAGATGTTTCGCGTGGGGTGCGGGTGTTACGCATGCCTTTAATTACCAGGTTATATAGATTTTTAGAACGTTCGGCATGCGGATAGAAGTTCTCAAGACTGGTTGCTACAGCAGCAAAACTCTTAATATCGTCTTTGTTGTTTAAGGGGTCGAACAACAAGTAGTTATTGATGCGCTGAAACAAAGCAAAATATGCCGCAGCGGTATTAGGAGCCGCGTATATATACTGCGTTTTAACTTCTTCTTTATAAGCATTAATTAAAGCATTCAAGCTATCTTCGAATGCAGGGTTGGTTAATCTGTTTTGTTGTGCCGATTGCATCAGGGTATTAACATCGTTCTGTAACTTAATTTGCTTAAGTGTTAATTCCTTGATTTTGATACTGTTGGGCGACCCTTCTACCTGATAGGCTGTTGTAAACTTATCGTAAGGGGCATTGATTGTAACAGTTTCGGTGCTATCAACAGAGAAGTTTATAATTTTATTTTCGATGCGTAGTCTGTAAAACTCAGGCGATTCGGGCTTTTGCCCTTTAAACGTAAATGTACCACTACTTTTTATCTTAGCCGAATCCAATACTACCACCCCACCTATTTGCGAGGCTTCCAGATAAATCTTCTTTCCTTCGGCTCCGGTAACTTCGCCTGTAACTGTAAATTTAGGACCTGTATTACATGCACTCAAAAGTAATATAACAAAGGCAAAAAAGGATATTTGTCTCATATGTGCGTTTTATTTTAATGCAAATATAAGTCTTTTCGGTTTTACTCAAAGCATTTAGCCTGAATTATTCATATTCAAGAATGGAAGGAGTTAATTGAACTGGCCAAAATAGATTCTAATGCCGTTGATAAGTGCTATATAGCTTGAGAGATTAATGCTATATAGCTCTGAGGGTCAATGCTATATAGTTCAGGGGGTCGATGCTATATAGCTCAAGACTGCTTTTCTATATAGCGCGAAAGGATGAAGGCACGAAAGCACGAAAGGATGAAGGCACGAAAGGATAAAAGTGTTTTTTTCATGCCTTCGTGCTTTCATCCTTTCGTGCCTTCGCGCCTTTATCAACAGCAGCAGTTTCTTTTTCTTCTGCTTTTTCTGATGTTCTGTTCTGTTATGTTCTGTTCTGTTATGTTCTGTTGCCATAGTATTACCATTTTTCTTCTGTTGGTGTTTGTCAAAATAGGAAACATTCGTTGAAAAGCCTGCTTTTACAGGCTCAACTCAATAATTGAACTGCCCTTTCAGGGCGCTAGGGCGTGGTTCTGTTATTACCCCAGGTGTTACCTGGGGCTGAATTAACCTGCCACTTCGTGGCGAATGAATACTTCCAAATATAACTGAGTATTAACTCTGGGCATGTACGATATATTATTCGTATATGTAACATAATCAGAACAAAGAAGCAGTTACTGTTTTGCAGCATATCTACCATAAAATGATCGCAGTTATGCAATACTTCATCCATTTATCTGCAATTAACTCTCTTTTTTTTCTCAGTTTCAACACAAAGAGCACGAATAATTGAGGTTAAATGTACGTTTAATGGATTCTAACCTGTATCTTTGCACATTATAAAAGAAGAGTGCATTCCCATGAGTCATAAAGACTTTACACATGTTCTAACGCATACCGTGGACGAACTTTCACGAAGCGAATCCTATGGAGGATTATTTCACCAGCACAGAGAAGGAGAGCCGTTGCCATCGCCACCGGTTCTGGCGGAAATTATTGAGCTGGCACGTACCATACTTTTTCCCGGTTATTATGGAAACTCTACCATTAATAGCAGTACCATCGAGTATCATATTGGGGTAGCAGTAGAGAAGTTATTCAACCTGCTTGCCAAGCAGATACTGGCTGGTTTATGTTTTGAGCGCGAAGGATTTAGCTGTTCTGCAACAGACTGCAAAAGAGATCATGCTGCCAAACTTGCTGCCGAATTTGTGAGTGAACTTCCACAACTTCGTCGGCTGCTGGCTACCGATGTTGAGGCCGCCTATAACGGTGACCCCGCTGCCGAGAGCTACGGAGAAGTTATATTCTGTTATCCGGCAATCAAGGCAATCAGCAATTACCGCATTGCCCATATATTGCTGAAACTGGGTATTCCATTAATTCCACGCATTATTACCGAAATGGCTCACAGCGAAACCGGTATAGATATTCATCCCGGGGCACAAATCGGCTCACATTTTACCATCGACCACGGAACAGGGGTGGTAATTGGGGCAACCACCATAATCGGTAATCATGTAAAACTGTATCAGGGAGTTACACTTGGGGCAAGAAGCTTCCCGCTAGACGAAGAAGGTAACCCCATAAAAGGTATTGCACGCCACCCGATTATTGAAGATAATGTGATTATATACTCCAACGCAACCATTCTGGGACGCATCACTATTGGCCAAGGCGCTACAATAGGTGGTAATATCTGGGTAACAGAGGATGTTCCGGCTGGGGAGAGAATCATACAAAAGAGTTGAGAGTTGAGAGTTGAGAGTTGAGAGTTGATAATGAAAAAACAAAATAATTATGAATATGAATAACAAGAATAATGAAAATAATGAAAATATTGAAAACAACGTTGTTAATAACTATATTGGGAAGCTAACTCTCAATTCTCAACTCTCAACTCTCAACTAACATGGGTAGAGGTATTGTAGGGCAAAAATCGTATACTTTTGCTTTACGGATAATAAACGCATATAAATATCTAACTACAAATATGCATGAATATGTTCTTTCAAAACAAATGTTGAGAAGCGGTACAGCAATAGGTGCACTTTGTCGTGAAGCAGAACATGCTCAAAGTCGTGCTGATTTTATAAATAAAATGAATATAGCTTTAAAGGAAGCCAATGAAACAGAATACTGGTTGATGTTATTGAAGGATAGTGAATATATTGATGAAGATTCCTATAACTCAATAGAAAAAGATTGTGATGAACTTATAAAGATGTTAGTTTCCATAGTTAAAACAACAAAAAAGACCCAAGTAAAATGACAGATAAACTCTCAACTCTCAACTCTCAACTCTCAACTAGCTTTGAAATGATAGCTAAAACTTTTCAAGGTTTGGAAGAAGTCTTGGCTACAGAATTAACAAACCTTGGAGCTAACGATGTACAGATAGGCCGTCGGATGGTATCCTTTTCCGGCGATAAAGCAATGATGTACAAAGCAAACTTTTGTTTGCGCACGGCTATCCGTATCTTGAAACCAATAAGTAACTTTACGGCAAAGAATGCCGATGAAGTGTACGAGAAAGTAAAAGCTATAAAGTGGGAAGATTTCCTGGATGTTGATAAAACCATAGCAGTAGATGCTGTTGTTTTCAGCGACGAGTTCCGTCACTCCAAGTTTGTATCTTACAAGGTAAAAGATGCCATAGTAGATTATTTCCGCGAAAAGTTTGGCAAACGCCCTTCGGTACGACTAAGCAATCCTGATATTGCATTAAATATTCATATCGCCCATACTACCTGTACGCTTTCTCTTGATTCTTCGGGAGAGTCTTTGCACCGTCGCGGTTATCGTCAGGAAGCAGTAGAAGCTCCATTGAACGAGGTGCTTGCCGCCGGTATGATATTAATGAGCGGTTGGAAAGGCGATTGCGATTTAATTGACCCCATGTGTGGTTCGGGAACGATCCCTATTGAAGCTGCACTGATTGCCCGTAACATTGCTCCCGGAGTATTCCGCAAAGAGTTTGCCTTCGAAAAATGGGTAGACTTTGATCAGGACCTCTTCGATGATATCTATAACGACGATACCAAGGAACGCCCTTTCAACCATAAAATTTATGGTTACGATAATAATCCTGCAGCAAATACCATTGCCATGCACAATGTTAAAGCAGCAGGAGTATCAAAAGATATCGTATTGAAAGTTCAACCGTTCCAGCAATTTGAACAACCCAAAGAAAAATCAATCATGATAACCAATCCGCCTTATGGTGAACGTATATCAAGTCGCGACCTGCTGGGCTTGTACCAAATGATTGGCGAACGATTGAAACATGGATTTACCGGAAATACCGCATGGATACTCAGCTATCGCGAAGAATGTTTCGACCAGATAGGACTGAAACCAACTAAAAAAATACCCTTGTTTAATGGATCGTTAGAATGTGAGTATCGCCAGTATGATATATTTCAGGGCAAACATAAAGAATTCAAAAAGGAGGTAAAGGAGAGAAGGAGGTAAAGTGAGGTAAAGAATAAGCCATGCGGCATCGTTATCTTTACCTCCTTTACCTCACTTTACCTCACTCAAATACTTATAAAATCATGAAAAAAGCACTATTAACCCTTATCATTGCCCTTATGGCAGGAAATATACAAGCACAGTTGCATCTTCCTACATTGGAAGAATTAATACCAGGTGGGTCGCAGTATAAATTCGCCGAAAACATTTATGGTTTACAGTGGTGGGGCGACATCTGTATTAAACCAGAAACAGATAAGGTTATAAGTATTAACCCGGCAACCGGAAAAGAAAAAGTACTTTTTACTTTGGCCGATGTAAATAAGAAGCTTAAGGCTTTGGATATCAATCCTATTAGCCACCTTTATAACATCCGGTTTTTATGGGCGGACCAAACTAAGATACTGATTAGTTACCCCGACAAGTATGTTGTTTATGATTTCAAGAAAAATGAAGTTACAAACATCCGGAAAATAAACTCGAATAAGGCTAATAACAAAGATTATGAATACAAATCGGGTAACCTGGCATATACCGTTGGTAACAATTTATATGTTAACAATGAGGCCATAACCAACGAGCCCGAAGGTGTTGTATGTGGTCAGTCGGTACACCGCAACGAATTTGGTATTAACAAAGGAACTTTCTGGAGCCCCAAAGGAAACTTGTTGGCTTTCTACCGTATGGACGAAAGAATGGTTACCCAATATCCGTTGGTAGACATCACCACCCGCATAGCCGAGGTAAACAATGTACGTTACCCAATGGCAGGCACAACAAGCCATTTGGTTACCATTGGCATATACAACCCAAGCACTAAAGAAACCGTTTTCCTGAAAGTGGGCGATCCTACCGACCGCTATTTTACCAACATCTGTTGGTCGCCGGACGAAAAGAGCCTCTACTTGATAGAAGTAAACCGCGATCAGAATAAAGCAAAACTGTGTAGGTACGATGCAAAAACAGGCGAACTTCAAAAAATACTTTTTGAAGAAACGCATCCTAAGTACATCGAGCCTCAGTCTCCTATTGCTTTCCTTCCATGGGCACCCGACAGATTTATTTATCAGAGTCAGAACGATGGTTTCAACCACCTTTATCTGTACAATACCGATGGTGATTTATTGAAACAAATAACTTCGGGAAGCTGGCTGGTTAAAAACATAATAGGTTTCGACAGCAGTTGGGAAGAAGTTATTATTGCCAGTACAGAATACTCGCCCTTGCAAACAAATTACTTCAGGGTAAACACCAATACAGGTAAACGCACTCCTATTGGCAACGATGAAGGTGTACACAATTGCAAACTAAGCCATTCGGGCAGTTATGTAATTGATACCTACTCAACACCACAAACACCCAGAAAAATAGAAATAATAAATGTAAGGGGAGGCCAAAGCGGCATTACATTGCTCGAAGCCAGTAATCCTTATAAGAACTACGATATGCCACATTTTGAAACCGGGGTAATTAAAGCCGATGATGAAATTACGGATTTATACTACCGCATAACCAAGCCGGCAGATTTTGATGCAACCAAAAAGTACCCTGTTATTGTTTATGTATATGGTGGTCCGCATGCACAAATGGTAACTAACTCGTGGCAATATGGTGCCCGCGGATGGGATATTTACATGGCAAACAAGGGTTACATAATGTTTACTATCGATAACCGTGGCAGCAGTAACCGTGGATTGTACTTCGAAAACTGTACCTTCCGTCAGCTGGGTATTGAAGAAGGAAAAGATCAGGTAAAAGGGATAGAATACCTACGCTCACTGCCTTATGTTGATGCCAACCGTATTGGTGTGCATGGATGGAGCTACGGTGGCCACATGACTACTGCCTTGATGCTTCGTTATCCGAATATATTTAAAGTGGGTGTTGCAGGTGGTCCGGTAATAGATTGGCAATATTACGAGGTTATGTATGGCGAAAGATATATGGATACTCCACAGTCGAACCCCGAAGGTTATAAGGAATCGAACCTGAACAACCTGGCAGGTAACCTGAAAGGACATCTCCTGATTATTCACGATGATCATGATGATACTTGTGTGCCGCAGCATGCGTTATCGTTTATGAAAGCCTGTGTGGATGCACGCACCTATCCGGATTTGTTTATCTATCCCGGTCACAAACATAATGTAATGGGACGCGACCGTGTGCATTTGCATGAGAAGATAACAAGGTATTTTGAGGATCATTTGTGATACTTGCTCCGCAGGCTATCCTCCTTTGGAGGAAGTCCAATCGTTCTTTGAGTTTGTTAGCAATTACCCCGACAGGGGTAATATTTGCATAACCCCGGGTGAGCAAAGCGTAACCCGGGGTATATAACTCCCGATTACCTGAGCCCCGAAGGGGTTCAACCCTTTCAGGGCTGTTGTGAGTGGATTTAGTCTACCCCGGGTTACGCTCTGCTCACCCGGGGTTATGCAAATCTTACCCCTGCCGGGGTAATTGCTAACTCAAAAAGCAAAAACTCTGTGAACTCTGTGGTAAATCGTACAATTGAACTTTTACCACAACCTCATAAAGCTTAAATTGAACAATAAATAATATAACATGAAAGTACTTCTTTTAGGTTCCGGAGGCCGCGAGCACGCCCTTGCCTGGAAAATGGCCCAAAGCCCTAAACTGGAAAAGCTGTACATTGCCCCGGGCAATGCAGGAACCTCTGCCGTAGGCGAGAACATAAACATTAAAGTTACCGATTTCGAAGCAATCAAAACATTTGCCCTCGAAAGAAACATAGACATGATAGTTGTAGGACCCGAAGACCCATTGGTAGAAGGTATCTACGATTTCTTTCAGGAAGATATTGCCACTCGCGATATTGCCATAATCGGCCCAACAAAACAAGCAGCACAGCTCGAAGGCAGCAAAGAATTTGCCAAAGAGTTTATGCAGCGCCATAATATCCCAACAGCCCGCTATAAAAGCGTAACCAAAGAAACGTTGGAAGAAGGGTTGGCATTCCTCGAAACCCTACCCGCACCCTATGTATTAAAAGCCGACGGACTGTGTGCAGGCAAAGGAGTATTGATACTCCCAACACTGGAAGACGCTAAATTTGAACTCAACGCCATGCTTAGCGGAATGTTTGGAGATGCCAGCGCAACCGTAGTAATTGAGGAATTCCTTAGCGGCATTGAATGTTCCGTATTTGTACTAACCGATGGCGAACACTATAAAGTACTACCCGTTGCCAAAGACTATAAACGTATTGGCGAAGGCGATACCGGATTAAATACCGGAGGTATGGGAAGCGTAACCCCCGTTCCGTTTGCCGATGAGGTATACATGGAAAAAGTACGTACCCGCATTATTGAACCAACCATCAACGGATTGATTGAAGAAGAAATCCTCTACAAAGGATTTATCTTCTTGGGCCTTATTAAAGTAAATGGCGAACCAATGGTTATTGAATATAACGTTCGTATGGGCGACCCCGAAACAGAAAGCGTTATGCTACGAACCAAAGGCGATCTGGTTGAATTACTACAGGCCGTGCATACAGGCGAACTCGATACCATGACCTTTGAAGAAGACACACGCTCTGCCGCCAGTGTTATTCTTGTAAGCGGAGGCTATCCCGAAGCATACGACAAAGGATTCCCAATTACCGGACTGGACAAAGCCGCACAAACAGACAGCATCATCTTCCATGCCGGAACAGCTATGAAAGATGGCAAAGTAGTTACTGCCGGAGGTCGTGTAATTGCCATAAGCTCTTATGGAAACAATCGCGAAGAGGCTTTGGCCAAGTGTTACAAAGTAGCACAGATGATTGAATTTGAAAAGAAATACTATAGAACCGATATCGGATTCGACCTTTAAATTAGTTACGAGTTATAAGTTACGAGTTACAAGTTTACTACTTTACTCGTAACTTGTAACTCGTAACTCGTAACTAAAAACTATGACCCGTTTGCAACATATCATCACAACCGGAAGATACACACTTCCGGTTGCTATATTCCTAACATTGCTCTGTTGGATAGGGGTGTATCTGTACTTTCCCGATCTGGAGGTAGCAGAGAACACTTCACACCCCCTGTTACAATCTCTACAGAATACGATCGCCAACTGGGCCAGCCGGGTGTTAAGTTTGGTATGTTGTTTCCTGATTGGTTTCTTCCTGATTCACCTCAATAACGATTATGCTATTATCCGACGGCGGGCCTCGGTACAAACCTCTATCTTCCTGTTATGTGTTTCTGCCTGCCCCTTGTTGCATATATTCTATATCACAGACATTGCTGCAATTCTGTTACTGTTCAGCATAAATAACCTGTTTAAATGCTATCAGCAACAGCATCCTATGGGATATGTTTTTAATGCTTTTGTATTTCTGGGATTCGCTAGCCTGCTGTTTCCACATTGCTTGTGGTTTGCCCCTATATTTCTGATAGGTACCGGAATGATTACTCCAATGACCTTCCGCAACCTGATAGCTGCCATATTAGGATGCAGCCTTCCTTATTTCTTTTTGTGGGGATATGCCTATTGGATAGAAAACATGGAAGTGTTCTATCAACTGTTTAACGAACTGATTGCTTTCCCTAAATTCAGTGTCGATAATCTGAGCATAACCCAATGGGTAGTATATGCTTATTTCTTTGTTATTTATGTAGTTAGTGCTGTTTATTGCTTCACCAATAAAAACAAAGATAAAATACGTACCCGTGCTTATCTGCGATTTATTATTCTATTTCTATTAAGCTTCTTCGTATATATGATTTTGCAGCCGGTTCACTCCATTAGTATATTTCTGCTGTTACTTACCGGACTAAGTATTCTTTCTGCTCACTTCTTTGTTCTTACAAACAATAAGGCCTCTAATTGGTTCTTTATAGGAGCACTGGTTGGTTTAGTGCTTCTATTTACATTCAATATATGGATGCTTTTATAAACTTCCTTATTCAGTGGGGGTATGTGGGTATGTTCCTGGCAGCCTTGTTGGCCGGAACAATTATACCCTTCAGCTCCGAAGCTGTATTGTTTGCATTGGTACATCCCTCTACCGGGCTCGATCCTTTTGGTTGTGTACTGGCTGCTACAGCCGGAAACCTGCTGGGAAGTTTAACATGTTATTGGCTGGGACATCTTGGAAAGATGGAATGGCTTATAAAGTATTTCCACATGAGCGAAGAGAAGATAGAATCCATGAAGAAATACCTGCACCATAAGAGTGCATTCATGGCCTTTTTTACTTTTATACCAGTTGTTGGAAGCATTATTGCTGTAGCATTGGGCTTTTTACGCAGCAACTTGAAAATAGTAACTATATGTATGCTTATCGGTAAATTCCTCAGGTATGTAGTTGTGATACTGGCTGCCCGTGGTATATTTACCTTTTTTGCCTGACAAATGAAAAGAATTATCGAACAAACAGCCGACGGAAGTTCTACCTTGTACATCCCCGAAATGGACGAACATTACCATAGTGTTAAAGGTGCCGCAACCGAATCGCAACACGTATTTATCAACATGGGGATGAAAGCCCATAGCCCTCAGGATATTCTGAATATATTTGAAGTTGGGTTCGGAACAGGTTTAAACGCTTGGCTAACATTGAAAGAAACAATCACTTCTAAACAAAAGGTATATTACACGGGTATTGAACTCTATCCGTTATCCAAAGAAACAATAGATGCTTTGCATTATACCGATGATCCGCTTTTCGGCGAATTACATAATGCCCCATGGAATAGTGATACAGAAATAACACCGGAGTTTATTCTGAATAAAGTAAATATGGACCTGGCATCCTACAAATTTAATCAAAGCAACAGGCCGGATATTGTTTACTTCGATGCCTTCGCCCCCGAGAAGCAACCGGAAATGTGGACACAGGAGATATTCGATTCCCTATATCAAGCAATGAACGAAGGAGGAATTCTTACAACATATTGCGCAAAAGGTGTTATCAGACGAATGTTGCAGCAATCCGGCTTTGTAGTCGAACGTCTTCCGGGACCACCGCAGGGGAAAAGGGAGATTTTAAGAGGTAATAAGTAGTGAGTTATGAGTTGTGAGTAGTGAGTAATGAGTTGTGAGTAGTGAGTTATGAGTTATGAGTTATGAGTAGTGAGTTTCCATGCGGCATCGAAACTCATAACTCAAAACTCATTACTCACTACTCATTACCGAAGCTCCTCCACCTCTTCCGGTGTAAGTGGTATTTTCTTGCCTAGCCTGCGGCTTCCTTCTTCTGTTATCAGATAATCTTCTTCGTTTCGTATACCGCCAAAGTTCTTATACGATTCCAGGGCGTTGTAGTTAATGAAGTCCGTAAACTTGTTTTGTCCTTTCCACAGATCAATAAGTTCAGGGATAAAATATACTCCGGGTTCTATGGTAAGTACAAATCCCGGTTCAAGTGTGCGGGCTAAGCGGAGAGATTTGCGTCCAAACATTGTGCTCTTAGGCTGACCATCGTATCCTACCCATACTTCTCCAAGGTTTTCCATATCATGCACATCAAGCCCCATCATGTGACCTAATCCGTGCGGATAGAATAAGGCATAAGCACCTTCCTCGACTGCGGCATGCGAATCGCCTTTCATTAAGCCCAGACTTTTTAGTTCTTCAACCATAACCCAAGCCGAGAATTCATAAACTTCTTTGAAAGTAATTCCGGGACGAAGCATTCTTACTGCTTCCCTGTGCATCCTGTTTTGTATTTCATAAATTTCCCGCTGGCGGGTAGTAAAAGTTTTATCAGCAGGAAGCGTCGACGACATATCACCGGCGTACCCCATTTCGGTTTCTGCACCAGCATCAATAAGGAACAAATCTCCTGATTTTACTTTATTACCATGATAATGGTTATGAAGTGTTTGCCCGTTAATAGTGGCTATAGTAGGGAAAGACAGATTACCACCTGCACCCAGTGCAACACTTTCTATTATTGCGGCTATTTCATACTCCATCATTCCCGGGCGAAGTGCTTTAATTGCAGCAATATGCATATCAGCGGTAATATTGCATGCTTTCTCTATTTCTACAATTTCTTCGGCTGTTTTGTAGTTACGTTGGTTTACAACTGCTTTAATAAATGGAATAGAGCCTTCTTGTTTGCCTATCGGCAGATTCAACCATTCCATCAATTTAATTCTGTGCTCCGAACGGTAAGGAGGCAGAAAATGAATGGTTTGTCCTTTCTGCTGGGCTTTAGTGAGGTAATTAGCAAGATCGGCCGATGGCATATTGAGGGATATTCCTACCCGTTCGCTCTTTTCTTTCAGCGTAGGTTGAGTACCCATCCATACAATGGCATCAATTGTTAACTCATCACCAAAGATAATTTCTTTGTCTTCATCAATATCAATGATAGCAGAAAGGCCGGCAAATGATAAACCGAAATAATAAAGAAAAGTAGAGTCTTGTCGGTAACGGAAGGTATTGTCTTCGTAGTTTAAACCTGTTTCATCGTTTCCCAGAAATAGAAGTATACCGGAGCCGACTGCTTTTTTCAGTGCGGCCCGGCGTTGCATATATGTCTCTTTTGCAAACATAATTACTGTATTTAAAGTTAATACAGCAAACTTAAATAAAAATATTCGATTTATATATCTCTTGAATTAAAAACATTCTGTGGTGAATTGTGTTTAGCCTGCATTATTCATACTTTATCAATTTGGTTCAAATCAGATAGGAATTGAATAAAAACACGGAGACACAGAAACACGGAGCTTATCGAAAATGCCCGTAGGGCATTCATATCAATAGAATAATAATAAGTTTTAATCTTCA
>NZ_QVMJ01000035.1:48248-68748 GCF_010500955.1 Bacteroides sp. 519
CCCGGTACGGGTTGCATCGTATCTACCATGCAACCCGTACCGGGTTGTGAAGAGTATTATCATTGCCTTTCTATTGATATGAATGCCCTACGGGCATTTCCGAAAGCTCAGTGTTTCTGTGACTCTGTGTTTTTATTTTAGTTCAACTGATAATTCAGGTTAGAATCGTTGAGTAGTAATGAATTTGGTTGCAACATCCTCCTGTGCCGCATCAAACTTATTACCAAAGAATACTTTCTTAACTTCAATATTTCCTATCATATTTGCATTAAACTCTTCAAGTTCTTCTGCGGGCACCCATAGCTCGTTGTGTATAAAACCACCTACATTATGTACTTCATATTTTTTGAGATATTCTGTAGGCATTTGGAAAGCAGTTACTATACCACAATAGCCGGAAAACTCATCATTTATATTCCATTTCTCAGCAATTTGTTCGGCATATTCCTGGTTAAGAACCGGATAAAAGATGGGTTGCCACTCCAATCGTGGAGGGAAACCCTTAAAATTCAAATCTATTATTAGTTGTAATTCTTTTAAGCCTACTGGCCTGTATAATGTTGTTTTCATTTTGATATATATTGGGGATCGACATAGTCTGTGAGCCATACCCCATTATCGGATACAAAGAAACTAATCCCTTCCCGGTGCATTTTTCCCGACATAATGGTAAGTACCACAGCTCTTCCGTGTCGCGAACCAACTTTTACAGCGGTTACTTCATCCTTACTTAAATGTACATGTTGGCGGCTGCCCTTCACTATTCCATTCTCCATAATAGAAGACAGAAAGCGATCGGCCGTGCCATGATACAAGTATTCGGGTGGCTCTACAGGCTTTAGCTCCAAATCGATATTAATGGAGTGGCCCTGGTTGGCTCTTATCTTTGTATTATCGTCGTTAAAAGAATATCGTTTCTTATCGTTGGTAGCTACAATCTCTTCCAGTTGTTTCATGGTGAAAGATACCCGATGCTTTGCACATTTCGATATCAGCTCATCTACATTTGCCCAACCGTTATCATCGAGTTTGAGCCCAATCTTTCCCGGTTCATGCCGAAGTATAAGACTGATAAACTTTCCTATCCGTTTTTTTTCTTGTTCGTTCATATCTTTATTCATAATCATAGACGTAAACATCTATGTCGTTACTTAATAGCGTTTTCTCAATAAGTGGTTCAATCTTTTCCCACTTGCCACCGGCCAATCCACAACCAATGCGGGGCATGTGTACACTGGCATTTAACAGCTTGGCTTCTTCGGCCAGCTTATCCAAACAGGCTTCTACGGCATCGTACCGGATAGGCACACCAGCGCTACGGCTGGTTTTAATGCCGCATTGTCCTATCATGTTTGCCACATAAATGTACGGTTCTACCTTTATTACTTCAATATTACCCAGTGCAAAATTATTTTCTGCCCTTAAATGATGCCATCCCCTGTATGCTTTTTCTGGTTCGGGCCAGCGGTTGGAGATAGCAAGTACAAAACCTTTTCCCCATCCGCCAATATCATTGCAAATATGAGCAATTATTTTTATTCCACTTGCTTGTGGCGAAGTGGCATCACCTTTTAAATATATTATTGTTTTCATTTTGCAGTTTTTCTCTTATTTCCATCAATAGCCGTCCCAGCATATTCTTTCCACTTCCATCACCTCCATCACCCCAATAACTATCATTCGCAGTATGCTCTACCAGTTTTGCATCAGTGGTAGATAGTAATAGTTCTTTCAGGTCTGTGTGTTGTGTAAACTTAGCTATCAAGGCCATTTTCATTACTCCTACTTTTACTGACTCCCAGTCTCTTCGCAACTTTTGCTTTCGGTCACGTCCTAATGTGGCAGCAAGCATGGGAGTTGAAGCTGTACGGATTTTCTTACAATAGGCCTTGTTGGAAAACTTTTGTGCCTGAAAGTAATGTTCAACAGTTGCCCAATACTGTTTGTCTAAAGTAAATCCATAATAGGCAAAGTTGGAAAATTCACCATATTCATCGCTTACACTATAGTTTCCATTAGTCCATGCCCAAACGTTTCATTATCTCCTCGGATACAGGGTAAACTTTCTCTTTTGGCAGAAGCTTTTTTGCTTTATCATGGTGGCCATTCATTTTAAGATCATAGATTTTATTTGCTAATGTAGTATAATCTATTATATTTACAATCCATTCTTCGTTATATTCTTTAATAAGTTGCCGACTGATTCCTACTTGTATGGATCTATAATTGAGTTTCTCGCCTCTGATTGACCGTTCGGGATCCCACTGCACATTTACTGTGGCTGTTTCTTTGAGTTCCTTCCATTCTTCCCCACTTGCATAAACTCCCTCTTTGGGATGAGAAAGAACTGCTTGCGACAGTGCATATTCCCAGGCCGACCGTTTGATACGTATGGCCAATATATACTCTTGCCCGCTTTTCCTCCCATATCCTGCCCGTTCCATCATCCAGAGGAAGGACGGTTTTATCCATGTCATACGGTTGTACGAGAAGTGGGAACTGAATTTTTTATCCCGGATTGCCGGTTTAGCTATTTCTGCTCTGTAAGCTTGGTATACTATAATTGTTTCGCGATCGTAATCGGCTCTTATTTCAAATTGTTTCATGTTTTTTCTTGTTTAAGTTGATCCCTGACTTCCATCAGGGCAAATCCCAAAAGGTTAGAACCTTTCCATAAATAGGGATTTTCAATGTTTATGTTATCTTGTGCCATACCTATACCCCATATATTATCCACAGGGCTTGCCTCAACCAATACTTTATCTGCTGTATTAATCAGGAATCTTTTCAGGTCGGGGTGCTGTGAGAATTTGTACAGATTCCCTTCGCAAACAATCCTGAAACAGTTTTCGCCCCATACCTTAGGATCGAAGTTGCACACCTTGCGACCTAGCTTCTTGGCTTCGAATGGCGTTTTGGTTTTCAGAATCTTATCGAACATCTCCTGATCATTGAACAACTGTGCTTTCTGCCCCATCATCCAATGCTCGGCGGTTGGGTAGTCAACACCATCAACAGTAAATACTGCCGGCCACCACTGACTAAAACAAGATTTAGTAACCGAACCATCTTTTGAGGCGGCATGTCCCCAGAAGAATAGGTATTCTATCTTTTCGGCTTTCTGTACTTTTTCGAGTAACCAATCTGTGTTGTATGTATTGTATTTCATATTACTTCAATATTTTTTCGATATTCATTGTCATCAATTCATTTTTACTTCTATCTGAATAGAACATAGGTATTACGCCACTTAAGTGAGCAACACCGTTTCTGGTTACCATAAATTGATTATTGTCTATTTCTGCCAGGTTCCATAGTTTCAGATAGTCAATTTCTTTTCCGAATACGTCTGTAAACTCTTTGTTAAATCTCTGTTTAAAAGCTTTCAGGTCTACAAACCCAAAGTAAAACATTACCGACAGTGCTTTAGCCATCATCTCTTCTTCAGGAAGTTGGTAGATATCTTGGATGGGGAAAATACCTTTTTCAACCTCGTTCATGTATTTTATAATACTCTTAGTGGCGGCACCTTGGTTGTATGCCAGATAATTTAAGCCTAAAGATTGTGCACCTGCCCCAAGCCCTAAGTAAGGTGTAGCTTTAATCACCCTGTTGGTTAGATAGTCGCTAGTTCCATGATCATTTTCAATGCGGCTGAACGTATTTTTACCATAATTACCTTTATACCCATTTTGAGTTAATATTTCGTAAGCAACCCTGTATTGTTGATTTACTTTGTTTCTGGTAACACTAAAAGCATCTGTGGCTATCTGGGTTAATTTATACCTCATTTCGTAAAGCGTGATGTATTCCGGAGCCAGTGATACAGTATACTCAACAGTACTTTTAAAGTCTTCAATAGATTGCTCTTTAAAACCATACATCAAGTCTACATTAAACCGGTTAAATCCTGCCTTGCGTATAGCGTCTACAGCTTTCCTATAAAGAAGAGTATCGCCCTCGCGTTCCATTTTCTTCAATAATTCCTGATTTACCGTTTGTACACCCATACTTAAACGACGGAAACCCAATTGGCGTATATCCTTCAACTCATCGAATTTGTGTACAGCATTATAGGGAGTTGTTTCTATAGACCAGGTTATATCATTGGTAATATTGAATGTATTTAATAACTTATTGGTTATTTTCTCTATACGTGCTGCTCCTAACTCGGTGGGAGTACCCCCGCCGATATCGAAACCAACAATTTTGGTATCATCTCTTACAATACGACTGTACAGTTCAATCTCTTTCAATGCTGCTTTCAGGTACTCGTCTTTCATTTCGGCTTCATTGGGTGCAACTACTACGTACTCACAAAACTTACACCGTGACTTGCAAAAAGGAACATGAAAATATAAAGCAAGTTCCTTTACTTTATCATACTCTTTTTCTAAAAAGCCATGAATTTCTTCGCTTCCTTTAATTGCATACTCTCTCACCGAAGTTGGGGTTAACGGATAAGCTGTGTTGGCAATGTAATGCAACTCCATTCCCCTATCGTATAAATCATTCAAATCTATCATTGTGTTTGTGTTTTTGCTATAATTCAAAATAGAATCCTTTTTTAGATAACTCATCGTATTTATTTTTATCGAAACAATACAGTTTCGGAGCTCTGTTTTGGGCGCCTCGTTGTACATCTCCAGTATCTACCAGAATACCAAACGACAGCATTTTTTTCCGGAAATTGCGTCTGTCGAGTGATTCTTGTAATATGGTTTCGTAAAGCCGGTGCAAATCGGGCAAAGTAAATCGCTCCGGTAGCAATTCGAACCCAATAGGTTGATACTTTATTTTTCCTTTAAGTCGTTCCAAGGCCTTATTGAGAACGCTTTTATGGTCGAAAGCAAGTTTAGGAACCTCACTCAATCCAAACCAACGAACAGTAGTTGTATCCAATCCGGCAATAGCGTTGTAATCCGAACGTTTAACCAAAGCATAATGGGCTATGCTTACAACCCGGTAACGTGGGTCACGATCAACAGCCGAGAAAGTATAAAGTTGTTCCATAAATATATTCTCTAAACCTGTTTCTTTCTTCAATATACGCCGGGAACAGGTTTCAGCATCTTCGTCCATGTTAAGAAAACCACCTGGTAAAGCCCATTCGCCAATGTAAGGTTCAATGCCTCTTTCAATCAGGAGTATCTTCAACTCACCTTCGTCAAAGCCGAAGATTGCACAGTCCGTAGTAACTGCGGGACGCGGATATTCGTAGATATATTGGTTTTGATTGATCATAACAACTTTGTTTGTGTTGGTTTTACGCGAACAAAGGAACGGATAATATTTTAAACCGCCAAATAGTTTGCGTAAAAAATACCATAACCATTGGTTTGTTATCCATATAGGCTATAATACATCGTTATTCGAGCCCTTTTAATAAGTATTCCAGGTTATCTGTGTTGTTATCTCCACATTGGGGAAAGGGAGTTCTTGTGCCAGAATTTTCAGCTTCTATAAAGAAAGCCAACGGCATCACGGTAGGAAGCCAACAGTTTCACGGTAGGAAACCAACGGTTTCACGGTAGGAAACTACTAGTTTCCTATATATGAAACTACTTGTTTTCTATGTAGGAAACAACTTGTTTTCTATATAGGAAACTACTTGTTTCACTGCACAAAACAAAAATGAAACTAGTTGTTTCATGCATGTTTGCGTGTGCTGGCAAATTGTAATCATATTTGCCAGCACACTTTGCCAGCACGCTTTAATTAATTGCTAATCAAATACATAAGTGGCTGTGTGCTGGCAGTGCTGGCAAATTTCGAGTTTTAAACTTCTGGGAGGGGATGAATTTTAGTGTTGTTAGGAGCTGAAGTGAACTAAAATAAAAACACAGAGTCACAGAAACACGGAGCTTTTCCTTGTGCTGAACACAGAGGCTTCGCTTTTGTCGTATAACTCAAAATAGGCCAACGGCCTTATAGCTTCTAGCGTCAACGGCCTACGCAATGATGTTACATGAAAATGCGAGGCTGTAGGCCTCGAAGCGTATTTGTAAGAAAGCTCCGAGGCTTACAGCCTCGCATTCCATGTGATATCCTTCATCGTAGGCCGTTGGCCTATTTTGAGTTATTGTACGACAAAAGCGAAGCCTCCGTGTTCAGCACAAGGAAAAGCTCCGTGTTTCTGTGACTCTGTGTTTTATTCCTTTTCTATCTGAAATGAACATCAATACGGATACTTCCCTTCTTTTGCTCCTTTCATAATTCCATCGTAGGCATAGTTGTCTTTTACTTCGCCTGTAGAACGATTGATAATTCTACCTGTTTCCCAATAGAAAGGAACCAAACCATGATTCTTAGCTTCGCGGGTAGCTGTTGCATCGTATTGGTTGCGCGACAAATTGTGTGCTTCCTGATTCTCGCCCAGATCAGAATGAAGAGTGATTGCACCATACTCGCCTAGGATAACCGGAATACCTTTGTCTACAAACTTTGTTTTCATGCGGGCAAAGAGGGCTTTCATCTCAGCCTCGTCGCCGAAAGTAGCGTTGCGGTCGGAACCGGCTACTTTGTAATCTCCCCAGAAGTAAGCCATTCTGCCCCAGTCTTCGTCTTTGTCCATACCGCAGAATGTCCATGGGTTGTAGTAGTGCACTTCAACCATCATACGATTCTTAACAACATCGGTTGGCATATCAAACAGTTTATCTGTTGTTTCAATGTCGGTTTTCGGACCTTGAACAATGAGGTTGCGTACAGCGTTGTTGCCACCTGTGGCACGTACGGCATCAATAAATGTTTGTTCGTAGCTTTTCAATACGGCCATCTGTTCGGCAGTTTCTACATTGGGTTCGTTGCAACCGGCAAATAATAGATGTTCGTCGTAATGATTCAGTTTATTGGCAATTTGTGTCCACAATGCTTTTTGCTTCTTGTTGTTTTCTTCCTGTTTGCCGGGTGTGCAGTTGTTTTCCAGCCAACCGCCATCCCAGTGGATGTTAACAATAGCATACATATCGTTGCTTACACAATAACCAACCACTTCGTTTACACGGTCGAGCCAGCTGTCTTTAATTTTATAAGTAGCCTCATCTACGATGTAACCGTTCCAGGCACAAGGCAATCGTACGGCATTGAAACCCAGTTCTTTTATCCGCTTTACATAGCTTTCGGTTATCTTTGGATTACCCCAGGCTGTTTCGCTGGGTGTTTCACCATTATAAGCTTCGAGTGTATTACCAATGTTCCAGCCGGCATAGATTTTAGCAGCTAATACCAAAGCATCACTCTCCATCCCTGCATTGGGAATTTCTTTGGCAAGCTGGTTTACAGTAACCGTTTCGGTAAGATTGCCCAATGTAAAGGTAATGGTTCCTGTACGGGCTTCGCCATAGTTGGCAGCCACCTTGAAAGTCATTACCTGCTCTGCCATAGCACGGGTGGGTGCTTTGGTAATCCAGCTATCGTTACAAGTAGCGGTAACTGTGCCGTTTGTAGTAAGTTTCACTTCAATATCGGCACCTGTTCCGGCTATATCATTAAATGTTGTTTGTGGTATAATCAATCCATCGTTAGCAGGTTGCAGTACATTAACGGTTTCGGTTATATTGCCACCTTTTATAATGATTGTAGTTGAACGCTCTTTGGTATTTGGATTAGCATCTATAGTAACTGTGTACTTATAAATGGTGGCCGATGCAGATGTGGCTGGTGCCACGTGGCACCAGCTTTCATCGTTACTTTTTACTTCTAATGTTACATTCGACTTGATAGAAAGCGTCTCTGTACCTCCCGCTTTAGGGATTTTTATTTCCGGATTGGCAACAGTAATTTCGGGTGTTACCGGATCCTTGCTGTCGGAGCAAGCTATTGTTAGTAAAGAGACAAATGATAATACTATCAGTGTCAAACTCATTTTGAATTGTTTAATGGTTGTTTCCATATTTCTCTAACTGCGGAATGTAATTAATACTAAGCAAACATGGGCCCTGCGAAGGATCGGTACGTACAACCGCAAGCTGCATGGATGATTTTGTCAGAGAAAGAATCTTAATATCTGTTTTCTTATTATCTACAAAGTTTGGAACATAATTGGTTGGAGCCAGAATGTCTACATCGAGTGTAATGGTTTTGTTTTCCTCGTCAATAGTAAATGTACCTGTTTTCTCAACAAAAGTACCTTCGGCAGTAACTTGCGAAACAATTACTTTGTTTACACCTCCTTCTTCCAGGAAAGTCATATAACCACGGCAGTTATCAGCACTTCCGCCAACCGCCCATGAGTTACCGGCAAAGTCGGCAGCCCAGTTCCACGAGTCGCCCACAACGGGTTCGCCATTGGTTACAGTTGCCCACGAATCGTCCATACCATAGAAGTAAGTAGGTCCCGGGAAAGTTAAATAAGAGCCATCCGTATTTAAGTCGATTTCCCAAGTATTATAGAGCAATTCTTTTTCGAATTTTACATTCTTAGCTGTTGATACCGGACGAACAGCAATTGCCTGATAACGGGCTGTTGTAGTTTTACTCTGCATAGCAGAAGTAAATTCATAACTCAGTGCAAAATCGGTATTCGATGGATTCACTGTGCCTGTCATATAGATTCCTTTCGCACCCTGATCGGTAACTTCGTTCATTGTACGTGAACCTGCAGCAGGAAGGAATATGGAGTTTCCGTTAGGACCAGTCAACTTAAATCCTGTTACACCATCTTGTTCGGTCCACTCTGAGGTACAAATAGCAAACAGTTCTTCAAAATCGGCTGCTGTTGGCAATGTTACTTTACCACTATACACTACATTGGCAATATCGTAGGCTGTTTTGTATGTATCTGCTGTTGTTGGATAATCGCCAACATTGATACTGTTGTTACAACCGGATAGATCGCCAAAGCCGAAAAGTCCGCCAAAGTCGGTTGCATTCTTAGCACCTACATTGAAACGTGCCCATTTAACAGAGAGTCCCAGATCAACCAGGTCGTTATCAAGATCGAACTCATAACCAGCAGTAGTGAAGTTTTCTACATCACCATAAATAATACCACTACCTAAATTAAGGTAAGCTGCATAATAATAGGTTGTATTGGGAAGCAAACCGCTACGTTGAATACCAAAATCAGCCGAGAGGGTTGTGTTCTCTACAATTAAACCACTACGAACGGCTTCGGCATTGGGCAAGGTAGATATTACAATACCACATGTGGCATCACTTGGATAGTCGGTCAATGTTCCTCCCAATGTTGCCGAAGCATAGTCGACTGCTGTTGCCGATTTGGTAGCTACTTTGGCATTGGTTGTTACCAGACTCTTCACTTCGCCTTTATAATATACCTTACCTTGCAAACGCACAAATGCCTGATAGTAGAGGGTAGCGTTATTTTGCAAGCTATTAAGTGTTGCCGAGAAAGCACCATCTTCGAGCGTAGTTGTAACACTCTCTTCAAGATTACCTTCGGTAAAGCCATACATAAATCCTACTGCATACGCATTAGATGCCATGTTGTTTAAACCATCTACCGTACCATATAAAGTAGCTGTAGTGGCTGTAACCTCTGATGAGCCTGTTACTACAGACGAGTTGTTCAATACAGGTGTAGTATGTATTGCGTAATTATCGTCCTCGCATGAGGCTAACGAAAGCCCCATGATGAGTGATAGTATTCCTAAATATATTTTTGTCTTCATATATACTAAATGTCTTTAAGGTGATTATTCAATGGTCATTGAAGTAACTTGAACCGTAACTGCCGAAGCATCGAATGTACCATCTTCGAGTAGAGGAGCAGAAACCAAACCATCAATTTGCATAGCAATAGTTGCACAGCTTGGTGCAGTGGCAAAGTTTGCAGTGGCTCCGGTAGTATTGGTAAATGTTACAGTTGTTTCACCGCTTTTGTTCAGGCTCACAGCCGAAGCGTCATCAAAACAAGCAGGTTCCCAAAGGCCATCGCCAATGTTATGACAGAATGCTACCTTAGGATTAGCACCCTCGTTCCAGGTAATTCCGCTAACATTGAACTTGATTACAATTTTCTGATCCTTCTTCACTTTTACCTTAGCAATGTCGAGTGGCCATTCTTTATCACCCCATGGGTTATAGAATTCAATTCTGAAATACTTAGAAGCCTCTACATAGCAATTCAGTTTGGAATTATCTACAGCAATTACAGTAGGTCCCGATTCGGATGTGATTGGTTTAATAATCAGGTTGGCACACAGATAACGGTTTACTGCACCTGTTTCATCTGTTCCTGCCGGAATTCCTAATACAACCTGGCTATCATCAGGCGAACAAGCCATTACAGTGAATTCTTTCCCTTTAATATCTATTGTTGTATAATCATTCGATGCAGAGAGTAAAGATACCTCGTCGGCAAAAATAATTTTATTACCTGCAATTGTAAATGTGGTAGCTGTACCTCCGGCAACCGTTTCAAGTTCGCAAGAGTAGGTTCCGGCTGTGCCTGTTGTAGAGAGGTTCATTGCAAAATCACCGGCATCGGCAAATGTAGGAGTCCATGTAGAAGAATAATCTTCTGCACCATCGAAACCATTCGATTCCCATTTACCAGTTGCGCTGTTCCACCACATCCAGTCGTAAGGAGCATCTTCATTGAGTAGTAATGTGGTTGCTGTAGCTACATACGAAGCATTTGAACCAACAATGGTAAAGAGCAATTCGCTTAGGTTGCTGTATTCCGGTTCTTGTACCGGAGTGGTTGGCAACAAACCCGGATCATCAGTTGGAATCAAAGAAGGATCTTGTTGAGCCTCTTCTGATATGAAATTCCAAACAAGCCACCAAGCCCCTTCGCTATTGGTACGCATGGTAGCAATCTGAAGCAAGTAAGGTGTTAATTCAATAATTTGCAGATTAATTGCATAATTGTCGCAAACATCGTCGAAGCCGGCATTATGCAGAGAGTAGCAACCATCGAACGTAATTGTTGGGCGTTTAGGATCCGAAAGGTTCAAACTGAATTTACCATTCATCATAGTACCACCGCTGCCATCGTTGCGAAATACCTGAGCGGTACAGCCATTGGCAGCATCAAGGCCGAAGGTCATATACGAACTCATGTAAGGATCATCGGCCGGAATTAACCACGATTGGAATCCAGGATCCCAGTTAGGCGCCCAGTTTGAACCGCCAAATAGTAAATCGGAACTATTCGAACCATCGTTTCTCACATCAGTAGGACTCATATACATTACCGGACCTGTACAGTTTCCGATACCGTAATTGCCATCCATAGGTAACCATTTACGGGTTTTGCCTACACCACCTGCCAGATTGCTCCAAATTTCGTTGCTAAGCATATTGAAGTTGTTAGCTTCAACTGTAAACTTGTAGGGTGCTCCATAAACCGGGCCGGCTTGAGTCATCACACCAAAAGTTACTTCATAATCGCCAGCAAAAGGTAACTCAATGTCCATATTTGCACTTTGCGAACGGCCCTGTGGTGTTTCCCAAAGAGGGGTAGCACCGGTAATGAGCGATTGCAGATGTATAGTATTGGGGTCCTGGGCATCGGGAGTTACTTTAAAAGCTATGCCCTGCACCAAATCATCGGCCACATAAGTAGTTTTACCCAAATCGTACTTTTCGGGCGTACAAGCACTGAACAATACCATGCCTGCTACAAGTGTATATATATAAGATTTTAATTTCATATTCTTCATGATATTAATTGTTATTACCTTACCAATTACCATCCGGCATTTTGTGTTAACATACCATTAGCCAATGTTATTTGGTTATAAGGAATCTGGCTAAGACCTTTCGTTTCGCGAATACGGTCGGCATTGATCTTTATTACATCGGCACTACCACCGCTGAAGGTTGTGGCCTCAAGTGCCAGTTTGTTAGCTGCATAATCTACTCCCTGACGAAGCAAATCCCAATAATTAATACTTTCGAACGCAAACTCAAGACGACGTTCCTGCATAATATTCTCCTTTGTTACCGATAGTTGCGAATAACCGGAAGAGAGTTCGCCATTGGTAGTGTAAGCACGTTTACGAACAGCATCGAAGTAACTTTGTGCATTAGGGCTTCCCAATTCGGCAGCCATCAGCAATACATCCGCATAGCGGATAATAACATAATCCTGATGATTGGAGGTTTGGAAATCGCCCGAACCATCTTCTTTCGAAGCAGAAGTTCCGTCGGCAAAGCACAAAGGAGAATATTTCTTCACAGCATAACCGGTATATTCGCGTTGATCTTTGTAGCTGTTTGCAAAATCGGTTGATGAAGTAATACCTTCACCTTCCAGATCAATGATAGAAGCGCTGCGGCGTGTATCTCCGTTTGGAAATTCGTCAACAAAAGCCGGATTAACTGTTAAACCTCCCCAGCCTTTTCCATAAGGGGCAGCATTGAGCGAACGCATACCCACCATTACCTGCCAGCGGTTGCCGTCGTTGTTTCCATCATAATCCTGCGAGCTGGTAAACTTCATGGCAAGAACGGTTTCGCTGTTACCGTCGCCGGCATAAGTACCATAAAGCGTTTCCATATCAGCTACCTCGGCAACACCGGCCGATGCGGCAGGCCATAGGTTCTTGAATTCGCTAACTAACTGGTATTCGTTCGAAGAGATGATCTCTTCTACAGCAGCCAAAGCTTCTGCCTTGCTGGCACCAGTTGGTTCGGTTCCGTAATAACCGGTATAATAAAGGTATGCACGTGCAAAGAGAGCACTGGCAGCATATCTTGTAACATGACCATCGTTGCTTGATGCATTTGCTTTTGGATAAGCATTGGCAGGAATATTAGTCATGGCATATTTCAAATCTTCAAAGATCAGTGCAAACACTTCGGAAGCATCAGATTGCGGACGGTTTTCGTTTACCGGCGCATCGAACAAGGGAATACTGCCCCACAGGCGAACCATATCAAAATAGAGCAGTGCACGTATGGCACGGCATTCGCCTATATATGTTGTGTGCTTGCTGTCTGTATCTTTCCACTCAATCTGTTCTTCGTGTGCCAAAAGTTCGTTGCAACGATAAACAGCTGCATAATAGTTTTTCCAATCGGCTTCGTACAGATTAAGATCGGAAGGCGATTGTGAGATATCAAAACGGTCTATTGCCTGATAACCGCGTCCATCGGCATTACCGGTTGCGCCAAAGCACTCGTAACTCATGGTTTCGGAACCCAGATAGAAGCCAGTGGCCATAGCCGAAGAGGTTTGACGCCATCCGTCGTAACAACCAATCAAGGCACGCCAGGCATCATTCTCTGTTTTATAAAAAGTTTCTGTATTTGACTCTGTTTTCGACGATACGTCGAGAAAACTATCGAGGCAGGAAGTCATACCCATTCCTAAACTTAAGCAAAGGGCACCTGCTAATATGTTGATTTTCATTTTATTCATAATTTTTTATTAGTAGCTAGTAGATAGTAGTTAGTAGTTAGTAGATAGTAGTTAGAAGTTAGCTACTAGTTAATAGATGGTTTACTGCTAGCTACTAACTACTAGCTACTAGCTACTAACTACTAACTAAAACTTAAGATTAACACCAAAAAGAATAGTACGCGGACGTGGGTAATAACCGATATCAATGCCCGATGCCCAGCCTTGTCCACCATCTCCCTCAGGGCCATAACCAATTTCGGGATCCATACCATCGTACTTAGTAAATGTAAAGGCATTCTGTACCTGAGCATAAACACGTGCCTGGCTGAATATCCTTGACTTTCTCAGTAATCTTGAGAAATCGTAACCGATAGTTATGTTACTGATGCGCATATAATCAGCATCCTGTACATAAAGATCGGAGAACTGCCAGTTAATGTTTTGATTGGTAACACGGGGGATGCGGTTGCTTGTACCTTCGCCTGTCCAACGGTCGAGGATGGCAGTTGTATAGTTTGCCTGAATACCTGTATGGTTACGGTAAGACTGAACAATTTGCTGACCCGCAGCACCATTTGCCAGAATAGAGAAGTCGAAACCTTTGTAATCGAACCCTAGATTGATACCGAATGTAAAGTCGGGCATACCGTTACCCAGATTCACTTTATCATTATCGTTGATTACACCATCGTGGTTAACATCAATGTATTTCACATCACCGGGTTGTACATCGCTTTGAAGTACACCATTGCCAGCTGCAATCCAATCTGCAATTTCCTGTGTGTTCTGGAAAAGACCAGCTGTTTTATATCCCCAGAAGTAGCCAATTGGTTTACCGTTCTCTGCACGGTAGAATTCGGCAGAATTGTCGTAAAGCTGGTTGGTAGAACCGTGAATAATACCATCTTCTGTTGGAATCTGGCCTACCTTATTCTTATTATAAGCACCATTCAGCCCGATGGTATAGTTAAAGTCTTTTCCAACACGGTCGTTCCATGTTAATGCTAACTCAACCCCTGTATTCTTTACGCTACCTCCATTTATATAAGGTGCACCAGCACCTACTGTAGCAAGAATAGGAGCTTCGACCAGCCAGTCTTTGGTTTCTTTCAGATAGAAATCGAAGTTTGCACTTAAACGACTGTTGAGGAAGCGGGCATCGAACCCAATATTGGTTTGCTCGGAAGTTTCCCACTTCACATTTGGATTAGCCAAGCGGCTTGGATATGCACCCCAGTTGCTGGCCAATTGGCTGGCAGCATCGGCATCACCATATCCGCTACCAAACAGGTAGTGTGTGTTGGTGTTTCTAATAGGAGCCAGGTATTGGTAGTTGCTGATGTTTTGGTTACCCACCTGTCCCCAACTGGCACGTATCTTCAAAAAGTCTAACCACGATTGAGTATTCTCCATAAACGCCTCGTTAGATATTGTCCAACCTGCCGAAACAGATGGGAAATAACCAAAACGGTTTCCACTGGCAAAGCGAGAAGAACCATCGGCACGCATGGTTGCGTTTACCATATAAGTTTCTTTCCAGTTCCAACCTAAACGGGCGAAATAAGATACACTACGACTATCGTCGTGCGGATTACCCGATGCACCCAATCCTTCGGTGCTGGAAGAAGCAGTACCATTATTTATATAAGCATATTGCCAGCTATCGAAACCTTCTTTCAAGCCACCGTTGGTAGCTCTGAGATAAGTACCCTCGTAACGATAAGCTTCCATACCAAGCAATGCGTTGAAAGAATGTTCGTTGATTGTCCAATCGTAAGTGGCCGTATTGGTCCACGTCATACCCAAACCATGATTCATGTTTTGTGAAACTTCGGTGCGTGTATCGTTATAGGTGTATTGGCTAAAACGATATAAGGGTTTAAAGTCTCTGTATTCGCTCGAGTTATAAACAATCCCAAATACAGTACGCAGTTTCAGGTTCTTTATGGGTTCTATTTCGGCATACAGGTTACCGTTGAATGTTGCTGTTTTGTTCTCGTTGTTGGTATTGGTCATCATTTGCCCGTAAGGGTTACCATCACCTTTGTTCCAATCACTATCGGTAGTGTCGTTATACGGAGAATCATATTTGTTGTTATCGCTATAAATAGGAACAATAGGCGAAGTTCCAAAAGCACCCCTCAACGTATTGTTGTATTGATTGCCTACTCCAATACCATTATTCTTTTTATATACAAAACTTACCTGCTCGCCAATTTTCAGGAAGTTGTTAAACAGTTTGTGCTCAGAGTTAATACGGAAGTTATACCGTTCGTAGTTAGAAACATCGGCTCCACCTACAACACCTTCCTGATTCATATATCCCAACGAGATAGCATACGTTGAAGTGGCCGAACCACCTGAAATTCCAAGTGTATAACTCTCGGTGGTAGCATTGTCTTTAAACATTGCATCAACCCAGTCTGTATTGTAAACGTTTCCGTTTGCATCGTAAATAGAAGTATAGCCGCCCCAGTCGTAAACCGCGTTACCGCTATTCAGTGCCTGCTCGTCCATAATAGTCATGTACTGCTGTGCATTCAGCATATTTGCTTTACGAGCCACGTTTTGAACACCATAATAAGCATCGAAGGTAACTTGCGCCTTTCCTTCTTTACCGCTTTTTGTTGTAATAAGCACTACGCCATTAGCAGCTTGTGCACCGTATATAGCAGCCGAGGCTGCATCTTTCAATACATCGATACTTTCAATATCGGCAGGGTTAAGTGTCGATATATCGCCCCCTACACCGTCGATCAGGTAAAGTGGACTTGAGTTTCCTACTGTACCCAAACCGCGGATGCTTACCTTCATATCACTACCCGGCTGGCCCGAAGTAGATGAAATGCTAACTCCGGGAGTTTGTCCCTGCATAGCTTGCAGTGGGTTGGTGGTGTTTAGTTTGGCAATGTTTTCGCCTTTTACCTGAACGGTAGCACCAGTTACCAGTTTCTTTTTCTGTACCCCATAACCTACAACTACAACTTCGTCAAGCATTTCGGCATCTTCACTAAGCGTTACATTAATTACTTGCTGCCCCGAATATGTAATTTCCTGAATCACATATCCTACATACGAAAATTGTAAGATATCACCCGAGGTTACACTTAATGAATATTTTCCGTCAAGGTCGGTTATTGTACCGCTTCCGGTTCCTTTTACTGCCACACTTACACCAATAAGCGGTTCACCATCGCTTGCCGATGTCACCGTACCGGTAATTGTTGTGCTCTGTAAAGGATTTGCCCAAAGACTTATTGCAGGCAAAAGAAGTAATATTGCCATTGCAATACTGCATAAATAGATTTTTATGCGTTTTTGATGAAATGTCTTTCTCATCGTACACTGTTTAATGGTTAAATATCAATGGTTAATTTGGTCCTGTTGGATCGATTCAAAGTTAGAGGTAATTGCATAATAAATTAATCAGTAATGTTAACCATAGGTCTATAAACGGTAGCGGCAAGGGAGTTAAATGTAATTTAGATGGGTATGAATTGTTATATTCTATAAATTGCTATCTTCGCACAATGAATAGTAATTCTAAATAACCCATAAATCATGAAACAATCATCTGTGAAATTAATGGCCTGTTTACTGGCATTTACTTCGCTTGGAGTATCTCCCACAATGCAGGCAGACGAGAAGCGGCCCTACTGGAACGATCTCAATGTAATTAGTGTAAATAAAGAGTATCCACGTACCACATTTATGAGCTACGACAACCCCAAGGATGCTATGACACTGAAGTACGAAAACAGTAAGTACTATTACCTGTTAAACGGAACCTGGAAGTTCTACTTTACAAACGATCAACGACAATTACCCCCAAACATTACCGATGCTAATCAGGATGTATCGACCTGGAACGATATTAAAGTACCAGGTAACTGGGAGTTACAAGGATTTGGCGAAGCCTACTATGTAAACCAACCCTACGAATGGGATACTTACAAACCTACCCCACCACTGATTCCCGAAGCAAACCCGGTAGGGGTTTACCGCAGAGACTTCGAAATTCCGGCCGACTGGACAAACCGGGATCTTTATCTGCATATCGCCGCTGCCAAATCGGGACTGTATGTGTATATTAATGGACAGGAAGTTGGGTACAGCGAAGATTCTAAGGACCCGGCCGAGTTTAAAATCAACTCGTACATTAAACCGGGAAAGAATGTGTTAACCCTTAAGATATATCGTTGGAGTACCGGTTCGTGGCTGGAAGCACAAGACTTTTTACGTGTTAGTGGCCTTGAACGCGATGTGTTTATCTGGTCGCAACCCAAAACCGCAGTCAAAGATTTCCGCGTAGTATCTACCCTCGACGATCATTATAAAGATGGTATTTTTAAACTGGGTGTGGATATTAAAAATACTTCGACCGCACCTAAAAGCGTATCGGTAAAATACCAATTATTGAACCGTAACGGAAAAGAAGTAGCTGTAGAAACTCAAAACATTGAGGTAGCAGGCCAAAGTGTTGCAACAGCCAACTTCAATAAGAACTTTCCCGGAGTAGAGACATGGACATCCGAACATCCCAACCTCTATAAGCTATTAATGACAGTTGAGGAGAACGGTAAAACCATTGAAATAGTACCTTTTAGGGTAGGATTCCGCCGTATTGAAATAAAAGACACCGACCAAATGCTTAATGGCAAACCAATGCGCCTTTTCTTTGTAAACGGTCAGCCCATTAAACTGAAAGGAGTAAACATACACGAAACATCCGAAGACGGGCATTACATTACCCCCGAAAGAATGCGTCGCAACTTCGAACTGATGAAACTGCACAATATTAACTCTGTGCGCCTCAGCCACTATCCACAAGACCGCAAGTTCTATGAAATGTGCGATGAATACGGATTATATGTATACGATGAAGCAAATATTGAATCGCACGGTATGCGTTATACCATTTATCAGGAAGATATGCGCATGGGAACATTGGGGCACGAAGTAGGCGAATCTAAAACAGAAAGTGCACTGAAAGGAACACTGGGACATAACCCCGATTACCTGGAAAGTCATAAATCGCGCTGGCTGGCTATGTTCGAACGCAATAAGAATTATCCTTCCGTAACCATTTGGTCGTTAGGTAACGAGGCCGGAAACGGATACAACTTTTACAACGGTTATGTAATGGTTAAAGAATTGGATAAAGACCTCATGGCGCGTCCGGTATGTTACGAACGTGCTTTGGAAGAGTGGAATACCGATATGATTGTTCCTCAATATCCTTCGGCCGGTGGAATTGCTTACTATGGCAAAAACGGTCGCCGGGTGAAAAGTGCAAATAACCGCCCTTATATTCCTTCCGAATACTCGCATGCTATGGGTAACTCCAACGGTAATCTTTACGACCAATGGGTAGAAATCTACAAATACCCCAACCTGCAAGGTGGATATATTTGGGAATGGATTGACCACGCTGTAACCTGGCAAAAGAACGGTAAAACCATCTGGGCGTATGGTGGCGACTTTGGTAAAGATCAGCCATCGGATGGAAACTTTGTGGCCGATGGTGTTATCAGTCCCAATCAAGACCCTCATCCTGCAATGGCAGAGGTTAAGTATGCGCATCAAAATGTTGGATTTGAAGCCCGTGATCTGGATAAAGGCGAGATCACCATTAAGAACCGTTTCTATTTTACCAACCTGTCAAAATACAAGTTTACATACAAAATACTGGAAAACGGTAAAGTTATCAGTACAGCAACATTGCCACTAACAGTTGCTCCGCAAGATTCAACCTTTGTAACCATACCAGTAAATAAACTGAAAGCAAAACCCGGTGTAGAGTACTTTGTGAATTTTGAAGTAACAACCCTACAGCCCGAACCATTGATTCCTGCCGGTCATGTAATTGCACACGATCAGTTCCAATTACCAATAAAAGCCGATAAGAAAGCATACACCAACGCCAGCGGACCAAAACTGGATGTGTCCGACTCGGGAAATACGCTGGTTGTAAGTTCTTCGAAGGTGTACTTCGAATTGAATAAACAAACCGGTATTGTTACTTCTTATAAAGTAGACGGACAAGAGTTTTTTGAAGATGGATTTGGTATTCGCCCCAACTTCTGGCGTGCACCTAATGATAACGATTATGGCAACCTGGCCCCTATTCGTTTGCAAGTATGGAAACAAGCAGGTAAGGAGCTAAAAGTAGCTACCGCCTCGGCCAAAGAAGCTGGTAACACAGTGGTAATGACAGTTGACTACGCATTGACTCCCGGCAATAATTATATTGTTGCCTACAAAATTTATCCATCGGGAGTTGTACATACAGCTGTTAAATTTACCCCGGCATACACCGAAGCTCAAAAGGTAGAAATGGAGGTTAATATCCTGGCACTAGAAGCAACTCAATCGGTAGAAGCCCCTGCCGGACAACCTCAAAAGAAAGCCGAACGTTTGGAAGTGCCTCGTATCGGTATGCGTTTCCGCTTGCCTGCATCTATGAATCAGGTACAATATCTGGGCCGTGGCCCCGAAGAAAACTACATAGACCGCTATATGAGCACCCATGTAGGATTGTATAAAACCACTGCCGACGATATGTACTACCCGTATGTGCGTCCGCAAGAGAACGGTCATCATACCGATACCCGTTGGCTGGCCTTGCAAACCACAGCCGGAAAAGGGTTGTTAATTGCTGCCGACAATACAATAGGATTCAATGCGTTGCGCAACTCTATCGAAGATTTCGATAGCGAAGAGGCCGATGCTCCTTACCAGTTCCGCAACCTTACTCCGTTTGAAAAAGCCAACCGAACAGTGGAATATGCCCGCAACCGTTTACCCAAACATACACACGCTGCCGATATTACTCCACGTAACTTTGTAGAGGTTTGTGTAGATATGAAGCAGTACGGCGTTGCCGGATACGATAGTTGGGGTGCCCGTCAGGAACCCGATTGCACCATCTATGCCGACCAGGAGTATAACTGGGGCTTTACACTGATACCTGTTTCGGGTAATAAGGAGGTTGAACAGAAAGCTATTCTTAAATATTAAGTAATAGGAAAGCACTGAAAGTGCGTTCGATTTAGCCCAGGGTTTTAACTCAGTCATGTTCGGAAGAAATCCCGAAGGGATTGAATTTGAATAACCCCCAGTGAAGGGCGAAGCCCGACTGGGGGGATGCGTATCCCTATAACTCACAACGCCGAAGGTGTT
>NZ_QVMJ01000036.1:0-24865 GCF_010500955.1 Bacteroides sp. 519
ATTCAAGAAAATAAAAATCTGTAGGACACAGCCGCCACCAGAATGACCCTCAGATGTCAGTGATGCAGGAAATATGATGGTGATGAGTGAAAGTTGGGCGAGGAAGTTTCAGTGATCATTTTCAACGGTTCTTCCTTATCCAGATCAATAATCAATACATCCACTGCCGGACGTGCCGGGTTCGGGATATAACCACCTTCGATCTGTAACAAAGCTACAAACAGGAGGTTGTCCCGGATAATCAGACTGGTAGGATCAGGATTTTGGTCGCCAATACCGTAGTTTGTCAGGTCGATAGACTTTAGCGAAGTCATTTTCTCGTGATCTATCACCAGAATCTGTCCCGTACCGCGCAATGCGATATACCCTTTCGAACCTCTGATAGCGATATCCATCGGCATCGAGTTCTCAGGGGTAACCATACTGCCTTTTTCCACCAATAGTTCGTTCTCGAAAGCATACTTCTTAATCGTGTTCGATTCGCTGGAAGCACCCGTCAGGTCGAAAACATATTTACCCTCGACAATCGGCGGGATGCTGTAAGAGGTTGGGATAGCGTTGCGGTTGTCGTAAGCAGCTTCGTCAACATTCCCGATCATTTGCATATAGGCGCTTCCCGTCATACCGTCGGGGCTGGGTATGGTTGTACAGATTAATACATCTCCGCCTTGCGGTGTCACCTCCTTGTTGTTGTCACTTTCACAAGCGCTTGCTGCACAGAGTGCAAAGCCAAACGCAAACAGTTTGATTGTTTGGTTCATTCTTTTAATGATTTAAATTGATTAAAAATTATTTTATAAACTTTATCCTGTTCTCTTCCAGATATAGCGTATTTTGAAAGCATAGTTTCTGCCGGGCAGGGGCCGGTTAAATTCCGACAGCACTTTTGCGTTTGTCAGATTGTTCAGTTGAAAGCCAAATACAATAGCTCCATCCATTATTGTATGTTCCAGGCCGGCGTTGAATACGAAACTGCGTGGGATTTTAGGCTCAGCGTAATTACTTTTCTTGAAGTTATAATAGTAAGCTTCAACAAAGTGTCCATCAAACAGCAAGCGGCTATAACTCTTCTTGCCCAATAGGTTCGCTTTATGTAATTCGAAACCACTGTTAGCCATCAGGTAAGGGATGTTAGGCATACGGTCGCCTTTTGTAAAGTTGGGTGTGGTACCATGTTCATACTTGCGGATATCCCGCAAATCCTGATAGGTAGCATTCGCGAAAAGATACAACCAGGAGGTGGCATCCCATTTCACATCCACCTCGGTGCCAATAGAACGCATTTCACCGAAATTCTGATATTGATATTGTAACATACCTCCGGTAAAACGTATCATATCGGTCAGTTTCATCAGGAACAGGTTCAGTTCGATCTGAAAGCGTTTGTTCCGACCTATCTTATCGTACATAAAGCTCAGGTTTACACTTTTATTCTTCTCGGGAAGCAGGTCGGTAGCGGGAGCTGTTAAAAATCCATCGCCCAACAGTTCCTGCTCGTTGGGTAGGCGTACATCATAAGCGAATGAAGCCTTGGCAAGAATGAATGGTGAGAACCTATACCGGATGGCATTACTGATGCCGAAATTATATTTCCGGGCATGTAGCTTCTCCCGGTCGGGCGAGCTGATGCGTTTCAGCTTAGAGGTATTCATGGAATAGAAATAACATTTCAGGGCAAGCATATTAGCCAGTTTCTGGTGAGGGGAGTTGTACTCATGGCTCAGGCCGCCCACCCAACTGTGCATATCGCTCTTGAAATGTGTCTGATAACCCAGAACAGCGTCCCGGAGGCTATCCGAGGGCATTCCTTTCACGTAATTATATTGCGAATTGAAGTTGATGGCATGCGACTGGTTGATTATATAATTAAGGTTGGTGCGTTGAATGAAGTTATGCGATTTATTTTGTGTTGCATTGGCATCATTACCTATTTCGCCGCCCAGTTTACTGACAGGGATGTAAGGAGTCATATCCCACTGATAGCGGTAGGAAGAGGTGTCGGTAAATTGAAAGATGGAGTAGGAATAGAGGTTATTTATCTCCAGATCCAGCCCTTCCGTCAGGAAATTCTTCTTTTCTATTTTATTGGAAACTGAAAAAACATCTACGTCCTGCCGGGCATGTTGGATGTTATGCTCGATACCCTGGATTTCTTTCCCTGTTGATGTATAGGCGGCTTCCAGTTCAAATTCATCGAACCACCATTTTGTACTGGCAAAACTGAGTCCGCCGAATTTCTTTTCGTAGGCGTCGTGGTCGCGCCGGACAAATGTGTTCTGTTGAAGCGGAAGTTCCATCTTGTAATTGTTATCGGAATAGGTATATCCACCTCCCGCTCCGATTAAATAGCCTTTATCCGACAGGTTGCGTTTGAGGCCGATACTGGCAATATGGGTATTGTAAGAGGCTTGATTATATTTGATTTCGCAATAGTAGGGAGGGTATTCTTTGAGAACAATATTGATAGCGCCGCCAATGGCGGAACCTCCGAATTTGGCGGGTACAATTCCTTTGTAAACTTCAATCCGCTCGATTACATCTACGGGAATAGCATTCAGTCCGTTGTATTCACTATTGTCCGAGAGGGGTAATCCGTCTATGAATATTCCGATTCGTTTCCCCTCGAGTCCACGCACCGATATACGGGAGGTGCTTCCCACGCCACCGGAATTGCGCAGCGTGATGCCGGCTGTTTTAGACAAAACATCACTTATACTGTTGACCGCCCCGCTGATTTTTTCGATTTGCAGCACATGAACGGGCATCGCTTGTTCCCGAATCTGACGGGCTTTGGATTTCCCAACCACTAGAACATCATCGAGTGAAACGGACGATTCTTTCAGGGAAACATTCATCCAGACGGGACGGTCTGTTATTTTCACCTTTTTTTCCTGCGTTTCATATCCCATAAAGGAGAAATGCAACTGATAGGTGCCCTGTGGCATTGACAGGGAATAAAATCCTTTTTCATCGGTAGTCGTACCGATATCAAGCTGCTTACAGTAAACACTGGCACCGGGGAGAATCTCTTTATCGGCACCCCTTAGAGTTCCCTCTACAGCCATCTGGGCAAATCCCGGCAGGGTAGAGAGCACAAACAAAGCGCTCATTATAAGACTCCTTTTTTTTGAACACTGTACGGTTGTGTTCAAAAAAAAGAGGGTTGCAACCTTGCAACCCTCTTTTCTGCTCTTTTCTTGTATTCTTTTATACAACATTAGCCAATTCTTTTTTAAATGTATTTTTATATAATAGACCTTTCCAACCTGAGGTGTTAAAAACGACGAAGTCTTGCATGAAGTTTTTGATCTGGGCTTCATTTAAATCCTGTGAAACGATTTCGCCAATAATGGTAAAGGTGTGTGCACTCATGGTTCGGATAAATTGTTCCGACATTTGTATGTTCAGTTCGGGATATTGGGCCGACAGCTTGCGTATATATGCCACATTGCTTTGGGTGGCGCTGTCGATATAGGTTTTGTCGATGTGCTCAAGAGCCGATCCGTGTGCGTTAAACAACAAAAGGTTAAATTCCTGCTTGTATTGCAAGGTGAGTTCCATTAAGACCTTGACGGATTGCTGTTGCCATTGTTCATCAATATAGGCATCGGGCGAAACGGGAATGGCATCTATATCGTCCCATGCACCGTACATTTTGTCTAAACGAGCTTTCAGGGGCTTTACTACTTCAAGAAACAATGCGTCTTTACTTTCATAATAATAATAGATATTGCTGAATGCGATTTCGGCCAACCGGGCGATATGTCGCATAGAGGTTCCTTTAAACCCTTTTTCATAAAATTCTCTTCTGGCAATCTCCAACAAGTCTTTCTCAATATCCTTTTTCACAATCTGCTGTGTTTTGAACAGTGTTAAAAATGCAAAAGTAGTATGATTATTGATATAATCCTATACCTAGAAAAGGGGATTTTTTAAAAGAAAGATTCGACTTTATAAGAGATATATTCTTTTATTCGGGTTTGATGCATCAAACCATTATTTTTTATTCATACCATCCGATACCTGAATAATTTGTATCTTTGCTTTACAAATATGAAAATAGAATAATCAATTTGAAGGTATGAAATTAAAAAATTGCATTCCTGTTTTGTTTGTAAAAGATGCTAAAGTAGCACGTGATTTTTACGTAAACACATTAGGATTCAAAGTAATTATGGAGTTTGGAGGATTGAATTATGCATTCAACAACGGTTTTGCTGTCTGGCAGATTATGGATGGCAATGTAATACCTGAGACCTTGGGAAAAGAAAACATTACAAATCCTAATTTGGCAAGCCGCTTTGAACTCTGTTTCGAGACAGATGATATAGGAGGCGTCCATAAGAAATTGAAAGAAAACGGTACAAAATTCCTGCACGAGCTACATACCGAAGTATATGGTCAGCGCACCATTCGTTTTTATGATCCGGATGGGCATTTAATAGAAATAGGCGAAGCCATGCCCATTTTCCTTCAAAGGATTTATGAGGAAGAGAACCGCGATCTGGAGGCAACGGCTAAACGGACATATACTTCTGTGGAAATGCTGAGAGGGATATTAAAGTAGGCATTCTTCGTGTTGTATTCTTCCTTATATTGGGTTTCTATAGTTGCTGTCTTTTCGGGTAGGTGTTGCATGGCAAAAGTTAACATCATACCGCCTTTTACGTCCGAAACGGTATTCGTCCTCTCGGTTAGGTGGCTATACAGATAATGGTGAATATCGCTATGGCTTTATAGAAAAGGAGGATGAATTATCGGAGTATATAAATGGTGAGATGAGAAATCACTTGAAAGGATTTGTTATAATGGGGGAAAGATAAGGCTTGGGTGGGTAAAAAAATGAAGTCTGCTGGCGCAAACAGGAAAAGCAACTTATTCTGTCATCGACGGACTGGGTTGCTTCGATTTATCGAAGTTCCGGTGTTATGATGTAAGGAATGTGTTGCTGTTTGCCTTTTCTGAATATGGCTGACCAAAGGGAAGTGGTGTTCAGAAACAGACATTCCTATCAGTATTGGGAGGGAAAGCCTATATAAAAGGAAGATAAGAGGGTATAAAAGGAAGAGCCAGGCATTAAGTCATCATAAAGAGAGGCCCTTGCCCTGCCTCACGACAGAACAAGGAAAAAGGTTAAATATCTTTATATATGATTTAAGTAGCTGGTTGGCTTTATCTCATACCTCGCCGAATTTATCTATTTCACACTCAATTATTGCTACCTCGGCATTGTGGGCATATAGTCCGTTTTCTTTGGCATGGTCAATCGCCTTTGCTTCTGTGGAGAACACGCCGAAAAATACACGACTTGCCCTTGTTTGGTGTACGTCTGTCTGAAATAAAATATATACTGTCATAATGATTCGTTAATTATGGAGCGGGATTTCTCCCGCCCCTTGTTAATACTTCCGGTTTATACTGCTACAGCCTCCGGTTTAGGTTGCGTTGTAGGTGCTCCAACAATCAGCGCTTTATCCGCTTGTGGGGTAGATTTCGTTTCTTTCTTTTCGGTTCGGGTCGTTTGGAACTGTTCCTTTTCTTTTAATTTGGCTATTTCCGATTTCGGAGCGGTAGCATTCGTTCCTTTTTTAGCGATCTTTTCGACTGTTTCAGAGGCGTTTGTTGCTTTGGTCTGCTCTGTCTTTTTTGCTTTGTTTTCTGCTTTTGCTTTCTTTTCAGCCTTTTTCAATCCTGCAATACGTTCATCCAACCGGGCATTCTTCGTGTCGTATTCTTCCTTATATTGGGTTTCTATAGTTGCTGTCTTTTCGGGTAGGTGTTGCATGGCAAAAGCTAACATCATACCGCCTTTTACGTCCGAAATGGTATTTGTCCGCTCGGTTAGGTGGCTATACAGATAATCACGGCGTATAACAGTTTTTTGTTCTTCGGTAAGGTTAGCTACGATTATGAGTTTCTTCTCGTCCGTCAATCCGTAATAGTCGTTTTCTTTTAGATTTATGGTGCTATAATGCGATCTACGCAATTTGTCGAGCATAAAGAAATACATTGCCTGTTCCTCTACGGGAGTAAAATCCGACTTTGGTAACTCGTCTGTGCGTAATAGTTCCTTTATATCTCCTGCGGTCTTTTCCTTTGCGATTTCACTATTGCGTATTTTTTTGGCTTTAAGGTCGGTTATTATCTGTTCGTTCGTTTTGACATCTTTGTTATTTACCTCTTTGTAATAGAGGGTTATGCCTTTATTGTCTATATCAGCATAAACACGTATTTTGCCCTGTGCTTTGAGGCTGTCGAGTTCTTGGGTCTTATTATCAAAATAAGTTTGTTCCCTTTCGTAACGCTTCTGTGCCTTTTCCAAATCTTCGGGTTTCTCGTATTTGGCGGCTTCGGGTGCTGCTGGTTTGGTTGGGTATTTGTTCAGATTATAGATATGAACGTTTTTGAACTCATATCCCGCTTCTTTGATCTTCTTTGTAGCATCGTTCTCTCTGCCGTACTGGTCGCCGATAAATATAAGTTTGGGGTCTGCCAGGGCTATCTCTTGGGCTTTACCCACGATGTAAAGCGTATTTTTGGCTTCCAGACATTCTTTATTGGTGCATTTACCACAAGTTCCACAAGTGTTTTCGGTAAAGAGGTCGAAATTTTTAGAGTTGAAATTACATTTCAGGCACTCGGTCTTGTCAAAATCGTAATCGTTAAGGTTGGAGGTGTAGTAACTCTTTATACGGCTGTCTAAGTTGGTGGCTGAAATATGATGCCATTCGCCTGCGCCGTGTTCATCGAAACGGTCTTTTAACACGGCTTCCTGTGTTTTCTTATCGTACTTGCTTATGACTATCCCTGCCGATGCGGTCAGTTTGCCCGTCTTTACAAGGTTGGCAATGCCTTTGATTAGGTCGCAAAGTTTCAGCATTTGATAAATGTGCTTTTTGCTCTTTCCGTATGTCACGGCGAGGCTTACAATATCGTATCGTTTGGTATCTATCAGGCGTTTGTAAGCTTCTGCCGCTTCCATTGGCGGCACATCTTCCCTTTGCAGGTTTTCGATAATCGAAAGGTCATACGCCTGTTCATCGGTTGCCTGACAGACCATGCAGGGTATTTCTTTCATGTTCAGCATGCAGCACGCACGGAAACGGCGTTCCCCGCAGATGATTTCGTAATGTTCACGGTTTTCACTTTTCTTGCGCACTGTTATGGGCTGTATAAGTCCATGCACGGAAATACTCTGCATCAGTTCATTCATGGCATCGGGGGCGAATGTTTTACGGGCGTTGTAATTGCTTGGCTCTATCAAATTTGCCGGGAGGTTTATGGCTTTCTTTGTGTCGTTACCGGAGTTATTTTCTACTGCTGCGGTTGTTACTGCATTTACTTTCTTTGTTGCTACTGCTACGGCTGTACCGTTGTTCTTAATTGCTGTCATAATTGTAAGTATTAAAGTGATTAAAAATATTGTTTAGCGATTATTCGGGTGGGTTTCCCTGCCCTTTGATTATTAATTACTGATTATTGCCTATTTCTGAAATGTTGATAAATATTCTCATTTTAGTAATTTTTGGAAGATTAAACTTTATTATTTTTCCCCTACTATCAGGTGTTTTCCGACCTGCGAGGAATTGTTTTTCTGCTTTTTAAGGGAGCAGAATGCAAATAGTCAAGGTTGATGTGTGAAATACGCTCGAACTTGTGAGAGGAAGATTTTGCACAATCACTCGCGGCTATCAGCCGGCTTTGACAAGGTTGGATTCGGTGCGTTACCTTTGCTGAAAAATGATTCACAAGCAGATCGGATAGGTGAATATCGCTATGGCTTTATAGAAAAGGAGGATGAGAATTATCGGAGTATATAAATGGTGAGATGAGAAATCACTTGAAAGGATTTGTTATAATGGGGGAAAGATAAGGCTTGGGCGGGTAAAAAAATGAAGTCTGCCGGGGCAAACAGGAAAAGCAACTTATTCTGTCATCGATGGACTGGGTTGCTTCGATTTATCGAAGTTCCGGTACTATGATGTAAGGAATGTGTTGTTGTTTGCCTTTTCTGAATATGGCTGACCAAAGGGAAGTGGTGTTCAGAAACAGACATTCCTATCAATATTGGGAGGGAAAGCCTATATAAAAGGAAAATACGAGAGTAAAAATAAAGAAAGTTTGGGGCATTAAAATTCTATTTGCTTTCCAAAAGAAAAATATGCTTGTTGGTGTCTTACGGCCACAAAATTAAATTTTGCGGTTATAAATGGAAAGAATCCGACAATAGATAAAAAAGAATTGCCATAGCGGTTATAAAAGGGAGGAGAAGAATGCTATGAGCAAAAGAAAAGCGGCTCCAAAGCCGCTTTTGCTTGAGAGAAACCAAGAATTATTTCTTGGCTTTCTTCGATGTAGATTTCTGCTCTGCAGGAGCTTCATCTTTCTCCGGAGTGGCAAAAAACTCGGTGGCAACCATTACCATGCGATTATGCTTACCTTTGTCATCACTCCATTCTTCAGGTTTGAAGTAGCCGCGAACGGTTATCATCTGTCCCTTTTTCAATAGTTCAAAGGATGCGCTGTCGTTTTTGCGCCAAACCTCCACAGCCATGAAAGCTGATACTCTTTTGGTTTCTTTACCAACGGTTTCTGTTCTACCGACTGCCAGGGAGAATTTTGCGACACTTGCGGAAGTGAATTGACGGATTTCAGCATCCTTACCAATGAAACCTGTAACTGCGAATGAATTTTCAATCTTTTTCATAACAATAATTTTTAGAAGTTATACAATCAATTTTTATAATGCACCAAGATATTGCAGTCATAGGGCAGCACCAAGGATAGCGGTTCAATACTCTTTTTATTCCGGGCATCAGAAAAAAAAAAGGAAGATTGTGTCGATACGCCATTGGTCAGAATGAAATGTCCCGTAACCGCCATAGCGGTGCTGCATTATAGCTTTGCATGAAAAAAATGATGTGACTTCGCTAAAAATGCAGTGATGAAGCAAGGTTGAAATATTGCAGTGGGGTGGCTAAGGGAGTGCTATCCACTCATATCGGCAAGTAAAGAATCTGCTTGTGGTTGAACGAAAGCCTATTCCAAAGAAGCCTGCCATCAGCCGGATGCGGTGGTTGCAGGAACCTATCTAATGACGCATCTGTCTATTGATGGACAGATGATATTGTATATGGTCATAATGGAGGCAGGACCGTGATATAAAGTACGTCTTGTAATGGTCTTGACACTTATTGCCTCCCAGGAACAGTTGTTGCTAGGGAAATCCATTCAGGAATGGTTTTCCAGGTATCTATAAAGTGGCATGGTCGCCTTTTGCAAATGAGAACAAGTATAAGTGGAGAACCCGAAGGGTAGACAGAAGGTATAAGAAATTTACCATGTTATATGTCTTTTAGAATTTTCTTACGTTGCTCAATAATACAATCAATTATCTTTTCTTTCGGCTGATAACACAACTCACTAAATTCATGAGATAAAGAAGTATTATCTATCATCATATTATCTAAGAATGCATACTCTGACAATTTCAAAAATAAACTAATCTTCTTCTCATTCCATTTTTTTATTTTATTGAGATAACTTGCCATTTCAGTATAATCGTTTTTTTCGACAGCTTTAATATAGTCTTGGATAAAATTGTAAGATGTCCCAAATAGTTCCAAGATTTTTTTTTCAATTCTTCTAAAAAAAATGTTTCTCAAATCTTCAATCAAATAATCTGTGGCTTTTATGAAATCCGATTCCTTATTAATTTCGAGTTCAAATTCTCCATCATTAATTGTTTCTAACTGATAAAATTCTGTCAAAAAAGTTGTATGCTTTGTCGATTTTATATATTTATCCCAATTTCTAATGGTATCAGTAAAAGAAAAATTTATATATTTCTCCAACTTTTTTTGAAGTGTGTATATATAACTAAAGTATACATTGATTGAGGTGGGAACATATCCAAATAGTTCTTCAAATTCATTAACGTAGCCAATATGCATGAATTCAAATGAAAGATCTGCGACATCAATAAATATCCGATATATATGTGATTTTTCAAAAGGAATTATATTATTAAACTGAAATATTGTGTCTTTAACATTGTGTTCAATAATACAATTTGTCGTTTGCATTTTGAGTTTAGCCAATTCATTATGCAGTATAAATCGAATGAGAATTTCGGCAAATATGGATTGATTTCGAAGAAAAAGAACATATCTTCTGAAGGCAATGTCATCATCTTCAATTTGCATTTCCTGTTTATGTGCTTTTAATTGATTACGTAAAGTCCTGAGTGTATATTTGTAATCTGGAATATCTCTTTCTAATTCCGATATATTTTTGTATTTTCCCGATCTCAACAATTTATAAAGATATGCGGATTGTTTATCGACCAGATACTTTCTTATTGTTGTACCGGTATAGGCTTTGAAATCTTTATCAATTTTTGCTTTAGAAAAGGGACATTGTGAATAAATATCCTGATTACAGAGTTCTATTTTCGTATAATTTCTATCAATAAAATCAACTATTTTTTTAATATGTTCCATACGGCTGTTCTTTAAAAGTTGAAATACAACCGCAAAAATAGACTATGATGAGAAAACAGTAGGGAAAAAAATAATATTATTAAGGGAAAAAAACGATATTGATAATTCATCTTTTGTTTCCGGACTTAATGCTCGTTTTCTCACAAGAAATGATACAATAAATAATAGTGGAGCTAAGATGGTTGTTGTTTTTGTGTGGCACAAAAAAGAAAATCTTTATTCCCTAGACAAAGGCTTGCTTATGTGTATGTTATGTTTATGCCCATCTTTTCTGATTGATTCTTTCCAAAATTTTATCAATAATCAACTTGCAACCATTTTGGGATAGTATTTCCCATGATGGGGAATTCACGTTCTTTATATACTCCCAAATATCAGAAAACTCATTTATGATAAGATTTATATCTTGTTTGACCTCTAAAATAGGACCATCATTACCTGGTGATTTGTCAATAGTTTCATGTTTTTCTAGTTCATCAATCCAATATTGTCTGTATTGCGCAAACACTGTCACTTCTCGATTATCCAAATCAACTATCGGGAATAGGCGTTCATCCATCATTCCTTTTTTAGATATTAACGCAAGTTCTCGCATACACTGAATAGACTTCAGATACTCATCGTTGATTATAGTGATAATCATGTCAGCACTGCCAAGATGATTTTCGAATTCACGAATGTTTTCTCGATAAGGACAGTTCTTTTTATCGATAGCATATTTAACTTTTGCTTTATCTAATGCACCACACAATTGTTCCGCAATCAGTTCGCTACTACGCCAATTATATGATATATATACAGGTGTAAAGACGCTGTTCTTTGTCCCATCAGCATCTCTTTTTTGATGTTGCCTTTCGTAATCATCAAATAATTTAGCATACCATACAAAGTCATGCTTCATCGCTTCGTTAACATTGTCGAAATCATAGTTGTCACCAAGATCTTTTCGTTCATGCAAAAGACCAAATACAAGAATCTGGTAATTGATACAATAGTCTTTAAACTGGTGTTTGTACATATAATAGACTTCGTTATCAAAAATACATAAATGGTCTATAAACTTTTTGGTGGATTCTGTTTTGACCTCCAATAGAGAAAGAATAGAGAAAGACATACATAATATGTGATAACCTTCTATGGAATCAATAGCGTTAGGAATAAGGTGCATATCTTTGAGTGATCGAAATTTCCAAGTCGACACTTTTTTTAAATATGTTGAAAGTTTAGTTTCTGGTATTTCATCTGTAATAATATCTTTGCAAATAGTATAAGTCTCATTGAAGAATATGCCATAAAGCTTTCCGTAATCAGGATTGGATTCCAACATTCTATCACGTGACGGATTCAGAAAATCAGCGACCTCATGCCCTTCATAAAATATGAGCAGGAACTTATAAAGCAAGCAGTTTACTCTATAGTTCCAATGCTTCTTGGAGAGATAGTAATCTATATTCGTATTATCATGATGCTCCAAGAGTACTTGGATAGTATCATCTTCTTTGTCTGTATTACCTTTTTCATCCACTTCTATATTCGCATTTTTTGATTCTATCTCATCTAATAGCTTTCGAGCGTGTTTGAACGACATCACAAATTTCTCATCAACATAGTCTGTAATAATAAAATGCCAATTCAAATAAATGCCGCATTCCTCTTGTACATCCATCAACTTGATACCATAGGTTAATGCAAGAGCAGCAAGTCTTCTCGAAAATGTGATCATCAAATCCCACCAATGACCAAGATAGGTACACATATCGTGGCTTTCCTCTTCAGTAAACTCACCGGTCAAACCATGTTGAGCGAACCAATAGAATCTGTTTTGGACAAACTCCCAATATTCTATATCTTTTTGATATCTCTTAATGCTTTTATCAATAGCCTTAATTTGTCTTTGAGGATGGATGAGTTCTCCTGTCTTTTCATCTTTGGTATCTTCAGGTATCTTCTGATAATCTACTCTCAACTTTTTATCTTCTTCTATTGCTTTTTTACGTTCATTAATCCTTGTATTAGGATAGAATGCATCGGCAAAATTTTTGAATGGTTGTAGAAGAGATATAATATACCTAATTCTGTCTTCTTGAGTTTGACAAGTCTTTAAATTCTCGTTAATTTCATCCATCATTCCTCCATTGGAATATAAGAGTACTTTTTCGTCAAAATCCTCATATTCTTCCTGAATATATGCCGGAGCCTCGACTTCATGCCATATCTTCCACCTACCGCTGAGTTGTGACTTCTTGTTTTTTTCTCTTTCCCAGTTATTACTCATATATGGTAAATCATATTCTGTCCTGAACCAATCCACGCATTCATAAGCACCGCCACTAATATCATAAGCAGAGAAAAATGTATCTTCAATTATTCTGTTGCTTGAATGTTGGGGTGGGTAGAGTGTCTTACGTTTGAATCGTATAAACTGGAGGTAGTTCTTTGTTATATTTCTGATTTTTTTAACATCCTCTTCTGTCAGAAATTCAAAGATAGCTTCTGATGAATGAATGGCTTTCTTTTCTGTTGGAATGTGGTAGCGCAAAGCAAATTCCTTCTTCAAATCTCTATTCCAAGCATCATCGTCATTCTCATGCTCCTTCTCGTATTGGGACATCTTCAGAGAGTAATAGCTTTCAAATAAAACTTTGATAGCAAATTTGTCTCTATGATGAAGCCAATAACCCACTATTCCAGTTGCAATGATGGGACAATTCAATTCTTCTTCCTGGGAAATATAGCGTTTCGTGATAATATCGCCTTCGATAACATAATCTATAAAACGATAGCAGTCATCACCGATGATATCAATAATTTCGCCTGTTTTCCGGTTCATCCATTTGTCAGTTATGTATGAATTGTGAGAACCATATGATATTTTATCTAATAAAGATTTTGTCATAAAAAAATGTAATGCTTTAAAGGGGAAACTTGAGATACTTCTTCCTCATCCACTATCTAATCAAATATATATCGCAAATTTACTAAAATAATTGTCAGACACTCTTGTTCTATTTATAAACTTGCTGTAACATACCATAAAAGCTATAATAAATTGCAGGATAATTCAACTCTACCGGCTCATCATCATTTATTCCTGTTGATTCTTTATCATATTCGCACATATATGGTGGATGGAGATTGAGGTAGAAATCACAAAAGCTTGACCTTGCAAGAATGAAGAATTGAAACTTCTACCTTTGCAACTAAAATTACAAACAAGGGCGCAAGAGATGAACCAAAATAAGTAAGTGCAAAACAGGGAAGACTATCCGCTTGCCAAAAAAGAAAGGCGTATAAAAGGTAAAGGACAAGTTTACTTCGGTACTTGTATAATATATGCAAGAGGAAACTAAACTGATTTTTCCCAATTTCATTGAATCGTCATCACAGTAAGTTTAATCTGATCCTTGTATAATATATGCAAGAAGAGACTAAACTTCTTTAGACAAAAAGGATAGTGAAAGGAATGGATCAGGACAGAGGAGGGTAAAGTAAATGAAATCAGCTTCGGATATGTTTTTTCTTTTGGAAAGCAAAAAACATAGAATAAATAGAATTGTTATTTGACCTTTATTGGTTTATATAAGATTTATATGTAGTGTTATTATGTTTATTTTAGGGTCTGAGAGAAAATGTATGTGTGATGATATTGAAAATATAATAATGTGGAGATGTCTTATTTGCATAAATTTTCATCTATTTCTATCATATGTCTACCGTTTGTCGTTCGCAAATTTTTGGCAACTGTACTGATGGTAGAGTCCTTAAACCATTCACGGAATGTAGTTATTATGAATTCAGCAGTAATGATACCTTTTATATTATATTGATTTGCAATATTCCAAGCAAAGTTTTTTAGTGATATTTGGGTTACATTTGGTTTTTGTTGGATGTGGGTGTCGATAGATTTTAGAACAGCCTTATGCTTAATAAAATATTCAACGCTCTCACAAATCATAAAAATCTCTTCCTGGTTGAATTCTAATTTATTGAATGTAGTTCTGGTATATTCAAGGATTTTTTCGAATTTTTCTTCATCGGCTTTATTCTTTTGTGATGTGAATTGTTGGTATTCCTTCTCAAATAGGTCGTGGAATAATTTATATCGGTGCTGTAGACTACATTCGCTATCTGTCGGCGTTTGGATGTTAAGAAGGTTTTGTGAATCAACTAATATATTCTGTGATATTCTATTCATGAGGAATTCGCTGATTTTATGGCAACTTGCATACAAAAGGTTGCCAATGGTAAAGCATGTTGGTACTAAAATCAGACACCAAGGTGTATTGATATTTAATCTATAACAAATCTCAAATGAAAAAAGGGTGGAAATTAAAATAATTATTCCGGTAATAATAGTTTTATAAGTATGGTTTATTGCTTTGTTCATCTTCGAAATTAGTTTTATTTATTTCAAAGTTATAGATAGCATCATAAACAAAAAAAGAAATGGATAAAAATGACATGTGCTTTAAGAAGTATTATATATTATCATTTTCAGATTTTGATTTTGTGATAACAAATAGAATAATATAGCAAAATATGAAACAAGTGGAATATTGTATGATAGGATTGATGTCTTTATGCAAGGTTATAAATACTCACTCTTATAATTGGAATAATATACAATGAAGATAAAGTCTGATGGGGAATAAGTGACTGATTTCGATTCATAGGGATATGCGGGTAGATAGAGTCTCGGATGAAGATTGCTGAAAAGAAATAGTTAAAGTATTTATTGGTTTAAAGACATTTTGAGCAGTGTTTAAAATAGCATATCTTTGTATTCATACTTTTAAAAAGATAAAATATAGCAAAATCTATCAATAGCTTTTGTGGGTTATGGAAAAATGTGAGTTATTGATATAATTGTCTCTAATTTGTACCTTTCGATTGTTAAATTCCTGTTAATCAGGCGGTGTTAGATTTGAGGAAGTGAAGTAATAGACGATTAGCAATAATCAATAAACAATAGAAAATCCCTGTAAGCAAATGGTTTACGGGGATTTTTGTTTTTAGGAATTTGTGAATGGCTATTGTTTTAGATTGTTTTTTATCATACATTTGACTTTTGTCTGCTCTAACAAGCGATTCAATTGAACGAAATAAAAACTAAAATCATGGCAACAGTTATTAAATCAGGAGAAAGAGAATTCCAAGAAAATCCGGGGCGCATAGATTACTTCCGTTTATTGACCGATGCCTCACGTTTAAACAAAGGAGTTAATCCTGATAATTTAAATTTTGATATCCGGCAATTAAATCCGGGAGAATATTGTTCTGCTTATCATTTTCATCGGTATGCAGAAGAATTATTCATGATTATTTCCGGAACAGCTACACTGCGGACTCCACAAGGATTAGGAATGGTTAATGCCGGAGATTTGGTTTTCTTTGAAAAAGGAGAATCTGGTGCGCACCAACTATATAACCACACAGAAACACCTTGTGTTTATTTAGATATAAGAACTTTTATAGGCTATGATGTTTGCGAATATCCGGATTCAAATAAGATATATCTTATCCCCTCTGGTGAGATTTTTAATAAGGATAGTGAAATGGAGTACTTTGATGGGGAGAGAAACATAAAAGAGAGATGGGATGATTTAAAGAATAAAGAGAGAATACGGGAATAGGTAGCCGGTTGTTAGAGGATATAAAGAAATTATTGTTGGAACAGCCGATTGCGGATAAAAGCAAATACGTTTTTACGAAAAGAATGGATTTGTTAAATACGACAGGATAAATGTACGGTTGAATAAAAATGCTTAATATACGGTTTGAAAATATAGATGCCTTGCTTTTTTGTGGCGATATCCACGGAGAGTTTGAAACGATTGTCTATAAACTAAATCAATATGACAATGCCGTTCTGATTGTCTGTGGGGATATTGGCATGGGGTTTTACAAGAACGAATACTATTTGACTTTATTCCGCAAACTTAATCTTCGGTTATCAAAAAAGAATAATCACTTAGTAATGTTTCGAGGGAATCATGATGACCCGGATTATTTCAATGGCAGTTTCAAAAAACATAAATACATTCACTTGTTAGAGGATTACAGTATTGTACAGGTTGGGGCTACAAATATTTTGTGCATAGGTGGTGCAACTTCGATTGACCGTACATATAGGATAGAAAGAGAACTACAAACAGGAAAGAAAACCTATTGGGGTGACGCTGAATTGCCTTATTTTGATGCAGAGAAGCTGAACGAAATTAATTATGTGTACCCTAATGATATTGACATTGTAGCAACACATACCGTTCCTTCTTTTACTTACCCAACCACCAAAAAAGGAATTGATACTTGGTTGGAAGTGGATGACGGGTTAGAACAAGTCATTGATCGGGAGCGAGCAACGATGGATCTTATATTTGCAAAGTTGCAAGAGCGACAAAAAAACATAATAGATTGGTATTATGGGCATTTTCATGAACATAAATTAGAGCGACATTACGATATCAATTTCAGATTGTGTGATTGCGGAGAAATAAATGAATTTCGAGAGAGAAGAATGGACTATGAGTAGTCTCGTTCACCATCTTTGCGCATTCATAGACAATGAACAGCGGATAAAAATGAACAAGAACAACTAAAAACGATAATGTAACCGATGTTTTGCACACCCAACATCAGTATCTCATTTGTACCATAAAAACATAACTGCCTGTGTAACGACAAAAGCCTGAAAGAGAAAAAAAGAATGAGAAACATGAGAAAAAGATGCTATCAGTTCTCCAACATTCCTCCCACTATTATGGAACTGCGGGAGGTATTTCTCTAACTATTTTGCACGGATTTCCATACGCCAGACAATTCGCCGGAATTGACTTTGTAACCAGACTACCCGCACCAATTGTAGTATTATCTCCAATACTCATTCCCGGCAGAATGGTACTATTTCCTCCAATCCATACATTACTGCCGATGGTAACCGGAGCCGTGTATGACTTCCAGAAACTAAATGAACCATCCTCACTCATAGTCAACCGTTCCGAGGGCATTACCGGATGCGTAACCGCATATATTTGTGTATTGGGACCGATGCCCGAGTTATCGCCTATGGTAATTTTGTTGCAGTCAAGGAATACACAGTTCATGTTAATTTCCACATTGTTGCCCAGATGAATATTTTCACCATAATCTACATAGAAGGGAGCGGTTATCCAAACATTCTCGCCACGTGAGCCCAGAAGTTCGTCGAGGATACTGTCCAGTAAAGCACGATTCGAGGTATCGGCAGCATAATACTCTTTCATCAACTTTTTGGCCAGATGCCAGCGTGTGATGAGTTCCTTATCGCCTGCGTCGTATAATTCGCCAGCCAACATCTTTTCTTTTTCTGTTTTTTTCATAAGAATAATCGATTAGTAGTTTTACAAATTTAAAAATAAAAATGGACGTTCTTAAACTATCCGAACTTTATTTTAGAGAGAATTGCTACCTTTGTTGTAGTTTCACTAAAAGATAATACTGATGAAAAAATTAATTCTTTTGACTGCAACAATCATGACAGTATCCTGTGCACAACAGCAGCGTCTTACTTATCCCGCTGCTGAAAAAGACGATGTAACCGACGATTATTTTGGTACCACAGTGGCCGATCCTTACCGTTGGCTCGAAAATGATACTTCGGCAGCCACTGCTGCCTGGGTGGAGGCCGAAAACAAAGTAACTTTTGGCTATTTGGAAACAATACCTTTCCGCGGGAAGCTTTTGGACAGACTTACCGATCTCACCAATTACGAAAAATATGGTACTCCTTTCAAGAAACACGGAAAATATTATTTCTATAAGAACGATGGTTTGCAAAACCAGAGTGTACTTTATGTACAAGACTCATTAAATGATGAACCTCGTGTTTTTCTTGATCCCAATAAGCTTTCGGAAGATGGTACTGTAGCCCTTTCGGGATTGTCTTTCTCCAATAACGGCAAATATGTAGCCTATACCATATCGCGCAGTGGGTCCGACTGGCGCGAAATCTTTGTTATGGATGTTAACACCGGTAAACTGCTCGACGATCATATTTTTTGGGCTAAATTCTCGGGAGCAAGTTGGCGGGGCGATGGCTTTTATTACAGTGCCTATGATTCTCCGGTTGCCGGTAAAGAATTATCTAATGTGAACGAAAATCATAAAATCTATTATCACGCTATCGGTACTGATCAATGTTTCGATGAGTTGGTTTTCCAAAATCCCAAACAGCCAAAACGCTTCTATAGTGCATCCTGCTCGGAAGATGAGAAAGTATTGTTTATCTACGAATCGGGTGGCAACCGTGGAAACGCGCTTTACATCAAAGACCCCGCAAAACCAAACTCTCCGGTTATAGCTTTGGCCACCAATGATGAGTATCAATATTACCCCATAGAAGTTATGGGCGATGATGTTTACTTCTACACCAATTATCAGGCTCCCAAGGGCAAGGTAATGAAAGCAAACCTCAACAAACCTCAATTGGAACATTGGACAGACTTGGTTCCTGAGAATGAATCGGTACTTTCATCGCCTGCTATTATTGGTGGAAAAATGTTCCTTACTTACGATCAGGATGCATCTAACCATGCTTATGTGTACGACCTGAATGGCAAACGTTTACAGGAAATCAATCTGCCAACCCTTGGCTCGGTAGGTTTCAGTGGCAATAAAGATGATAATGAATGCTTTATGTACTTCTCATCATTTACCTATCCACCTTCCATCTTTACTTACGATATGGATGCAAACGAATACAAACTCTTCCGCACTCCTAAAGTAAAATTCACTCCCGAAGATTATGTAACTGAGCAGATTTTCTATCCCAGCAAAGATGGTACAAAGGTGCCAATGTTCCTTACTTATCACAAGGATTTGACGAAAGACGGTAACAATCCTGTTTACCTTTATGGTTATGGTGGTTTCAATATCAGTCTGAACCCAGGTTTCAGCACCAGTCGCATTCCATTCCTCGAGAATGGTGGTATCTATGTACAAGTTAACCTCCGCGGTGGTGGCGAGTATGGCGAAGAGTGGCACGTAGCCGGTACCAAAATGCAAAAGCAAAACGTATTCGACGATTTTATTGGTGCAGCCGAATACCTGATTGCCAACAAGTACACCAACAGCAATAAAATTGCTATCGTTGGCGGCTCTAATGGTGGTTTGTTAGTAGGTGCCTGTATGATTCAACGTCCTGATTTGTTTCAGGTAGCTATTCCACAGGTGGGTGTAATGGATATGTTACGTTACCACAAGTTTACTATCGGTTGGAACTGGGCTAGCGACTATGGCACCAGCGAAGACAGTAAAGAGATGTTTGAATACCTTTATGCATACTCACCACTGCACAACCTGAAACCGGGAATCAAATATCCTGCCACACTTGTTACCACTGCCGATCATGATGATCGTGTTGTTCCGGCACACTCGTTCAAGTTTGCTGCCCGTTTGCAGGAATGCAATGATGGTACCAATCCAACACTAATCCGTATTGATACCAAGGCAGGGCATGGAGCCGGCAAACCGATAGCTAAGGTATTAGAGGAACAGGCGGATATCTATTCGTTTGTGATGTATAATTTGGGGATGAAACCTAAGTTCTGATTTTAGAACACAAAGTCAACAAAAGACAAGAACTCTCGTAACTCTCGTAATCAGTAGATTGCGAGAGTTTTTAATAAATATTCAATATCGTACATTAATGACATAAAATACATCATTATTGCATTGACGAGTTTAATGTCGTATATTTGCTTCATAAATAAATGAAATGAAGACTATGACTGAAAAAGGAGACATTGTGTTTAGTTATACAAACAGTGATGAAAACATCCTTGTGAATCTGGGAAAGCAGCTTAAACAGATGAGGCTAAATAAAAATTATACCCAGAAGCAGTTAAGCGAGTTGTCTGGTCTTTCGCGAAGTGCAATCAGTGACTTTGAAAATAAAGGAAGTGGTTCTATGAAGAGTTTTGTACAGTTATTGAGAGCTTTAGAAAAGCTTGAATTACTTAATCATTTTATTTCAGAGGCATTGGTTAGTCCTATACAGGTTGCCAAGTTGAAAGGGAAAATGCGCAAACGCGCCTCAGGAACAATCAATCTAAAAAACAATAAAGAAGAATCAGAATGGTAGAGTTTGCTAATGTAAAACTATGGGGAAAATTAGTTGGAGTTGTGCTATGCCACTTCAGGAACAATATGTTTATTCTTTCCCAGAATTAAACCCTCAAACATTTAAAGGCTTGCCCGGAATGCTTGCTGATTCTTTGCCCGATAACTTTGGTAATGGGAATAATAATTTGAAGCATTCTAAAGAGTAAGTTAACTTAGTTACATATAAAAACTTAACTTACTCTTTAGTTCAAGAAAATTAACTCAAAACTACCCATCACAGTCTTTTCAGCGCCAACTTAATAACATTCTCTACTGTCATTTCAGGGAATTCTTTCAAAATACCAACCACTACCTTTTGCGATGGAGCCGGAGCAAATCCCAACATATTAAGTGCAGCAACTGCTTCTTCCTGAATGGCATTATGTTGTGCAGGTATCATACCTAAGCCAATATCTGCCGATGCAGAACCTGTTTTTATTTTATCTTTCAGTTCAACAATAACACGTTGAGCTGTTTTCAGGCCAATACCTTTTACTGTTTTCAACATATTCACATTTTCACTGCTAATTACGTTGCAGAGTTCAGATGGCGACATGGCCGATAATATCATTCGGGCTGTATTGCCACCAATACCTGATACACTGATCAACAGCAGGAATAGTTCGCGTTCCTGTTTATCAACAAAGCCAAAAAGGATGTGAGCATCTTCGCGAATAGCTTCGTGGATATAAAGTTTGCAACTACTTTTGCCTTGAATGGCAGAATAGGTATTTAATGAGATATTAATTCCATAACCAACCCCATTACAGTCAACAACTGCCATGGCAGGAGTGAGCTCGGCAAGATTGCCTTTGATATATTCAATCATTATCTTGTATTTTGTTATTACGCATCAAAAACATCCTTTAACCCCAATACTAATCCAGGCAATGTTTTAACAGGAATACCTACTTCCTCTCCCTTATAGCTGGTTCCATTATCGTATTTACCATTATCCTGAAGAATAAAGGCACTGATGTCTTTCTCTCTGGGGTCAACTATCCAATATTCTTTTACTCCGGCGGCTTCGTATAGATTAAATTTATCGTTGAAGTCGTATTTGCGGGTAGATGGCGAAAGAATTTCGACCACCATATCAGGAGCGCCCAAGCAACCACGTTCTTCTAATTTAGATTCGTCGCACACAATACAAATATCAGGTTGTACAACAGTGTATATTTTATCGTCGGCAGTATCTCCGTCTTTCGGCAGGCGAACATCAAAGGGAGCCGAGAAAGCTTGACACCTTCCTTTGTGCTTTTCAATATAAACAGTAAATCGTACTAAAATTCTACGTGATATCTGTGCATGCCATAATGTTGGTGCAGGCGACATTAAATGAACGAAACCATTAAATAGTTCCCGCCTTTTACCGTCCAGCCAATTCAGGTAGTCGGCATACGTGTAGCGTTTATTGGGGTCTAATACAATATCCATGGTTTTGTTTTTTTTGAGTTACCAAAAACAAATATAGGATATTCTATCAAGAATTACAAGATGCCGCATATCAAATTAGACAATTCAAGACATACAATAGACAAAAGAAGAATAATTTTATCTCACACATTATTTATTTTTGTGGTTTATAAACAGAATGATCATGAAAAAAACAATCTCTTTATTTATTCTTTTGGGTTGCCTCTTTCAAACAGCACTGTCGCAGAAAGTGGTATTAAACCCAACACCACAGTCAATAACATTTGTATCGGAGAAAGTAATATCGCTTTCCGGAAGTTATCAACTAATACATGATGCCTTGTGCGACCGGATATCCATAGATTATTTGTCCGATCTTTTAAAAGTGAATACAAACGTTGCCGGCACATTTAAAATAACATTGGGCATTCAAGGCGATAAGGTTATAAAAAACCGGTATAGCAAAAAAATCCCTCAAAGAAGCGAAGGGTATTATTTGTCGGTTTCGGAAAAAGAAATTGTTTTGGCCGGGTTCGACAACCGCGGATTATTTTATGCCATTGTAACATTATCTCAGTTACTTAAAGACAATGCATTACCCGAAGTTGAAATAGCTGACTACCCCGATGTACGTTACCGGGGTGTAGTTGAAGGATTTTATGGCACCCCTTGGAGCTTTGACGACCGTTTAAGGCAAATCGCTTTTTATGGAGAAAACAAACTGAATACATATATTTATGGTCCTAAAGACGATCCCTACCACAGCTCGCCAAACTGGCGGAAGCCTTACCCACAGGAAGAGGGTTTACGAATAAAAGCACTTGTGCAGGCTTCAATTGCAAATAAAGTAAACTTTACATGGGCCATTCATCCCGGCAAAGACATACAGTGGACAAATGAGGACCGTGATGCACTTCTTCAAAAGTTCGAAAGCATGTATCTGCTGGGAGTAAGATCGTTTGCGGTTTTCTTCGACGATATATCCGGTATAGGTACCAATGCAGAAAAGCAAGCAGAACTGTTAAACTATATAGACGATAATTTTATTCAAACAAAAAATGATGTAACACCACTCATTATGTGCCCTACCGAATACAATAAAAGTTGGTCGAACATAGAAAAAGGCTATTTACCTACATTGGGCACAAAACTGAATCGTACCGTTGAAATTATGTGGACGGGCGACAGAGTGATTGCTACTATCTCCAAAGAAAGTCTTCAGTGGATTAATCAGCATATTAAACGCCCGGCATATATATGGTGGAACTTTCCAGTGTCTGATTATGTGCGTAATCATCTACTAATGGGCAAAGTGTATGGAAACGAAAAAGATATAAACGAACAGCTTGTTGGTTTTGTTACCAACCCAATGGAAAGAGCCGAAGCTTCTAAAATAGCTATATACAGTGTAGCTGATTATGCTTGGAACCTTCAGCACTTTGATAGCGACGAATCTTGGAAGAACGCAATTGAAACCCTAATGCCGGTATCGTACAAATACTTACAGGTATTTTGCCAACACAACTCGGACCTGGGGCCTAATGGACATAAATTCAGACGAGCTGAGTCGGAAGCCATTCAACCTGTTGTTGATAGCTTTTTGAAAGATTTGGTACAAAACAAAGTGAACAGTACAGAGCAGCAGGAACTTTATCAGGAATTTAACCGGATAAAACAAACTGCCGACTTTTTATTGGCCAGCAACGATAATGATATACTGATTAATGAAATTAAACCGTGGATTTATCAGTTTAAAAACCTGGGTGAAACAGGCTTGGAATTATTTGCACTGATTGATGCTTACCACACCAACAATACATCTTGTTTTATAAACACGTATAATTATATAAAAACATTGAGAAAGATTAATCACATTATTGATTCGTCTTTTAATCAAAACCCATATCAGTCAGGTGTAAAAACGGGCACTCTTGTACTACAACCCTTTATAGAACAAACGTTTGAATACCTGGTAGAGAGTTTTAATAAAAAGAATCAAAACCTAAGTCCACTAAATAGTAAACTGAATTACATACCATTTACTTTCAACAGTAACATTGCACAGATTAAAGGAGTGCCTTTACAAATAAAAGGAAAATCAATGACCATACCAACTGTGTTGGAGGTAGTAAAATGGGAGAGTCAGGGCTTTATCACTTTTAATCTTGACCGCTTATACAACCTTGCCGAACTTGTTATTTTGATTGAAGGCGAAGACTCTTTAAACTGGATACAGGCAGAAACATCAGCCAACAATATTGATTGGAAAAAAATAGATGTAAAACCTGGCAAACAGCAACTGAATGGCGTAAATGCCAAGTACATCCGAATAAAGAATGTAGCCGAAGAAAAGAATGTGAAACTGAAAAAGATTTCACTAGTGGTAGAGTAGCAGGGCTGTTAAGTTCTATCAATTGCCGTCTGCTTTAGCTGACGGTTGTTAGAAAGATTTCTTTCTTGGCTTTAGCCAAAGTTGATTTAATTTGGCTAAAGCCCAATTGTTATACCTTTCAGACCGTCAGCTAAAAGCAGACGGCAATTGATAATTAACTTAGAACTTAACTGCCCCAACCAATTAACTTCCCCAACCCCACAAATTAACTCCTGCATCCGCAGTAAATAACTATTTTTTCTGCACATTTAAACTAGGCTGTTTATAAACAACCAATTAGCTTTCTATAAAGAGCTGATTGGCTTTTTATAAAGAGCCAATCGGTTGTTTATAAACAGCCCAGTTTTGTTATGCACATTTAGAAGTTAGTTTATGCACATTTAGAAGTTAATTTTGCCGCTATTAGAAGTTAATT
>NZ_QVMJ01000036.1:24870-44765 GCF_010500955.1 Bacteroides sp. 519
GCATGGAAGTTTAAAACTCTGTGTAACTCTGTGAACTCTGTGGTGAAATCGTACAATTACTTCATTTCCTCCTCTGATTTGAACGAATCCAGCCGTTGTGGTGCCTCCGTGTTCCGCACAAGGAAAAGCTCCGTGTTTCTGTGTCTCCGTGTTTTAAATTAGTAACTATACTTAGACGGCGACACCCCAAACTGCTTAGAGAAATGTTTCCGGAAGGTATGTACATCATTATACCCCACCATCTCGGACACTTCTTGTATTGAGTATTTCTTTTGCAGGATATACGAAGCTGCTTTGCTGATCCTTATACTGCGAATAACCTCAATAATGCTCAGCCCGCTTAAGTGTTTTATTTTGCGGTACAGTGTAGGCTGACTAACGTTTAACCTGTCGGCCAATATCTTAACGCCAAAGTCGGGGTTGGTAAGGTTAGCCTCTACAATGCTTACAATCTTCTGCATAAATTCTTCTTTCTCGTCCGGTTGCTGATCATTGTCTGGTTTCTGAAACAAGGTTTTGGTATAAATACGTTTTAGTTGTTCGCGGTTAGATATCAGGTTTTCGACCTTTACCTTCAGCACTTCGGGGTTGAAAGGTTTCATTACATAATCATCCACTCCCAGCTTCATGCTTCGTATCACGTCGGCATCTTCGGCTTTGGCTGTTAACATAATGATAGGGATATGTGCGGTGCGGGTATTTTCTTTCAACAGGTTTATCATTTCAAAACCATCCATAACCGGCATCATAATATCCGAAAGAATCATATCAGGTAAATGGTTTATGGCTGCCTCTACTCCTTGTTTGCCATCTTCGGCTTCGATAACGGTGAATTTCTTATTGAATAAACTACAGATGTAGGTGCGCATATCGCTGTTATCTTCAATGATAAGTATTTTTTTATGTGTACCCTTTTCAACCTGCTTAACTTGCTGAACGGGCAGGCTATGATTACTGAAATGCTCCTTACCAAACGGCAGGTACAATGTAAATGCCGATCCTTGTCCCGGTTCGCTATTCAGCACTACCTTTCCATGATGCAAATCCATGGTGTGTTTTACAATGCGCAACCCTATTCCTATTTTGGTTGAGAAAGAAGGATTGGTATCTCCGGTAATAAACGATTCGAATACCCGGTCGCGCAGTTCGGGCTGAATGCCCTGCCCGGTATCTGTAACCGACAATAGGCAAAACCACTGCCCATCTATTTCCTGCTTTTTAATCTCTATGGCTATTGTCTGGTTTTGTGGGGTATACTTAAATGCGTTCGACAGAAGGTTGGTTAAGGCAGATTCTATTTTGGCAGCATCTATCCAGAGATACATGCTTTCGGAATCGGTATCGAACGAATAGACTATCTGTTTCATGCGGGCAAGCGGCTCGAACAAGGCCATTGTTTTGTGTACCAGCTCTATTATATCGGTTTGCATAGGATGCAACTTAACCATTCCGGCTTCAATCTTTTGTACATAAAGCAACTGATTCATTAAAGTAGAAAGCGAAGTGGCGCTTCTGTGCATCAACTCTAACTTTTCCTGAATATCAGGAGCAATCTGTTCTGTTTGCAACAGCTCTTGCAAGGGCGATAGAATAAGCGTAAGGGGTGTACGTAGTTCGTGCGATACATTGGTGAAGAAATTCTCTCGTTCCCGGTTTATTTGTTTTTCTTTGTCGCGTTCTACATTAGCCAATTCCAGTTCATGTTTCAAACGTTCTTCCCAAGCCAATCGTTTCTGTTTTCGGCGGCTCCATAAAATAATCCATAAAGTAATTAGTGCCAGGGTACAGAAAAATATAAATCGCGAAAGTGTTGTTTCGTACCAATGTGGCAGAATCTTTATTTGTAAAGATGTAGTTTCTCCGGGTTGTCCGTTAGGATAAATGCTGCTTACTTCAAAAAGATAATTGCCTTTGGGCAGGTTGGTGTAAGTTGCCTTTTCGCCTTCGCTCACCACCAGCCAGTCGCCATGAAAAGGAGTAAGCCTGTAACGGTACTTCTGCAATTCTTCGGAAAAGGTGAGGTTGCTGAACGATAGTGAGATACTGTTGTTTTGTTGATTCAGTGTTAAATTATCGGTATACGTGGTTCCTTGATGGAGCAATACTTGTTTATTTATTTTCTCGCCTATCTTCACCGGTTTACCATCTACCTCTAGTTGCGTGATGCGTACACGGCTCGGAGTATCGTGCAAAGATTTAACGTTTTCGGAATGAAAACAGGTAAGATTTAAATTGTTACCCCAAAACAAATAACCGTTGTAGTGCCAGGACGAACGGTTACTGCTCGATATATAGTAGTTGTAGAACAACTGCTGTGTGCGGCTAAAGCGGGTAATACCCGAATTGGTTCCCAGCCAGATGTCGCCGGCAGCATCTTCGGTTATACAACCAAAGAAGTTACTGCACAACCCATCGCGGGTAGTATAAAAATGTTCTATTTCGTTTGTGGCAGGATCAACAATTCCCAATCCTGCACTGTAGCCCACATACAGATAATTGTCGCTGGCAGCAAGTAATGTACGTACTTCGCGGGTGTTCAGTCCTTTTCGCTCTTCGTATGCTTTGCCGGTTATTTTCTTCTCGGTAAGCGAAAACTTCATTAGCCCGTTAGAGGTACCCAGCCAGAGATAATCTTTACTGGTCGAAGCAATGGCACGAATGGCTCCAAAGGCACCCTGTATGCGGTTAAACTTCTTGGTTGCTAGGTCGAAAACCAGTAACCCATTGGTGCTTCCAATCCATATTTTACCGGGACTGTTCAAATAAAGCGTCCATATATCGCCGCTCCATGCGTTTTCTCCTTCAGGCAAAACAGGATAAGATACATACGAACGGGTATCGGCACGGTAACAAGTCAGCATCTTGTTTCTACCGGCAAACCAAAGATTGTTATGAGCATCGACTGCCACAGTAAGCACTGTTTCTCCGGCTTGTGGGGCAACAGCATCAAAGTGCAACTTGGCTTGCGGATGGAACGGTTCGCCGCTGCGCATCACTCCACTGTGAAATCCGGCCAGCCAGATGTAACCATCGGCATCGGTTGCAATGCCGCATATTTCGTTGTGGGTATCCTGATGGTAACGGGTATAGAATTGCAAACGCAGGTCGGAAGCATACACCCCGCCTCCGCGTGTGCCTACCCAAAACATACCGGCAGGGTCGTAATGGGCACAAAGCATACGCGATTCCATATTACGAAGCGTATGCGAGGTGGTGTTATTGTATATTTCGGTGGTAAAGTCGGTAGCGTTCTTTCCGGTGGGATTGAATACAGTATATCCGTTCCAGGTGGCCGAGAGGAAACGTCCATCGGGCAAAGCAATAATCTGATAAGAATCATGGTGCGAAGTAGATGTGCGGGTTGGTTTCAGGTTGTGGGTATATCGACGCGAATCTCCTGTAGCAGTATTATACACAATGGCACCGAATTCGATAGTAGATATCCACAGCAGTCCGGAAGCGTACAAAATGCGCTGAACTTGCAAGTTGGATTGTTCAAATACGCGATGGGTAGCGGTTATTTCTTCTTTCCGGGTATCGAAAGTAAATATGTATCCGGCATTATCTACCAGATACAACAATCCATCGCCCGACGAGCAGATGGCACTTAGTGAAGTATCCGGTTGGCAAAAAGTGTCTATCCGTTTTATTTCGTGAAGTTTAATTTGGGCTGTTCCTGTATGGTCTTGTATTAACTCAATACGGCAATGTACAAGTGCCTGATTAGAAAGTGCCCACAGGGTAGAGTTGTCGGTAAAAACTACATCCTTCCACCAGCCGGAGGTTTCAACAGGCAACAATCTTTCGGTTTTGCGGTCAAAGCACATCAGGTTATCCGAAGTTATGAGCCACAATAAATCGTTGGTGGTTTCGCGAATGTGCGAAACAGTGAGGTATGTATCGGGCATACTGAAATTGCGGATTGTTTTTCCATCGTACCGGCTCAGGCCGTTGTTGGTTCCAAACCACATAAAGCCGTCTCTATCTTTATGAATGCAGTATACAGTATTGTCGGCAAGCCCGTTCTGCATGGTTAATATGCGTATGTCTTTGTCAAAGTAGGCATGGGCCGTAGTGGTAAAAAGCAGTAAGTAAGCAAGTAGCCAGTATGTGTGTTTCATGGGTATTGTCTTTATGTTATCAAATTTAAGAAAGATAAACGAAACAACTTCTTGCAGCATTGTTAAAAAGCAGTGGTTATAAGCATTTTGATGAAAACACCCCCTACGCTGAACGAAACAACACCTACAAACATGCAATATATCAATTCACCCATCTATAATGATGAATCTGCCGAGTGTCTCCTTATTACCAAACATCTACTTTTGACTATTCATTTATCCATTCATTTATTATTAACCTTAAAATTGATAAAATGAAATCAAAAAACATTTTACTTATTGCTTGGTTGCTTGTTTGTGTACCGTATATATACGCACAACAGCAAATAACCGTTACAGGGGTTGTAACAGATAAAACCTATAATGAGCCCGTTATTGGGGCTACGGTTATTGTTAAAGGAACAACAAGCGGGCAAATTACTAACGTTGAAGGACAATTCTCTATACAGGCAAAAGTTGGAGATGTTCTTTCGGTGTCCTACATTGGCTATGTGCCACAAACGGCAACAATTAACGGGCAACAAACAAACTACGACTTTGTATTGGCCGAAGATGCACAAACACTCGATGAAATTGTGGTGGTAGGATTTGGTACCCAAAAGAAACTAAACTTAACAGGTGCTGTATCAACAGTGGACAATAAAGCACTCGAATCCCGGCCGGTGTCGCAAGTGGGACAGGCATTACAAGGGGTGGTTCCAGGGTTGTACATGTCGGTCAATAATGTAGGTGGTGCTTTGGGCAACGCCATGAATGTAAACATTCGCGGTACAGGTACAATAGGAGAAGGCTCTAACGACAGTCCGCTTATCTTGATTGATGGTATTGCAGGCGATATGAATGCGCTGAATCCCGACGATATTGAGAATATCTCGGTTTTGAAGGATGCAGCAGCATCTAGTGTATACGGATCGCGTGCGCCTTTTGGTGTTATTCTTATTACAACCAAAAGCGGAAAAAACGGAAAGGCACAGGTAAATTACAGCAATAACTTCCGCTGGGCAACAGCTACCAATTTGCCCGATATGATGGATTCGTATACCTTTGCCATGTACTTCAATGCAGCGGCTGCTAACGGAGCCGAAACAGCTGTGTTTAACGACGAAACAATTGGCCGCATTCAGGCGTATCAAAAAGGCGAACTGGCAACAACCACTGTTCCCAATCCGGGAAATGGTATGTACGAGTTTCATCAAAAAGCAAACGACAACCAGAACTGGGCACGTAACCATTTTAAAACAGCTTTTACGCAGGAACATAATCTGAACATTAGTGGAGGGACTGATAAATTGAATTATTACATGTCGGGAGCGTTTATGGATCAGGGTGGAAACCTGCGCTATGGCGATGATAACTTTCAGCGTATCAATGCTTCGGTAAGAGTAGGTTCGCAGGTAACAAACTGGTTGAAGGTGGGTATTAACTCGCGCTTTATCCGTGAAACCCTCGACCGTCCGCTATATGCCGATGATTCGGGATTGTACTACCACGATATCTCGCGTACCTGGCCAACCATGCCTCTTCAAGATCCCAATGGGCACTACATGCGCAACTCAAAAATCATACAAATACAAGATGGTGGACGCCACAACCGCAACAAAGATATCACATACACACAAGGTACCATTGATATCACTCCACTGAAAGGTTGGAACATACGTGGCGAACTGGGATTGAAAACCGAATGGGTGAACCGTGAAGAGAACCTGGCACGTATATACGAGTGGAACAACAAAAACGAACCGGTGGCAATGGCATTCAATGGCAGTTTCAGTCCGGGAGCAACCTATGCATCAGTATCTAAACAGGACAATAACCTGTTAACAACCAACCTGTATACCGATTATGTACATTCGTTGGGTAAAAACAACTTTAAAGTAATGGTTGGTTTTAACTCCGAGCTTTATAAAGAAAACTATGTGTATGCCCGTCGCGACGATGTAATCAGCGATCAGGTTCCATCTATCGATGCCAGTATGGGTAAGGATTATACTTCGGCCTGGAAACAAGAATGGGCAACAGCCGGATTCTTCGGCCGGTTGAATTACGATTACGACGGACGTTACCTGCTCGAAGTAAACCTGCGTTACGATGGCTCATCTCGTTTCATTGGCGATAAACGTTGGAATGTATTTCCTTCTTTCTCATTGGGTTACAACATTGCACGCGAAGCTTTTTGGGAATCACTAGCCGATTATGTAAACACACTTAAGCCACGTGTGTCGTGGGGTAAACTGGGTAATCAAAACACAAGAGCTTATTATCCCTTCTATCTAAGCCAACCACTGGGACTGAAAAACGGAAACTGGTTGATTGGCGGCGAACAACCCACAACTGCAACAGCCCCACTAATGGTTAGTAATTTAATGACCTGGGAAAAAGTGAGCACATTGAACATTGGTTTCGATTTCGGTGCCTTTAACAACCGCCTCACCGGTTCGTTCGAATGGTACAAACGAAACACCGACGATATGATTGGACCCCCTGAAGAGAAATCATCCATTATAGGGATTGATACCGGAAGCCTGCCACGTATTAACAATGCAGCCATGGTTACCCGTGGTTGGGAGTTGGCTTTGACTTGGAACGACCGCATAGGTAAATTGGGTTACACTGTTGGGCTTACTTTAGCCGATGCACGCAGCAAAATAACAAAATATCCAAACGAATCATTTATTCTGAGCAGTCCTTATATAGGCAAATACACCAACGAGATTTGGGGATACGAAACCATTGGTATTGCTAAAACCGACGAAGAGATGCAAGCACATCTGGCACATACCGACCAGTCGCAACTGGGCAGTCAGTGGGGTGCAGGCGATATTATGTACAAAGACCTCGATGGCGACAACAAGATATCTACAGGGGCAGGTACCGTTGATGATCCGGGCGATCGCAAGATTATTGGTAACAGCACTCCACGCTACCACATTGGTATAACATTAGGAGCCGATTGGAATGGATTTGATTTCCGTGCCTTCTTCCAAGGGGTGGGCAAACGCGACTTCTGGTTAACAGGTAACTACTTCTGGGGTGCAACCGGCGGAATGTGGCAATCTATCGGATACAAAGAACATCAGGATTACTGGCGTCCTGAGGGAGATAAGATGGGAGCCAACCCCAATGCATACTTCCCCAAACCATACTTCAATACCAATAAGAACCAGCAAGTACAAACCGGATACTTGCAAGATGCTTCGTACCTGCGTTTGAAGAATTTACAAATTGGTTATACTATTCCTACACAATTGGTACAGAGAATCGGACTGTCGCGTGTTCGTGTATTCTTCTCGGGCGATAACCTGTTTACGTTTACTTCTGTATTCGGGGCCTTCGATCCGGAAGCAATAGGTGGCGACTATGGTAACGGAAAGATTTATCCCATCTCACGCACTATATCCTGTGGAATGAATGTTACATTCTAAGAATCATGCTAATAAAACAGACTAAAAATTAAATCATGAAAAAGCAATATATATTTTTAATAGCATTTGTGGCAGTGTTATTTACTGCTTGCGACGACTTTCTCGATCGCCAGCCATTATCATCGGTAACTTCGGAGCATTATCTTAATACCGAGAATGAATTAGCTAGTTTTGGAGCAGCACAATACAATGCATTACCTTCGCATGCACCGGGAGTATACAGCATTGGTACATTTGGTACCGATAACAACAGCGACAATCAGTGTAGCACAAATGTAAACAGTAATTTCCTACCGGGCGAACGCCGGGTAGCAACCAACGGCGGATGGGATTTCAAAAAAATACGCGACTGTAACTATTTCTTTGAAACTGTATTACCTAAATACGAAGCCGGAAGCATTAGTGGTGTAGAAGCCAATATACGCCATTACATTGGCGAGATGTATTTTTTCCGTGCTTTTCAATATTTCAGTTTCTTAAAAACGTATGGCGATTTTCCTATAGTTGAGAAATCACTGTCGGATAACTATGAAGAGTTGGCCGAAGCCAACCAACGCCGTCCAAGAAACGAAGTGGCACGCTTCATTCTATCCGATTTGGATAAAGCCATCGACATGATGCGCGAAACAGCACCGGCATCAAACAGGCTGACACGTTATGTGGCTTTGTTGCTCAAATCGCGTGTGGCTTTGTACGAAGGAACTTGGTTGAAGTATCATGCAGGAACAGACCGTGTACCGGGTGGACCTAATTGGCCAGGTGCAAAAGCGTCGTACCTGAGTGGATTTTCGATCAATATAGAAGAGGAAATTAATTTCTTCCTTACAGAGGCTAAACAGTCGGCCGAACAAGTAGCCGGGAAGTTTTCGTTAGGCGATTATGCATCAATGTTCAACAGTGTTGATCTGAGCGGTATGAACGAAGTATTGCTTTGGAGAAAGTACAATACCGATCTTAAAGTATTTCATTATGTAGTATCGTATTTGCAAACGCTTTATCCCGGTGGAAACGGATCGGGTAATACAGGATTCACACGGTCGTTGGTAGAAACATACCTGATGAAGAATGGATTGCCTATTTATGCAGCCGAGTCGGGATATCAAGGAGACGAAACATTGACCAAAGTAGTTGAAGGACGCGACGAGCGTTTACGCCAATCAATGAGTGTTCCGGGCGACCCGATAAACCCGTTTATTACGTTTACCAAACCGGGAATTACGATTGTAAACGAAAACCGTGTAACAACAGGATACTGTTTGCGCAAAGGACTCAATCAAGATCCCTCTATGGCTATCACCTTACCCTGCTACACAGGAAGCGTTATCTTTCGTGCCGGAGAAGCATATCTCAATTATATAGAAGCACAATACCTGCTTGATGGTTCGTTGGATGCTCAAAGCAAAACTTTCTGGAAAGCATTGCGTATACGTGCCGGAGTGAGTGACGATATTCAAGGTACCATTGATGCTACCGACCTTACCAAAGAGAATGATCTGGCAGTTTACTCAGGCAGTCAACTTGTGGATGCTACTTTGTATAATATTCGCCGCGAACGCCGTTCGGAATTTATTGCCGAAGGTATGCGTTTAGACGATCTGTATCGCTGGCGTGCGCTCGATAATATGAAAGATTATCACATGGAAGGATTCAACCTGTGGGATAAGCAATATGAATTATACGACGATTTAAAACCAGCCGGAGAAGCCGACGAGCCCAATGTGTCCGCCCGCGACTATAAATACCTTCGTCCGTTTCGTGTACGTAGCAACAATAAAGCATACAACGGTTATACATTTATGCAAGCACACTATCTGGCACCAATAGCCTACGATGTGATACGTTTGTCAACCCCCGAGAAAGGTGGAGATATCAGTACAGCATACATTTACCAGAATCCGGGTTGGAAAGTGCAATCGGGAACAGGAGCCGAGAAGTAATGAAGAGAAACATTTTACTATTTGTTATCGCCGGATTGTGTACGCTCAATGTTGTGGGGCAGCAGTCGCAGATACCTACTCCGGCTTCGCACCAGTTGAAGTGGCACGAAGCCGAAATGGGTGTGGTGTTTCACTACGACCTGCATGTGTTCGATGGTATAAAATACGGTCAGGGTAACAATCGCATTCAGCCGGTAGAGGATTACAACATTTTTAACCCCACTCAACTCAATACCGATCAATGGGTAGAGGCTGCAGCAGCGGCAGGAGCAAAGTTTGCAGTGCTTACTGCTACACACGAAACCGGGTTTGCACTGTATCAAAGTGATGTTAATCCCTACTGTCTGAAAGCGGTAAAATGGCGTAACGGACAAGGAGACATTGTTCGCGACTTTGTTAATTCGTGTCGCAAGTACGGCATTATGCCGGGCATCTATATCGGTATCCGATGGAACTCATTGCTAGGTATTCATAATTTCAAAGCTCAGGGCGAAGGCACATTTGCCCACAACCGCCAGCAATGGTACAAACGTATGTGCGAGGGCATGGTCGAAGAACTGTGTAGCCGCTACGGCGAATTGTTTATGATATGGTTTGATGGTGGCGCCGATGATCCGCAGGGCGACGGGCCGGATGTACTTCCTATTGTTAGCAGGTTGCAACCCAACTGTTTGTTCTACCACAATGTAGACCGGGCCGACTTTCGCTGGGGCGGTTCGGAAACAGGAACGGTGAGTTATCCTTGCTGGTCTACTTTTCCGTATCCTTATTCGCACAACAAAAACCTTGATACACAACGCAACCACCTTCAACTGCTTCGCAACGGCGACAAAGATGGTAAATACTGGGTACCGGCAATGGCCGATGCACCGCTTCGGGGCATGAATGGGCGGCACGAATGGTTCTGGGAGCCCGACGATGAACATGCAGTGTACCCAGTGGATAGTTTGATGAGTATGTATCGTAAATCTGTTGGTCGTAATGCTACTCTTATTCTAGGCTTAACACCAGACACCTGCGGCCTGATGCCTAAGCCCGATGTAGAAGTATTACAGCAATGGGGAAAAACGATAGAACAACAATTTGGCAAACCTTTAGCTTCGGCTTCGGGCAAGAAAAAAACGATTAGCATACGATTTAATAAGAAACAACCTGTAAACCAATGTATGATTCAAGAGAATATATGCAACGGACAACGGGTGAGAAAATATGAAGTGCAAGCCAAAGTAAACGGTCGCTGGCAAACAGTGTGCCGGGGCGAGTCTATAGGCCACAAACGTATCGAAGAATTTCCAACGGTAGAGGCAACAGAATTTCAATTGATTATCAATGAATGTGTTGCTCAACCGGATATCCTTAATTTTAGTCTCTATTGTATATGAAAAAAACGATCTTACTCCCCCTTATCACAGCTCCTTTCCTATCCTTACAGGCAGAGCAGCCGGACAAACAGCCGAACATCATTTTATTTATGGTCGACGATATGGGCTGGCAAGATACGTCTCTGCCTTTTTGGACGGAAAGAACGCACTTCAACAAGGTGTACGAAACACCCAACATGGAACGGCTTGCCAACCGGGGAACAATGTTTACTCAGGCGTATGCTACCAGTGTTAGTTCGCCCAGCCGGTGTAGCTTGATGACAGGATCTAATGCTGCACGCCACCGGGTTACGAACTGGACACTGTTCAAAGATACATCTACCGACCGCAAAAGCGATGTACTGGAGTTTCCGGAGTGGAATGTAAACGGAATTTGTCAAGTGCCAAACATTCCGCGTACATACCAGGCAACCACTTTGCCACAGTTACTAAAGAACAATGGCTACCATACCATTCATTGTGGGAAGGCACATTTTGGTGCCATCGATACGCCGGGCGAGAGTCCGCATCACTTTGGCTTTGAAGTAAACATTGCCGGGCATGCGGCCGGTGGTTTAGCCAGTTATCTGGGCGAACAAAACTTTGGCAATCGTAACGATGGGCGTACCAATCCACCCAATGCCGTTCCGGGATTGGAAAAATACTGGGGAGAAGATATCTTTGTTACCGAAGCACTGACATTAGAGGCCATGAAGAGTTTGGATAAAGCACAGAAGTACAACCAGCCTTTCTTTCTGTACATGTCGCATTATGCCATCCATGTACCGGTAGACAAAGATATGCGGTTCTACCAGAAGTATATTGAAAAAGGACTTTCGACAAAAGAAGCCGGCTATGCTTCGCTAATCGAAGGAATGGATAAAAGTCTGGGCGACTTAATGGATTACCTGGATAATAACAACCTAACAGATAATACCATCATCATTTTTATGGCCGACAATGGTGGTTTATCTTCCGAAGCAGGATGGCGCGATACTCCTTTGCATTGCCATAACTATCCGTTGAACAGTGGAAAAGGATCGGCCTACGAAGGCGGAATCAGGGAACCAATGATTGTTAGTTGGCCGGGAACCACATCGCCGGCAAGCAAATGCAATCAACCTCTTATTATTGAAGATTTCTTCCCTGCTATTCTTGAAATGGCTGGTATTACTCATTATCAAACCATTCAACCCATTGATGGGCGTAGCTTTGTACCTCTTATCACTCAACAAGGTGATCCTTCTAAAAACCGCGCACTTATCTGGAACTTCCCCAACCTGTGGGGAAACGATGGACCCGGTATCGGCCCAACTTGTTCTATCCGGAAAGGCGATTGGAAGCTAATCTATTACTACGAAACGGGTAAGAAAGAATTATTCAATGTACGGAATGATATTGGAGAAACAACCAATCTGGCCAGCAAAGAGCCTAAACTTGTTCAACAATTGTCGAAAGAATTAGGAAAGCAACTCCGTAGTATGGATGCACAACGACCAAAGTTTAAGACTACGGGTAGGGCTGCTTCTTGGCCTGATGAGGTTTGAGGCGCGAAAGCATGAAGGCGCGAAGGCATGAAGGCGCGAAGGCATGAAGGCGCGAAAGCATGAAGGCGCGAAAGCATGAAGGCGCGAAGGTGTGATGCGCACCTTTTCCCCTTTCGCGCCTTCGCGCTTTCGCGCCTTCGCGCTTTCGCGCCTTCGCGCCTACTTCACCTCCACCTTAACAGAAGCCGAATGCGAAGCAAACTCCGGTGCATAAGCACTCTGAATTATAGCTAAGCCTCCTTCGTAAACACCTGTGCGACTTACGCGGTAACTATACTCCAACACATATACCCCTTTTCTAAGCGAATCGAAGAAGAAGTTGGTCGAAGCATCTTTCACTGCTACATAATATCCAATGCCGTTGCTCCGGCTGTAGCCCGACAATGCTCCTATCGGTTCGAAGCAAGCACCACGCTGGTCTTTAAGCTGGATAAAATCCATAGCCCTGTCTAAAGTAATGGTAATGCGCGATACAACTTTATCGCCAACAGCCAGTGGAGTACCAGCAGTAACAGGAACCAGTTCTTTGGTAGTACCTTGTACTTTTTCTACATACAGTTTCTTATCTACACCCAGTTCGCCGGCATTGCGGTTCACTTTGTCAATATCTTCACTATATTGGGCATAAACAGCACCCCAGGCAATACCATCGTCGCGTTTTTCAACCTTGATTTTACTTGGTTTGCTAATCTGGTTCTTATCGGTATACGTTTGTTTTACATAACTTATTCCTTGAATAGTTTCGTTTGCAGGAGCTAATGTTTCAAGCGTTTTGTTTCCTATAGTAATACGTACATCGCCACGGTTATCTAACAAATTAGTGCCGCGATACAGCAACGCATGAATAGCATTTGCGGTAGATAGAGGAGAATCCCATTGCTGAGTTTGCTTTTGTTTGAGCAACCAGATTTTCATTTCCTCTATTGTGCGTGCATCGTTATACACAATATCGAAAGCTTCCATTACAGCTACATGTGCAGGAATACGTAAGTTGTTCCAACGGTAAGGCGATTCGTTGAAATCAAAGTACATGCCTAACTCATCTGTTTTAACCAGGTATTCTTTTAAGGATGCCATAAATTCATATGCCTGACTGTTTCTTCCGGCCTTTTTCAATATCACAGCCGACATTGCTTTTCCTTTCACAGACTGTGACAATAAGGATTCTCTTACTTTATTCAGAAAGTAATTATAAGCTGTTTGATTTGTTGATGGTACCTTCTGGCCCGAGATAGCAATCAAGTATAAATATTGCAAAGCATTGCTTGATATACCTGGTACTTTACTGCCTTTCTTCTCCATCTCACGAGTGCGGTTGTACTCGTCAAGAGCTTCTTTATGCAGATAATTAAATGCTGATTGCTGCATCTTTGTTACATCTTTATCAGCTTGCGAACCGGTTAACAAATTAAGGCGAGACAGGTTTTCGAGTACATAAGTTGTAATATACCGGCTGCCCGACATTCCTTTGTACCAGCTCCACGAACCATCGTTGAGTTGAAGATCTTTTAACTTAGTAAGCGCTGTTATATTGTTGTTACTGATAGTATTCAGATCGAACAAAGTAGCAATACGACTTATCTGATCGGCTTCGGAAGTAGCTTCCATTAACCAAGGCGACTCTTCGAGTAGGATGTTTTTCACATCCTGATTCTTTTGCAAGTTACTGATAAATGTTTCCTTAGTGCCACCCTGTTCTTTCCAGTAGTCGAAAATGGTTTTAATCCGTGATTGTTCTTTTATTATGTGGTATGCTACACTGTTGGCATAATAGGCTGTAGTCCACGAAATAGCATCATCGTTGGTTGGAAGGCTAATTGTAGGCAATGCCTGAATGGCATACCATGCCGGATTACCCGAATACTCAACAGTTAATTTCCTGTTGGTTGCTGTTTTGCTGTTGTTATTGAACAATGACTCTAAAGAGAACTCACGGGTTTCGTTACCGCGTACAGGTATCGATACCGTTTCGGTTATCCGTTCTTTGTTGCTAAGTACAGGCAGTAAGTGTTGCTCGCCATCGCTAAACTGTCCGCCATCGGCCACTATACGGCAACCCAGCATCTCGTATTTATCGGTAGCAGCAAAAGTAAAGTTAACGCCTGCCGATTTACCGGCTGCGGCTGTAAACTTCTCTTTTTGAACAGCAATAACCTTATCTGTTAGTGGGTCGAATAATGTAAAGGTTACAGTACCCGAAACCGCATTTCCAGTTGTATTGGTAACAGAAGCAGCCACCGATGTTTTATCGCCCACACGTACAAACCGTGGAAGGTTTGGAGTTAGCATAAACTCTTTACTGGTAGTAACTTCACCCTTCAACATACCTGTAAGCATGCCTTTGGTATGTGCATAACCGTGGAAGTTCCAGCGGGTAAGGCTTTCGGGTATGGTGAACGAAATTACAATCTCACCTTTTTCGTTAGTACGCAACTGCGGATAGAAGAAAGCCGTTTCGGCAAAGTTGGTACGGAGGTCTTCGGTTGGAGGAGCCAGCGTATCCATATTTCCTGCTCCTAGCATATTCGTAGAAATGGCGTTTCCTGTATCTTCTGCAAAAGTAGCATCGGTTTCCATAACGGGTAAAAATTTCGACTCTATTACTGTTTGCTTTGACATGCTCCGTGTTGCAGCTCCGGGAGCCATATCATACATCATCTGTTCTATTGCAAAGGGGATTCCTGTAGTCCAGAAGTCATCGTAAGTTAAAGCTGGATAGGTCCACGACTTACCCGAGAACCAGAAGTTATAATAATTTCTATTACCATTATACGTCATCCACGAAGTATGTGGCAGTATACGATGACCATAGTCCAAAAGTAAATTCTGTTCGGTTTTCCATATCTTATCCAGTGATGCATCGTAAAGAGTAGCCAGCATTTCGGCATCAGCAGGAACTCCTTGCGGATTCATTATTGTAAGACGCCATTCTTCTTTTTGTCCGGGACGTAACTTATCGCGGAACACTTCCCATTTCAGTTTTAGTTCTTTTGCGGGTAATTTCTTTTCAAGTCTAACCCGGTGGGTAAATGTTTTGTTGTCTTTAACAAAAATGAAAGAAACCAATAAACCTTCTTTGTATTTTTGCTGATAAGGATATGTAAACTGCACCAACGAATCACTAAGATGTAGTATTTTGCTTTCCACTCTTTCGGTAGCCGAGAACACATCTACCAATATATAAGCATCTTTGTGCGATGTTCCGAAAACAAAAGAAGCCGGAGTGTTTTTGTCGAACTCTACATTCTGTGCATAATACCAGATATCCGATTCGGCTGCGGGACGGGTGTCGGCAGGCGAAAACAGAATTATTTCTCTATCGGCAGTAGCTTCGCGACCAGCCGCATCGTTAGCCGATATAACAAGTTTGTAAGCACCCGAAGGAAGGGCGTTAAAGTTAGTCATTACACTCTCTGTATTAGAGGTGAAGCTTCCTGTTAATACCGGTTCGTTGGCCGCTTTGCGTTCTTTATAATTGCTGAAAGGATATAACTTGTAAGTTCCTTTTACATTGATTGGTTGTGCACTAAGGTTGGTAGCTGTGAAAGTAATCTTAATATCATTGTCTTTGTTTAGCTTATCGGCTGGTGCATTAATACCCAGTAACAACGAACGCGAACCCGCTGCAATGCTTGTTTGCGACGATTGGGTTTCGCCTGCTATATTGGTAACAGTAGCTTCAACATTGTAAACGTAGAATCCTTCGTTGTTTTTTTGTTGTTCATCTGCCAATAAAGATACAGGAATAGAAAAGTTACCATTATCATCTACCGTAACTGCTCCGGAGGCTATCAGGGTTTCGTTTCCCATATAACGGCCCCACCAACCACGCATAAAGCGTTTTATGGTATAATTAACCGGCACATCCTGAACCGATACACCGCTGTAGGTTTTAACAGTTCCTTTCACTTCAATATTGTCGCCTATGCGGTATGAGGCATCCTGCTTATCGAAAGTGATATCGAAAGTAGGACGTTTGTATTCTTCAACGCGTATATTAACCGTACTACTACTTTCGGTAGATAGATAGTACGTGCCATTCAGTCCGCCAGCCGGTAAAACTATCTGGGCAGTAAAAGAACCAAATTCGTTGGTTACTACTTTCTGACTGTTTATTTCGCGTCGGTTACTATCCTGTAAACGCAATGTAAGTTTCTTATTTGCAGTAACATTGGCTGTATCCAGCAACATATTGTAGGCAATACCTTTTACATAAACAATTTGTCCGGGGCGGTACAATGAACGGTCGGTCAGCAGTTTTACTTCATCGCTTCCGGGGGCTTCTTCAGTACGTTGGGCAGCATAATAATAGCCACCACGAACATATTGTAGTTTCATGGCCTTATCAGTGCCTTTTTCTACTGTTAAGAATTGAAATCCTTTATTGCCCCATTCGGTTATTGCCCTGCCTTCGGCATTGGTAGTTAACACTTTGTTTTCAACCTTCTTTCCTTTATCATCCCTAAAAAGGTGTACCTGGGCGTTTTGTATAGGTTGCCCTGTTGTTGCATCGAGCACAGCTACTTCAAACCGGTTGTCGGGAAGTTTTGTGCTCAACACACTAAAACGTGTAACCGAAAGCAATTGGTCGTTTCTTTGTTTGGTAGCTGCATCGGGCAGTACACGTACCAGGTAGAGGCCTTCTTTGGGTGCAGTTAATGTATAAACCGTATCTTTTAATAAATAATCGGTAGGCTTAGCCAGGTCGATGTGTTGAGAATTTATCTTTTTGGTGTACTTGGCTATATCATTAAAATTGTCGTAACTATCAATTAACGGAGATGTTACCGGAAGATTAACCTGATAATACTCGATAGTAAAACCAGCAAGATTACGGTGCGAAACGGTTATTTTATACTCGGCTTCGGGATAGATTGCAGCATCCATGTTAAAGTTGAAATCGGGAGAAAGAATTGCTTCCCGGGTTTCTTTCACTGCATTAATCCTGTTGTAGCGAGGATACTTATTAATAGCTTCGTCTGTTACCTGAAGTGCTTTTACATATTCGTTTTTACCAATTAGCTGATTGGCTTTTTCCAGATAAATCTCTGCTGCTACCTCACGGTTGTTATTGTCGGCTATCATTTTATCGAGTGCCGGAAGAAAATCTTCGTTCTTCTGCATATATTCCCAGCGCAAGCGATCTAACGACACCAGTATAAGGGCATCTTTATTATTCAGCTCGCTGTAAGTACGTATCAGTCGGTCGAAAACAGTTAATACTGCGTTCGATGCCTGTTTGCTGGTATCCATCCACGAAAGTTGTTGCAACGAGTTCACCCCTTTTAGTGCTAACAGATGGTACATATCGTGCCGATAATACTCGCTAGCACTACCCAGTTTTACAAACGGGCGGTATTCTTTTGATGAGGTTGCCAACAGGAGGGTTGAATCTTCTAATGCTGCATACGTATGGTCGAGCACCTTTTTAACGAACAAACTGGCACTCCACTCGCGGATATCCTCCGGAACTTCTCCGGTGAGGTTCGATGTTTGCCTTAATTGCCATTGGTTATTTGCAGCATAATCTGCATATAACGAAGCAATCAAGGTATGCAATACTGCACACTCAACCTGGTTCTGTGAGGTTTTAACCCACTGTTCCAATCCCTTTAAATCTACATAAAAGCTATCGGGCGTAATTTGTTGCTGGTACATAGAACGGGCTGTGTACGCTTTAAGCATCTGCGGCGAGTTTTTTTCGGCCTGTGCTTTTTTAAAGATTTGTTCGGTGAGGTTTATGGTCGATTTAGGCAAGCCTTTTTTTTGTGCCTGTTCAACCTGGGTCCAAAGCTTATCATACGTTTGTCCTTGCATTGTAATAGGTGTTATAAACGAGATGATTAATGAAATGAGCAAAAAATACTTCTTTCTCATACGGTTTAGTTATTAATTATATATTTTCTTAATTTTATCATTCAATGCGATATTTACTAAAGAGATTACCTAAACTCCGGAATTCCACAATTTACGTCTACTCATTTTGATATTTTAACGTAATACTGTTCTTTTTGTTTAGAGCGCCCTGATAGCTCCCTTTAACTCCTTCCATTCAGGAATAATTGCAAAGATACAACGCTCAAAGTTGGGAGTGTCCAGAAATGGAAAGAAACATCCGGAAATTACGAAATAAATATTTAAAAGACGTTAATTAACTGTGCAATTGTTATGTTTGGGCCTGGAGATTAAGATTTTGCAGTCAATTGGTGCTATATAGCATTCACCCATCGAGCTATATAGCATTGACCCTCAGAACTATATAGCATTCAACGACAAAGCTATATAGCTTCGACCCTTCGGTCTATATAGTGTGTCGAAGGTGCGAAAGGACGAAAACGCTGTAGGGATACCCCTTGTGGGTATCCTGATTGTTAACCATTAATACAAGGGAACCATTATCAGGCCATTATCAGGATACCCACAAGGGGTATCCCTACAGGGTTCATACCTTCATCATCAACATCATCATCATCATCAACAGCAGCAGTTTCTTCTTCTTCTTTTTCTTCTTCTTCTGATGTTATTTTCTTTTCTCTTCTTTTCTCTTCTTTTCTTTTGTTGCAACGGAAATTCAACGACCGTTGGATTTTGGCTTTCTTCTATTGTTGTTATATGTTACTGTTTGGTTATTGTTGTGGCACTTTAATTCTTGAATGATCTTTATTTTTTTAAAACACAAGATGAATATTTATTTTTTATGATGTATCTTTGCTTAGAGTTTTACCCCTACCTCTCCATTTTATTTAGAATACTAACCTTAACAAAAGTAATGGTATGAATATTGAAAAAACGGAGAGAACTATTCTACATGTTGTGTGGAGCACCAGAGATTGGGAACCACATTTAAGGAATGAAACAGTTCGTAACAAGTTATTTACTTTTTTGCAGAGTCGTGATAGTTTATATGGAGTAAATATTGAACAGATAAACGGAGGTCATGAACATGTGCACTGCCTTTTCCTCAACACTACTAATGAGGATGCTAAAAAGATAATCAGAACCATGAGGAAAGATGCTAATATTTGGCTGAAAGAGAAAGGATACCCCGAATGTAAATGGGATAATGATTTTCTTGTTCTTCCTGTAACTGATGATGATTTAAATGATGTGAGCCTGTATATTAAAGATCAAACAAGTTATCATGAACAATATAGTTTTGCTCATGAGTATGATTTATTGTTGTCGAGTTATTGGATTGCAAAATGAAAACTAATAGTGTAAAAGAAAATAAGAACAATGTGATTCAGCAGATGTTGGATGACAAGCAAACTATTCATGAATATATAAAAAAACATGGTACTTTAAAAGGATTCAAGAGTGAAACTATTAAGTTTGCTAAACCATTTTGATTATTGATAACCCTGAGCGACGGGCTGTAAGCCCGACTTAATTCAGCCCCAGGCATCGCCCAGTCATGTTCGGAAGATTTCTTTCTATTTTCCCACTGCCTGCAATAATGTAAATAAAAAAGAATCAGTGTGTCTATTGTTAAAAACAATGTGGT
>NZ_QVMJ01000037.1:0-65105 GCF_010500955.1 Bacteroides sp. 519
TTTTATAACAGAATTTCAAAGATCGTTTTTTATTTTCAATTTCTTTATGTCAGTTGGCACAAAGAAAGGAGGAGGTGCCCGTAGGGCGGAGGAGGAGAAGCCTCTGTGTTCAGCACAAGGAAAAGCTCCGTGTTTCTGTGACTCTGTGTTTTAATTTTAGTTCAACTCAGTCCCTAACTGAACCAAACAGATACTCAAATGCTAAAAATGTCAAAGAACTCAATTGCCTGCCTCATCTTTTAAACACTGCAAAGATATAGCATCGAAAATAGTGAATGGCAAGAAATGGAAAGAAATGGCGAGAAATGGAAAGAAACACCAAACTAAATATTTAAAAGAAGTTAATTAAACTGTTGCTATTATGTTTTAGCTACAGATGACGCAGAATTGCGCAGATTTTTAAATATCTGAATTAATTTGTTCTATATAGCTTTGCCGTTGAGTGCTATATAGCTCTGAGGGTCAATGCTATATAGGCCGAAGGGTCGAAGCTATATAGCATTGACCCCTCGAACTATATAGCACGAAGGCATGAAGGCGAGAAAGCGAGAAAGGCGCAAAGGTGAGAAAGGTAAGTGCAAAAGCTTTCGCGTCTTCATCCTTTCGCGCCTTTCATCAACAGCAGCAGTTTCTTTTTATTCTGCTTTTTCTTATGTTATGTTATATTCTTTTCTCTTCTTTTCTATTGTTGCAACGGAATTCAACGACCGTTGCTTTTGGCATCTCCCCATTTGTTGCATTTTTTCTTTATCAATCATTACTTCACTAGGAGCTAAAGGAGTCAACTTCCCTCCCATTTTTGAATATAATCAGAGTCGATTTTTATGCCAACATGTACAAAAAAGAGACAAGCCGCATATGAGTAGAAATTAAGCTATTGATTATAGAAATAATTTATTTTTCTTTGTGATACAAATATTTTGGATATAAAAACTGAATTTTAAAATCGAAATAGTTATGATAAGGTTCAAGTATGAGTCAATTTTAAAATCAAGTTTTTACCCCAGTTACTTTGTTATTTGCTCAATTTCACCTATGTTTGGTATCCAAAAATATTCCTAAACATGAAATATACTATCATTAGTATTTTATTACTGATAAATGCCATTAGCATTTCCTCGCAAAACAATAACCTTTCTTTTATGCAGGGGCTTAAATCGCCCGATGGTAATATTATACTTGAAGTTAGTGGATACGATATTTACATCGACAATTTTGAAGGTGAAATCAGTAATCCGGATATCCTGAGCGATATTGCATACAATCTGGGGTTTGGCGAAATAAAAGCCGATTACTCGGAAAGTACATTCGGTATTGAAAGCAGAGTACTCGAATCCGAAGTCATTATAAGTACGTCTCCCTATCTGCGAACAATACAAACCTGCTACCTGCTTCAATTAAATACCAAAGAAATCGTTTCTCTGCTTTTTGTTACAATAAACAACCGCAATGCAGAACTCGAAAGAGCAGTTGTAGAAGAATATCTGAAAAACAAACTTTTACCTTATATTATTGATAGTAAAACAGAAAAATCGTTTTCATTTATTGGAAGAAAGATTACACCAAAAGAAGATTGGGAAATGATAAACCCACACGCCGTAAGCGGTGATGGTGTACAGATACGATGGTCGGAATTCAATACTTTGAAAGATGCCGAATTGGATATTCAAAACCGGATAATACTGGATAAAAGTGAAATGAGGGTACTGATGGAGGAAAACATAAATGTAACCTTCGAGGTTATGGCCACCAAAGCTAACCGTATAGTTTATAATGATGGTGCTTCGCATTACCCACTTATTGCTTATTATGTAGTACAAAAAGTACGCGGAAAGTATGTTAGCTGTATAATGAGTAACTACGGACACAATAAAGACGATTACTATCTTAATTCTATATTGGAGCAGGTTATGAGCATACCCAACCTACCGGATAATGCATTCAGATTACCCGAGCCGGAACCCGAACCCGAGCCGGAACCTGTTTATATTTATAGCGAAGCTGAATATGAGCCATGGAACTTTATGGATGTTCAGGTTGGAACCAGAATTCCTGTAGGCAAGCTGAGTAATATATATTCATCGGCAACCATATTGGCACTTTATTTTAAAATACTCTCCATACAATCTACCATGCTCGATGCTGGTATGCAGGTTGGTTTTCCTTCCGGAGCAAACGAGTTTAAATATTATTATTCGGGTAAAAACCATACTAGCGATTATGGTACAACCGAGGCCGATGTGTTACTAAACTTTAACATACGTGCCCGTTGGGAAAAACGTTTCCGTTCTAATCTTCGTTTGCAATATTATGTAGGGTTAGGGTACGAAAGCCTGAGCACAAACCTTTATAAAAACACAAGTATTGACGAATATGGAGATGAAGTAGATAATAATTATGCTGTTAGAACTATAGATTTATTTGGTGGTATCAATATTAAACACAAATATGTTGGCTTGTTTATTGAATACCATTATACTCCTTATTCCATGTTTAATAAAGTAAAATCCGGTTTTGGAAACAGTGCTTTCCATGGCGGGATACTGGTAACGCTATAAAATTTTATAACCATGCAATCATTACGAATAACCTTAATTCTATGCTTTCTGCTGGCCATACAATCGGCAGAAGCTTATCGTGAAAAGAACCTGTTACTGAATCTTACTACCGAAGAGCAGCTAAAAGAAGTACTTGTACTTAACCAACAATGGGTAAAATACCCCGGATATACCGACCGTGAAGGCTGGGAGAACCTTATTGGAGAGAACAAAGCTTATTATATTGAACAGGGAGAAAAGAATCTGGACTACATGTGGAAAGTTATCAGAGTAACCGACTATCTGGAATTTACCCGAAGCGGCAGTCGCGAACCCATGTCGGGCAATTACAATGCCAACATCAATGCCATTGTTTCGCTATTTCTTGCAGAAATGGCAGAGGGCAAAGGTCGCTTTCTGGACCAGTTAATGAACGGAATATTCCACACGTGCGAAATGACCTCGTGGAGTATATCGGCGCATCAGGTGTTGCAAAGAGGCGGTGGCACTTTCCCTAAGAAAGAAGAAAAAGTACTTGAACTGGTATCGACCGATGTGGCAGCTACATTTTCCTGGATTTATTACTTCCTGCACGAGGAATTCGACAAGATAACACCTCTGTTCTCTCAACGCTTGTATCAGGAACTGGAAGAACGCATCATGATACCTTATATGAACGAAAGCCGTTTTTGGTGGATGGCATTCGATGTTACTGCCGAAAAGGGATTTGTAAACAACTGGAATCCGTGGTGTAACTCTAATGTACTGCAATGTTTCCTCTTGTTAGAGAACGACAAAGATAAACTGGCCAAAGCTGTGTACCGCACCATGGTATCGACCGATAAATTCCTGAACTACACCAAAGATGATGGTGCTTGCGAAGAGGGTCCTTCGTACTGGGGACATGCCGGCGGCAAGTTATTCGACTTCCTGGATTTATTGTATAATGCAACGGGTGGAAAGCTTTCTTTGTTTGATGCACCAGTTGTTAAAAACATGGGCGAATACATATCGCGCAGCTATGTTGGCAACGGATGGGTGGTTAACTTTGCCGATGCTTCGGCCAAAGAAAGATTAGACTATCATCTTATAGCCCGTTATGGTGAGCAAACAAATAGTAAGGAATTAAAAGATTTCTCTGCTTATTTAAAGAAACAGCACCCTTCATCTATCAGTATCAACCGCGATTTGTTCCGTATGCTGGCCAATATGGATTGCGAAAAACAAATAGATAGTTACAATCCTGTGCATCCGCATGTTCCATTTACATGGTATCCCGAAACTGAGTTCTGCTACATGGCAAACGGTGATTTATTCTTTGCCGGTAAATCAGGGTATAATGATGAAAGCCATAATCATAACGATGTAGGAACATTCAATTTCTATGTAAATAACTATCCGGTATTTATTGATTTGGGTGTTGAAACATACACACGCAAAACATTTAGCAGCGAGCGTTATACAATATGGACTATGCAAAGCGATTATCACAATCTGCCACGCATAAACGGTCACCAGCAAAAGTTTGGTAAAACTTATAAAGGTACAAATGTAAAGGCCAATAAAAATTCGTTCTCGCTCGATATGACTCAGGCCTACCCCCAAGAAGCAGGAATCAACAAATGGCAACGCAGTTACCGGCTAACATCCAATTCTTTACTTATTGAGGATGATTTTTCTATCACTAATCCTACTGTTGAGAATGTATTACATTTCATGACATGGGGAGAAGTAAGCATTCCGGCTGATGGAAAAATCTCCATTAAATGTAATGATCAGGCAGTTTCTTTGTTATACGATAAAAACCTGTTTGAAGCCTCAACAGAGAAACTTGCTGTAGAAGATCCGCGACTAACAAAAGTGTGGGGCGATGAAGTTGTTCGTATTTCGCTAAAGGCAAAAAAGGTTACACCAGTAGGGAAGTATAGGTTTACGATAAAAAAAGCATCTTTCTAACCTATGAAGAGTTATAAGATAAGAATCATTGTTTGGCTAATAATAGCGTGCAACACAATACCACTATACACGCAGGAAAAGCAATATCGGATTCGGCCCAAAGCATTAGATGTTGGAGTTTACGATTATAGCAAAGTTATAAAGAAGCCTTTTAAAGTTTACTACGATGAAGAAGCCGACAAACTATTTGAGCAACTACTCATGGCAGATGAGCGGCTAAAGAATTTTGATCAATTCGGGGAGTATATTAAACAAGAAGACGGCACAACAGTTTACTTCAGGGAACAATGGGCTTATGAATATTGTCCTGAGTTAGACTATGTAATGATAACAGGTGGTCACGGATACCCATCGGCATACAATTTAACAACTTTGGAAGAGATTTTTGTTAATCCATCCAGTTATGTCTATTCTCCATCAGGGAAATACCGGTTTGGCACTTTTCATTTTGATGGTGTAGAATATTACATTGAAGTAAAAGAAGGCGATAAGTACATCCCTTATAACCTTTTCAACATGGGGGAAGGTTATATGACTGGTGTTTATTGGGTAGATGATGAAACCATACACTTCCTTAAAGAAATACAACGCGACGACGATTCAAAATATTGGATAGGGTACTCCACAAAGTTTTACATAGTTAATAAGTAACATGATGCATCGTAATTTTCAATTTTCAACTCTCAATTCTCAATTTATTCTTCTTTTAATGTGCATAAGCTGTATATTTCTATTCAGTCAATGCCAAAAGAACGCAATTGTAAAAGAGTTTGCACAAGAACTAAACAAACAATGCCCAGTTAAAACAAACGAGCAAACAATATTTGTTAGTGCAGAAACAAAAGACAATACTTTAATATTAAATCATATAACTACCCGGGCAGACCTTCTTGAGGATTCAACTAATTTGAAATTAATAAAAGAGGCTCATTTGTACAACATAGTATCAAATCCGGTAATGAAACGTCTTAGAGACGATTTTGTTACTTTTATCTATCGTTTCCGTAATAATGAAAACAAATTGTTACTCGAACTTACATATGCCCCTATTGATTACCTTTATTATCGAGCCGACAAAGAGGAGGACATTTATTTAACCTTAACACAAATGGAGAGCGTAACTAAAAAAACATTACCTCTGTTATTAGCTGATAACATTTATGTTATAGATATGAAAGCCGAAAGGCCTGCTATTCTTGAGTATACAATACAATTTATGGACAAAAATAGCAACAAGAGAATTCAAGAAATTGCATTGATAGATTATATAAGAGAATCCGGATCGCTTAGTAAATTACGAGATTACAATGTTGTTTTTCGCTATAAAGTTTTAGATGCAAACAAAGAACTGATAGACGCTTTTGAAATAAATCCGGAAAACTACAAAAGTTTTGAGTGGTGAGTTATGAGTAGTGAGTAGTGAGTTATGAGTACCATGCGGCATCGTACTCACAACTCACTACTCACCACTCATTACTCACCACTCAAAACTCTTTTTAACTATACTATTTGTTAATATTCATATATCTTTCGTATAAACTGATCGTATACTTATCAGAAAAATACAAAATAGCACTATATTTGTATTGATTACAACACAAACATACACATTCGATCATTCAATTAGTTAAGAAATGACATTATTGTACCCAAAGGAGCACTTTAATTGCTTCAACTATGAAAAAGGTAAAAATGCATCTTTAGAAATACTAAAAGTAGATAAAGGTGGATTAATTGAAAGAGACCTTTTTACCACAGAAATTGTATTTGTTATTAGTGGTAACTTTATCCTGAACTATGGAAAAGTTATAGATCTGGAAGTTACTCGTGGTAAAATCCTGTTTTTCCCTCCCGGAAGTCATGTACATGCCGAAGTTATGGAAGATACCCATATCATTATTTGCCGCATACGTGGTATAGTACAACTATGCGAGTGTGTTTCGCTGGAACACATATTCTCGAATACGGAAAAGAGCATTGCAAAGAACGACTTTCACATGCTTAACATCAATGACAAACTGGAAAAGTTCATCGACTTTTTAATTGAATGTTCCGAGGAAGGATTAAAATGCTCCTACTACTTTGAAACAAAGATGAAAGAGCTGTTTTTTCTTCTACGTGCATATTATTCTAAAGAAGAACTCAAAGCCTTTTTTACACCGTTATTGAGTCATAATTCAACATTCATGAATTTGATGTATAAAAACTATCGGAATGTAAAAAACGTAAAGGGTCTTGCCGAAGTGTCCTTGTACAGCGAATCCGGATTCAAAAAACAATTCCAGAAGGTATTTGGAACATCGGCATCCGATTGGCTACGTAACCAAAAAGCCTCCCTTATATTTCATGACCTGAATTGCTCTGAAATGAGCATAAAAGAGTTGGCAGATAAATATGATTTTTCATCAGTATCTTCATTCACTACTTTCTGCCAAAATGTATTTAACAAAACTCCGGGACAAATAAGGAACAAGAAGCAACAATAAAAAAAATGGCACCTTGCAATCGCTGCGAGGTGTCATTCACTTTTACTAATTCAATTCAATACATATACAACTATTTATTACCATAAACTTCGGTACAAAATGATTTGCGATTAGCCGATTAAACGATTCATAATTGAAGTTTCTTTGTATAGGTTTACAAATTAACTCCAATCGTAAATCGTAAATCGGCTAATCGCAATATATAGAATGTTTGTGTTGTGCCATCACTATAAATATTGTAACATGAATACTTGTACAAAAGTACGGTATGGAAAAGAAAGTTCAATTTTTCAAATAGATACTATTTTACAGGTTTCGGCTACTTTTTAATATTGTGCATAACTCATCTGATTTTTCTTGTTCAACTGAGAGATAATGTGTAGTTTTGAACTCATGAACGAGAACGTACTCAACAAACTAAAGGTATTGGCCGAATCAGCCAAATACGACGTTTCCTGTGCCTCCAGTGGCACGGTTCGCTCTAATAAAGCAGGTGGATTGGGTAATACTGTAGGTGGCATTGGAATATGTCATAGTTTTGCTGAAGACGGCAGGTGCATATCCTTATTAAAGATTATGTTAACCAATTATTGCATATACGATTGTGCGTATTGCATTAACCGTAAAAGCAATGATATTCCCCGAGCCACACTCTCGGTTACGGAACTCGTTAATCTCACCATCGAATTTTATCGTCGTAATTATATCGAAGGGCTGTTCCTCAGTTCGGGCGTTGTTCGCAATCCCGATTATACAATGGAACGCCTGGTCAGGGTAATAAAAGACCTCCGGGAAGTTCACCGTTTCAATGGATATATACACATGAAAAGTATTCCCGGTGCCAGCAGGGAACTCGTTAACGAAGCCGGATTGTATGCCGACCGCTTAAGTGTAAACATAGAAATTCCCAAAGAAGAAAGCTTGAAACTACTGGCACCCGAGAAAGACTTTAAAAGTGTTTTTCAACCCATGCAATACATTCAGCAAGGAGTATTGGAAAACAAAGAAGACAGAAAGAAATACCGTTATGCTCCTCGTTTTGCACCAGCCGGACAAAGTACCCAGATGATTGTAGGAGCCACAGCCGAGACCGACAAAGATATTCTTTTCCTTTCGTCGGCATTATACCGACGACCCACCATGAAACGGGTATATTACTCTGGCTATGTATCGGTAAACACATACGACAACCGTTTACCTGCCTTAAAGCAGCCTCCCCTGGTGCGTGAGAACCGACTTTATCAGGCCGATTGGTTATTGCGTTTTTATCAGTTTAAAGTAGATGAGATTGTTGATGATTCGTATCCACATCTTGATTTGGAAGTCGATCCTAAATTAGCGTGGGCATTACGGCACCCTGAACAGTTTCCGGTTGATGTAAACAGGGCAGATTATGAAATGTTGCTACGGGTACCGGGCATTGGGGTAAAATCGGCCAAAATGATTGTTACTTCGCGCCGCTATTCAAAGCTCGGCATGTATCAGTTAAAGAAAATCGGTATTGTAATGAAGAAAGCCCAGTACTTTATCACCTGTCACGAGTTACCAATGAAGACTGTCAATGAATTAAGTCCTGAAGGAGTACGCAAACTATTGATACCCAAAACCGGGAAGAAAGTCGACGAACGCCAATTGCAACTCTTATTTACCGACGAATGATAGTCTTTGTGTACGATAAAACCCTTGATGGGCTTCTTACAGCAGTGTTCGATGCCTATTTCCGTAAAACCTTCCCCGATGTACTTCTGGCAGAAGGTGAACCCTTTCCTTTATTCTATGATGAAAGCTTTCATGTTACAGCTGATGAAGAAAAAGCAGTCAGGGTATGGAAAGCATTGGAAAAGAAGTTATCGAAAAGTGCTCTTTCGCTGATAACAATGTGCTGGTTGTCTGAACTGCCCGAAGTCGACATCCTGTTATTCCGCTACATAAGAAAAGCCATTGATACTCCTAAAACCATCGAATTGAACTTTGGTGATCCGGATGTGCTGGCATTATCAAAAATATGGAAAAGGGTAAATTACGAACATCACCGCATTATTCAGTTTGCCCGTTTTCAGAAAGCAGCCGATGGAACATTTTTTGCACCATTCGAACCCGAGTTTAATGTATTGTCAACAACCATAGAGCATTTCAAAGACAGGTTTGCCGATCAGAAATGGCTAATCTATGACACTAAACGGCAATATGGATATTACTACGATTTAAAAACAGTAGAGGAAGTAACCTTCGAAACAAAAGACGCCCACCTGATTAGCGGTATGCTCGATGAAAGTTTAATGGACGAAGACGAAAAACTGTTTCAGGAATTGTGGAAGACTTATTTTAAATCTATTGCAATTAAGGAAAGACTTAACCCCAGACTGCATAAACAACATATACCTGTGAGGTATTGGAAGTATTTAACGGAAAAGCAGAGATAGTTACGAGTTACAAGTTACGAGCTAATCCGCATGGTCACTCGTAACTTGTAACTCGTAACTCGTAACTAATTCGCAAACTTAATGCAAACCGGTTTATCAACCTTTATATCTTTCTGAGTATTTGTAACCAACCCAGTTTCCTGATTTCTTTCAAACACTTGTATGGCATTATTATCTCTGCAAGCAACCAGCAGATATTTACCATTAGGTGTGATGATAAAATTGCGTGGATGAATACCAGTAAGTTGATAACCAACTCTGGTTAGTTTACCATCTGTTTGATTGATTTGGAATATAGCTAATCCATCGGCCTGCAATCGGTTTGTTGCATACACAAATCTTCCATCGGGGCTTACATGAATATCTCCACTTCCCTCTGCATGTACATCATCGGCAACTACAGTTTCTATCTCTTTCAGCATACCATCACTGTACTGAAAACCAGTAACCGTTCCGCCAATCTCATTAATTAAATAGGCATACTGCCCATTGGGAGTAAATGTAATATGCCGGGGGCCCGATCTGCCGCTTACCTTAAATGCATGAGGAGTACCAAGCGAAAGGAAACGCTGTTTGTTTTCAGCATCTGCTTTGGCGTTTACATCCATTTTATAAATATTATCTGCTCCTAAATCATTGGCAAACAAATATTTTCCATCGGGACTGAACTCTACACAATGCAAATGCGAACTTTTTTGGCGCAATGTATCAGGACCCGAACCGGAAAAGTTAATCACATCTGAAGCCGCTAGTACTTCGCCATCCTTACCTATTGGGAAAACAGAAATGCTACCGCCACTGTAATTGGCTGTTACAATGTTTTTTCCATTGGTGCTGATGTAACAAGGATCGGCACCCATAGCCGGTTGCTTGTTGATAAAGTGCAATGTTCCGGCAGATTTATCAAATTTAAATGCATTTACAGCTTCCCGTCCGTCGCCATGTTCACTAACGGCATACACATATTTATTATCGTCCGAAATGGTAAGGTAAGAAGGATTAGAAACCTCGGCTTTACTTAAAGCCACCGTTTCTCCTGTTTCCTGATTGAAACGGAAGGTATAAATCCCTTCACTATCCCCATCGGTATATGTACCTACTACCATTGTTAATTCTTTCTCCATCGTTTTTTCCTTCTGCGTGCAGCCAAACAAGAAACACAAACAGATAAATTGAAAACTGAGAATTGAAAATTGAAAGTTACGCCGCATCATGATATATTGTTTTAAATGTTATTTCATATAACGACAAAGTTATGTATTACTGGTGAAATTCCGAAATTGTTCCCCATTTTTCCGTCAAACGGTCTAGTTCTTCCTGTGTAACAGGGATTATAGATCCGTGACGAGGATGGAAGTTCATAGATATCTCATTGTCTATGATTTTGAAGTTCTGTAAGTCGGTACTTTCGGTAAACTGATAAGAACCACGCATATAAACATCGTACATCAGGATATATTTATCCGAATCGATCAGTTTAAATACGCTTGAGCCTTCTACAGCGTCAGCAGTTTGTTGTTTATATCCCTCGTGTTCTTCCCATTTGCCCGAAGTAAGCGATTTTGTGGTTGCCAGTTTAATTCCATTACCATGTCCTTCGGTTTTGTAGAACATATAATATGTACCATCTTTCAACACAATATCGCCATCAATACATGATTTGCCGTTGGCTGGGAAGAAAAGTTGTTTCGGTTCGCCTTCCAGATCGGTAAAGTCTTTGTTGGCATAGGCATAGTAGATAATATCTGCTCCATCACCATGTTTCATCGAGAAGTAAACCATGTATTTTCCAGCTTCGGCATCGTAAATGGTTTGAGGTGCCCAAACACGTTTCAACTCTTCTTGATTGGCATACTTTTGCTGAATATTCACTACGGACGATTGCCAGTTTACCAAATCGGTTGATTTAAGCAGAACCATGGCACGGTTAGAGTCCCATCCCTTACTGGAAGTCATATCGGTAGCAACCATATAAAAGGTTTTGCCATCTTCACTGCGAAGTATATGCGGATCGCGTACACCACCAGTTGAACTGATGTCTTTTGAATCAATTACCGGACGGTTTTCGTTGAGAGCCAGATAATTGTATCCATCAGTACTGGTTGCAAAATGAATGGCTTCCTGCTCTACACGGTTACCGGTGAAGTAGGCAAAAAGGTAAGCAACATAGTTATTGTCTGCTTTTTTAGGGGGATTGCAGGAACTTGTAACAAAGATTATTCCTAATAGGAAAGATAGTACTTTAAATGATTTCATATTATTTTATTTTTTAGTTGCGGTTTGTTGCAGGTTGGTTGCAGGTTGGTAACGGCCGTACGCATCAAGCATATAGCCCTTTGGAGGAGGAAGTTCATATAGCTATTTCTTTAACCTTATCTTTGTAAACGAATAAGGAAGCTCCTGTTTTAACTCTTTTAATCTTATCACTGTAAACGAATAAGCCGGAAGTTCCTGTTTTAACTCCTCTCCTACTGTTATATCCGATGTTACCGGTTTAGCTGTTTTATCATCCGGACGACCGGAAAGCACTGTCAACACAGCATTATCCGTTAATAAATGAAGTGGAGACAAATCAATAGTTGTATTCACCGGAACAGGCAGCATATTAACCAGTTTGATGATATAATTACCCGTCTGTGAATCATAAACTACGGACGACACCACACGCTTCTGCACATCCCCTCTCCTTTCGGACAGTTCCAATGAACTTGACAGATATTCATTACCTGCATTCTGTCCATATAATTGCTGTACATAATAGCCTACAGTAGGTTTAACTTCGGTATTATTGAAATAAATTAAATCAGGATTCCATTGGGTATGACCTTCTTTAGCCAACAATGGTGCGTACGATGTAAGACTTACCACATCACCGTTACGTTCAACATTTGCCAGATGCAAAGCTTCGGCAAGTGCTGTTTCGATATTATTAGGACGACCCGGAAGATGTGCTGCATACTCACCCAGATATACTTTCGATTTATTACGGTCGTAACGATCGTAAAAATCCTGGTTGTGGATATACCAACCTGGTGAGTTATAATAATGTTCGTCTACCATTGGTAGTTTCAGATCGGTAGCAATGCGCCAGCCTTCTTCATAATCACTGCCTTCCCAAAATGGGCCTACTGTACCTATTACAATAATATCCGGATACTTTTGGCGCACAGCATTGCAAATCATGGCATAGCGTTCTTCGAATACATCCGAAATAAGGTCTTCATTACCAATACCCAGGTATTTCAGGTTAAAAGGTTTGGGATGTCCTGCTTCTGCACGTTTCTTTCCCCATACGGTTTTCTTTGCATCTCCGTTTGCCCATTCAATCAGGTCGAGCACTTCCTGAATATATTCGTCCATGTGTTCCATTGGTATTCCGCATTGCTGACCGTGTCCGCCTGTTCCTGAGTTCTGACAAGGAACTCCTGCCGGAAGAACCGGAAGTGGCTCGGCACCAATATCTTCGCAAAACTGGAAGTACTCGTAATATCCCAGTCCGGCAGTTTGATGGTATCCCCAAAGGTTACGTTGTGGCACACGCGACTCTAATGGGCCGATGGTATTTTTCCAACGGTACATATTACCCAATCCGTCGCCATGTGCTACACATCCACCCGGGAAACGAACAAAACGGGGATTCATATCAGCAAGTGTTTGAGCAAGATCGGCACGCAAACCATTCTTACGACCTTTGAAGGTGTTTTGTGGGAAAAGCGAAATCATATCCAGGTAAACCGTTCCTGCAAATACAGGGGCTAACTCTAAACTTGCATGATCTGTTGTTTCCTTGGCAGTGATAACAATTTCCCTCTTCTTCCAGTCATTACCGGATATATTGAGAGCACCTTCACCATACACCTTACCATCTTTATCTTTTAATGTAACAAGGAATTTTCCTCCCTTACCATCTACACGCGAAAACATGGAGAATATATATTTCTCACCTTTTTTAAGGGGAATACCTTCCCAACCTTCGTTCACCAACTGTACCGATGGACCATTAAGCACAGCATAATGTTTATTGTTGGGATGAATGGGTGCTACTGTATCAATTGCTAATGGTGTAGTGCTGCCTTTCAGTGTCCATGCTTTCTTGCTGTTCCATGTTTTATCATGTCCTTCTTTATCGGCCGGACTATATTCGAAGTCGCGGTTTTGAATCAGTTCGGCATAAATACCACCATCGGCTGCATAATTTATATCTTCAAAGAAAATACCGATAAGCATATCGCTGATAAATTTGCTTTGTTCCGGATGAATGGTTAATGTAGCCTCAACTGGTTTGAGGTTGGCAAAGCGAGTAATATCTTGTGAACTATTCTCACCAAACAAGCGGTTTTTATATTCGGCCAGTTGAACACCTTTAATGAGTGTATCAATAACTTTCCAGCTAACACGGGTTATGATGCCTTCTTGTTCTTCACCGGAGATAGTAACTAAATTACGCTCGCTAATTTTTCTTTTGTAGCTCATTTCTATCTCCGTACGGTTTCCATCGGTTGGATAGTTGTAAGATTGTGGCCGCCAAGTTAACATATCTTTTGATGATGTGTGAGCAATAACTCCTACCTCTTCATTTACAGTAAACAAACAATGCCATAAACCATCTTTATCCTGAATTACCACAGGAGAGAACATACGTTTCTGACTTCCCCACCTACCGAAATCACTTTTCAAGAAGCTATATTCGGGTCCAATGGCGTGCCAGTTTTTACCGTCAATGCTCCAGGCTATGTGCAAACCGTTGTGATTGTTTGCTTTATTGGTTGCATAAGTAAAAATGTAAGCAGAATCGGGCTCATTGTGCGTGTTATATACACCTGCAATTAGTGCCGAGGGGATGATTGTTACAAGAAATAAAAGTAGGATGAGTTTTTTCATGATTATATAAATTTGGTTTATCATTGTATATTAAGCACTTAATCTGTTTTGGGTGTAAAATTAACACGATATGGTGTAAAACACACACTTATCTTATATGTTATATAGCACACAATGCAGGAAATTCTTTATTATTTAAATAATATTTGCACCATTTAAATCTAGTAGTTACCTTTGGGCCCTTAAAACACAAAGAACAACCCTAATTATTTAACATTTTAAATTATCATTATGAAGAAAGTATTATTTCTGGTAATTTGTTTCATTTGCATTTCAGCCACAGCTTCTGCTATTCCTATTTTGTATAGCAACGGATTAAAATTCGAAACTAAAGAACAGCTTCCAGATAGTGTTATCATTAATAACGGTCATGTAAACTTCGGAGTATCTTTTAAACAATTTTCTATTTTCTGGGTACCTCTATGGAATTATGGAGAAACAGAATATGTTCTTGTTACGGATGATGAAAAAAACGCGTATGAATTAGATACGGATGAATTAGCTTATATAAAAGAAACTTATAATATTGATACAGATAAAGCTCCTGAGATTTCCTTTTGGAACAAAATGGGGGGTAAACTTATCGTGATTGTTCTTATATTATTCCTTATCTGGGGTTCCAGATCCAAAAAGGAGGAAAATAATGAGGTACCTCCTTCAGCTTCGCCTGAACAATAAAAACGAGAGTTTAATATTTTAACCGCAGAGTTTCGCGGATTAACGCGGAGTTTTTAATTTCTATTGAATCTTAAACTCTGCGAAACTCTGAGTACTCTGCGGTTAAAAAGTTAAATTCAGAGCATTATTAAAACCTTCGCCTCCTTCAACCACGGTGCAGTAAACTTCACTTCTGCCTGACCGCCTTCATCTGTTGCCTGAACATACACAACTATACGGCCATGGAATACACGATGACAATTATCTGTATAATCGGTCATATCCTGATTGTTGCCGGCTTCCATTCCTACTAAACGAAGCGGACCGTTTATATGGCAGGTTATTTCATCATCCGATAACATTACAGGAATACCGTTCTCATCAACAACCTGTAACACAATGCGGCCGAATCCATCTTTTGACAAACTATTTACTTGCTCTACAACTGTTATGGCAGCCGGACGGGCAGATGTTTGGATAGCGTAACGACTTACTTCTTTTCCGGCAGAGTCCATTCCTACAGCTTCCAGTTTCCCGGCTGTGTAAGGGATATCCCAATGGATAATTCCGGTATTATCATCGTAGTTTTTTGTTTCGCCTACCACTTTTCCATTAAGTTCTAAACGGGCTTTGGCTGCGTTGGTGTAACATACTACACGGATGTTTTGTCCTTCTTCGTAATTCCAGATGGCCCATGCATCCTGCGATAACCAGTTTCTTCCTTCGCGCATTGGATAGGTACCCACATAAACCATTGGTTTTTCGCTCCAAAGTGCCTGACGGTAGTATCCACGGGGTTTAATAAACCCACCGAAATCCAATAAACCAGAGTAAAAGCCTCTCGACGGCCATGAACCTGATTCGCCAAGGTAGTCAATACCTGTCCAAAGGAACTGTCCGAAGATGTGTTCATTATCACGTACAGCCTTCCATGCTTCCATGTCGTGACGGTTTTCGCTACCGTAAATTACACGGTTAGGATATTTTTCATGGTCGGTGTGATATTTGCTTTCGGTATAGTTGTATCCGGCAATGTCTAGTGCACCGGGATATTCGGTTTCGTTAGACATGGCTACACCAGCCAATCCGGCAGTGGTAGGACGACTCGGATCGTACTTCTTCACAACTGCAACCAACCGTTTGGCTATGGCACCTAAGCGCATGGCATCGGGAGCATCCGGATTGTAGCCTCCATAGGATGCTTGTGTAAATCCTGCCTTCTCGCCACCCAGTACAGGATGCGAGTATGGGTCGTTGGGATAGTCTACTTCGTTACCTATACTCCATGCAAATACAGAAATGTGGTTACGGTCACGGCGTACAATGTCGGCAAGGTCTTTCTCGCCCCATTCTTCAAAGAAATCGTACGAACCCTGAAAGCCGGGAGTACCTACGTTCCATCCTTCCAGCCATTTGCGTTTGGGAAACTCCCATTCGTCATAGGCTTCATTCAATACCAATAAACCTAGTTCGTCGCATAATTCATACAGATCGGGTGCTTGTGGGTTGTGGCTGGTACGTACAGCATTGCAACCTACTTCTTTCAACGTAAGTAATCTTTGTTTCCATACTTCACGGGGAACGGCTGATCCTAATACTCCTGCATCGTGGTGAATGCATACACCTTTTACCTTCATTCGTTGTCCATTCAGGGCAAATCCTTTATTGGAATCGAAAGTATAAGTACGGAAACCTGTTGTAGTAGTAGTGTTATCTATCTCTTTTCCGTTTGCAAGTACACGGGTTTTCAGTGTATAGAGTGTGGGCATTTCGAGACTCCACAATTGCGGACGGCTTACTGATAAGTTTGTATGTATTGTATTGTTCTGTTTGGCGCCAACGGTAAGTGTACGACTGTTATTGGCTACTCGTTTTCCATCCGGTGCAAAGAGTTCAGTTATTACAGTAAGGTTAGCTGCTGTGGCAGAACCATTTTCTACTTCTACCTCAACCTTCAGTGTACCGCGGTTTCCTTTTACTTCGGGATAGGCATATACTCCCCACTGGGCAATGTGTACAGGATTGGCATATACCAACCATACATTGCGGTATATTCCCGATCCGGTGTACCAGCGCGAGTCTGCATCACGGCTATGGTCAACACGAACGGTAACAATATTATCCTGTCCGTATTTTATGTAAGGGGTTGCATCGTACATAAAAGATACATAACCGTTGGGACGTGTACCTAGCGACTGTCCGTTAATGAATACTTCGCTACGGTTGTAAACACCTTCGAAATACAGGTACACTTTTTCTCCTTGTTTATCCTGTGGAATGTTGAGTACTTTGCCATACCAGCCTATTCCTCCGGGCAGATAGCCTGTAGCACTGGCCAATGTGGGACTTAATTGTTGTTTGATTGTCCAATCGTGAGGCAGATTGGTTTGCTGCCACACCTTTTTATCAAACTGAGTTACGGGTTTATCTTCTTTGTTTTTCAGGGTGAAGAACCAGTCCTTGTTAATCTTCTCGGGTGTACCGAAGGATACCTGACTGTGGGCATACGAAATGGAGAGTGCCCAGAATAGCAAGGTTACTAATGTTAGCTTTTTCATTTATTTGGTTGTTTTTTGAGAATTTTGAACCGCAGAGTTACGCGAGTTACGCGGAGTTTTAAGTTTTCCTGCGGCATCCTAATAAAAACTCTGCGTTAATCTGCGTAACTCTGCGGTTCAAAACCTCATTTCTGTTTTTATTTACTGGAACAAAAATATCGGTCAAAACCCATACACCACTGTTGTAACACTCCCAGCATCCAGTTCCACATTATTATGTACATCTACAGTGGCTTCTTTCAAATTCTTGCTACTTGTAGTGGTATATGTAGTAACAGATTTTGCTTCTTTGCTCCAACCTTCGTGTGTTTCGACCAAGCGTACACCTTTGTCGGATAGGTTTGTATAAACTGCTACTACCTTATCTCCATCGGGCGAAATCCATGCCGAACCGAAGAAACTGCGTGACTCATTCAGTGTCATGTTGATGCGACGGTAGCCCGGACGGATAAAGCGGCTATAGTTACCCAACACCCAGAGTGTAGGCGTAGCCTGATAAGTACCTTCTTGCTCAATATCGCCATACTCGCCACCGGCAGGAACCAATGAGATGAGTAATTTCGTTATTGGTCCATCCACTCCCCTCTTGACCGCTATCCCAGTTGTATTGCGGTTCGTTTACAGGAGAGATGTGAGTTACAGGATAGCCATCACTGATATATTTTTTGGCAACCTCAGTCATATAATCGGCAAAATCATCGTAACAATCCGCCTTTAAGTTAGATACGCCGCCACTAGCCGAGAAGCCTTTACCATTCGATGTATATTGTACAGGAGGCGTATTGCTAAAGAGCACAAAGTTTTTGCATCCAAACTCCTTGGCGCGACGCAAGAAATAGCGTTGTCCCTCACACTTATTCCAATCGTAGGTAAGGTTATTGGTAAGGTAAGATTCTGCTCGGCGGGCTTTTTCTTCAATGCCGCTGGCATCTCCCTGCTCGGCTGTTCCGCCGGCGATGCTGTGAAGGTAGGATTTTCAAAGTCACCATCCAGCGTTACAAGCACATCGTGCGATACCGAACGGCCGCCTACGTCTGTTACAATCACTTTAACAGTAAATTGCTCGCCAATTTCGTTGGCTTGTACCTTAAAACTGTACTTCAATTCGTAGGTTTCGAGTGGCTCATCATAAATTTCGATCAAGTCGATTGTTTTGTTCAGGTAAAGATCGGCACATACCAACCCAATAGTAGAAATACCGTCTTTGTCGGTTACAGTTCCCTCAATGGTAAACTGGCGCCCTGCTGCTGTTTGAATGTGGTCGGCCGTTAAAGCAATAGCCGGACTTTGTCCGTCTACATCCTTATATCCGTCGTCGTCACTGCATCCTGTAAAGGAAACTATCACACACATACATAGCATTAAAAAGGCTAATCTTCTTTTGTTCATGTGTATCAGATTAATAATTAAACTATAAATAATTAATTCTCAAAATTTGCTTGCGCATTTAGTTATGTAGAGCAAATGTAGATGAAATAAGGTGTAGGTACGGATTAAGAATCGTGCACGTAAGGGTGTTAAATCGTGCAATGAACGATTTACTGACTATGAAATCAGAATTTAGGGTATGTTTTGTTTTATTCTATAGAAAATTATCAATTGCCGTCTGCTTTAGCTGACGGTCTAAAAGGTATAACAATTTGGGCTTTAGCCAAACTAAATCAACTTTGGCTAAAGCCAAGAGAGAAATCTTTCTAACAACCGTCAGCTAAAGCAGACGGCAATTGATAGAACTTAACAGCCCTGCCCTATATGGGGATTCATATGATTCATATCAATCAGCCTACAGGAAATCTATAGCGAAAATACTGCCATAAGTCTCATAACCGCCACAACTAACTAATTACCAACAACTTAACCTATGACATTTCGCTAAAAAGTAAAACATAAGTACCATTTGAAGTATCATAACTCATGCTCATAGTTCTTTTATCCCGGTAGGATAAAGCCTTTCTCCCGGTAGGATAAACGGTTTATCCCGGTAGGATGAAGGCTTCATCCCGGTAGGAGAAAAGCTTTATCCTACCGGGATAAAAGCGCAGGTCAATTGCCAGTAAAATATCTTTCTATATAGACCGAGGGATCAATGCTATATAGCTTCGGGGGTCGATGCTATATAGAACAATGGTGCTAAGCTATATAGACCGAGACCGCTCTGCTATATAGCTTGAACAAAATGATGAACTCTGTGGTGAAATAAGTATTGCTTTTATCATTGTACAAAGACTATAAAGTGTTATTTTTGCAATACACCAGATACAGTTAAAACAAACCAAAATAATAGAACATGAAAAGTACCAACGAAGCTTTAAGAAAACGCGGCCTTGCAAACAGTTTGGATATATCTTTAGCCAAAAAGCTTTCTGTTGAACAGTTGTATGAGAAACTATTATCGTTTCTTCCGGTAGATCGTTCGGCAGCTGCATTTGCTTTACAACATAAAGAATGTGATGAAAACGAACGTACTATACGACTTCTTGATGCTCTGAAAATTGAAAACACCCTCTACCCTAAACTGGCTATATGCAAGTCTCTTGAAAGTGGAAACAGCACTACTGCTTTACTTATGTGTAACTATCTGGGCAAAATAGGTAACAATCAACTTCAAGCTGTTCCGCCAAGAACATCATGGAAGAAATCGTATCCTTTGCCCAGAGATATTATTGCACGCACCTTGGGTAAAATGAATAAAAGCATTTTTGGATTGCTATTGGCACAGGCCGAGGATATGCCCCAAGAACAATTGATTGAAATACTGGATGCCATTGGATACATGGCTTTCTATAACAATGAGGTAGGCACAAGCAAAAACTTTGCCACTATCCTCCGACTTTACTATAAATATAAAAACAATGAACTGATTGTATGGAAATTAATTATGTGTTGTTCCGGATTTCATATAAAGGAAAGCATTGAGTTCCTGAACGAAGTTAAAAGCGACAATACAACAATACAGGCAGAAATACGACGCAGCTTGCGGGCTGTGAATGTATAAAGGCGCGAAGGCATAAAAGCGCGAAGGCATGAAAGGCGGAAGGCGCGAAAGCTTTTACCCTTTCGCGCCTTTACCTTTCGCGCTTTCATGCTTTCGCGCCTTCGCGCTTTCATGCCTTCGCGCTTTCTTAATCAAACATCGGATCTTTTTTTAGTGCAGCAAATGGATAAGTGGTTGAATTATGTTTAAAATGATCTGTAAAATGACTGCCATACTGTGCCGCACGTATAATATACGATAAAAGGTTGCCTAAGAAACGGCTTGCCGATCTGTTGGCAGCATTGCTATCATCTATGTTATTGGGTGAAAAAGAACTATCACTAAACAGTTGAGATTCGCCCAGATAAACAATTTTTTGATCGGGATCGATAAACAATACAATACCATCTGCATAATCTTTTTCGGATAAAACGGCTGTACCTGTTGGGGTAACCGATGTTCGGGATATAGCAGAATGTACATTGTCCATGTCTGTAATCTTATTATCCATGTCGGCTAACATTACCTCGCCAAAAGGTCCGTGGTTATATAAATAGTAGAGAACCCTCTTTCCCGGACTGTTTATCTCGAATATAGCCTCATTGCTTGAATGGGTATTGTCAACATATCCTGTGGCCGAGTTCAGAGATTGAAAAAAATTGAGAGCGTTGCTACTACTATAATCCTGAATAATAAACATTACACCATCTGTTTTTTGCCTCCACAACTCTAATTCGTTACAAGCGGCTTGTGTCCAGTTATTTTTTGTATAGCCGGCATGCACATAGTTGTATCCTAGTTCGGATATCTTTTGCGGACTACCGGTTGTAGCATTAAAATTATCGACCGGATATTTATCATCACCTTTGGGTACTTTAACAAAATCGGCATAACACTTAGCCGAAGCCGATGTTGAAAAGTGCGCACTGTTGTAGTAATCAATAATACGTTTTGAAAAAGACCCATCGTTGAGCGAACTATATGCTTGGCCTCCTACTGTATTGAGAATATTTATTGTTCGCGGACTTAACGCTTCTTGTTTTACCTCTATTACAGAAGAGAATTCGGGCATGTTTTCGAGCGAGATTTTCAAAGTTAAAACCGGTTGAACTTCGACTATGGGAAATAATAGTTTATCGAACCCAACTTTAAGAGTTGTGCTTGTTTGCCCGGTTATTTTTTCGTTCTTTTCTGTTAACTTATTAGCACCATCATAGATATAGCCTTTGTGAGGCATATAACCATATTCTTCCGAAGTGGTAAAGTTTTCTATAATCTCTGCCTGCCATTTTGAACCTTTTGGTATATCTATTGGAATATCTTTTACTTGGCCTACTTTACTAATAATTGTTGTTGTTGGAACATTGAACACCATTGTTTCTTGCAACACAGCCACTTTTTTACATTTCTGTTGGTCGGTTGCTACAGCAGCAAGGTTATCGCCCCAATATACCACCAACTCAACACCATCAATAATATTGTCAGTAAAGTTATAATATGGATATTGTGCATGTGGTGTACCTGCATCAGTATTGCCTTTAGGGTATACGGTTACACGGTTCAATGTCGAATTCTTATCTACAAGCAGTACAAATTTAGAAGCGTTGGCACCTTGCAACTCGGCTCCCCAACTATTGTAGTTGCCATTGGTATCGGTACCGGGGTGTACTTCAAGTTCATATCCTTCGCCAGGAATGGCATTTGCAATTGTTTTAGGCGCACCATTGCCTTCGAAGCGAAGTTCGGTTAGCTCTCCCAGATCAATAGAAATACCTACCGATGCTGTTTGTTTCAGTATAACCACACGGCTGTAGCCCGGTTCGTCTTTCAAAGATACAAGTACAAAGCCTGCCATCAGTTTGTTGGTGAGGTTATCTTCGGTTACATATATATTCAGGTTGTCGCCCGATATGCCCGAGGTGGTAAGAGCAGTTGCATCGTTGGCACTGAAAGAAAAACTACTGCCACCGGCATTGTATATTTTGGCTTCCCAGTTTTTTGAACTGCTTACATTTACAACTCCGGTAAAAGGAGTAGATTTTGTGGTAGGAAAATTGTTAATGGCCGTTTTGTCCAGTTTCAGGAAGTGGGCTAATTTAGGTTCTTGAATAACCTGTACGGTTCCTTTAAGACCAGCAAAACTGATGTCGATAGTACCTTCGCGTTTAGAAAGACTGCCCAGATTGGTTGCGGTAATAGTGAGGTCGTTTCCTGCAAGGGTAGCTGTTAATCCGCTGGGAAGATTTGGCGACATAGACAAAACGCCTTCGCCTTGAGTAAAGATAGTGTATTTGCGTGTTCCACCATCTTGTGCAAACCGGATAATCTTAGATGGTATGGCAAGGGTGTTTTTACCATCGGTAAGAATCATTCCCTCTTCGTCGAGCCCCCAGTTGTTGATGTTTATTTCAAGATTAGGGTCGACGGTTGAGTTAGCTGCTGCTTCTTCGGTAGCAGCTCCGCTACCTAATACACTACGCACAGTTACTTGGTATACGTAATTGCGTTTAATACTCTGACCGGATTGTTCGGGATGTATATTGATGCGATAGTATTGAGTTGTACCACCCCCTGAAGGCTGAACACCAACAACCAGACAAGTGGTTTTTTTATCGCCTGCTTTAGGATTGGATATATAGTTTTCGAAAGCATAAAAACCACCTTTACGCTCGCGGGTACCTGCTGGAAAGGTAATTCCGTAAAAGCGTCCCGGGTTTACGGTTTGTACTTCCGATGCATTGCTACTCGACAACCACAAAGGGGTTGACGAAGCATTGTTCCAAATAGATACCGACGACAATTCATAACCACTATCCAATATCTGTATATCGAAACGCGATACGGCCCGGGTTAGTTTAAGGGTAATAAGCTGGTTGCCGTCTTTTTTTTCTGTACGGCCGCTCATTACCAGGTTGTCTTGTTTTAGTATCTGGGTAGCATAGCCGTTTGTAACTTTATCCAAGTAAAGTGTGGCACTTTTTATAACCTCTTCTTCGGTTTTGCCTGTCAGGCTATTTAAAAAGCTGTTTAAAGAGCCGGCACTGAGCGTTGAAGAGTTTATAAAACAATCGTCAATATTAGCAAAAGCCAGTATTGAATAGTTCCCTGTATTTATATCGTTGTAGTTAAAAGCAAACTGTCTATCGAGTACTACCGGGCCATCTATTTTATAGTACCCTTTGTAGCTTGTCGATTCGTCGGTTGCTTTAGTAAAGAACAACAAATACAAGTTGTTAACCTGATTTTCGCCTTGTAAATGATCTACTATAATAGAACGTGTATCGGTTTGCAACCCCGATCCGTTCGGGTCTACCTCAACCTTCAGGCTTATTGCTCCGGTTTTTGCAATTATATCGTCCGGATCTTGCCGGCACGACATCAAAGCCATAACCAACACAAGTATTCCATATAAAATGTTTCTTTTCATCATTCTTATTCTTTATAAGAGTAACAAAGATACTTTTGGTTTTAATCCCGGCACAAAGATGCGCTTTGTGTTCCTCACCCGGCAAAAGCACTCTGTTACTCTCTGTTTTTGTATTATCGGCTGTGTTTACTGTTATAGCGGGCGTCGTCGGTAAAATCGTTGGTAAAAGAACTACCATGTAACGCTGCGTTCAGTATATAGCTTAACAAGTTTCCAAGGAATCTGTCTCTATCGTTTTTAATGCTTGTACTGTAACCGTTATTAAAGAACTGACTTTCGCCCAGGTATACCAACTTATTGTCTGGGTCTATCACTAACATTGCATTACCGGCACTGTTTACTATTACCGGTACAGCATTACTTGGATAACTCCAAAGGCTTGTAGATACACCATCTACTGTAAACGATAACGAAGCAGCGTTATTTACTCTACCAAACGGACCATCGATTAAAAGATACTTCATAATATTCTTTTTAAGACTGTTTGTACTTGTTAACAAAGCAGTGTTTATTTGAATAGGTTTATCTTTTCCATCTGTGGCTTTATAGTTCAGTTTTACCAATGTTGATTGTGGGTTTGTAAACTGATCGCCTTCCGCGTCGCATACATATACCACTACTCCATCGTTTTGCTGCCTCCAGTCTTCAACACTTTTAAAGCGTGCGCTTGAGTATTGATTGCTTGGGCGTCCACCCGCATGTACATAACCATACTCGGATGATATTACTCCCGGTTCGGATCTATCTGCAACTTCGGTTATTGTAATATTGGGTAGTTTAACACTGCCATTTGTACCAAAGAGCGATTTACTTCTTAAGAATTCGTTGTAGCCCGAGAAATAATCGCCCGAACCACCTAACGATCCCCACGAATCATGGCACACATCCATCACTTTGAGGGCACTTTGGGCAAGTGGTAACTGAAGCACTTGAATGGTTTGACTGATGCTTGGCATAGTGCTTAAGAATACTCTTATCTTCACAGTTGGCACCATGTTTACCAAAGGAGATCTTAAAGCATCGAATCCTACTTTGAACGATCCGTTTGCACCTTGATTAAACAAACTAGTTTCTCTGTTTCCTCCTGTTGACGCTTGCAGGTAAGCCAGATGCGGATTAGTAACAGAACCCGAATTCCAGTTTTCGATAATTTCGGCACTCCATTGCAGATTTGATGAGTTTACATTAACCGTTATTGTTCCGCCTGCGGTAGGTATCTGCCCGTTAAAATAAACAGTAAGCATTACAGCTTCCTGAATGGCAGGTATCGTCATTACGTTGGTTCCACTTGTAATTTTAATGTTCGAGTACCACTCGGATGCAGTTACATTTTGTGTGTTAGCCCTTACAGTAAATCTGCGTTCGGTAACTTTGGTAACAGTAAATTTATCGGCATTGCCACCATCCATCTCCACAGTCCAACTTGCACCACCGGTGTCTACAGTAAACTCGTACATATTGCCTACAGCAATTAATTTATTAGCAGGCGAAGCATCGGCATGGAATCTTACTTCGGATGCCGATGGTGATATCTGGAACACCGTTTTTACCTTTTGTATTAAAGGAACAACAACCGAGTAATTATCAGGATCTTCTACCAACGATACCATAACAAATCCGCTACGCACATCATTAGCGTAAGGATTATCGCCGGTGGTATAAACCTGAAACGTATCTCCATAAGGATTATTGATCGATTCTAAACGTGTTACAGCCGTTCCACCAGACAGGAAAGAAAAACCGGGATTATCCGGAGTATCATCGGTATTAAATATTTCGGCCACCCATGGTCCCGAAGCAGTAACGGTTAAGGGTCCGTCGGGTATACCATAACGGCCTATTGCGGCAAAGTCGGCCACATAGTTTCTGTCCAGGTAAAGCATTTTTTCGTTTAGCGGTTCCTGAATCATATCTATTGTTCCGCGCAATCCGGCAAAAGCCACTTCGATGCTTCCGCGGCGTATTTCTTCACCAGCCGGAAGTTTAGTAGCTGTTACTTTCAACGTGTTTCCTTCAATAACAGCTGTAAATCCGGGAGTAATACCATTGGCTTCCATTGGCAAATCTTTCTTTGTAATTTCCAACACTCCGTTACCTACGGTGTAAATTGAATACTCGCGCGAGTCTCCCTGCGGATCAAACCTGATGTGCTTTACCGGAAGCCCCAATGTGTTTGTACCGTCGGTTAGTATCATTCCGTTATCGTCCAGGTTCCAATTGTTTACACTAACCAACAATTCGTTTTCGTTTTGGGTCCATGCTTCGTACTCGGAATCAGCGCCTTGACCTGTTACACTGTTTACGGTTATCTGGTAGGCATGGTTGCGCATAAGCTGTTGTGCTGCATCTTGCAAATGCACATTTACCCGATAGTATTTTATAGTACCGGGAACAGCGGTTGCTTCCATACCTATAATTAAACAAGTGGTTTCGGTATCGGTTGATGATGGTTCGATTACCGTGTTTTCGAAAGCATAAAGTTTGCCTTTAGTTTGTTCGGTGGTTATTCCTTTCACACCATAAAAACGTTCCATCCGGCTTGGTTCAACAGGAATGTTTTCCCACACCGGAGTTTCTATTGCAGCAGCCCATATAGATACAGACGACAGTTTATGTGTAGCTGCCCGATTGTAAACATCGAAACGAGAAACACCACGCTTAAGATGTATAGTAGTGGTAGCATCGCCAGCCATACAAACGGTTCGGGCACTCATAAACAGGTTCGAAGAGTCTATGGCATGTGTATCGTCGGCCTCGTTTGTTCCGGCTCCTGTTACTGTGAGCATTGTTTTATATAGTGCACCGTTTTCTGTTTGATGTTCGAACTGATTCAGGAAAGCACTTATGTTATCTGCATATCCATTGCCTGCACCCAATGCAGATTCTTCTATATTGGCAAGAGCCAGAATAGTGTAATTATTTGTATTGTTTAAATTACCACCATGGGTTAGAGTTGTGGGTACAACTATGGTAGAAGTCATGCTTAGCTGAGCTTCCGGAACCTTATAATAACCCACAAAAGAACCTGTACCGTTTTTATCGTAATCGAAGAATACCAGATAAAGTGAGTTTACATTTTTCTCTCCTGCTTCCGATGGTACTGAGGCCCGTGTTTTGACTCCGGTTTCCAAGTCGTCAACAACAATATTCAGATTAAATCTGTTGCCTTGCGTATATTGCTGATCCATTTCGTGTTGGCATGCGTTTAGTACCAACAGTACTATGCATAATCCGTATAATAATATCTTCTTCATTAAGATAGGGGTTTTATAAATCTGTTGGAATATCACCTCCATCTTCCCAATCGCCATCGTCTTTGTTAAGTTGATGGATGGCAATTTCAAACTGAAGGTTTCTATATTTCAATATCACTACATCCTGGTTTTCCGACTCGGTGGCAGAATATCTTCCTTTGGACTTCACCACTAGTTCTGCATTTCCGTTGCTCGAAGTTAGTGTTACCTCGAAACGATTATTGGCAATGCCATTGGTTATAGTGGTTTGAGCACCGTTTGTATTGTCTTTAAAATCCAACGCAAAATTATCAGTATCTTCTCCTCTATAGGTTATATTGATTTGATCGGTCGATCCGGCTTCTCTGTTTAGTATTGCCACTTTCTTATTAACCGACACATAGTATGTACCGCTTACGCCTATTTCTACATCGGCTATATTCCAATCGAGTATTACCACATTGAGGTCGATAGGAGCACTTTCGGCTGCCTCGGTTATTGTACTGTAGCCCGGGCCATGTACTGCATTTATCTTTAACAGGTATTTCCAGTTTCTGATAACCGGACGAAAGTTTGTACCGTTGAGCAAAAATACCGGATAGTACGATGGCTTTTTAGGTCCTGCTTCGCCAAGCTGATCGTAGTACCCTTCAATAATTACACGTGTACATTTATTGGTGTTGCCACTACTATTTGTTACTATATTATTATCGTACATAAACAACTGGCTGGTAATGGCATCGTAGGCTATAACATCAGGAGCAGTTCCTGTTTGTGTTTCGCCTATCCGGGTTGCAGTAAGTGTATTTAATATAGTTTGCATGCCGGTTGGCGTTTCGTATTGTTGTGGGGTAGTACTTGGTTGCTTTATAGCGGATATGTATCCCTTATCGGCTGCGTAAAAAGCATGTAGTTTTGTTAATTCGAGTTTGCTTGTAGCGGTATTTTTTTCTATTAATAAATCGACCGAAGCTACCGAACGTAACAGTTGCGTGGTTCCCCAGTTTGCTACTCCGGTTGGCGAAAGGGTTTTCCCCTCCAACAGGGCACTAGACATAGGTAATGGCTGAAAGTTTGCCGAGTTTACCAGCCGGGCCGGGTTTTCGTCGATTAAAAGCCGTTGAAAGTCTTCCCATTTCTGATTTGAAGCCCCCCACTCTGCCGATGCTAACAAGGTTGTAATATAGGTTGCCGGGCAGTTGGCAAGTACTGCCACATCTACGTTAGTATGAACCGAAGGCACAGTAGCCCGGTACATATTTCCCGACGATGGATAGGCAGGACGTGTATAAACAAATTTTTTAGTTCCCGAATCGAAGGCTATTAAATCCAGCGTGAGGATTCTTCTTTCCTCATCTGTTCCGGTGGCAGAAGGATATGGTACGGCTTCACGTGTTGTTCCTGAGGCGGTTTGCACGATTTTCAATTCTACTTCATTGTCTTCGGCAGAATTTCCGGGTTCATAGCCTTCGACCTTTTCATTGCATGAGATCCCCATGAATGATATGGCTAACAAAAGGGTATAAATCTTCTTCATTATATATATGTGCTTTTGTATATTCTTTACTTAAATAGCAAATTAAATTCCACCGGGTTCTAATATCACGTCCCAGTTATTTATTTTTATTAAAACAACAGCTCCAAAACTGTTTTTTGTGTATGTGAGCGTGTATTCATCCCACCGGTCAAGATCTTCATTGGTATTTATTTCCGGATGTTTCATTAACTCGGACACCAAGTGCTTGCTAACGGTGCTTCCTTCAGTACCGTCCCAGCCCAGAGTCAGGTTTAAATCATCATCCTGAAACAAGCGCATTACAGTAAAATTAGCCTGAGTGCCATTAATAAGAGATGTATACCGGGGATTATATTGTAGTGGCAATGATTCGGCCACGCAATTATTTTCAAGATTATAGCTGCCGTTGTATCCGGTAATCAGTGCATAACAATCTGCATTCCGTGTTTCGGCAGTTTCTTGCTCCATTATTACATGAATGGTATTTGTGTTTTTTATTAATTCAACCGTATGCTCTTCTACTACACCCTCGAGTATTTCAAAATCAATGATGCCGTGAAACAAGGAAGCAAATTCATGGCCTACTTCGCCACCCTCGCCACACAGAAGGTCGAGCTGAAAATTGGTAGGATGTCTTGGATCGCGCCAACCATAGTGACGCTCGTCAAGGTTTCCCCAAACTGCTACACGATAGTTTCCGGGAGTCAGCTCCATGTATAAACGGTTATCAGTGTCCAGTTCGTTACACGAAACATCTTTTGTTAGAATATGTTTTCCTTGCTGAGTATAGAAAAAGAGTGCTATATCACTCACTTGTTCTGCAAACAGATCTCTGTATTTAGTATTTAACGTGTATGTAAACCGCAAGAATGTTCCTGTAGGGCGGGTGCAATTATAAGTATCATCGATACATCCGCAAAACAGAATTATAGCGGTAAGAAGCACGCCGACTTTACCAAAGGGTATTTTATTAAATATCTTCATGGATTTTGTTTTAACTTGCGATTTGTAAGATAAATAGTTGCATGATTAGTCCATGGGTGGGAGAACAGAAGCATTTCCCACCCATGAATTGTGAAGTGAATATAAGTGTCAGGGATTAGATACCACCAGTTTGAGTAACAGTACTCCAATTTAAGATAGTGATTGTTCCTTGTACCCATGCTTTGGCTCCAAGTGGAGTTTCTTTATCAGGAACTACACCTTTAGGAGTATTAGCACCAAGATCGCTAACAGAATTAATGGTTACACCATAGTAGTTATTACGTGCTGTTGTGAATTTGGCAACACGGGTACTTTGAAGTTCATCTTGCAAGAAGAATGCATAGTAAGCTTCACCATTATTATACTCAATAATTTCTGTATATGTATTACCATCGTTCAAGTTGGTTGTTAATGCTGCCAAAACAGCTGATGTAGGCGCTGAGTTGAAGAACTTTTTCTTATAAACAATTTTTTTGTCGGCAGTAGCAGCACACCAGAAAGTAGTTCCTGTAGGAATAGCCGAACCCAATTCAGTACCATCTGCACCATTATAGCAATAAGTTGCTTCAGGAGAGAAAGTTCCTTTCAACAATACAAAAGTAGAGTTACCTTCTTTGGGAGTTTTGTTGCTATTTTCAACTAAATACACTATGTTACTTTCTGCACCATCGGCATTAACCCAACCTGTAGTCATTGTAAAGTCTCCGGGCAAAGTTGGGAAGTACTTTGTTTGATCTACAACATTAGGATCACTATAAGTAGTGAAGTAAGGTGCCTCCAATTGAGTACCAACGTAGTTTGGCAATGCATACATTTTGTTAGGATTGTTTGCACCCTGATATTTTACATTGCCCAATACACCTGTAGCAGGTTGTTGAGTTGCCCGATCGGTAGCTTCGAACAATGTTTTCAACTTAGCCATGGCACGGCCTACTTTCAATTCAACAGGGTTTTTTGTAGCTGCTTCTGCTTCGGTTGCTTCAACCAGATTTTTAGCAACAGGATCACCAAGTGTACTCATCAAGAAACCACTAGGACCTGTAGTAATAAAACCAATGTTTGTTAAAGGAATCTCATTGTTTAAATGAGCTGTTACTGCTGCTAAAGTTGAGTTTGCAGAAAACACAGGAGCAGTACCCGGATGGTTTACCAATGCATGAAAATAGTGAGTACCTGTTGTTAATTCTACCGTTTTAACATTTGTTGTAGGGGCAAAATCAACTTGTTTAACAAGTCTTTTGCTAGCATTAAAGATGTATAATGTAGCTTTATTTATCACACTTTCAGCAGCTGTAGGAGTAGAACTTAAAGAAATTGCTCTTGTTGAGTTGGCTTGCTGTGTCAATACAATTTCGGCTACAGTAGCTTTTCCATTAGGGATGATTTCTGCACCATCCAGATTTTCTTCGTTTGAACAACTTGTGAATCCAGCCATTAAAGTGGCACAAGCTAACATTACATACTTAAAATTCATTTTCATTTTCATTTTTTGTTGTTATTAATAATAGATATTTAATTGTCAATAGGCAGTGGCATCCGCAGTTGACAATTGATTTTTATTTTTTTAATTCGAGCATGGAAGGAGTTATCGCTCCAACACCTGTTTTAAGTTGTAATCCTGTATCATTTTACTGATTTCCGGATCACGTTCGGCACGATCTATTTTAGCCGGGTCCAGTCGGCATGCTTCCAGCAAGTGATCAACTGCTGCCTGCTTTTCTTTTAAACGGTAACATAAAATAGCAGCCAGGTAATGCGTATTTGCCGTTTGAGTAAGTGTACCAAGCAGGTTGTAAGCCCGGCCATCGTATCCTAAACATGCAAGGGCAAGGGCTGTATTATAATCCTGATATTCATTTAAAATGAATAATGCACCTTGGTAATCGCGGTTACGAAGCTGTTCGAGCGCACGGGTGTACTCACGCCGTTGCTCGGTTGTAAAATCATTGTTACCAAGCAAACTTCCATCGGCCAGTTCGTCTATTGAAGAAACAACATACGTTAGTTTATCGGTATACGCTATTTTATAATGGCTTCTGTCTGTTGCATTTACCATACCGCTAAGCCGTAACGACAGGTTTTTTACTCCTGCTACAACCGGCAATGTTGTTGTATAGCGGTATGTATAATCCTTTTCCGGAACAATTGTAGCACTGTAGTGTGCTTCGGGCCGGTAAGGAGTGGGCACCATATAATGGAACATTTCTTCCTGACGGGCTCCTCTGGCTTCGTTGGCAGCAACCTTTTCGTGAAGCACAAATTCGGTAGCAATATGAAGCGAGTCTGCATCCTGTGGTAATAAAGGTTCCAAATCTTCCGTGTTTATACCTTTCAGGTAGATTTCGCGGTAGCGCGCCGGTACTGCTTCTACAGTAATTTGTTTGCGAACAGGCGAAGAGTCGATTATTTTTTTCCGCTCCATACGATACTTTATACCCAAAGCCGAAGTGTCCTGATGCGTGGCAAGCTGCCGTGCAAAAGCTACCTGATATTTACTATCATGTTTCCGGAGTTTCTGCCGAAGGTTTTCGGCTTGTTTTATGTTATAAAGATCGTATCTGGCTTGTTCTTCGTTCCGCCATTCACGGTATTCCTGTATAAGCGACCACCGCTGATAGTATTGCCCAAGTTCGTTTTGGCGCCTGCGATTAAGTTCCTTGTTCACCCCGGTATGATCAACAAAAACCGAATCATAAGCCGAAGGATCAACAATACTATTCAGGTAGTTTTTATATCGTTCGTAATCCTGTTTCTGGAGTTCAATAAAATTCTTACCCCGAAGCACCACTTCGTTTAATTGTGTAACAGAATCTCCATACAACAATTCGGGCACAAGTATGATCTGAAAATCGTCCGACAAGAACCCTGCTGGTACGTGTATCAGGAAATCTACATTTATATATCCTTCGCGTACAGGAGCAAAGCGGGCGCGCGAAGTAACGGTTACCTCGGATAGTGTGTATATTTTATTGGTATCCAAACCCAGTTCTTCGTTCTTCGTAATATCTTTTTCTTCCGGTAGAAACTCATTGCGAAAAGTAACCTGTTCGGCAAGCACCCTGTTATCAGAGGTTTTATTACCTGGATGGGATATACTAATATGCTTGCGTTCCAGAAACAGGCGTTCGGTAAGATGCCTCTTTCTATCTGTATTACTGTTACAGGCCGCAAATAGACATAGTAACGCCACGATATATACGTATCTCAGATTTTTTTCGCTCATTGTTTTCTCTCTCTCTTAAACCGGAAATGCACTTTGACATTTCCACCTCTCATTGTTGCTGGTAAATTCCAACCCAGCTTATTTCAAATATGGCTTAACGGCCTCTATTAGTACGCTTAAGTTCGTCTTCGCGTTTTGTTTGAAGCTCTTTCAAATTATGGGTAGCTTCTTGTATACCTGCAACCGACGCTTGTTTCAATAACTCTTCGGCCTTGTCTAATTCACCACGAAGCATATATACAACACCTTTGTTGTTCCACGCAGCAGGAAGATTAGGGGCCTTCTCTAACATGCGTAAGGCTGTGTTTTCTTCCGAATTCTGAATCAATAAAGCAGCTGCATTATTCATTGCCACAGGATCGTTTTCGTAATACTTCGGAATAATTTCCATTAGTATTCTATTGTATTCGGGTGTATCTTTTCCATATTCTACTGCTACACGATAAAGTTCGGCCTGCGATAAGTTCTCTGGATTGGTATTCATTAAACTACGAGCCTCGGCAGTGGTATAGTTACGAACTTTATAATCAATCTGGTATTCTACACGACGCAACTCCGGAAAAATATCCCGTAACAACTGCCCATAACTTGATAAACCTTTCAGCTGTTGCTCTTTTGCATCGTAATCACTGCCATTGTCTATTATACGCAGAATCAGGTCTTTTTGTGGAAGATTACTTCCTTGCACTGCCGCTTTCAGGCCTACCCAGTCTTCGGGTACCCAACGAACCGTAAATATGTTGTCGGAAAGCATGTAGCGATTTCTAATATAATCTTTCAACGCAGTTGCACGATCACGGGAAAGCGACTCGTTAGATGCATAACGACCCTCGGGCGATGCATATCCTTCAATAAATAATCCGGTTATCTGACTGTCCATGTTGCCCATTACTTCAACAAGCGCATCATTAATTTTGCCCAACTCTACCGGGTTCCGCCGAAAATCGGGCAGAATAACCGAACGGCCTACCTGAAAGTCTAGAAATGCACTTCCCTGGCGGTTTCGGGTTTTAACCTCATCAGCGGGAGCAACCAAAGCTGCAATCAGTTCCATTTTATAAGGTTCTCTAACAGCCATCTCTACCCGGCTATCAAGTTTATAAGTATACAGGTTCACCTGATCGCGACAGCCTATCAATTCCTGACGCAAGTACAAAGAAGCTTTATCCATCCACGATTCATACGGCAAGGTGATGTAATAAGTAATATGTTCGTCTACATACTTATCAGCATTAACAAGTATCTGTGGAGGTTCATATTCCGAAAGCCATTTTCTACTGGCCACAGCAAACCAACGTTGATTAATATCTTTCCGTTTCTTGCCATTTACTTGTATGTACGGCAATTCAACCAGGTTTTTGTTTCCTCGCAATTCGGGTGTAAAAGTCATACTGGAACATGTAGGAACAGCGTTTGCTTCAACACGAATATTAAAACCTACTATAAGACTATCGTTATGTTCACGGAAATGGGTTGACTCAACCAAAACATCTCCCTTATAATCCTGTGCCGAAACAGGGAAAGAAAAGGTTATAAAGAAAGTCATAAAGGTTATAAAGCTCATAGAGCTTATAAAGTTATTTCTCATTTTATAATCCTTATTTTTATATACTATCTTCATTTCTTTATCCACTTTATCTACTTTATAATGTAAATCAAACTTATACCTACCTTGGTTATCCCTATATAGTTTAAATGATCATCTTTTATTTTAGAACCACATGCAGGATATTCGTATTGATTGTAGTCAAGATAAGCATACCCCAAACCAATGGTGGTTTCTAAAGACCAACGGGTTGAGAGTATTCGCTGATACCCCCAGGATATGCCTCCACCTACAAGCCATCCTCTGTAACGATTTGCTTTTGTTGCATTGAGTGGACCTATATTACCCACATTATAATCAGCATAATGTGCATGAACTCCTAAAAAATGTCCGGCAAAAGATTCGCAAAGCCAATAACGTAATTCGGGTTGTACCAAAATATGCTTCCACTTACGATTATTACCAAATTCGAACGGGTTGTAGTTTACTGGTAAATCAAGCGTATACCGTTTACTTAGTTTGAATTCAATTCCCAGGTTAGGACCAAGAGTTAAATCATATAAGAGATTGCTTTTCACTGCTATGTTAGGAGTAGCATTGTATAAGCGGTGTCCTGGTAACTCTTGAGCAGAAGTTCCTAACGCCAGATTGAAAATTAATATGAATATAATTAGAATGCGCGTATACATGATTTATTGTAATTGGTTCGAGTTTATGTTATCAAGCCATTTCTTATAATACCGGTTAAATTGCCGGATATTACGAGGAAATTCTAATTTAATATCTCTGGAAATAGGCAATGAATCAATAGAATGACCCATTTCAATCAATAAGTCGGATAAAGCGGCATCATTCATTGGTATAATAATGTGTCGATTACCATCCAGATAAGTTTTTAAACGGAGGTATGCCAGAGAAGTTAATAACCCTCTGTTTTTGGCCCGGGAAGAAGTAGTGTTTACGCAAGCGCTATTTATCTTATGTATAAGGTAAATAACAAAAAGATTTTTTTTGTCTAACATCGCATTACAGTCGTTAAATAACCGTCCGTCTCTTATAAGGAGACGGACATTTTTGCATTTAACGGAATAATTCCCAACACAAAAAAGCCTGTTAGGATAGTTTTAAAGCGACTTTATGAAAAATAGATAGGTTATAAGCGCAATATTAGATAAGTTAAATTGGAATGATTACAAAGTAGAAACTATTATCCCGAAAAGATAGTTACACCATACAAGTCAATAATATGTATATTTTATCTTATTTCGCAGTTATGATGTATAAGGAGAAAAAACGGCGTGTTTAATATTGTTACTTACGTCCATTCATTTCCCATAAAAAATAGCTAAAATAGTTGTGTATTTCATCTACAACTAGTATATTTGCATCACAAAATGTCCGTCTCCTTATAAGAGACGGACATTTTGTGTTTAAATAATTCTCAACCAACAACAATGCTCTACCAAGCAAGCAAATCCCCATGCCAAGGGCATTATTCACCTACAATCAAGCAACAATATTTCTAAAATATGTAATAACTTATCGAATTGTCATTTTTAATTCAATGAAAAGTAACTAATAATTACACGCATAAATTATATCGGACAAACTTTTTTTGTATATACCCAAGTAATGTTTTGGGTTACCCAAAGTTATGCAAATAACATAAAAAAAGAGGCTATCTCGTAATAGAACCCAAATTCTATTGTGAGATAGCCACGATGAAACCTTTTTTCTCATCGCGATGAGAAAGTTTTCTCATCACGATGAGTATTTGTTCTTATTACGATGAGTATTTATTCTCATCGCGATGAGAATAATTCAAGTTAGAACATTTCCTTCACTTGCTTATAAACATTATCGGCAGTGAATCCTAATTTCTCATCCAACACTTTGTATGGTGCAGAGAAACCAAATGATTCTAAACCAAACACTTTACCGTTGCTTCCTACAAGTCCCTGAAGATTTACAGGCAATCCGGCAGTAAGACCGAATACTTTTGCACCAGCAGGAATAATTGATTCCTGGTATTCTTTGCTTTGGCTACGGAATAATCCTTCGGATGGAGCAGAAACGATACGTACTTTCAAACCATCTTTGCGAAGCAATTCGGCTCCGGCAACCAATGTAGCTACTTCCGAACCGGAAGCTACCAGAATTACATCTGGGTTTGCATCGGCACCAGCAACAATGTATGCACCTTTAGCAGCCTGCGAGTAATCTGTGCCTTCGGGAAGTTTGGCAATGTCCTGACGTGAGAAGATCAATCCGGTAGGAGTTGAAACGTTCTCCATGGCCAGACGCCAAGCTGCGGTTGTTTCGTCAGCATCAGCAGGACGAAGTACAAGCATTGAATTGTGTCCTTTGTGGTTTTTCAGTTTCTCCATCAAACGGATTTGAGCTTCCTGTTCAACCGGCTCATGAGTTGGGCCGTCTTCACCTACGCGGAAGGCATCGTGTGTCCAGATGAATTTCACCGGAAGTTCCATCAATGCAGCCATACGAACCACTGGTTTCATATAGTCTGAGAATACAAAGAAGGTACCACAACCGGCAATTACACCACCGTGAAGAGCCATACCTACACAAACTGCAGCCATAGTAAGCTCGGATACACCCGCCTGGAAGAATGCACCACTGAAATCACCTTTGGTGAAAGCATGTGTCTTCTTAAGGAAACCGTCTGTTTTATCAGAGTTAGATAAGTCGGCAGAGGCAACAATCATGTTTTCTACCTGAGTAGCTAAAGCACCTAATACAGTTGCCGAAGCATTACGGGTTGCAGCACCCGGTTTTTGTTCGATAGCAGCCCAATCAACTTTGGGAGCTTTTCCTGAGAAGAACTCGGCAAACTTAACAGCCAGTTCTGGGTTTTGTTTAGCCCACTGTTCTCTTTCTGCATTCTTATCAGCAACAATGTATTTCAGTTCTTCTGCACGGGCAGCATACATTTCTGCTACTTCGGGGAAGATAACGAAAGGATTGTCAAGATCACCACCCAGATTCTTAATGGTGTTTTTATAAGCATCGCCACCCAGCGGAGCACCATGAGTATCGCAACATGCTTCATAACTTGTTCCGTCGGCTCTGAGAGCACCTTTACCCATTACGGTTTTTCCAATAATCAGGGTTGGGCGTTCTGTTTCTTTTTTAGCTTCGTTCAAAGCGTCGCGAATGGATTGGGCATCATTTCCTGCGATATTTATCACATGCCATCCCCATGAACGATATTTCTTTTCTACATCTTCGTTAGTTACCGCATCGGTAGCTGTAGAAAGCTGAATATCGTTTGAATCGTAAAACATAACCAGGTTATCCAATCCCAGTGTACCGGCTATACGGCCTGCACCTTGTGAGATTTCTTCCTGAATACCACCATCGGATATATAGGTATATATAGTTTGATTCATTACATCACCAAAGCGTGCTTTCAAGAACTTGGCAGCAATAGCAGCACCTACAGCATATGTATGGCCTTGACCTAACGGACCAGAAGTATTTTCTACTCCACGCATTATGTCTACTTCGGGGTGTCCTGGTGTTGGGCTTCCCCACTGACGGAATTGCGACAGTTCGTCCATGCTATATTTACCAGTCATTGCTAATACTGAATAAAGCATTGGCGACATGTGTCCGGGATCAAGGAAGAAGCGGTCGCGTGACTCCCAGGCCGGATTAGCGGGATCATACACTAAAAACTCAGAGAAGAGTACGTTGACAAAATCTGCACCACCCATAGCACCACCGGGATGCCCTGACTTTGCTTTTTCAACCATTGAAGCAGCTAGGATACGGATATTATCAGCCGCACGGTTCATAAGTTTAATGTCGTTCATAATTAGTAATCTTTAGTATTTGTTTTTGCAAAGATAAAATATTAAACGCTAAGTTACACTAGTTCCACGAAGTTGATATAAAAAAAATAAAACTTAGCGTAACTTGCGTAACTCTGCGTTTAACATATTATTTTATAGCAATTGTTACAATCGACTTAGCTGGTAATTTAACCTCTAATGTACCTTTGTTTAATTTTGCTCCTTTGAATTCCTTTACATTCACAACATTAGGATTTTCAAATGTATTGTAATCAGTGAGGTTTTTAGAGGTAAGAATTTCGCCGGTAACTGTTTTAGCTTTCAATCCAGAAAGATCAATAGTGATGTTCTGAGCATTGTCGGCATCTACATTCGATAATGAGATATGTACTATACCGTCTTTGCCTTTCGATGCTGTTGCGCTGATTAATGGCAATGTACGGTTATCGCGTACTGGCATTTCTTCGCACTTTATATCCAAAGGCAGGTGTGTAGCATCCTGATGAACTGCATACATTTTAAACACATGGTAAGTAGGAGTTAATACCATGCCTTTATCGTTGGTAAGAATCATAGATTGTAATACATTTACAATCTGTGCTATGTTAGCCATGGTAAGTCTTTCGGTGTATTTATGGAAAATATCGAAAGAAAGAGAAGCTACAAATGCATCGCGCAATGTATTTTGCTGGTAAAGATGACCGCCAATTGTACCCGGTTCTTCGTCCCACCATGTTCCCCATTCGTCAAGCAAAAGGTTAACTCTTTTCTTTGGATCATATTTATCCATGATAGCAATGTGCTTTTTCAATACATCTTCTACTTCGCGACATTTGCCCAATGTCCAGTAGTAATCGTCTTTATCGAAAATGGTTGCTGCACCTTTACTGCCACTCCATCCTTTTACTGTATAGTAATGCAAAGAAAGGCCTTGCATGTGGTTGCGGGCACGATCCATCAGTACTTCGGTCCAGTTATAATCGTAATCGCTGGCACCGCTGGCTATTTTATAGAGGTGGTTGCCATCGTAGTTGCGGCAATAGGTTGCATAACGACGGTAAAGGTCGGCATAATATTCGGGACGCATGCTTCCACCGCACCCCCAGCTTTCGTTACCAACGCCGAGGTATTTTACATTCCATGCTTTGTCGCGTCCGTTTTGACGGCGAAGTCTGGCCATTGGCGAGTCGCCATCGGAGGTCATGTATTCAACCCATTTGGCTAGTTCTTCTACTGTGCCACTACCTACGTTTCCGCTAATGTAAGGTTCGCATTCAAGGATTTCGCACAGGTTAAGAAATTCGTGTGTACCAAAGCTGTTGTCTTCGATGGTACCTCCCCAGTTGTTGTTTACCATTTTCGGACGGTTTTCGCGTGGGCCAATTCCGTCCATCCAGTGGTATTCATCAGCAAAACATCCACCTGGCCAACGAAGTACAGGTATTTTAAGATCTTTCAATGCATTTAAAACGTCGGAACGGTAACCGTTCTGATTAGGTATAGCTGAGTTTTCTCCCACCCATAATCCACCATAGATACAGGTTCCAAGGTGTTCGGCAAACTGACCATAGATTTCTTTTGGGATTATCTGGTTACCTTCCAGATCGACTTTAATACTCGCGTTTTTCTGGGCATTAGCTGATAAAGCCAGCAGTGCGCAGATACTTACTAAGATACTTTTCTTCATAATTACATGCTGTTATTGAGGTTTAAAATGTTTAAAATGTTGTTATAGCTATTAGTTTCATTTAGTTTTCTATATAGGAAACGTGATAGATAAATATAACAAAACAAACTCGAGTGGGAAGATTGAAATAGAAAAGACTATTTCGCATGAATAGTAAATCCTCCTTGAGAATTCATATTCACAACCAGCTCTCCTTTCTTATTAACTCTTGCTAATTGCATAGCGGCAGTTCCATCAGGGTTATCATAAATAACTTCCAACTCTTGTCCGGTTAACCAAGGCAAGGATAGGGTAAGCTTCTTACTTTCGGCTTCGGCATTGGTTCCGGCAATGTACCATTGGTTTCCATACCTGCGTGCCAATACACAATATTTACCTGGGTAGCCATCAATGAAACGGGTTTCGTCCCAAACGGTGGGTACATTACTAATGAAGTTTAAAACATAGTCCGGTTGTTCCTCTAAATTATTAGGAGTTACCCCCAGGTGTTGAATGGGCGATTGATAGATTACTGTTGTAGCCACTTGAAAGGCATCTGTTGTTTTCCGGATAGTTCCGTCCTTTTGATCCTTTGAAAAACGTTTATTTAAAAAGACTGGTCCGAAATCCATTGCCGAAACAGCATTACGCACAAATGGTAAGATGGTGCTTGAATACGCTTCCTTATCGGTAAAGTATTGACTAAACACCAAATTTTCTGATACCAATGCTGCTTCACTTGTTACGTGATTAGGATACATACGTTCCCAACCACGGGGCAAAGTTGTACCATGGAAATTAACGAATATCCCATGTTCGTTAGCATCAGTTAGTATGTCTTCGTAAAGTTTCATTGTTACTTGTTTATCGCCTCCGAAGAAATCGACTTTAATACCTTTAACTCCCAACGACTGCATCCATTTCATTTCTTTTTTGCGAGCAGGTGCTGTATCCATCCGATTATGCGGACCTTGTGGTGCATCGTTCCATGAGCCGTTAGAATTATACCATAGTATTACATCTACTCCTTTAGATTGTGCATAGGCAATAAGCGAGGGCATATTTTCATAACCAATCTGTTTATCCCACAAGGCATCAATAAGAATATATTCAAGACCCAAATCGGCAGCCAGGTCTATAAAGGTTACCTGATCCTGATAGTTGCAACTGATATCTTGCCAAAGTATCCAACTCCAGGTAGTTTTACCGGGCTTATATACTTGTGAGGGCTCGTAGATGGGTTTAACAACATCATAGGCAGAAGTAGTTTCAATAATTGGTTTAAGAGTTTCTCCTACTGTTATTGTTTTCCATGAGGTTGTTAGAGGTAAACGGGCTGTAACTGTTGCATCGCCAACACTATGATTTTCTTCTTTCTCGGGGAAAGAGATATGATAGCAACCCTCAGGGCTGCTTTCGCTTAGTTTGGTACCTGCATACTGGCTGCTTACTCCTGTTTCCGAAATCAATACCCAACCATCATTCCCCAGATGAAAAAGAGCAGGGAAAGTATAACCGATTCCGTATTTCGATGGTGTTCCAATGGGTTCGTCAAGGGTATATTCTTCTTCGTAGCTGGGCTTTGTACGCATCCATCCTTCGCCCCATGGAGCTTGTGGTGTTATGAAAGTCGTGGTATGAGTTGGAAAATCAAACCCGGTATTTTCTTTCAATATGGTACAATGTGTTTTATTGGGGGATGCTATTTGGTAAGCCAACGATATGTCATTGTTTGCTACCCGAAAGATTACAGATAAGGTGTCGCTCTGAGGATTTACATATTTACTTATCAATTCGTTTGCCTGATAGTGTATGCGACTTGCTTTTGCATGAGGCATTGTATATGATTCATCAACGAGGGTACGGGTATCGTTTATATGAACCAGATTGCTGGAAAAACTACCAATATTGGTTTCAAGACCCAATGGAGAGGGCTCGAGCATAGTTTTACCATTATAGGTTACAGTATATGATAATCCGGTACTATTTTTTTGAATATTGACAGACAAATTACCGTCGGGGCTTTGTACTTCCTGCGCACAAAGAATAGCAGGAAACAAAGATAAAGTTAAAAGTATTCTCTTCATATTTATTATTCTATTTTATTATTCTTACTTCAAATATCTTTCCGGTATTACCAGTATCGCCTGCTTCAAACCGAATACGATATTTACCATCGCTTAAACCAGTGGGTAAAGCCATTTCGCGGATCACAAAGCCCTCTTCTATGGGTGTATCTTTATAAACCCGGGCAAGTTTCTGACCATTTACAGATAAACGGGGTTCGTATTCAAGTTCGTTGTTTTGCATTACAAACTGTATTTTAGCTCCCTTGGTTATCTTCATTTCATAGCTGAACCAGCCACGGGCGCTGCGGAAGTGGCGGTTTTTATGGATACCGGTTGTGGATGCTTCCTGCTCAATAAAGTGGTCGGATTCCGGTTGTTGCTCGCCGGGGTAAACAATGTCTACCGTGCGGGCGGCAAGCTGGGCGGCTTGTTTTTCTTTGGCTTCTATTTCGGCTTTCTTCTGTACCCATTCTTGTGCGGTTACCTGATGTATATACACTGCATAACGGGAATTGTGCAAACGAAAGAATGGAATAAACTCAAGTGACTTAGCTGGATATGCTTCTCCTGTATAGGCAAAAGAGAGGTTACCAATATCTGACTTTTTAAAGTTAGCCAATATGTTTTGAGTTTCGCTTATTATCGTCGGTGCCTTGTCTAATGGAATTTTAGCACCATGGGCAATATGACCACCGCGGCTATCATCAGCATAGAGTCCGGTCATACTTTCCGTACCTGTTTTTGTAGCCAGTACAATAGGGCCGTATCTGAAAGAATAGTAATTGCGTTTATCCGGTAATTGCTCCATTTCCAGTTTCATCGGAAGGGTTACAACTACTTCATCTCCTTCTTTCCATTTACGATCGATAGAAAGATAGCCCATGTATAATCCCGGGTCAGAGACTTTTTGGCCATTGATATTTACTTCTATTTGCTGAAAATCGCCTGCCCATTCCGGGTAACGTACTCTTAGTGTGAATTGCTCATCATCTGCCTGTTCCATACGGAAACTAATTTTATTCTCATCGGGGAAACGGGTTTCCTGTACCAGAACAACTCCTTTATCCTGCCAGTTTACGCGTGAAGGGATAAAGAGATTAACCAATAAAGCATCTTCCTGATGTGCATAAATAAGTTCACCGTATTTGGTATGGTTTTCCAATCCTGAACCTACACAGCACCACATACTGGTTTGTGGTTGCGAGTAAACCCGGTAATGTCCCGGACGCATCGGGGTGAAGTACACAAATCCACCTTTCTCCGGTTCTTGAGAGGCTAAAATATGATTATACAAGGCACGCTCATAGTAATCTATGAATTGGGTATCCATGGTTGTTTGATAAAACATATTGCTTAAACGAAGCATATTGTATGTATTGCAGGTTTCAGGCCCTTCAATATCGTCTATCATGGGTTCGAAGTTGTCGGTAGCATGGAAATGTTCGCGTACACTGTTGCCTCCAATGCTTACACTACGGTTCTGTGTTACTGTTTGCCAGAAAAAACGGGAAGCATCATTCCATGCTTTATTGCCTTCGAGATCGGCAATGCGTTTGTACCCGATTACTTTGGGAATCTGGGTGTTGGCGTGCAAGCCAGTTAGTTTGTCTTCGTTTTCCAACAAAGGATTTAATATAGCCAGATGCGAGAAGCGTTTAGCCAGATCAAGATATTTGGATTCGCCGGTAAGGTCGTACACATCGGCAAATACCTCGTTCAGTCCACCGTGTTCGCTGCGTAACATATCCTGCATTTGGGTGTCGGATAAATCGGCGGTCACATCTATCATCCAGTCGGTTAACTTAACCAGCATTTCGAATGCTATTTCGTTATGCGCAAATATATAAGCGTCGCGCAAGCCCGCATAGGTTTTGTGTATGTTATACAAGGGCACCCATTTGCCGTTGAGGTCGAAGCCTCCGGCGCGGATGTTTCCTTGTTTAATTTCTTTCCATAGGTTGATGCTGCCGGGTGTACCTCCGATAAATCCGGTGCGTACCTGTTTCTGGCACTGCCAGAGCTCATTTATCATATAGTCTAACCGACGTTTCACTTCGGCATTGCCTGTGGCGGCGTACATCATGGATAGGGCAGAAAGATAATGCCCACCAATATGTCCATCCAATCCGGTGTTTTCCCAGTTGGTATACGATTGTGCTTTAGGTGTAAGACCAGCTTCGCGAAGATAAGGAGCGAGAAGTCGGTCGGGTTCCATTTCAAGGATATACTTTAAATCTACTTGTTGTGCTTGTAAGAATGGGCTGTCAAGTAGTTCAACATCGCTTAAGTTAAAGAGTTCTACTTGTTTTTGCGGTTGAGCAAAAAGGGTAACAGGGGATAATAAAATAATAAGGGAGATGATAAACTTCATAGTAACCACAGGATTTTAGATGTTTTTTAGACACGGATTACGCGGATTACACGGATTAATAAGTTAGTAGCTAGTAGTTAGTAGCTAGTAGAAATCTATGCAGCATTGCTACTAACTACTAACTACTAACTACTAGCTACTAACCTATTAATCCGTGTCATCTGCGTCATCCGTGTCTATTTCTTATATTTTACTGCTGCTGCTTCAATAGGAAGTGCTGCCTTGTAGCTCTCGATGAATTTGTTGAAACCTTCTACATCTTCATCCGAAGGTGATATCTCAATACCTGCTTCTCCACCAAACACATGTTTGTGAAGGAAATCGGCAAGAGATTGTTTCGTATCATTGTTCACTAAGTAAGAACCCAGCAATGCAATACCCCAAGCACCACCTTCACCAGCTGTTTCCATTACAGAAATCGGCGAATTTAATGCTGCGGCAAGTATTCTCTGCCCTACGGTTTTGGTTCTGAATAATCCACCATGAGCCGTAATTCTATCAACTTTAACTTTTTCTTCATTGAAAAGAATGTCGTTACCAATCTTTAAAACGCCAACAGCCGATTGCAGGTGTGCGCGCATGAAGTTAGCCAGATTAAATGTGTCATTGGCCGAGCGTACAAACAAGGGTCTTCCTTCAGCAAGTCCAGTTATGGGTTCACCTGAAATATAATTGTATGAAAGCAATCCTCCACAATCCGTATCGCCGGTTAGCGCATGGTTATAAAGTTCTTCATATATTTTATCCATATCTACAGGTATGCCCAGCAATTGCTGGTATTCTTTGAAGAGGTTTACCCAGTCGTTGAGGTCGGAAGTGCAATTGTTGCAATGCACCATGGCTACTAAACTTCCGTCGGGAGTTGTTACCATATCAATCTCTTCGTGGGGTTTAGACAAGTCTTTCTCTAATACAATCATTGAGAATGATGAAGTACCTGCCGATACATTTCCGGTGCGTTGCTCTACAGCGTTGGTTGCTACCATACCGGTTCCGGCGTCTCCTTCGGGCGGACAAACAGGTACTCCTGCCTTGAGGTTACCGGATACGTCGAGCTTCCGGGCTCCTTCTGCTGTAAGTATTCCGGCATCTTCGCCTGCTGATAGTACTTCAGGCAGAATGTCGAGCAGTTTCCAATTGTATCCTTTGCCTACAATCAGGTTATCGAACTTGGTCACCATGTGGGCGTAGTAGTTCTTGGTATCAGGATCTATGGGAAGCATACCCGATGCATCGCCTATACCTAATACTTTTTTCCCTGTTATTTGCCAATGGATATATCCGGCAAGTGTTGTCAGAAAATCAATATCCTTCACATGTTCTTCGTTGTCCAGAATAACCTGGTACAAGTGAGAAATGCTCCATCTTAATGGAATGTTATACACAAACAGTTCCGACAATTCGGCTGCTGCCTGTCCGGTATTGGTGTTTCTCCAGGTACGGAAAGGTACAAGAATCTCTTCTTTTTTATTGAATGCCATATAGCCGTGCATCATGGCGCTAACACCAATGGCTGCCAGATTCTCTATTTCAATGCCATATTTGTTCTTTACGTTTGAACGAAGGTCGGCATAGCAATCCTGTAACCCATGCCAGATTTCATCCATGCTGTATGTCCAGAGTCCATTTATCAATTGGTTTTCCCAAGCATGGCTTCCTTGTGCTATCGGTTTGTTCTCCTGGTCAATCAAAACAGCCTTAATTCTAGTAGATCCAAGCTCTATACCCAGAATTGCTTTGCCTGCTTCGATGACTGATTTTGCGTTTATCATTTTAGTTGAGAGTTGAGAGTTGAGAGTTGAGAGTTAAAGCTGAAAGTTATCATGCGGCATCGTAACTCTCAACTTTCAACTCTCAACTCTCAACTGGATTATTTAAGCATATAATATATCTCGTTCATGCGGAGTTCTTTCTTGAAGCCTTCCATAGTAGTGTTTTCGTCAATCACAACCATTTCGATGCCTGCTATTTCGGCATAGTCTTCAAAGTACTCGGTAGTGAGGTCGAGCGTGAATGCTGTGTGGTGTGTTCCACCTGCCAGAATCCATGCTGCTGCACCTACTTCAAAGTTTGGACGAGGAATCCACAGTGCGGATGCTACAGGAAGTTTTGGAAGTTCCTTGCTCTTGATTGAGTCAACCTTGTTCACAATCATACGGAAGCGGTTACCCATATCTACAATAGTAGCAGCAATACCTTCGCCTTGTTTAGAAGTAAATACCAGACGGGCAGTTTCACTGTCGATACCAATGCTCAAACGGTGTACTTCCAGTTTGGGTTTATGTTCGGCTACAAGCGGACAAACTTCGAGCATGTGTGCTTGCAGGATAGAACTGTTTGCACCATCGAAGTTCAATGTATAGTCTTCCATGAACGAGCAACCGTTTGGCATTCCCTGACCCATAAACCATACTGTGCGATAAAGGGCAGCTGTTTTCCAGTCGCCTTCTCCACCAAAACCGAAACCTTCGGCCATGAGGCGTTGACTGGCCAATCCGGGTATCTGATCCATTAATCCCAGGTCGTTGAAGTTTGTTGTGAAACCTTTTGCGCCTGTTTCTTTAAGGATACGACGGATAGCGATTTCTGCTTTTGCTGAGTTCCATACTTTGGTATAAGCTTCGGTTCCTTCTTTTTCGAGTTCGGGAACGTGATCGTATAGTTGGAAATATTCGGCAACGAGGGCTTTAACGTCGGCATCTGATACTGCTTTGTAGTATTCCATCAAATCGTTTACCGGAACGTAATCTACGTGGTAACCTAAACGCATTTCGGCTTCTACTTTATCGCCATCGGTTACGGCTACGTTGTTCATCTGGTCGCCAAAGCGGATGATTACCATATCCTGTGCATCGGCCCATGCGGCTGATACACGCATCCAAACGGCTAGTTTGGCTTGCGTTGCAGCATCTTGCCAGTGGCCGGCAACGATTTTGCGTGGTTTACGCATGCGGGCAGTAATGTGTCCGAATTCACGGTCGCCATGAGCACTCTGGTTGAGGTTCATGAAGTCCATGTCCATTGTATCCCAAGGAATTTCTTTATTGTATTGTGTGTGGAAGTGGCAGAATGGCTTTTTCAGTTCTTGCAAACCGTGTATCCACATTTTAGCGGGGCTGAATGTGTGCATCCATGTAATTACACCTACACATTTTTCATCGTTGTTGGCAGCCTTCATTACAGTTGTTACTTCTTCCGAGCTGTTGGCTGTTCCTTTATATACTACTGGGAAAGGTAGTTTACCCGACTCGTTGAGTCCTTTAACCATTTCGTTACTGTGTGCATCTACTGCTACTACTGCGTCTCCTCCGTACAATAGTTGGGCGCCTGTTACCCACCATACTTCATAATTTTCAAAAGCCATGATTATTTTTTTTAATGTTAATGATTTGATATTCTTTTTTACTGAGGCTGTATCAAAACTCCAATCGGTCTTTGAATTAATTACAGTTTGTAAGCAAGGGCTTACAGCCCTTGCTTACAAACTGTAATTAATTCAAAGAACATTCTTTATTTTGACACACCCTCCTGTTAAGAGGCCAACGGCCTCTATGCAGTAGCGTAGGGCAAAGCCCTACGTTGACAAATTATATTGCATTGTGACCCCAACGGGGTCAACTTTAAACACATTGCGTTGACCCCGTTGGGGTCAATGTGGTGCTTTACCGGATACGTAGGGCGTTGCCCTACGCTATTGCGATGAGGCCGTTGGCCTCTGCTATTTATTGTCCGTAATAGGCACCGGGCCCATGTTTACGGCTAAAATGTTTCTCTATTAAGAGAGGGTTCATTGTTAAATTGGGATTAGCAGCAAAAGCAATGCTTGCCATCTTTGCTACCTGTTCCATTACTACAGCGTTATGAACTGCGCTACCCGCGTCGGGTCCCCAAGAGAAAGGTCCGTGGTTTTTAACCAGTACGCCCGGCGTATGAACAGGATTTAATCCTTCGAAGCGTTTCACAATTACATTTCCTGTTTCCAGTTCATAGGCGCCTTTTACCTCTGCTTCAGTCATATCGGCTGTGCAGGGAATGGCATCGTGAAAGTAATCGGCATGGGTAGTACCAATGTTGGGAATATCTAATCCGGCTTGTGCCCACGCTGTGGCATAAGTTGAATGTGTATGTACCACACCACCAATTTCAGGAAAAGCTTTATATAATGCTAAATGAGTGGGAGTATCAGAAGATGGTTTGAGTTTTCCTTCAACGATGTTTCCATCAAGGTCTACCACTACCATGTCTTCTGCTTTCATATCATCATAAGATACCCCACTTGGTTTTATCACAACCAACCCCGACGCACGGTCGATGGCCGAAACATTTCCCCAGGTAAAGATCACCAAACCGTGTTTTACTAGGTCGAGATTGGCTTGAAATACTTCTTGTTTTAATTCGTTGAGCATAATAATTTTTATTTAGACACGGATGACGCGGATTGCACGGATTATAATACACGGATATTATTTATGATTTGCACAGATATTAATCCGTGTTATTTAATCCGTGCAATCCGCGTCATCCGTGTCTAATAAATTACAGTTTAAACTTAGGATCTTTGCGATATGCCTTATCATTAAACTGATACAGGGCAGCACCACGTTTCGATCCCATTTTATCTATTTTATCAGTCTTTTCAATAAAGTCCATTTCGGCTACCCGTTTACGGAAATTGCGTTTATCCAATTCTTCGTCGTAAATAGCTTCGTACAAACTTTGCAGTTGAGACAGGGTGAACAATTTTGGCAGAAGATTAAACCCAATAGGACGTGTAGATGCACGGGCCTGCATGCGTTTACGCGCTTTTTCTACCATTTCGTTATGATCAAAAATTAGAGGTGGAATCTCTTTAATATTGATCCAGAAAGCATTATGCTCTTTCACCAGTTTATGATCATAATCATTAATGTTTATCAAAGCATAATAAGCTAACGATATAACCCTCTCACCCGGATCGCGACTAATATCTCCGAAAGCCCCCACTTGCTCCATATACACATCCTCCAGTCCGGTGAGTTCATGTAGAACCCGCTTAGCGGCATCGTCGGCACTTTCGTCTTCCTGAACAAAACCACCCATTATGGACCATTCGCCCATTGCCGGTTGAAAGTTACGTTTGAGTAACAATAAACTGATTTCATCTTCATTGAAACCGAAGATTATACAGTCTACAGCTACATAGAACTTGGGATGTTGATTATAATAATTCATAAGTTTTTAAGTTTTTGAGTTTTTAAGTTTTTGAGATTTAATTCATGGCAAATTGCCTTAAAAACTCAAAAACTTAAAAACTAAAACACTACCAGAAATAGATATAGAACGCTGCTGTTATACCTAAAATAATGATTGTGTGAATAACATCCCATTTACCCCAACTGGCGCGGGTTTCGGCTTTTTGTTCTTCGGTAGCTGTACCAAATACCAATCCCTGTATTTTCTCGGGCGATGGAGCTTTGGTAGCCAAACTAACAAAGTACACAACCAATAAACAGAACAAGAACATCCAACCGCAGAAGAACAACCAGTTCAAATCATAGAATAAGTATTTGAATAGGTTATCGCTTGCAGCTTCGGCATTACTATAATATACTTTGGCTCCAAGACGAGTCAAACCAATAATCATACCCGAGATTAATCCCCACATACCACCTTGAGCGCTGGCACGTTTCCAACAGATACCCAACAAGAATGCAGCCGCAATACCCGGAGCCAACACCGATTGAACATCCTGTAAGTAAGTGTATAACACATCGCCCACACTACGCATAATAGGTATCCACAGGATTCCAAGAATTACAATAACAACTGTTGCTGCCTGACCGATAGCTACCAGTTTCTTTTCGGATGTTTGTGGTTTGAAACGTTTGTAAAAGTCGATTGTAAATAACATAGCCGACGAGTTAAACAACGATGCCAAAGAACTCATTAATGCAGCAAGAATACCACAAACTACCAACCCTTTCACACCGGCAGGAAGCAATTTTGCTACCAATGTTGGGAAAGCCGCATCGGCATTGTGTACACCATTTTCCATGATTGGAAGGAAGTTACCTGTTTTTTGGTGAAGAGCAAAAGCAATCATACCCGGAATAAGGAACAGGAATACCGGAAGCAGTTTAAGATAAGCTCCGAAGATAGTACCACGACGGGCTTCTTTCTGGTTTTTACCCGAAAGCACACGTTGAACAATAAACTGGTCGGTACACCAATACCAGAAACCAATGATAGCCGAACCTATTAACGCTCCCAACCAAGGGAAGTTAGGGTCGCCGTTATTGCGTATCAGGTTAACCATTGAATCGCCATATTCGTTAACGGTGGTTGCACCGGCAATTTTCATCATTTCGTCCCAACCGCCCAGTTCTCTGAAACCAAGTACAAGAATAATTAAAGAACCGAGTAAAAGAATAGGGGTTTGAAGCACAGAAGTATAAAGTACCGACTTCATACCTCCAAATATTGTATAAAGTGCAGTGATAAGTACAAGGCCAATGGCAGCAATCCAGAAGAAATCAATGCCCCAAAGTTTATCAATGCCAAATACTTGTTGGAATACCAATCCTCCGGCATATACAGTTACAGCTACTTTTGTCAACACATAACTTACCAGCGAAATTACCGATAATATGGTTCTCGACTGTGGGTTGTAACGACGTTCAAGGAACTCGGGCATGGTATAAACCATACTTCGGGTATAAAAGGGAACAAATACCCAACCCAATATCAAAATCATCCATCCCTGAATTTCCCAATGCGCCATAGCCATACCGCTTGATGCACCAGCCCCGGCAAGTCCGATTAAGTGTTCAGAACCAATGTTCGATGCAAAAATAGAAGCACCAATAGCTATCCATGTAGCGTCACGTCCACCAAGAAAATAATCGGCAGAGTCATTTTGTTTTTGTCTGACTACCCAGACGATAATTCCTATCAGAGCCAAAAAGAATACTCCGATTACAAGCCAATCCCAAAATTGCATAATATTTAGTTTTAAGTTATGAGTATTGAGTTATGAGTTATGAGTATTGAGTTATGAGATTTATGCAGCATTGCAACTCAAAACTCATTACTCACCACTCATTACTTATTTCGTAAATTTGTAAATACAGCGACTATTATATGTCTGTCCCGGTTCAAGAATTACCGAAGGCCATTCTGGTTTATTGGGGCTATCGGGATAGTGTTGTACTTCCAGACAGATTCCGGTACGTTGGTTGTAAGTTATACCATTTTTACCTTTTACAGTTCCATCGAGGAAGTTTCCTGTATATACTTGTATACCCGGTTCGTTGGTATAAACTTCTACAGAGATACCAGATTCTGGTGAAGTTACTTTTGCAGCCAGTTTATTAACATCAAGATTGGTATTCAGTACCCAGTTATGGTCGTAACCGTTACCATTTTTCAGTTGAGCGAAGTCGAAGTTGTCAATCTCCTCTCCTACCTTTTTAGGAGTATTGAAATTCATTGGTGTGTCTTCAACCGGAAGTATTTCGCCGGTAGTCATAAATGTATCGTCAACCGGAGTAAATTCGTTTGCATTGATATAAAGAATATCGTTAGTAATTGGTTTTGAAGCATCGCCCGACAAATTAAAATATGAGTGGTTTGTCATATTAATGATTGTTTTCTTATCGGTGGTGGCTTCGTATTTAATGTCGATAGCATTATCGTCTGTTAGGGTATATGTAACTGTTGCTGTTACATTTCCCGGATAGTTTGCATCTCCGTCGGGAGATAGAAGAGTCATTTTAACAGCTTTATCATTTAGCTGTGTTGGTTTGAATACTTTGTATTGCCATCCCTGTGGACCACCGTGAAGGCTATGGCCAAAATTATTTTGTGGCAATTGAATTGTATCACCATCAATTACAATTACACCATCTTTTATACGGTTAGCATAACGGCCAATTGCTGCACCAAAGTCACTGGGTACATTAATATAATCCTGAATGTTATCGAATCCCAGTACAACATCTTTCATAGTTCCGTTTTTATCGGGTACCATAATAGATACTATTCGTGCACCAAAGTTTGTGATGCATACTTCCATACCTGCCTGATTCTTTAATGTATAAAGACTTACAGACTCTCCGTTTATCTCCGTTTGAAAACTTTGAGGATTCAAACCAGAAAGTGTTAGTTCGGTAGCAGTCTTATTGCCACATGAACAAACCAGTAAAGATGCTAATCCAAGGGATAATAATTGTTTCTTCATGGTTGTGTGTTTGATGATAATTTTTAGTAAATGAGGTACTTAAATCAATTTGAGTGTAAAAGTAACACTATACGGTGTAAGTTGTACACTTATTCAATATGTTATACAGCATAAAATGCAAAAAAGAGTAGAAGCGCGAAGGCGCGAAAGGAAGAAGGCGCGAAAGGAGACCAAAAGCATAACTGATAATCAATCAGTTACAGTACCACGATTTTTTTAGACCTGAGAAAAAAGTACCACGCCTGTGGTACAAAAGTATCACGCCTAAGATACATTTGTATCACAGGCGTGGCACTTTTGTATCACAGGCGTGGTACAAAAAGACAAAAAGAAAGTGTTTCAATCTACAAAGAAATCACCCGTACCCAATCTACCCACATTTCACCGGGTAAATCTTCATCGTGTATTTCTCCCGGCCAGGTAGGATTACCGTTTAAAGTTCCTCCTAACGAAAAATTCAGGATAATGTTATATGGAAAATCACAAAATGGATATTGCAATTGCTCTGCATCCAGATGCAAGTTTTCATATTTCCAGGTTTCCTTACCATCCACATAGAATATCAATTCTTTCTCTGTTCTATCAACTGCGTAAACATGATCTTTGGTTACATCAAAACTCTTGTCTGGTGCCGGATTTGTTTCACCGGCAGAGCCACCTTCGCCGTTGGTATAGAATGTATGAACGGTTTGATAAATCTGTGTAGGTGTGCCCTGTACCCATTCCATCACATCTATTTCCCCGCTTTTGGGCCAAGGAAGTCCGCCTATGGGCATTTGCCAGATGGCCGGAAAAGCTCCTCTAACTAAGCCACTCAACCGGGCTTTTACTTCCAGACGGGAGTTGCAGGGAAAACCGATCTTTGAAAATACGCCTCCGTTTTTATATACTTCACCATCTTTACGGGCTCTGATTTTCAGATAACCATCTTCTACTTTCACATTTTCATATCCTTCTACATGCCTGAAGTGTTGAGACCAGGCATTATTGGCATAAGTGCATAGTTTCCACACGGCAGTGTCGGGTATGGCCGACTTGCCATCAAAATCGTCAGCAAACAACAAATCCTGTTTGGGTGCGTCTTTATTGCCATTTTTTCTTCCTGTACAGTTTATTGCAGTCAGAGACAGAACAACTAAACTTATACAAAACAATAAGCGTTGAAATCTTTTCATATAAAATAGTTTTTAATTAATGCCAAAGCATGTTTGCTGTGATGGCTTCGAATTTTTCGTTGTCACTTTTGCGCAGGCTGATGCTTCCGTTGTTCCAATTAGAGGGCCATCCTCCTATGATATGTCCTAGAAATACTGCTTTGATTTCGTGTAATCCTTTTGCCAACGCCACCGAAGTGTCTTTGCGCGAATAGCGTTTTACTTCTCCCCGGTTATTTACCATCAGTTTACCATCTATCCAAACTTCTTCCAGATTAGACGAGATATAATACACACCATCCTCTGCAACATCTACATAACCTGTGGCAATGGAAGCATACTGTTTTACTCCCCGCATAGACTCGGTAGATTTTACATAAGTCACCATTTCCTTTGTTTCTTTAATTATCCGGTTGGCAACAGGACTTTTACCGGCCTTCTCCAGTTCATCTACATGAAGATACATGCCTTCAATAATCTGCATATTGAGCCCGGGTGATAGATTTTCAACATTCAGTGCAGGTGCCAGGTTCTGTTTCTCTACCTGGATAGTACGTATGCTACTTAACTTACCTGTAGGAAGCAATGTGGCAATCTTCAACACACCGCTTTGGGTAAACACAATGGGAGTTTTATAAACAGTAGATTGTGCAACCGGGTCGGTTCCGTCTGTTGTATATACCATTACTTCGGGCCTGCTGGTAGTAAATTCCAGCAATGCGCTATCGGTAAAAGCCACATAATTGCAAGAGCCATGGGGTTGTTCGGGCAATGGAATATGATAATGAATGGTATGCCCATCCATGCGTTTATATGCATTATGGATACGACGTTCAAAATCATTGTAATCTTTCCGGCTGGGGGTTGTCCATGCTACCTCGGCAAGAGCCAACGCTCCCGGAAAGGTATGATATTCCCGGATGTTAGTTGTATAAAGGTATTCGCTCCACACATTGGCCTGTACACCTATTATATGATGATCTTTTTGGATAGATACCAGCGTATCGGGTACAGGGTTATAGCTATAGGTCTTTTTCAATGGAGAATATCCACCAATGGCTACTGGTTCTATTTTACTGTCGCCCTGATAGTAGTCCAGATAAAAACCATTCGGACCCGGAGTCATAATAGCATCGTGTCCTGCCATGGCGGCTGCTATTCCACCTTTCTCTCCACGCCAGGACATTACCGTGGCTGTTGGTGCTAATCCGCCTTCCAGTATTTCATCCCAGCCGATAATCTTTCTGCCATATTTGGCCAGGTATTTTTCCATACGCTGTACCACATAACTTTGCAGTTTCTCTTCTGCCGTATGTTCTTTATCGCCTTTCAGTCCTTCTTCACGGATGCGTTTCTGACACAACGAGCAGGCTTCCCAACTGGTTTTCGGACTTTCGTCGCCACCTATATGAAAATATGTACCGGGGAATAAAGCTACCAGTTCATCGACCACATCTTCCAGAAACCGGAATGTTTCTTCTTTACCGGCACATAGTACAATGTCTTCTACTCCCCAGATAATACGTGGAGTAATGGCTCGGCCGGTACAGGACAACTCCGGATAAGCAGAGATGGCAGCCAGTTCATGCCCGGGTATCTCTAACTCGGGAATAATGGTAATAAACCGTTCTGCAGCATAGTTTACTACTTCCTTAATTTCTTCCTGTGTATAAAAGCCTCCGTATTCGGTTCCTTCACCATCAATACGCCAGGAACCAACTTCGGTGAGCCGGGGATATTTCTTTATTTCAATACGCCAACCCTGATCGTCGGTAAGGTGCCAATGCATACGGTTTATCTTGAACAGCGCCAACACATCCAGTTGTTTTTTAATATCGGCTACAGATATAAAATGCCGGCATGGATCAATCAGTATTCCCCGGTGTGTAAATCGCGGTTCGTCGGTTATGTTAACGGCTTGTGCTGTCCAGTCCATTGTGGGTACAATCTCCTGACTTTCTATTTCGGCCGGAAGCAATTGCATAAAGCTTTGCATACCATAAAATAACCCTTGAGAAGTTTTGGCAACCACATTTACAGCAGTAGGCGTTACAGTAAGATGATAACCTTCGTCTTTCAACTCAAGAGAAGGGTCGATAGTCAGACTTATTTTTCCTTCGTCGGCAATAGCAAACTTGTAGCCGGTAGAGCGTTCCATTTTAGAAATGAAATACGCTGCCACAGCTTTTGCATCAGGGGTATTGGCATCGAAAGTAACTCCGGACACCAATTTAAAACGTCCTTCTTGTTGTATAAGGGTTTGAGGCATGGGTATAATATTAATGCCTTCGTTGTACGACTTTACCGCCGGCGAATTGTTTTCGCAAGCGGTAAAGCAACCCATTAACACAACTGTACAAAGTACGGTTAACAGTTTTTTTATCTTCATATTATTTCCATTCTTTATGTTGTTCCAGCTTAGAATTGCTGTCGATCTCAGCTCGTGGTATTGGCCATACTTCATCTTGTGCACCACGATATGTACGGCTGTAACCGCTGTAATTTATACCATAAACAGTTTCATCGCGTTGCATACGCTTAACATTGTTTTCCCATTCGCCCCAGCGATAAAGGTCGGCAAAACGAAGATCTTCAAAAGCTAACTCTACTCTACGTTCGTGACGTACAATGGCTCGCAATTGCTCCTGCGATAATCCGGTACCTTCTACATCTTCAACAGCGGGCATTCCTACACGGGCACGTACCTCATTTATGTGTTTAGTAATCTCGCTCTGCGAATATCCTCCTTTTTCTATCATGGCTTCAGCCAACGAAAGCAATACTTCGGCATACCTTATTATATAGAAGTCGAGGCTTCCGTCATATTCATTGGCGGTATCATTGGGAGTAAACCATTTGCGAATAGCACAAGTAGATACGGCAGCCATTTTGGTATTTACATAATCGTACACTTTGCCATTCCATTCCATGCCCGGTACCATCAATGTAGCTTTCAAACGAGGGTCGCGGTTTTCAAAACGTACCAAATCGGGAGCAGTCACATCATAGTCTTCTACATTTCCCTGATATAAGGGCGACTTGTCGAGGGGTAAACCGTCAGTGCAATAAAACTCGTCGCACAAATTCATAGAGCCCTCTATGGCATTCATCGGAGCACTCCAGCAAATTCCAAATGTACTTCCTTCTCCCAACCCGGGTCCTCTGAAATGTACACTCAACAATACTTCATCACATGTTTCATTGGCTACAGTAAAGAGATCAGCAAAATTGGCAGCATAGTCAGTACCATCTCCTGATTTAAAAAGTTGTACTTTACCCACTACCTTTCCATAGGCAGCAATGGCTTTCTCCCATCTTTGGTCAAAAAGGGCTATACGTCCCATTATGGCATACGCTGCTTCCTGGCTCATTCGTCCTTTTGCTTCGCTTCCTTTTGCTGGCAATTTCGGATTGTTAGCTTCCATATCGGCCAATATAGCATTTACAATCTCGGTTTTCAATGTTTTAGGTGCTTCCGCCTCTTTCAATGTCAATGGCTTATCCAGATAAGGAACATCACGGAACACAGAAATCAGGTTTGTATATCCCAATGCACGAAGAGCAATAGCTTCTGCTTTATATATCCCGATTTGTTCTTCTGTCATTGGAATACGATCAATATTAGCAATCAGCATATTGCAACGTTTAATTAATTCGTAGTTTGCATTCCAATATTTTGGAAAATAATAATCTGCTGTCGAAGAAGTTCCCCGGGCAATATTACTTCCCACCATCCACGAACCCCAGCTATGGTGTCCGTTATCGGTACTTGTTTCGCGCATCAAGAAACCAAATCCGTCGGCATCTATATAGTCGTCGTATAAATTATCACTTTGCAAGGCGTCATAACATGCAGCCAATGCCATCAATGCATCATCCTCGGTTTGCCAATAAGTATCTTCCGAAACCTGATTGGGATTATTAACTTGAAAAAAGCTGTCCGAACACGACACAGTAAGCAGCATACAACCGGAAACCAGCAAACTTCTTATTATAACATGTATATTTACTTTCATAATTGTACTTTTCTTTAGATTAGAAATTGATATTTACGCCAAATGAATAAGTGCGCGAATTGGGATGTATATCGTTACGTCCGTCTGAAGATACTTTTTCCGGATCCCAGTGATCCAACGATGTAAAGGTTAACAAGTTAGTTGCTGCAAAGTAAACACGTAATTTAGATATTCCCAACTTAGCAAACTGATTGAACGTATATCCTAATTCCAAATTTTTCAAACGAAGGTAATCAGCTTTTTCGAGCCAGAATGATGAATAATAATCATTGGTAGAATTACCCAACGCCGGCATTTTACCATTTGGATTAGTTTCCGAGTAACGATCCAACCAACGGTCGGTAAGGTTACCACGTATATCGGTTGTAGTTTCCCAACTATATCGGTATATACCTGCTACACCTTGCCAGAAGGTAGAGAAATCGAGACCTTTCCAACCAAATCCAAGATTAAATCCATATGAGTAAGATGGAAACGGATTACCAATAATTACACGGTCGTCGGCAGTGATATTTGCATCATCATTCCAATCATCATACATAATATCACCCAATTTCGGAGCTGCACCATTTTGTTTTATCACCTCACCTTTTGAATTGGTACGTTGTAAATCGGCTTCTGTGCGGTATATACCTATGGCTTTATAACCAAAATAAGCACCTATGGGCTCACCTACCCTATTTATATTATTACTACCTATTGATTCTGTTAAAGTACCCATTTCAAGAATCTTATTCTTTACATGATTGATATTGAAACCTGCATGCCAATTCCAGTCACCTTTACTATCGTTGTACATTACACTCCATTCCCAACCACGGTTGCGTACAGCGCCCACATTCTGATAAGGAGCACCTAACGAACCAAGGAAAATACCCGGCATGGGAAGTTTCATCAAAATATCAGTTGTTTTCTTATCAAACCATTCAAAGGTAGTAGACAGGCGGTTGTTGAAGAAGCCCAGATCAATAGCTATGTTAGAAGTACGTGTGGTTTCCCATTTAATATCCTCGTTAGGAATAGATGTTTGTGCCATGCCTGCTTGTGGGTCACCACCTTGATTGAAGTAATAGTTACCCGATGCCCCAAGGGTAGTAGTATAGGCATAACTACCTATCTCCTGATTACCTAACTTACCCCATGATAAACGCAGTTTACCAAACAGCCAATTGTAATCTTCCATAAACGATTCGTTTGAAAATATCCAGCCGGCAGATACTGATGGGAAGGTAGCATAACGATTACTTTTAGGCATGCGCGAAGAGCCATCGCGACGTATATTCATTTCTAATAAATAACGATCGGCATAATTATAGTTGATGCGGCCAAAGAAAGACTGCAATTTATATTCGCCCGAATAGCCGGAAGCACCCGGATTTTTTGTTCCGCCATTCAGTTCGTAAATTGTTTCGGTAGGAAAACCTTGCTTACTTGCCGATGTGGTATAATAGCGATAACCTATGAGTGAGTGACCTAACAACACATTGATGCTGTGGTTGCCAAACTTCTTATCGTACGTCAACAGGTTTTCGTTGGTCCAGGTTCCTTCTCTCCAATAATAATCACTCAATGAGTTGTTGGCGCCTCCTGATTTAACAACTTCTCCCTCTGCATTGTAAATAGGATCTCCCTTTGGCCTATATGTTTTGGTTGCATTAAGATAGAATGCGTATGCAAAGCTGGTTTGAAACTTCAATCCGTCAATTAAATCGATACCGGCAAATGCCTTTCCGTTGAAACGCCATGCTTCGTTATTGCGGTAACCTACACTCATAGCTTCCAGTGGATTCTTCACCATTTCGGCATTTAAACTTGTTCCGTCAACATATCCATAGTGTCCGTTCGAATACCGAATAGGTACGGTAGGGCGGGTAAACCACGATACATAACGCATTATACTACTTTCGCCACTGGGTGCTACAGCCGGAGCCTCTACATTGTTTTTGTTACCCGACACGTTAAGACCAAAAGTGAAACGTTCATATTTACTATCCACATTCGAGCGGAACGAAATACGCTCAACTCCGGTATATTTCATAATCCCTTTTTGATCGGCATACGAAATTGAAGTCATGTAGTGCGTATTTTCATTACCTCCTGATACCGAAAGGTGGTGTTGGTGCATGCCAGCATTACGCATTACGGCATCCAGCCAGTCGGTATTGGCATAATGGTCGGGGTCGGAACCATCCTGAAGCTTCCGTAGTCCTTCGTCTAAAAAAGTGCCCGGTGCTACTTCGTTCTTCATCAATGCCCAGTTATAACCATCCACAAAGTTTGGAGTAATACCCGGAGTTTGCAATGTATAATTGCCTGAGTAGTTTACATTTACTTTACCTGCCTTACCCCGTTTGGTAGTAATAAGGATAACTCCATTGGCGGCACGCACCCCATAAATGGCAGCCGAAGCGGCATCTTTCAATACGGAAATGTTATCAATATCTCCCGAAGGTATATCACTGATTTGCGACAGTGTACCTTCAACTCCATCAATTAATAACATCGGATTGTTTTGTCCGAAAGTACCGATACCACGTATCCGGATTTCCGGATTGTCGTTACCGGCCTGTGCCCCGTTTTGGGTTAATACCAGTCCCGGCATGCGTCCCTGAAGCAAAGTAGCAGTGTTGGCTACAGGAATGTCTTGTATATCTTTTGATGATACCGAAGACACCGACCCGGTAAGATTTACTTTTTTCTGGGTGCCATAGCCTACCACTACTACTTCGTCCAACAATTCACTATCTTCTTTTAAGGTTAGCATCAGTGGCGAACCATTCCATACAACTTCTTGCGGATGGTATCCCACATACGAAATTAAAATAGTACTCCCTTTGGGTACATTGGGTAAAGAAAATCTTCCTTCGGTGTCTGTAATAGTACCGTTTGCGGTTCCTTTTACAACAACCGAAGCACCAATTACTGTTTCGCCCATCGCATCTTTTATAATACCGGTACACGTTTCGCTTTGTTGCACAATGGTTACACCGGTTGCATCAAAGTTACCTGCCCATACTGCTCCGGTGGGAAGTGTTGCCAGAAGCAGTACCATACTTACTGATTGTAGATGTTTTAACATACATATTTTTTTGAGGTTAATAAAGCACCTTTCGGTTTTATCTGGAACAAAGATAGGTGTAGAAGCCCTAGAACAGTTTTTAATAATAACTATTAAGTTTTCAATTATAACTAAAAGCGCCCTTTTTAGCGTTCGTGGTTACTTGTGTACCGATGAAAACGCTATCTTTGTTAGGCTATTATTCATTTTACATCTAATTATTATGAAAACAGGAAGATACTTCAGTTTCTGCTTTACTGCAATATTCATCCTACTATTGTTTAATAACAAACCTTTGTATGCCAAACATTACCTTTATAAACAAATCTCGTTGAAAGCAGGGTTGCCATCAACCCTTCGTTGCATCTTTGCCGATACCAAAGGATTTATCTGGACCGGCACTAAAGGAGGACTGGGGCGATTCGACGGAAACGAACAAAAGAAATACATCCACCAACGGGGAAACCCGAATTCGCTTCCGGGTAACGTTATTTATCAGATTCAGGAAGATCCTTACCACAACCTGTGGGTTATGACCGATAAGGGTATTGCACGTTACAATTATCGAACCAACGATTTTACTCCGCTGATAGACGAAAACGGTGAGAATTTTATAGCCTACTCGGCTTACTGGTGGAAAGATCGTTTGCTGTTTGGTGGAAAGAACACCGTTTATGTGTATGATAATGACAAAAACACGCTGAACGTATTGTTTAAACTGGAAAACCAACACAACTTCGATATTATTAAACTAATGCTTGCCACACCAGATACCTTGCTTTGTTGCAGCCGATGGGAAGGGATATGTACCATCAATCTGCAAACCGGGGTTTCTGCTATGGCACCTTTTGGATGCGGAAAAGAAATCACAGACCTGTTTGTCGACTCTAAACAGCGTATCTGGATTGCACCTTACAACCAGGGATTGCATTGCTTTACTGCCGACGGAAAAGAGATTGCTTCTTACACTACCCGGAATTCCCGCCTTAGCAACGATATTGTACTTTCTATGACCGAGCGTAAAGAACAAATCTGGATAGGAACCGATGGCGGTGGCATTAATATACTGAACCCGGAAAACGGAGAATTTACTCACCTGAAACACATACCCGGCGATAAACAGTACTCATTGCCTACCAACTCTATTAACTGCTTGTACATAGACGATTATAATAATATGTGGATAGGAGGAATTTTCAATGGATTAATCAACATGCGTGAGGTGTCCATGAAAACGTATACCGATGCCCTGTCGAGCAGCAATTTAGGATTAAGCAACAATATTGTATTGAGTCTTTATCAAGACGATTCGGAATTGATATGGATAGGCACCGACGGCGGAGGCATCAACAGCTTTAATCCCTATACGGAAGTTTTTAAATACTACCCCTCTACCAGTGAAGATAAAGTTACCTCTATTTGTCCCTTTGCTCCGGGTAAGCTATTGTTTTCTGCCTTCTCGGATGGTATCTATATATTCGATACTGCTTTGGGCACAAAAACGCCATTCACTGTTATCGACGAAGCAACTACCACCAATTTATGCAAACATGGTAACTCGGTATATTTGTATCGCAATGCTCCCGACCAGGTATTACTGCTGGGCGATCATGTGTATGTGTACAACCTTAAACAGCAAACATTTACTATTGCTACCGAACAACCCGAAGGCCTTATTTATTGGGGCACCTTGCAGGCAATTGACAGTAAGGAAGATTGCACCTACTTATTCGATTTTAAACGGCTTTATAAGTTAGATCATCAAACCCTTTGCCTTACACCTTTGTTTGTGTGCAACGATGAAATGTGTATTTATGCTGTGGCTTACGAAAAGGAAGGAAACTTCTGGATAGGTACCAACCAGGGATTAAACCGTTATACTCCGGGCATGGAGAATCTTGAACCTGTACCCACAAACCTGTTTACGGAAATCTCGTCGGTTGTATGCGACCCGCAGGGAAAGATATGGATAGGTGCAGAAAACAGGCTTTTTTCTTATCTACCACAAGAAAACAAATTTATTCTTTATGGTGAATCAGATGGAGCCACACCCAACGAATATGTTCCCAGGTCGCAACTGGTAAGCAAACAAAAAGATACATATATGGGTGGTGTTAAGGGTTTACTGCACATAGGCAGTAACCGGATAGCAGGTATGGTGAAAATGCCGGATCTGCAATTGTCGGATATTATACTTAATGGTGAATCCGTGAACAGTAAACCCAACAAGAAACAAGATGTTCTTTCTGTTCCGTGGAACAGCAACCTTACCTTGCAGATAATGACGAAAGAAGAAGATATTTTCAGGCAGAAACTATACAGATACCGGATAGAAGGACTGGATAATACCTACACCGAATCGTACAATCCCGAGGTTGTTTTTCGTGCACCGCGTCCGGGCAGTTACAAAATCATGGTTTCGTGTACTGCCAAAGATGGTAACTGGATTCCCGACCGGCAGTTACTGGAACTCACCGTTCGCCCACCCTGGTATCAGTCGTGGTGGTTTTTGCTGGGTTGTTTTCTGGTGGTTCTCGAAACTTTCCGCAACCTGTTAAAGCGCAAAGAGCATAAACTGAAATGGGCCATGAAGGAGCACGAACAACAGGTGTACGAAGAAAAAGTACGTTTCCTTATTAATATAAGTCATGAGTTACGCACCCCACTTACCTTAATATATGCTCCACTAAAACGCATACTGAAATCACTACCGCCCAACGATAGTCAATACCTGCCGTTAAAGGCCATCTACCGGCAATCACAACGAATGAAAGCCCTGATTAATATGGTGCTTGATGTACGCAAAATGGAGGTAGGAGAATCTAAGCTATATATTGAGCCGCACCTGTTAAACGAATGGATTGAACATATTTCGCAAGATTTCGTTAAGGAGGGCGAAGCCGAACATGTGCACATCCGCTACCAGTTAGATTCGCAGATAAAATCGGTAAGCTTCGACAAAGATAAATGTGAAATTATTCTTAGCAACCTGCTTATCAATGCCTTAAAACATAGTCCACAGAATTCATACATAACCATTGTTTCGGAAACACTGCCCGGTGGCAACCGCGTGCGTATATCTGTATCCGACCAGGGATGCGGAATAGAGCAGGCTGATATGCAAAAACTCTTTACCCGTTTTTATCAGGGAACCGGAGAAAAGAACGGAACCGGGATTGGTCTTTCGTACTCTAAGATACTGGCCGAACAACATGCCGGCTGTCTGGGTGTACGCAACAACCTTGGTGCGGGAGCTACTTTCTTTTTCGAATTACCATTGAAACAAGATGCTGAAGAGATCATCTGCCGACCAAAAGCTTATTTGAATGAATTGATAGCCGACGAAAGTTGCGAAATAATTCCCGGTGAAGAAAGCCTTGATACAACCAGCAACACCATATTGATTGCCGACGATGATCCGGATATGACCGACTTCCTTAAGAAATCGCTGGAAGAACACTTTAAACATATTGTTGTTGCCGCTAATGGTGCAGAGGCTTTTCGACTTACCCAAAGCCATGTACCTGATATTATTATCAGCGACATAATGATGCCCCGCATGAATGGTTATCAGCTTTGCAAACAGATTAAAGAAGATATTACCGTTAGCCACATTCCTATCATATTGCTCACCGCCCGCGACGATGACCAGAGCCAGAAAGATGGATATAAAAATGGAGCAGATGCGTATTTAACCAAACCATTCGAGGTGGATATTTTGCTTGAATTAATACGAAACCGTTTGAAGAACAGAGAAGTTACAAGGAAACGGTATATGAATGCGGGCCCGGTACCTGTTCCAGAGGAAACAACTTTCAGTCAGGCAGATGAAACTTTCCTTTTAAAACTAAACAAAATTATTCAGGATAATATAGCCAATTGCAGTTTGGACATTGCTTTTATATGCAAAGAAATTGGTATGAGCAGAGCTTCACTTTACAACAAGCTAAAAGCGCTTACCGATATGAGTGCTAATGAGTACATAAATAAGTTCAGAATGGAAAAGGCCATACAGTACATAAACAATACAGATATGGTGTTTACCGAAATTGCCGAAAAGGTGGGGTTTGCAACATCTTCTTATTTCAGCACAGCATTTAAGCAGTACATGGGCGAAACGCCAACGCAGTATAGGAAAAAGAAGAATTAACACAGAGTCACAGAAACACGGAGCTTTTCCTTGTGCTGAACACGGAGGCTTCGCTTTTGTCGTACAATAACACAAAATAGGCCAACAGCCAATGTCATCAAGTTAAGAAATCCCGAAGGGATTGAATTTGAATAACCCCCAGTGAAGGGCGAAGCCCGACTGGGGGGATGCGTATCCCTATAACTCA
>NZ_QVMJ01000037.1:65117-73306 GCF_010500955.1 Bacteroides sp. 519
AGACTGTGTATGTATTGACTTGCCCCCAGTCGGGCTTCGCCCTTCACTGGGGGTTATTCAAATTGAATCCCAAGGGATTCACCATGCGGATAGCATACAGCCTCGCATTTTCATGTAACATCTGTATTGTTCATACTTTCATCCTGGTAGCATGAAGCCTTTCTCCCGGTAGGATAAACGGTTTCTCCCGGTAGGATGAACGCTTCATCCCGGTAGGAGAAAACCTTTATCCTACCGGGATAAAAGTACAGTTCAATAATAAGTAAAATATCTTTCTATATAGGCCGAGGGATTAATGCTATATAGATCAAGGGGTCGGTGCTATATAGATCGAAGGCACTCATCTATATAGATCGGAACCCCAATGCTATATAGCTTGCGTAGAAGCTACCAATGTTACTCCACTTCCACCATCACCTTTTTATCCTTCACCAGCACATAATACTCTCCCGATTCCAGAAAGCGTTTCCCTTCGCCATCAATGAATCCGAAATCCTGTATTAAGTCTACTTCGAAAGAAAAAGTCTTTGTTTCTCCTTTCTTAATCATTTGTTTCTCAAAGTGTTTGAGTTCTTTAACCGGGCGCGATATAGTGCTCACCGGATCTCTGACAAACCAGTGTACAACTTCGGCACCATCCATATTACCTGTGTTCTTTACTGTTACTTCTGCAATCAGTTTGTCTCCGCGTTTTACTTTATGGGCCGAAAGTTTTATATCACTGTATTCAAAAGTGGTGTAACTTAGACCATATCCAAACTCATAGAGTGGAGTACTGGGAATATCCTGGTATTTGCCTTGATGTGTACGGGCACTCTGACGGTGGTTATAGTAAATAGGTATTTGCCCTGTGGCATAAGGGAACGTGATGCTTAGTTTGCCCGAAGGATTTATCCGGCCCGAAAGAATTCCGGCAATAGGATTTCCACCTGCAATACCCGGCTGCCAGATTTGCAGCATGGCGTTGCTTAGTTTCTCCAAACGGGTTAGTTCCAAAGGCCGACCGCTGGATAGAAGCAAGATAACCGGCTTACCAGCCTTCTTTAATTCAGTAACCAGGTCTTCTTGAATCTGAGGTAACGAAAGTGTTGAACGCGAAGCATTCTCTCCACTCCATTGTGCCTTTTCGCCCAAACAAACAATTACAGCATCGGCACTCTTTGCAGCTGTCAATGCTTCATCGAAGCCGGATTTATCTTCGCCATCGAAATCGCAACCTTGTGCATACAATAACTGTATTTTGTTTTTGAACTCATTCTCCAATCCGGCAAAAACAGTTACTGCATCTTCTGCTTTACCCTGTGCTCTCCACGAACCAAGCAAATGCCAATTGCTCTTAGCCATAGGACCAACTACTGCTACTTTCGAGACACCCGTCAAGGGTAAGGCATTGTTGTTGTTCTTTAGCATAACAACCGATTCTTCGGCCAGTTGTTCGGCTATTTTCAAACTCTGGGGCAGCAAGAATCTTTCCTTTTCTTTGCTGGCAGGAGTGTATGGAGTTTCAAAAAGGCCTAAACGAAATTTTACCCGAAGAACACGTTTTACTGCATCGTTCAGCAACTCTTCCGATACTTTTCCTTCTTTCACCAGTTCGGCCAGGTGGTTATCGTAACATTGGTTCATCATATCCATTTCAACTCCGGCATTGAATGCTTTCATGGCTGCTTCCTTTTTATCTTTTGCTACGCCCTGCGAGCGGAGTTGCTGAATGGCTCCCCAATCGGAAACCACAAAACCATCGTGCTGCCAACGCTCTTTCAGAATTTCGGTCAGGATGTAATGATTGGCTGTTCCGGGGGTTCCGTTGATATCATTGAACGAGCTCATCAAAGTGACTGCTCCTGCTTTTACACCGGCTTCGTAAGGTGGCATATAGGTATCCCAAAGGGTTTGACGGGATATTTCGGTGTACACATAATCGCGTCCGGCCTCGGATGCACCATAACCGATGTAATGTTTCAAACAGGCAGCAACTTTTTTACCATCGGATAAATCATCTCCTTGATAACCTTGTACAGAGGCCACTCCAAATACGGCATTGGTGTAAGGGTCTTCACCATAACCTTCGGATACACGACCCCAACGTCCGTCGCGGGCAACATCAATCATAGGCGAGAAAGTCCAGTCTACACCCGACATGCGTGCCTCCTGCGCAGCAACGGCACAAGCTTGTTTCACCAGTTCGGGATTCCATGAGCAGGCTTGTGCCAACGATATGGGATATACGGTGCGGTATCCGTGTATAACATCATAACCAAACAGCACAGGAATACCCAAGCGAGACTTCTCCATTGCCTTTTTCTGCACCTGATTGCGCAAATCGGGGTTACTACTGAAGTAGATAAGCGAACCGATCTCGGCGGGAATGTCATTCACCGGGTCGGCCATGTTGTTGGCATTATCGTTACGCCCCAGCGTAAACTGATTGAGCTGCATTACCTTCTCTTCCAGGGTCATTCTGGATAAAAGGTCGTCTACACGTTTCTCAATGGGTTGCTTTGCATCTTTGTACAAAGGTGTTTCTTTCTTCTGGGCAAATGTTGCAGTACAGAGAAAGATTGATAAACAGATTAATGTTATTTTCTTTTTCATATCATTTCGTTTTTATTATTTGAAACGCGGATTACGCAGATTAACGCAGATTATTTATTTAGCTAAATCTGCGTTAATCTGCGTTAATCTGCGTTTCAAAACAAAGTTTACTTAAACACTGGTTCACTTGATAACTGCATTGAATCCTGATCATTATTCTTCAACTCAAACACAATAACCTCGTTCTTTCCTTTTGCCAGTATAGAGGCAGGAACCTGAATAGACTGTTGCTTCTCTTCTTCCCAATACGAACCGATGTAGTTTCCGTTTATCCATACTTCGCCCATACCCCATCCGGAGATATCGAGATAAGTATCTTCAGGAACATCTACCTCGAACGATCCTTTATGGAAAACAGGGAGATTCTCTTTCTGATCACTGAATACCAAATCATCGAAGGAACAGTTTCGTATATTGAGTTCGGTAATCCTCCAGTTACCAATATCTTCGCCATCCAGAGAGATATTACCAAATATTCCTTTTGAGTTATCCAGAATTTCGGGTCCGTAGGTTATTCTGCCGATATTTTCAACGTACAGCCTCAGTGTGTATGTACCCGGAGATGCCGGTAGATTTATTCTTTTCCGGTTATCGGTTAGTGTTCCCTGCAACATATCATTGAGGTACACAACAGCATAGTCTCTTACATTTTCTACTTCCAGCAATACTTCTGTTTCTTCAATTGTTATTTCTGTTTGGTAAAGTACATAGCCGAACTCCACATCCAAATCGTTCATCGGCAACAGGGTTTCGGACTCGATTTCTGTACCGTACACTTGTTGCAGTGATGCTGTGGCTTCCATTCTTATTTGTTGGCCATGCATCAAGATGGTTATTGTGCTGAGGAATAATAGTAAAGTAGTTTTTTTCATTGTATAATCTTATTTTGAAGCTAGGTTAAAACTCTCCGGAGAGTTCTGGTTACGGAGGCCAACGGCCTCTATGCAATAGCGTAGGGCAAAGCCCTACGTATTTAATACAGCACAACACTGACCCCAACGGGGGTCAACACATGCATGTATTTAAGGTTGACCCCGTTGGGGTCACAATACAATATTATTTACCAACGTAGGGCTTTGCCCTACGCTACTGCATAGAGGCCGTTGGCCTCCATAACAGTTCTGGGTATTCTTTGCGTAACTCAGCGTAACTTAGCGTAACTTAGCGTTTAATATCACTTCATCAAAAACGATTCAATAAACCTCTCCTCCACATTCACGGTTGGATTAAACTTATCCCCTTTTACATACTTGTCAATGCTTTCCAGCAGTTGTTGTGTAGCCGGACGATTATCCATATTCTTCTTTGTATCTACTGCCAATACAAGCAATTTGCCGCCATTTACTTTTGCTTCGAAACCGATGCCCAACTTCTGGTTATTGTCATAAGCATCGATAACCTGAATGAAGGGTCGTAAAGCCTGCGGAGTATCCTGCATTTCTATCACTTTTGCATTTTCTAATACATCCCACCATTGCCAATCGGTATGATATGATGTTACAAAATCATTGAATACCGGTTCTTCGTTATGTATCAAACAACCGATGGTCATAGGGTGCCATGCAAACATAATCGGGTTCCAGAAATGGTTGTGGAATGTAGACTTTCTTCCTTTTACTTTATTGGGGAATGGCAACAGTACTACCTTCTTGCCTTGTGCCAATTGTTGTCTGGCTTTATCGTCGTACACGGTGGTATAAAGAACGTCATTGGTTGATTCCATCAGTTGCTCATGGCGTGGATACACCCATATATTCCAACTGTTCTTTATGTTCTCATTTACAGATAGATGTACAGTTAGTTTTTGAGGAGATGTTATTCCATTCAAGTCGAACGAGAACTCTCCAACAGGGAATACATCATCATTGCCGATGGATTGGCTTTTGAGGTTACCTTTCCTGAGGGTCTTACCCGATTCATCAGTCAGCCACCATTTTATTTTCGCATTCTTAATGCCCGACTGGTTGAAATTATAAACTTCGGCTTTGCCGGTAAAGGTTTCGTTGGCAAAATAGGAACTCTTTTCGTAACGAAGCAAGGCTACAGTTGGTCCACAGAACTCGCGGAATTTTTCCGGAGTTATCAGCCCTTTCGAATCCCAGAACGGATCGAGTATTCCTACCGGGGCATAACCCTGTCCGGGAAAATCATTGATAGATAATAGTTGGAACCCTGCCGATTTGGATGAGCGGAGCAAAGCCTCAATCACAGCTTTGTACTCAACCACTGTTAGTGCACCCGATGCTTTGAAAAAATCACCGGCCTGATCAAGCATACCATTCTCTTTCAACATATCGCGGAACACTTCGAAGTTACGAGCCTCAACAGGACTGTTTGCATATTTCTTTATCTCCTCGAAGTTAGGATAGATGCAACGTTGGCCAGACTCGTGAGAGATTACCGGAACATCTACATCCGATTCTTTGTTCCTGTCCCAGTTGGTGTTAGGTAAGCCTTCGTACACCTTCACCGGGCCTTTGTTGGTTTGTTGAGATACGTAATACTGGTCAGACTTTACACGGGTACGGGCTGTAGATCCGCTAAACAGATGGCGGCTGTCGATTTCGCGGCCAGTAGCTGTTAGTTCTTCTATAAAGTCGAAGTTACCTGTAATTTCGTTACCATTGCAATATAACACAAACGAGGGGTGGTTTCCATATTCTTTCAAAATAGCACGCATCTCACGACGGAAGAAGTTATAGCGGGCTTCGTCAAGTTCGGCATCCTTTCCCCACATGGGCATTTCTACTTCGAAATAGATGCCGTGTTTATCGGCCATACGGAAAGCTGCACGAGGAGGGCACCAGGAATGAAAACGGAGGTGGTTCAATCCGTAATCTTTCATCAGCAACATGATGCGCTCCCATTCGGCATCATCAACCGGGGCATATCCTGTTTTGGGGAATACGGCATTCTCTACATTACCACGCAAGTGAACAGGACGGTTGTTAAGTAACACATGGTTCTTTCCCTGTTTTACCTCACGCATACCAAAGTCTACAGATTTCTTGTGCTGGTAGTTTCCTTTATCGGTGTTTGTATTCAACTGGCAGGTTAATGTGTACACATTGGGGTTGAACTCGTCCCAAAGTTTTATTTTATTGCCCAGTTGCACTACATCTTCAATAGAGATAATAGAGTCGTTCCCGCTCATAGCAATGCTTTTGTTCAGCGTATAGTCTTTACCCAAAACAGTAAGTACGGCATCTCCGGCAACCTGTTTTCCGGTATAGTTCTTTATCTGCAATTCTATCTTTACAGACTTATCTGCAATGTTGGGATACACTTGTATATCATCCACATAAACCGGATCGATAGCAACGAGCTTCATTTCGCCTAAAATACCGTTCCAGTTAATCTGGGTGAACTCGGTATGCGCATGATTCCATTTGTGGGTTTTGTATTGGAACCGATTGTCGATACAAACCGTGATGCGATGTGTTTTGCCCGGCGTAACAAACTCCGTCAGATCGTGATTATGGGGCACGCTGATGTAATCGATATGACTAACCTCCTTGGTGTCTACATAAATGGAACTTAGCCAGTGCGTGCGTTCAAAGTAAACAAAGATGCGTTTGCCTTTCCACTCTTTTGGTATCTCGATATCGCGCTGATACCATGCCGGACCCATATATTCGTACTTGCGCGTGAGGCGGTCGATGTATTTATAGGGTACTTTATAACCAATCTGATGGTCGTCGGTTATACCAGGCAGAGTAATTGTTTCCTGCAAAAGGTGGTTATACCGTGGTGATAGTGATCCACGACGGAAATCCATCACATCGGTCTGGAAACGCCAAACACCAGACAAGTCTACCTCCTGAGTCTGGGCTTTTGTAGTAGTAAACGCCGTTATCATCAAGGGGATGATAAGGAGCTTTTGAATAACATTTCTCATGATTTATAATTTAATTTTTAAGTATATATTCTAACCTACATTATTCATATTTAAGAATGGAAGGAGTTAAAGGGAGTTATCAGGAGCTTTGCTCCTTAGGAGTTATAGCTAAGATACTTCAGAGCATCTAAAGCTTTAACTCCTTTAACTCCTAGCGAAGCGATAACTCCTTCCATTCTTGAATATGAATAATTTAGAACACAGAGACACAGAGGCACAGAGTTATTAAAGGTCAGACTTTATAAATTGAAAAAACTCTGTGCCTCTGTGTCTCTGTGTTCTATTAATATTTATCTTTTAAATGAATATCTGCAAATTTTATAAACTGTTCCCAATCGTAAGAATTTATATCGTGATCGCCCGAACGCACATGATAGCCAATGTTTCCCCGCATTTCGGGTTGATCTACAGCCGGCATCTCTTCTACGGGTAGACCTGCAACTTCCAACAGTTCGTACACAGCAGTGGCGTGCACGCCTGATAAGAACTCTCCTTTCGGATCGGCCCAACGGTCGTCTATGGCACTGGCAATATATACTGGGCGTGGTGCTATCAATGCCACCAACTGATGCTGATCTACAGGTAATGCATCTTCATTGTTGCTGTACTGCTTAAAGTTTTCGCAGAACCAATGAGGAAACAAACTGTTGATTTTGCCCACTGTTTCTCCATATCTTCGTCTGGACAGGGCAGCTCCACCACATCCCGAATCGTTGGAGACGGCCATTGCGAAACGGGTATCAACGGCTGCAGTCCACAATGCAGTTTTGCCATGGCGGGAATGACCGAAAACGGCTACTTTGCCGGCATCAATATCTTCGTCTGTTTCAAAGTAGTCCATAGCACGACTCAATCCCCATGCCCAGGCAGCAAGTGTTCCCCATTCGTCGGGCCGGGGTTTGGTTTGCCCCTCGTTGTAAAACAATGGGTGGATTCCGTTCTGGAAACCGTCGTCGTAATCGGGGTCTATATCGCCACGATACACGGTGGCCAGGCCGTAGCCCTTGGCAATCAGCATTTCTACCGGCCAGCGTGAAGAAGCTGCTCCGCGCTTAAAGGCGTGTGGACGGATTTCGTCTCCTCCATCACGGGGTTTCATCCGGGTTATAGATTCGGTTATCTCAGCATCGTCGCAAATGGTGTGGTTTCCTTTGAAATTCAATCCGAAGAATAGTGGCACAGCACCTGTTCGTTTGTTGGGCAGATAAATCAGTATCGTCATTTTGTGCGTTTTATCTTCCGATAAATAAACTGCCACTTCTTTACGGGTTGCCATATTGTTAATGGCATAACGGTTTTCCGACAGCACTTCGAATTGAATATCTTTCGGGCTTGCCGGGGCTTTCCCATAGACATGGGTTTCGAACAGATCAAGTATTTCGGGTCTGCGCTTTTCTATCCATTCTTGTTTGGAAGTGACTTTCGTTCCATCTTCCATTATTAAAGGGTTGGGCAGGGTGTACGATGGAACTTTGGTTTCATCATAGTTTATTTCCTGTGCCAGTAATGCAATAGGGAATAATAATAGAAGATATAATAAGGTTTTTTTCATGTTGTTATTGTTTACATTGTTATACATGGAGGCCAACGGCCTCTGTACAATCGAGTAGACTGCCCTGCCGGTGTCGCCCGGCAGGGAGAGCCTCTCACACCACTGTACGTACGGGTCACGTATACAGCGGTTCGTTAAGATATG
>NZ_QVMJ01000038.1 GCF_010500955.1 Bacteroides sp. 519
TAACACAAATCATTTGTATATTTGCGGCTTTTTAATAGCTTGCACGCAAGTGCGCGCTGCTCATGCGGGGCGCACATAGCGTAGGGCAAAGCCCTACGTTGGCAAATAATATGCATTGTGACCCCAACGGGGTCAACTCTAAATAAATTGCGTTGACCCCGTTGGGGTCAGTGTGGTTCTGTATCGGATACGTAGGGCTCTGCCCTACGCTACTGTGCAGAGGCCGTTGGCCTCCTGTTTCAGAACTTAACTGCTCGAAAAAAAGAACCTAACAATAAAGTATTCCAAGCATGAATAATCCAGAATAAAAACTATTCAGGGGATGTATTAGGGGATGTATTTAACCAAACATCCCCTAAACGAAAACATAACTGCCATATCTTTACTTATTTGTGCAACAAAACACATCCTTTGTTTTCTGATAAATTTCTGAATTTTACAACATAATAATATTATCAGTAAAATTCATGAAAAACTTAAAGTACAGTTTATGGATGCTGGCATGCTTCTCGCTATTCTCATGCTCCGAACAAAGTTATGAGAAAACGCAAAATGGCATCATCATCAGTTTACAGCAAAAACAATCGGCCGACACTAAAAAAGTGAGACTGCAGGTTGTTAACGACAATGTAATTCGCGTATCGGCCACACCCGAAAAGAACTTCTCGCAAGAAAAGAGTCTGATTATTGTGCCACAGAGTGGAAATCAAACCCCATTCTCAGTTGAAGAAACAGAGCAGCAGCTCACGCTTATCACAGCTGCACTGCAAGTTCGTGTTAACCGCAATACAGGCGAAATTGTATTTACCGACAAAAATGGGAATACCATTCTGCGCGAAAACGCAGGAGGAGGTAAGAGCTTTACCCCTGTTACTGTAGAAGGAACAAAGGCATACGCTATGCGACAAGTATTTGAATCGCCCAACGACGAGGCGTTCTATGGATTGGGGCAACACCAAGCCGATGAATTCAACTATAAAGGAAAAAACGAAACACTGCTACAGTATAACACCAAAGTATCTGTTCCCTTTATATTATCTAATAAGAATTATGGGATATTATGGGATAACTATTCTTTGAGTCGTTTTGGCGACCCGCGTGAATATGCACAACTAAACGAGAACTTCAAACTGTTCGATGTTAACGGAAAAGAAGGCGGGTTAACAGCTGTATATACTCCTGCATCGAAAGATAAAGCTTCGGTAGTACGTACGGAAAGTACAATTTATTACGAAGATATTAAGACTATTGAAAACTTGCCGAAAGACTTTCCACTATTCGACTCGTCTGTAGAATATACCGGCGAAATAGAATCGGCCGAGAGTGGTACTTATCGTTTCCATTTGCATTATGCCGGATATGTACAGGTATATGTTGAAAATCAACTAATTGTACCCGAACGCTGGCGTACAGCCTGGAATCCTAACAGTTATAAGTTTACTGTTAATCTCGAAGCCGGCAAACGTGTGCCTCTTCGCATAGAGTGGAAACCCGATGGTGGAGTTTCGTATTTAGGCTTACGTGCCTTGAGCCCTGTAAGTGAACAAGAGCAAAACAAACTCTCTATTGATAGCGAAATGGGTAACGAAATGGATTACTACTTTGTACATGGCAATGATATGGACGAAGTAATCAGCGGTTACCGCACCCTCACAGGTAAAGCTCCCATCATGCCTAAGTGGGCTATGGGTTTCTGGCAAAGTCGTGAACGCTACAAAACTCAGGACGAAATATTAGATGCGTTGAAAGAATTCCGTAAACGCAATATACCCATTGATAATATCGTACTCGACTGGAACTACTGGGAAGATGATGCTTGGGGAAGCCACGAATTCGACAAAGCACGTTTCCCTGATCCTAAAGCAATGGTCGACTCTATCCACGCCATGCATGCACAGATGATGATTTCTGTTTGGCCTAAATTCTATGCAACCACCGAGCACTTTAAGGAGTTCGACGAAAAAGGCTGGATGTATCAACAAGCTGTGAAAGACAATATCCGCGACTGGGTAGGCCCCGGTTATGTAGGTTCTTTCTACGATGCCTATTCCGAAGGTGCCCGTAAACTATTCTGGCAACAGATGAAAGAACATCTTTATCCGTTAGGTATTGATGCCTGGTGGATGGATGCCAGCGAACCAAATGTGCGCGACTGTACGGATATGGAGTACCGCAAAGCACTCTGCGGACCCACTGAACTTGGTCCCTCTACCCAGTATTTCAACGCTTACGCTTTGATGAATGCACAAGCCATTTACGAAGGCCTTCGGGAGGAAGATCCTAATCGCCGCGTATTTCAGCTTACCCGTTCGGGCTTTGCTGGTTTGCAACGTTATGCTACAGCTACCTGGAGTGGTGATATTGCTACCCGTTGGGAAGATATGAAGGCCCAGATTTCGGCCGGACTTAACTTTGCCATGAGTGGTATTCCTTATTGGACAATGGACATTGGCGGATTCTGCGTAGAAGGCAGGTATGTAAAAGCTCAAATGGAATTTAACCAAACCGGCAAAGAAAATGCCGATATGAAAGAGTGGCGCGAGTTGAACACCCGTTGGTATCAGTTCGGAGCATTTACTCCATTGTTCCGTGCGCATGGACAATATCCGTTTCGCGAAGTGTACAACATTGCTCCCGAAAACCATCCGGCTTACAAATCTATTGTGGCATACACTAAATTGCGCTACCGCATGATGCCTTATATTTACTCTTTGGCTGGAAAAGCTTATTTCGATGATTACACCATTATGCGTGCTTTAGTAATGGACTTCGGCCGGGACGCTCGGGTACAAGATATTGGCGACCAGTATATGTTTGGCCCTTCGCTTATGGTGTGTCCTGTATATGAATATGGTGCCCGTAATCGTGAAGTATATTTCCCTGCTACTACCGGATGGTATGATTTTTATACCGGAAAATATATACATGGAGGTCAAAGCCTGATTGTTAGCGCACCATACGAGCAAATGCCACTCTATTTCCGCGAAGGAACCATCATGCCTTACGGACCAGAGATAAAGTATGTAGACGAGAAACCCTCCGAAAACATTACTATTTATGTTTATACCGGACAGGATGGAGCATTTACACTATATGAGGACGAAGGTGTAAATTACAATTATGAGCAAGGACAGTATAGCACAATTCCATTAACATACAACGAGGCATCGCACACATTAGTTATTGGCGATCGTCAAGGCGAATATCCAGGTATGCTTAAAGACCGTGTATTTAATGTGATCTTTGTTGATAAGAATAACCCTAAACCTTTTGATGTGAATGCAAAAGGAATAGAGATTAAGTATAACGGAAAGGCTACAAAATGTAGCATGTAATTGTCTTTTTCTCACCACGATGAGAATCTCATCGTGGTGAGAAAATATGAGAAAAAGTTCTATTAAAAATCGCCTTCCGGAATTCTTCCTTTGTATGAGCCCTTCAATATTTGATTATCAGGAAGCTCCATTTGATAATTCAACACATATTCATTTTTCTTCCGGTTGTATTTCACATCTATTTTACTGCTTAACGGATATTCTATTTCACCATCATTGAAGAATGTTGCTTTGAATGGATTAACAGGATCATCATTAATAAAGCTTCCCGAAGAAGTTAAGTGGTGGGCCGAATCAAACTCAAAAGAGACGCCATATTCCAATTCTCTGTCTGTGAACAACAGCTTGTTGATAATACATATTCTTTGTTTCTCGCCTGTCTGTTGTTGAAAAGCATAAGGAGTGCTTATTGTTTTTTCGCCCCAAAGTATGTTACCTTGATTGTTCAAATAATCGTCAGGATCGCAAACCATTATTTTGGTCACTTCATTTCGTTCCTCTTTAACTGCTCCATAATGCAGAAACTCTACCATACTTGGGTTTTCTGTTTCGAGCTCTACCCGACCGGCCACAAGGTAATCTTCTTCAAATTGTTGTATATACAGGTTCACTTTACGGGTTTGATAAATACGATAGGCATTTCCCCAACCCTGATACTTCCGCACAAAGAAAGGTTGAGAAGACATAGAATTTGTTGAAGAGTCTTTTTCCACATCGGAAGTGTAAAAGCCTTCGGTCAACGTGCCATCAACAGCCTTCAGGTCGATGTATAACTCAAAAGGGGTTACATCTTCTTGTGGTTTGATGATCAATGTTACAACCTTGGGATCGTATGAAAGAATTACTGCCTGACAAGGTTTATAACGGTCGGCATTGAACTGTATCATACTTTGAGCATATCCTAAGATGCAAAGTGTAGATAGGAAAAGAAGTAATAAGGGCTTTTTCATGTTGTTTTTTGTTTTGATTGCAAAGTTATGGAAGTTATGCGGAGTTTTAGTTTATGTCGCAAAAATATTTACCTTTGTGATAAACCACGCTAATAACTCTACCTCACTTTACCTTTCCAAACCAAAACTCCTCCTAGGAGTTTAAAATGCAAATTTTGTCGTCATTCAACACGCGAAGGATTTATTCTATTGATTAACAGCGCATTAAACGCGTGTTGAATGCCGTGTTGAGAAAGGGTCGTCACGCTTTGTATCAGATTATGATTACTAGCAATGTTATCTGGTAATCTCTAAAGAACGTCGACAGTTTCACGGTAGAAAACCAACTGTTTCACGGTAGGAAACTAACTGTTTCACAGTAGGAAACCAACTGTTTTCTATGTAGAAAACAACTTGTTTTCTATGGAGGAAACGACTTGTTTTCTATATAGGAAACAACTTGTTTCACTGCACAAAACAAAAATGAAACTAGTTGTCTCATGCACATCTCGCGTGCTGACAATGTTGTAATGATATTTGCCAGCACACTTTGCCAGCACGCTTTAATAGACTGTTAATCAAGACAATAAAGTCTCTGCGTGTTGAATGACGACAAATTTTGCATTTTAAACTTCTGGGAGGAGATAAACTCCACCTCAAACTATACTTATCCTGAAATACAAAAATATTAAATTAATTGTGGATAAAAATGAAACTTATGAAATATCCTCAATAAGTCATCCCCAATTGCCACAATGGAATGACATTCAAATATCCGCTCTCTATATCGTCTTTTACGATATATCCGTTTCCGACTTCTTTTATTTGCTTCTGTCCCTTGTTCTTACCTCCGACTTCAAAGGTTTTATCATCAATTAAGAAGTCAGCGATAGAAGACGAAAGTACGTCATATTTTACTCGCATTTGATTTAAGAAGAATGTTTCCCTAATATTTCCGATATTGGATGTATCTTCGGCAAGATTGTAAATAAGATTAGTATTGTCCAAATATATTTTATCAACTTTTCCTAAACCTCGAACCCCGCCAGTATTATCTCTTAATTGAGCTATCATGCCCGCTTCTTCAATATATAGGCAATAATCTGCTATATTGTTCCGACTTGCAGATAGCATTTCTGCTATCTTACTCATATTGGGTTTGAATGGTGCACTTTTAGAGATAATAGCAAGTAATTGCTTTAGTTTTCTCCCTGTTGCCACATTCATATCGGCATACATCGGAATATCATTTTCTAACGTTTGGTTGATAATTTGCCCTAAACGTAATCCGAAATCTTCTTCTAAGGCAAACGGATAATACCCTGTTTTTAAATACTCAGAGAAAAGAGGTAGTGGGTGTTGTACTGGCAATTCAACTTTGTGCTGCAATATTTCCTCTAGCGAGTAGGTTCTTGCGGAAATACCATGAAACAATTGCAAATACTCTCGGAAAGACAAACCTTGCATGTTATATATAACAGCCCTACGGCTTAAATCAGAAGCTCCCTTTTTTATATCCAGAACCGAAGAACCTGTAAATACCACATTCAAATCTTTGTGATAGTCGTAAATCAACTTTAGCTCCTTTGCCCAATCTTTGTATTTATGGATTTCGTCTATAAACAGGTACTTACCGCCATGCTTAACAAAAGTATCAGCCAAATCAATAAATCGGTTATCAACAAAATAGAAATCTTCCGCCGTTACATAAAGCGTTTCAACAGGATTGAGATTTTGCTTGATATATTGCAATACTAATGTTGTCTTGCCAACACCACGAGGTCCGATAAGCCCTATCATCCTGCTTTTCCAATTTATTTCATCGTACATATATCGAAGAAACTTCGTATCAGTTTCTTTTATCAGCCTATTGGAATGTTCAAATAACTTATCCATATTTCTTCCTTTTTTTGCAAAGATAATTATTTTTGCACTGCGATAGTGCATTTTGTTTTAATTTTCGCACTTTCAAGGAGCATTCATCAATTAGACATTATTTATTTTAATTTCGTCTACTTTCTGTCACCATACGTAAACCATTGTCAACACATGTCAACTAATGCCTCAGTGACATCGGGCTTTACCGCAAAATTGTTTCGCGGTAGAAATACGGTACGAAAATAGGGTGAAAAAGTGATGGGTAAGTATTAAAACGAAGAAAGTCCCTCAAAATGAGAGACTTATCACTAATTGATACCGTTATTTACAGTTAATTTTAAGGCGTTATTTCCCGATACAGCATATATAACTTGTTGATGTTCATTGTGTTGGTCTTTAAAAGGTAGGAAGTTAGAAAAAATCCTTGTTCCTGTGTGTTAAAACGCTCACTTTTAACGTTTTTGTTTTTCATTAACGAATCGGTCTCTCTGAGGGTAGAGATTTCGCCACTAATATCGCTTAGGTAGTGGATGATATCACGTGTATGCTTTACAAGTTTCTGGTTTTGAAGGTAGGGAAGAAAACTATTCTTTATCTTTCTTCCCTATCTTTACTTTAATATATCGTATATATAGGGTACGACAATAAAGTAAAGTTGATTTATTAGAATTGAGAGCATAGGCCACAAAATAGTGTGAAATGACAATTGATTTTAGATTAGTGACAAAAATATTTCAAGAAACAACTATTGGTCGAAAAAATGTGTTATTTTTGCGACAAAGCGAATAAATTAGACGCTCTCTTCAGGTTATAGTATTAAGACAATAACTCCTTTCTCTGTCAGCTTATATTTTTCAGAGGGTAATGTAGAGATTCAGGATGTGTCATTACAATAAGTATTTTCCCTAATACTTGATTAGTATATTGTTCCTTTGTGCTACTTCAATGAATTATCACTCTTTTGTATTTTATTTTTTTGATGGGTATTTGAAAATGAGATTTTTTCTCAGTTTAATAGTGTGCAATCAATTTATTGTGTATTTTTGAAGCATTAATAGTATAAAAGAAGTAATTCTATGGCAACATTATTGCAATTTACAGTAGGTAATTATCGTTCTTTTCTGATAGAAAGAACGTTTTCAATGATGCCCAACAGCATACAAGATACCCCAAAAGAATGTGTGGTAACAGAGGGGCGGTACAAATACTTGACTGCTGCAGCTGTATATGGTGCAAACTCCAGCGGAAAGAGTAATCTGGTAATGGCATTGGCTGCCATGAAGAACATGGTGTTGAATTCGGTAAAGCTGAACGACTATGATTTGTTGCTTTACGACCCATTTCTCTTGAAAGAAGGGGCTGGAAACCAAGCTACTCATTTTGAGATTGTATATTTGGATACAGATGAGACTCGTATAAGATATGGCTTTAACTATACCCCACGGCAGATTGAACGTGAATGGTTGTTTATAAACAAAAAGAATAAAAAAGAACAGCCTTATTTCGTCCGTGATGAAGAAGGCATTGGTGTGAACGAAATGCTTTTTGCCGAAGGTGTCGGTCTGGAAGAACGAACCAATGACAATCGTTTGTTTCTGTCGTTGGCCGCCCAGCTTGGCGGGGTAATCAGCAAAAATGTGTTGGATTTCTTTAACTCCGGATATACTGTCATATCCGGATTAAGTAGCCAGGGGTATGAGGGTTTCACGGAAAGGCTGTTCTTGAATGAAGAAGCAGAAGCAGTTGATGCTTTGCAATTTTTCAAGGACTTGCAGTTGGGTTTCGTTGATATAGAAGCTGCTGAGCGTGAAATAGAAAAAGGTCGAAAAGCGATAGATGTCTTTACTATGCACAATGTCTATAACCGAGATGGAGAAATAACAGGTAAACAGCGCTTCCGTTTCGAGTATTGTGAATCGCAAGGTACTCAAAAACTGTTTGAGTTGGCAGGGCCGTTATTTGAAACACTACGTCACGGTCGGCTATTGGTGATGGATGAATTGGATGCAAAAATGCACCCGTTGATTTCTCAGCATATAATCAAACTCTTTAGTAATGAGAAAACCAATCCGCATCATGCCCAACTCTTGTTTACCACACATGACACCAACCTGCTCTCTTCTCATTTGTTACGCCGGGATCAGATCTGGTTCACCGAAAAGGATAAAACAGAATCTACAGACCTTTACAGCCTGATGCATATTGTTTTACCTGATGGGACCAAGCCGAGAGGAGATGGCAATCTGGAACGAAATTATATAAAAGGGCGTTATGGTGCCATTCCTTATTTGCAAACCATTGAACAACCGTTGTAGCTATGGGAAAGAAGAAGAAACTTTCATCAATAAATCTGGAATGGTATGGTTACAGAGAGGCAGTTCATGATGACGTTAAAGTGCGTTGTCGTATATTGATAGTATGCGAGGGTGAAAAGACAGAACCTAATTACTTCCAATCATTTGATCAGATGCAATACGGAAGTATGGTTTATGATATTGAGTGCGAAGGTGGAAAGATAAATACAATGCAAGTGGTGGATAAAGCGATTGAACTACGGGATAAGGCGATAGCTTCTGGTGCACCATACGATACCGTTTGGGCAGTGTTTGACAAGGACGATTTCCCGGCTTCGGCATTCAATGCCGCTATAACTAAAGCAGAGCAATATGACATTGGATGTGCCTGGAGCAATGAGGCATTTGAATTATGGTATGTCTTTCATTTCGTGAATCGCGTAACAGCGATGAGTCGTGAAGAGTATAAGAAAACTATCAGTAAACATGTGAATGAGTCTCCGTTATATACTCAGAAAGTAAAATATGTCTATCAGAAGAATGATTCAAATTCACACATAGCGATGACTACTTACGGTGATGAAGCTCGTGCTATTCGTTATGCGCAGAATCAAACAGATAATTTCGATGATGCTCGTTATGCAACACATAATCCTTGTACTACAGTGTATAAGTTGGTGCGCTTGCTTCGTGGAGAGGATAAAGAGTTTAATAAGAGAATTATAGAGGATTTGAACTCTTGTAAAGACTATAAATAGGATTTATGTCAACAGGTAAAAATGCGCAATTACGTTACCAGATATTAGACCGCTGTTTTAGTAACTTCAATAAAAAGTATGATATCGAAGATCTTCTTGAAGAAGTGAATGAGCGACTTTACGACCTTTACGGTGATGATTCCACCATTAAAGAACGTCAGCTTCGCGAAGATATAAAGTTTATGCGCGAGCGTGTGGGGTATGATGCCCCTATACGGGCTTATCGGTACGAGGGCAAAAGGTGCTACTATCGTTATGGAGATAGAGATTTTTCAATATTTAAGAATGAATTAAGTCCTGAAGAGATATCTAATTTACGCTCAACAATTGAAATGTTGGGTCGTTATCGTGGCATTCCTAATTATGCTTGGCTTGAAGAGATAGTTTCAAGTCTTGAATATCGCTTTGGCGTAAAAGCCAATCAGGAGAACATAATATCTTTTGAACAAAACGAAGGATTGAGAGGACTTGAATTTCTTTCTGATATTATTGATGCAACAGTTAATCATCAACCGTTGACAGTACATTATACAACTTTCAGAGGGAAGGAAATTGTTAGTATTCTACATCCATATTATATGAAGCAATTCAATAACCGCTGGTTCCTTTTTGGATTAGAAGAGTATGATGGAGGAAACCGTATTGCCAATAAAGCATTAGACCGTATTTCGAAGATAACGCATGCCAATATACCATTTATAAAAAATACCTATATTGATTTCTCTACTCATTTTAATGACATAATAGGTGTTACCCACCCAAGTGATGATATAAAAGAAGAAAATATCATTCTTAAGTTCGACAAAGAACGTTTTCCGTATGTTGTTAGTAAGCCAATACATCATACACAAAAAGTGACCGATGAAGAAGCTTGTACAATAAGCATTGTAGTCCGACCTAATAAAGAACTCGAAGCCACCATATTTTCATACGGTCCGCAGGTTGAAGTATTATCTCCCGATTGGTTCAGAATACAAATTTCAAGGAAAATCGCGGAAAATTACAAGAAATATTTTTCTATGCAGTAAGTCTGCATGGATTTGTTCTAACTTTGCTGTATCCTAACGAAAAAGATAATAACAAAAACATCTATCATATAAAAATGAATAAGCAACAATTAGTCAATAAAATATGGGCATCAGCCAATAAAATGCGTTCAAAGATAGACGCCAATGAATACAAGGATTATATCCTAGGGCTCATTTTCTATAAATTTCTTTCAGATAATGAGGTGAACTACCTTCGTAGCATCGGATGGAGTGACGACGATCTGAAGACACTTGTAGAAGACTATGAGGATCCGGAGGCTGTAATGATGATGGATTATTGCCAGGATAATATTGGTTATTTCATTGAGTATAAATATCTGTTTGGTACGTGGCTGTTGCCTGAGTCAAATTTCAGTGTGGCCGATCTCAGCGCCGCGCTCAATAGTTTCGACCGGCTGATCGGTCCCAATTACAAACATGTGTATGTCGGCATCTTCAAAACCCTGCAAACCGGATTAAGCAAACTGGGCGAGAACCCCGCTTCACAAACACGTGCTTTGAAAGACCTTATCAAGCTTATCAAGGATATTCCAACGGATGGCAGTCAGGACTACGACGTGCTGGGCTATGTGTATGAATACCTTATCAGCAATTTCGCAGCCAATGCAGGGAAGAAGGCTGGCGAATTCTATACACCTCACGAAGTAGCTATGCTCATGTCGGAAATCGTGGCAGAACATCACAAGGAAAAGCAACAGATTGAAATCTACGACCCAACGAGCGGTTCCGGTTCACTATTGATTACCATTGGTAAGTCAATCGGTCGTCATACTGCCGACAAAAACCGTGTGAAGTATTATGCACAAGAGCTGAAGGAAAATACCTACAACCTTACCCGCATGAACCTGGTGATGCGCGGCATCACTCCCGGCAATATTGAGACTCGCTGTGCCGACTCTCTTGGCGAAGATTGGCCGCTGGAAACTTCTGGTAGCGACATGGGTAAACCACTCTATGTGGATGCAGTAGTGTCAAACCCGCCCTATTCGCAGCATTGGGATTCTACAGACGGCGAGTATGATGCACGCTTCAAGAACTATGGAGTAGCCCCCAGGAGCAAGGCAGACTACGCTTTTCTGCTTCATGAACTTCACCACCTTAAGCCCGACGGGATTCTCACCATTGTATTGCCTCATGGCGTCCTCTTCCGTGGCGATGCAGAGAAGGATAGCGAAGGTGAGGGGAAGATACGTAAGAACCTCATCGAGAAAAACCATATTGATGCCATTATTGGTCTGCCTGCCAATATCTTTTTTGGTACAGGTATTCCCACACTCATCATGGTATTAAAGCAACATCGGGATAATGATGATATACTAATTATCGATGCCAGCAAGGGTTTTGTGAAAGACGGAAAGAACAATCGTCTTCGTGCCTGCGACATTAAGCGCATTGCCGACACGGTAAGCGACCGTGCGACCATCCCCGGTTTCTCACGTGCTGTGAGCCGCGACGAAATTCGCCAAAACGGCTACAATCTCAACATTCCCCGCTATGTGGATTCTTCGGAAGCTGCCGAATCATACGACATCTATGCCACCATGTTCGGAGGAATTCCCGAGAGTGAGATCAATCAGTTGCAAACCTATTGGGATGCGTTGCCTTCGTTGCGCGCCGACCTGTTCCAATCTGAAACCGATCGTCCGTATGCCCGTGTCAGAACTAACGATGTAACGGGGACAATAGAACAGAACGCCGATGTATGCCACTTAAAACGTGACTTTGCTGATGCTTTCGCCGACTTTGCCGACGTACTTCATTGCCGTTTAATCACGAATGTCACTTCCGTACAGGAATTGGCAGAACAAGACGAGATAACCACCGATATCTTCCGTCGTTTGCAACAGATCCCTTTAGTGGATAAGTATATGGCCTATCAATCGCTTTCCGACAATTGGCTGACAATCACCAACGACATCGAGACCATTCAGACGGAGGGTATCGACGCCGTACGCGTGGTGGAACAAGCCTATAAAATAGTGAAGAAAGGCGATGAAGAAATTGAGGTGCCCGATGGGCTGAAAGGGCGTATTATTCCGTTCGATTTAGTGCAACGCGTAAAGTTCCAGACGGAGCTAGATGCTATCAGTGATAAACAGGCGTACGTGGAAGAGATCGTCTCCTCGCTCGACGAACTTCGCGACGGTTTTACCGAGGAAGAAGCAGAGAAATATCTGGATGAAGATGACAATACAAGGTTTAATAAAAAGGCTATTACAGCCGCTTCAAAAGAAAAGGGTGATGACATAGAGTCGGAGACGAAAGCTAAGCTAAAAGAAATCGTTGACTTATGGAATAAACAAACCAAATTAAACAAAGAAATTAAGACAGATAAAGTAGCGTTGGAACAGCTCACCATAGATGCCATTGAGAATCTAAGTGACGAAGATGTTGAATTATTCCTTCATAAGAAGTGGATTGAGCCATTGAATGATGATATTAATAGCATTCTTGATTCAGTTCTCTCAAATTTTGCAAAAGCGATAACTTTTCTCAGTAATAAGTACTCTGTAAGCTATAGTGATATTCATACCCAAATATCAGTTGCAGGTCAGAGCCTTTCAGAACTTATCGATCAACTTGAAGGTCCAAAATTTGATATAATAGGGTTAAAAGAATTTCAATCTTTACTTAAAAATTAAACAACTATGACAGATTTGATACCAATGGTTAGATTCAAAGGGTTTAAGGAAGCTTGGAAGGAGTACAAATTAAGTGACGTTGCTGATAATTATAAAGTATCAAATAAATCAGTTCACCACCCAAATTTATTGTCTCTTAGTTATGGGAAAATCGTACAGAAGGATATAGAATCTAAGAAAGGGCTATTGCCTAGTTCTTTTGACACCTACCAAATAGTTAAAGATGGTATTATAGTATTCAGAGTGACTGACTTACAAAATGACAAAAAGAGTCTGAGAGTAGGAATTTCAACACAGGAAGGAATTATAACACCTGCATATATTTGTATAGAATGTGATAAGAATAAAATATTACCAATATATTTATTTACATTACTTCATTATTATGATGTAATTACGAAAATCTATTATAAAATGGGTGATGGTCTCAGGCAAACATTGTCATATAAAGATTTAAAAGAGTTAAAAGTGTATATTCCTCTTTTCGAAGAGCAAAAGATATTGTCTGAATTATTTAATCAAATTGATGAATTTATATCTAATAACACATATAAATTAGAGCGTTTGAAGCAATTAAAATCTGCATTTCTTCAATCTATGTTTCCACAGTCAGGGGAAACGAAGCCGCGTGTTAGATTTGAAGGGTTTGAAGGAGAATGGGCAAAGAAAAAGATGGGGAGAATCTTCAAAGAAAGGATAGAATCTAATATCTATGGAGAAATGCTCTCTGTTACAATGAATCAAGGTATAATTAAAGCTTCTCAAAACGGCAGATTCGATAATTCTAACAGCGATAAATCACGTTATAAAGTTGTAAAAATTAATGATATAGCCTATAATTCTATGCGTATGTGGCAAGGAGCAAGTGGATGGTCTCCATATGAAGGAATAGTAAGTCCTGCCTATACAGTTTTAATTCCAGAATCAGGAGTGATATCTGAATTCTTTGCTTATCTTTTTAAGTCAGAGATTTTGCTTAAACAATTTAGAATAAATTCTCAGGGTTTGACGTCCGATAATTGGAACTTGAAATATCCTGCCTTTAGTAAAATTGAAGTATTATATCCAATGGATATAAGGGAACAGCAGCAAATCGCCAATTTCTTCCGCTCCCTCGACATCCAAATCTCCTTAGAAACCCAACGTCTTGATAAACTAAAACAAATCAAGTCCGCCTGCTTAGATAAAATGTTTGTATAACCAATAAGAATCAATATATGTCAAACGATACAGTCAACACGCAATACTTCGTAAGAGAAAGTGCTTTTGAACAAGCACTTGTCGACCTTCTGCCACATCATGGTTGGGAGAGCAATGTAATTGTGCAACCCACCGAGAGCGACCTCGTAAAGAACTGGGCAGCTATCATCTACGGCAACAACCGTGACATCTCTAAGCTGGGTAATGCCCCGTTGACCGATAGCGAAATGCGACAAATCATCGATCAGGTGAATCTTTGCGACAGCCCGTATGCCGTGAATAAACTGATCAATGGTGGACAAGTGTGTATCAAGCGGGATAACCCTGCCGACACCAACAACTGTGGCAAAGATGTATATCTCAAAATATTCGATGCCCGCGAGATCAGCGCCGGACAAACCCGCTACCAAATAGCGCGCCAGCCCCGGTTTAAAGCCTCCCATCCATTAGGCGGCGAGCGGCGGGGCGATGTGATGCTCCTGATTAATGGTATGCCCGTAATCCACGTGGAACTGAAACGCTCGCGGATGGATGTAAGCCAGAGCACCTTCCAGATCAAGCGTTACACCCACGAAGGCGTGTTCGGTAGCGGCATCTTCAAGATGATACAGATATTCGTGGCCATGACACCCGAAGAAACACTCTATTTTGCCAATCCCGGCGCGGAAGAAAACTTCAATTCCGATTATTATTTTCATTGGGCAGATTTCAATAATACCACCATAAACGATTGGCGACGCGTGGTAGCCGACTTGCTCAGCATTCCTATGGCACACCAACTCGTAGGTTTCTACACCATTGCCGACGATAAAGACAAGGTGCTGAAAGTGCTGCGCAGCTACCAATATTTTGCTGTCAATAGAATAAGTGACGTAACACACAAAACCAATTGGGATATTCACCAACACCGGGGTGGTTACATTTGGCACACCACTGGTTCGGGCAAGACTATGACCAGTTTTAAATCGGCGCAACTCATAGCCAACTCAGGCGATGCCGATAAGGTGGTGTTTCTGATGGATCGCATCGAACTGAGTACACAGTCGCTCGAAGAATACCGGGGCTTCGCAGGCGAAGACGAAGCTGTACAAGATACCCAAAACACAGCCATTCTGCTTAGCAAACTAAAAAGTACCGACCCAGACGACCGTCTTATCGTGACCTCCATTCAAAAGATGTCCAATATCAACTCCAAAAACGGCATTTCGCAAACAGAAATAGACAGTATTGGTCGCAAACGGCTGGTATTTATCATCGACGAGTGCCATCGCAGCGTATTTGGCGAGATGCTGATCGGGATAAAAAATACCTTTACCCGCGCGCTACTCTTCGGCTTTACCGGTACACCCGTATTTCAGGAAAATGCCCACCACGAGATCATGACCGAAACTCTTTTTGGAGACATGCTCCACAAATACACCATTGCTAATGCTATACCAGACCAAAACGTGCTGGGCTTTGATGTGTATCGCGAAAATACTTACGATGATAACGAGCTACGCGAAAAAGCAGCCTTTGCACATTTGAAGGTGAAACGCATCGAAGAGATAGAAGGTGATGAGGCGAAGATGGCTATATACAATAAATTCATAGATGAGTTGCAGATGCCTTCCATCTACACTGAAGACGGTCAGACCAAACGTGGAATTGAATACTATCTGCCTAAGAATATCTACCAACAAGACATTCATCATCAGGCTGTGGCAGCCGACATTGTGAGTAGTCGTGACCGGCTGAGCAAGAACGGCAAATTTCATGCAATCCTTGCTACACAAAACATACCTGAAGCCATCGCCTACTATAAGCTATTCAAGGAACGCTATCCTTCACTGAACGTAGTTGCCCTGTTCGACAGCAGCATTGATAATTCCGATGGTGGCATAGTCAAAGAAGATGCCCTATTGGAAATGCTCGAAGACTATAACCATAAATACGCTACGACTTTCCAACTCTCCACTTATGGAAAATACAAAAAAGATATAGCAAAGCGGTTGGCCCACAAGAAACCCTATATCGGCATAGAGCACGATCACGATGAGCAGATAGACCTGCTCATCGTAGTTACACAGATGCTTACGGGATACGACTCGAAGTGGGTGAACACACTCTATGTAGATAAGTTGATGACGTATGTAGATCTCATCCAATCCTTCTCGCGCACCAACCGTCTGTTTGGACCCGACAAACCTTTCGGCATCATCCGCTACTACTCTTTTCCTTACACCATGGAGCAAAACATCAACGACGCACTCGAAGTCTATGTGGATCGTCCGCTCGGGGTGTTTGTTGATAAGCTGGAAGGCAACCTCGCCAATATCAACCAACGGTTCCTGCACATACGTGATATCTTCCGCTCGCATGAAATCGCTAACTTCGAGCGATTGCCCGACACCCGTGAGGACAGAAATATGTTTGCCCGTGACTTCAGCCAAATGACTCATTTGCTCGAAGCGGCCAAATTACAAGGATTTTTGTGGGAGGAAAGCGAGTATAAGTTTCAGCATGGCGATACCTATACCCATGTGAAGATGGAACTCGACGAACAGACCTATCTCACCCTGCTGCAACGCTATCGTGAACTGTTTGAAGGAAGAGGCACGAATGGCGAGAGTTATGATTTCGACTATCCGGTTGATACCTATATCACCGAAACAGGTGCAGGAACCATCGATGCGGAATATATCAACTCGAAGTTTGTAAAGTTCATTAAGAATCTCTACACCTCCGGACCAGGGAGCGAACTCACAAAGGAAGCCTCGAAAGAGTTGCACAAAACTTTTGCCACGCTTTCCCAGAAGGACCAGCGTACGGCAATGGTCATCCTACACGACATTCAGTCGGGCGACTTACACCTTTCCCCCGGTAAGACCATATACGACTACATCACAGAGTATCAACTCCTCGAACTTCATAAGCAAATTATGATCCTGGCCGAAGCCACAGATGTAAATGCAAGCCAACTTGAACAAATACTCAACAGGGGTGTAAATGAACAAAACCTGAACGAGTTCAGTCAGTTTGATAAGCTGAAAAACACATTGAACCTGACAAAAACAGGTGAATTTATTGCTAAAGTAGAGAGCAAAACAATCGCCTCTCGTCTCGTCATGCCTAAAGCCGATCAAATTCTTAGAGAATTTATTCTCGATAGCAGTAGCAGGGAACGAATTTTAAAAGCGTATCTCAGTGACGATGAAAAGTTTACTACTGCAGAAGAATCATCATCAGCAGCAGAACAGTCCGGGGAAACTACGGATAGCACCCAACCGGTAGAAAGCGAACAGCCTTTCGACATAGAGATCATAAAAAGCAAAGTAAACGAAATCCTATCAACTACACTTTCAGATGTAGCGCCTACTATGCGCTCCCGGAACGAAGTGCTCAATAGTGTATTCTATGTGATTGAAAAAAAGTCAGTGGATTCACTTGATAACGTAGGCATGTTCATCATGCGCGCGCTCACCAATCTATATGGAAAGAAAGTCACCATTGTAGATAAGTTTGTGGCATTCAACCTGCTCGTAACAAAGTTTGAAGCTTATCTGAAAAAACTTTATTACCTGATGCGCAACGATGAAATACAACCACGCAACGGCGGTGATGCAACATGGAAAGATGTGATTTACGCCCATAGATGTCTTTGGAATTTGAAGTATAGTACCGATACAGCCAAACAACAGTTGTATGGATATCTCCTATTGGTGAAAGGCTGGCGTAACACCGAATCGCATATCTCGCCTACAGCCTCAGAACAAGAGGTAGACGCAGCTATAAGCATCATCATAACGATGTATTTTTACGCGACCGGTTCCTCTATCACAGATTTGGAAATGGGTGGACATGATGTGAACGGGCTAACCTCAGATAATGCGAACCCTTCAGTATCAATTTCGACTAATTATACTCCCAGATTATATACTATAAATAACGATGAAGAGTATAGTTGCATGGCGGCAGAAGCTGTGGATATAAAAGATTTGCCGGAAGAAAAGCGCATAGAGATCTTAAAAAAATGCATCGTGAAGCTTTTGGGTTATAATCCTAAGAAATCAACATTCTCAAAACAACGTCACTGGGAATCTATTTACCGCATTACCGCAGACTTTGGTTTTATTATTGATGGAGATTATGCATATTTTAAAAGCATAATAGACAAGATGCAGTTGAATAATCTGCCTGCAGTACTTACTCATGAGTTTCTTGACAAAGCTAATACAGGTATCTATGCTCACAATTATGATGATTGGTCGAGTACTGGACTTATCGGACGAAAGCTCCAGGAGTTTGAAGACATAAAACATTGCGCGGAGGCATTTAAGAAGATTGTGGAAGAGAATATACCGAAGAAGAAAAATTAGAATACTTATTACGGGATTTGGAATGGGCAGATTAATATTTGCCCATTTCTTTTGTTTTTATTCTTCCTATGCAGAAAGACTGCATAGGAAGAGTATACTTTTGTTCATAAATCATTTAAAGGTCAGAATAGGACTGACGTTAAAATATAATTAATGAGCGGAGTACAACAAAAAGGATGTGTAAGCGGTAAAAAGAAATTTAAAATTCTGAGTATTGACGGAGGAGGTATACGCGGTATCATTCCGTGCAAGCTACTGACAGATTTGGAATCAGAACTGATGAAGCGTGATGGAGAAAATGCCAGGTTAGCGGATTATTTTGACTTAATTTGTGGTACGTCTACAGGTGGGATAATTGCAATTGGTCTTGCTTTGGGTTTAACGGCTAAAGAGATTTTGAACCTTTATGAAGAAAACGGCAACGATATATTCCCGGGCAAACGAAGGACTATGCTAAATAAACTACATTGTTTCTTTACCAATAAGCCATTCTATAGCAGGAACCAGTTAAAAGCGCTATTACAGCAAACATACAATAAATGTACTCGTGATGGCGACACCCGTTTAGGTCATGCAAAAACAAGACTTGTGATACCGACCTATAATGCAGAGCATGGAAAGATCCATGTTTTTAAGACTGCCCATGCGGAAGGAATATTTCGGGATTATCAAATTCCAGCAGTTGATGCTGCGTTATCAACGGCAGCTGCTCCGGCGTATTTTGAACCATATAGCTTTACTTATACAAATAAAGGTACAAGTGACAAACAAACCTTTAATAATTTGGTAGATGGTGGATTAGTGGCTAACAATCCTGCATATATTGGTTTAATTGAGGCTACAGAGGCACTTAAAGTCTCTTTACATGAAATCTCACTGTTGTCACTTGGTACGGGGTTAGACAATTTTACCACACGTATTCATCCTAAAAAAATGGGACCAAGGTATTGGACAAATCCGCTTAATAAAAATGGAATCCGTCTTTATAATGCCATGGCATCAGCCCAGTCAGAAGATATAGACAATAAACTGTCTCTGCTGAAAAGAGGGGTTGCCGGTTGTCACCAGGAAAGCTTTGAATACTTTCGTATTCAATATACTTTCAATAAAGGGGAGGCTATTGATTTAGATGATACCAGTAATCATGCGCTGACAATCATGAATTCTATCGCACAACAATTATTTAGAACGCATGGAGCTGAAATAGAAAGAAGATTTCTTCAAGAAAAGAAAAATGATTTTCAACCACTAAAAACTTTATAATATGGCAAACAGTCACAACTTATTTGTTGATTTTAGAAAAGAATTAGCAATTACTTCAAGTAAACAATCTAGTATGATGACATCGCGAGAGAATTTGCGTACACGTATTAAGAATAATTTCAAGGAGAAACACTCAGGTTATACCCCTTATTTTTATATACAGGGATCATATAAAATGGGAACTACCATTCGTACGAAAGATGATGAATGTGACTTGGATGATGGCGTTTATATATCTCCCAACCCAGGTGTTTCTTGTGCTACACTACAAAATTGGATTTTCGATGCGGTTAATGGAACAACAGATGCTACACCTATACGAAAAAATAAATGTGTAAGAGTTGAGTACAAGGCAAAATATCATATAGATCTGCCTGTATATTATAAGGATGATATTGACGATAAAAAGGAAAACCCACATTTGGCCGTACGCAGTGGAGATTATGAGGACAGTGACCCCCGTGGTGTTGTTGATTGGTTTAATGGCAAGAAGAAAGATAACCCACAATTAGTACAGATAGTAAAGTATCTAAAAGCATGGTGTGATAAAGTACGCGGTAAAATGCCTCCAGGTTTATCAATGACTATCCTAGCCACCAATAATCAGAAAAAGAATAATAGAGATGATATCGCTGTGCGTGATACATTGAAAGCAATAAAGTCTACATTAGATAAGAATTTCAAATGCATTGTGCCTGCTCAGCCTTTTGATGACATGTTTAATAGCTATGATGAAGATAAGAAAAACAACTTCTTGAACAATCTGCAAAATTTCATAGATGATGCAGATAAAGCAATTGATGAACCCAATCAGCTTAAAGCAAGTAAATTATGGCGTAAGCACTTGGGGGATCGCTTTCCTTTAGGAGAGGATAAAGATGATGAATCATTAAAAGGTTTATCCACAATAGCTTCAACGATTTTAAGTGGTGCAGCAAAAACATCTCGTGCAGGTGAAATTCAAGCGTCTAATGGTATAGAACATTCAGCTCATACAAACTTTGGAGGATGATGAAATACCTTAATAACGGCATTAAAAAGATGTATAATCAAGCAGCCTTGTTTCGTATAATACATGAAAAAAGATTGTTGGAAAAGAACTATGACCGCTCTTTTGTCCGCTGTGAGCTTATCTCTCAAAAGAATACTTCTAAACTGGTGTGCCATGTCCACTATATACTTATGGGGGAAAATATACATTTTAGGATAGTTTATGATGGTAGATTCTCCCCTAAAGCTTGGATTGTTTCTCCTAGAATAGAAGACCCACAGCATATCTATCCTGATGATGGGCGTTTATGTCTGTATGACCCTGATACCGATGAATGGAATGTTGAAAAGAACATATACAATACTTTTGTTCCATGGTGCCAACAATGGATAATTTTTCAACGGCTATACGAACAAACAGGAAAGTGGCAGCATCCGGAACGACATCCTGCTACAGGGATTGAGAAAAATTGATAATAGGTGCGATTTTATCTTTTTTGGAGATTTTTCTCTCGACAATCGAGTTATTATATTGTTGAACCATGCTCAAGGCTACTTTCTGCATTTTACAGGTTGCTAACAGGGAAACTTTAGGAGACTTGGCTTGTTTCATTTTTTATTATCCCTATACTATTCTTGTATATTGAATACTCCAAAGACGTTATGACATTTCAATAGGTCAAGTGAAACATATTGAGGCTTGCCCAATATCACACTGATTTATCAGTGGGGTAGCCTAATACCCCATTTGCAAAATTTGCAATGGGAAAAGGCACTAAAGTGGCAGCAAGCTGCGTGTATAGTTGACTTGAAAAGTGTATGGATGGAGCTCTCAAATTGGGAACTCCATCCATATTTAAAGATAGTGCTTTAGTTAATCTTAATATATAGGCACAGAGAATAAAGTAAAGTGTTTGGGCTTAGTAATGCCTCTTCGGGTTGAGCGAATACTTCTTACCATTTTCTTGCAGAATTATTCGCTTATTCCTGAGGAATGTGATAACCTTGGTGACTTTATTGCGCCCAATCGGATAGTCTACGTCATTGTATGCTTCAACCAATGCCTCTTGCAATTCTTCATAGCCATAAACTTCCTTCTTCGCAAATACAGATATTAAAGCCATCTCATGCTGCTCTATCCTAATTTCCTTATATGGATCGAATGGGTCTTTGGATGGGCGACCTACTTTCGTTTTCTCCACTACATAATTCTCTACAATTTCAGGTAATGCCTGTTCGTTGATACGAAAAGCAAACGGTTTGAAATCCATTGCTCGAATGTGAACGGCTTCGACTTTACTGATGTTTGAGTCTGCCTTATCCTTTTCAACTTGGAGAATGGTCTCCGCTTTGTTGCTTAGTTCTGTGCCGATATGTCCTCTTGCATTCTCATCCCCTTTATTCTGATGGAGGATGGTATGAAGGTGAATTTGTTTCTCATCAGTCCATTGCATAAGTTTGGAAATGATATAGGTCGATTCACTAGGGCTATTAATGTCGTAAACCAAATCTCTAATGCCGTCAATGACAACTAATCCTACATTGTTTGTTTTATAAATTGCTTCGTCAATGATGGCTATTCTTTCTTCTGGTGTGTTTTTGCGTAATGCCAGAAATTGCAAATAAGGATAGTTGTCTTCTGTAGAAAGTCCTGCCAATCGAAGTATTCGCTTCATTACTTTTAAACAATGATAGGAACTTTGTTCTGTATCTATATAGATGACATTCGACTTGTCGGCAGGAAACGAGGCTGAATAATTCAATGCCATACCGTTTTTTAAGGCGGCAGCTACAATTGCAGATACATTGAATGTTTTTTTGCTTTTAGCTTTACCAATAGATGCGCTGAAATTACCTAATGTGCCGATTACTATATCGTCTATTTTTAATACTTCCGGAGCCTTCTCATAATTACTGGTAATGCTAAGAATTGACTGTTGCCATAGTTTCCAGACATCTTCTTGTTTCATTGGCTTTCTTTCCCTTCCGTATTCCATATACTTCAATAGTTTGTAGCGTTAGGTTTTCGTTTGTGAGAAGCCAAGATTGCAGCATTCATCTCTTCGGCAGAGAGTGCAGGAGCATTTTTTCTGCCGGTTTCCAACCATTGATCCAGTTCGTCTTTGTAAAGGTAGTAACGTTTACCCTGCTTAACGGCTGGTATTTCACCATTACCTACTTTGAAGTAAAAAGTTGATTTTGGCATCTTTAGATACTCGCGAGCTTCTTCTGAAGTCATTGGAGTGTGGCGATTTTCATACATAGGAACAGACCGATTTGTTACTTGTTTTAACAGCGTCTCTTCTAAACTCTCAACCTTGTTGCAGAGTTCCTTTACAACCATTGGAAGGTCGTTGAATGTTAATTCGTTCTTCATTATAATTTATTTTTGTAAACGCTGTAAAGGAATTCAATGACCTTATGCTGATATACAAAGATTAGAATAAGCATGGAATCATTTCCAAATAAGTTTAGGTTACCTCCATTGGAGGATTGTCAGAAGATATACCTAATGGGTTGACAAGCCCTATTGCTTCCCAATGAAAGTCATAGCTTCCTTTATCGGGTTTGTCTATTTTTATAATGGATGAGACTTCATCCGAAAGATTGCGGATGATAGTAGGCAGTTCGCAGTTCATAAATTCCTTTGGAAAACATTGTTTGATGAATTTGGCTTGTGTCATTCGTTCATAGCCCAATCTCTTACCGATGTTCCATGCGAAGTGGCGAAGGTCGGCCGTGCTAAGAGAACCATCCGTCTCAATAGGAATAAAATTGGCTTCGGGTGATGTAGCAAACAGATTGACATTTTTCAGAATGATTTCTAAATGACTTTTTTTCATGTGGTTGGTCAGGACTGCATTGGTATATTCCACAAGAATTAGTGTTCTTCTCTGTTTATCCAATTTAGCTTTTTGTTGTTTTTCGCTTTCTATCAAGACTGATTTATGCAGACAAGTGCTGACAATTCTATCGATAGGGGAGTTTGTGTCAGAGATAAGGTTTCTGTTTTTCTGTATTTTAATGTCTTGAAGAGTCGATGGCACATTGTCTGTTGAAAGGGGAAGAAGAGTGGGGCTTGCTTTCGAAAAGAAAACATCTGAAAATGTTGTTTGTAGCAGCCAGTAAATGGTTAACAATAAAAAAAGTACAATAAGAAAGACACCAGATTCAATTAGCCAATGGTGATTGAAATCGGTGCCAATTTTATAAGATGCTAATAAAGCGATACTCCCAAAAGCAATGCCTGGCATAAGCCAAAATAGTGTAAATTCTGTTGCCTTGATAGTCATAACTGTAAGTAATTGGATTTAAAATAGTCAGACAAAATTATCTGCATAGTTCCAATTAATACTTATTACTTCTCAATAACAACAGAATCTTTACACTAATTAAATGGTTTCCATCTAAATCATACCCATAATCATACTCAGGATATCTGTCTTGATTTGTTTGTGCCTATTACTCTTCTTGTCGTTTAAGCGTGATCTTCGAAGAGGCTTTACGCTTGTTAGCATCAACGGTTTTTGTATAGAGTTGCGTGGTAGAAATGCTTCTGTGCGTCATAATACTAGCTATGGTGATAATATCCGTTCCGGCTGCTGCTTGCAAAGTTGCAAAGGTTCTACGGTAGCTGTGGAATGTGATGTTTTTAGTTATTCCAGCAGACTTTATCCATTTCTTCATTGGTGCTTGTGTCATGCTACGTTTGAGTCCTTTAAATATAATTCCCTCGCCAGTATTACCTATAAGTTCCAATGCTTCTTTGCTGATAGGGATAGTATCAATGGATTTCGTTTTCTGCGTGATAATCTTTACATACTTGCCCCCATCGTAATAGTCCTGAATGTTTTCCCATCGTAAAGCCAAAATATCACTGATACGCAAGCTGGTAAGACACGCAAATAGCGAAGCTGTTTTCAAAACGGGTATATCGCATGGCGTTTCTGCTAATTTGCACAGTTCTTGTTGGGTAAGGAAATCTTTGTCAACATCTTCCGTTTCGATTTTATCCAAGAAGTCGTTAACATTGTTACGTATCAGTTTGGCGCGATACAGATCTTGGAGGAATCCCCGGAATGTGGACCAATAACCGGCAGCAGAATTTTGAGAGATGGTGTCTTTTTTGCTCTTTAGCTTTTTGGCTGTTAGTAAGTATTCTCTAAATCTGTTACAAAGGTCGATGTCTATTTCCTCAAAGATACATTTACCTCCTACAAAATTGCTGAAGTGGATATAGACGAATTTCCATTTCTGGTCATGCTTGCGTAGCTGACGGCGATAATATTCTAAAAAGTCACCTTTAAGCTTACTCTTGTCGAGGAAGTCATATCGTTCGTTAACTATTGCATCGAACCGGCGGCAACGAATAGCTTCTGCCTTTTCGGTCATTTGCTCGTTAAATTCACGTTCCCTTCGGTTTTTGGGTTTCTCATAGATGTAGATGCCTAAAGACTCATGACGGATTACTTTCATTGTTTCTTTGTCTCTATAACCTGGATAATAGTCCAGATAGAAAGATAATTGCCCATGTTTGATGGGGCGAGTTCTAAGTGTTACAGTTTTACATTCGAACATAGTTTCTTGTTTTTTATAATTAATACTTGATTGTTGCTGTAAAGGTCTTGAATGATGTTTTGCTGAGAATTTTCATTTGGGAATAAGTTCTATATCATTTAAAGAGATATTATTATCCTTTCTAAATTCTCATTACCTTATCAAATTCAATTTTGAGGAACTTCACGAACCTGCCGGCTTTTATTCTTTCAATATTGTGAAACCGCAGGACTCCATAAACGGCATCCCTTGTTAAATGGAATTCTGCCATAGCTTCTTGTACGGTATAGTAATACTCCTCTTTACATAGACTTTCTGATTTTGATAGGTCGAAATGGTATTTAGAATAAAATATCTTTCCATGTTCTTTTTTGGAGGGGATATTGTTCCGGTAAACTTGACTTCGGATAGCACTGCGAGTCATATTGTATTTCTCTACTATGTCTTCGGGCGTATACCATTCGGATAACTCTGTATCAACTTCATATTTGGCAAAAGCAGCATCAATATGTTTTCTACTATAATAATTGAACTTTCGAATACGTGTTTTGGGAATTTGGTTTTGTCGGGTAAAAGTCCATACCCATTTGGCATTGACTTTATACTTTTCTGCAATCTCTTCGGCGGTGTAATACTCTGCTATATTTATCTCTTCTTTGGGTATAATACGCTCGTATGGTTTGGATTTTAGCATCAGTTCGATGTCTGCCCTACGAATGAAAGACATCCTTTCACTCAATCTGGATGCACGTAGTTTGCCTTGCTTTACCAACTTATAGATATACTGTCGGCTTGTACCCATCAGGCTTGCCACTTTGGAAAAGGTCAAGTAATCCTGACCCTCCAAAGCAACAATAGGACGTAAGAGTTCCTGACTGTTTTTTAGTTCGTCTCTTTTCTCACGTACACGTTGTTTATAACTACGCTGTGCGCATTGAAGACCACAATATTTCGTTGTCGTCTTTTGGGCAATAAATACCTTACCACACCATTGACAAGTTCGCTTTACTTCCATACCATTATTTGTTTTAATTTCGCCTACTTTCTGTCACCATACGTAAACCATTGTCAACACATGTCAACTAATGCCTCAGTGTGACATCGGGCTTCACCGCAAAATTGTTTCGCGGTAGAAATACGGTACGAAAATAGGGTGAAAAACGGGTACTAACAAAAAGTGATGGATAAGTGTTAAAACGAAGAAAGTCCCTCAAAATGAGAGACTTATTGCTGGTTGATTACCGTTGTTTACAGTTAATTCTAAGGCGTTATTTTCCGATACAAAAACTCTCAAATATATTCCGCAAAACCGAATCATTAGTAACTTCCCCTATAATATCAGACAAGTAATGAGTGCATTCTCTGATATCCTGACTCAAAAAGTCTCCTGATATATTCATTTCCAATCCTTGTTGTACCCTTTGTATGGCTTCTAGCGCTTTAACTAAAGCCTCATAATGACGTACATTTGTAACAATCACATCGTTTTGACTTACTGTTGGTAAGTGGGCAGCCTCGATTAGCTCATCCTGTAGCTCATTGGTATGTAGTTTGGCTTTTGCCGAAATAAATATATAATGACTGTTTTCTGGCAGAACAGGAGTAATAACAGAAACAATGTGTTCCTTTTCTGCTGGGGTGATAAGATCTGATTTATTGATAACAAAAATAAGTTGCTTACCTGCTGCTAAGGGCAATATTCTATTCCATAATGTGCTGATTTGCCCGGTGGCGTCCTTGCTGTCAATAACCCAGAGAATAATCTCTGCTTGTTTTATTGTCTTGAAAGTACGTTCAATACCCAGGTTTTCAATAGTATCTGTAGTATCGCGAATACCTGCTGTATCAATAAAACGAAATGTAACACCATTAATAATGATGGTGTCTTCAATTACATCGCGGGTAGTACCATGAATGTCGCTTACAATGGCTTTATCTTCATTTAACAGCACATTTAGTAAGGTCGATTTTCCAGCATTGGTTTCACCAATGATAGCAACTGGCACTCCATTTTTTATAGCATTACCTACACTAAATGAGCTAACTAGTCTGGAAATAACAGTTTCTATATTTGTGGCTAACTGCCGCAAATCGTCGCGATTGGCAAACTCTACGTCTTCTTCGCTGAAATCCAACTCAAGCTCAATCATAGAAGTGAAATTCAACAACTGGCCACGTAGCTGTGCCAACTCCTGACTGAATCCTCCACGCATCTGACTCATTGCCAACCGATGAGTAGCTGCCGAGGACGAAGCTATCAAATCAGCAACAGCCTCTGCCTGACTAAGATCCATCTTGCTATTCATAAATGCACGTTGCGTAAACTCGCCTGGTTGTGCTGTGCGGCAACCACCTTTAATTAAAAGTTGCATTACCTGTTGTAATATATAAGAAGAACCATGACAGGTAATTTCTACAGTGTCTTCACCAGTGTAAGAATGAGGGGTGCGGAATAAACTAACCAATACCTCATCTATTACTTCTTTTTTGTTATAGATATGCCCGAAGGTAAGGGTAGAAGCTTGTTGAGTACATAATGTAGTGTCCTTTTTGGCAGGAACAAATATCTTGTCTGCTATTTCAATAGCATTGTTTCCGGAAATGCGAATGATTCCTAATGCACCTCCTTGTGCTGTAGCAATGGCGCAAATTGTATCTTGATTCATTTTTGATTGAATTATTGTGCAAAGATAACACCAACTAACCGATTTTACCCAAGGAAAAAGCTCAGTATTTCTGTGTCTCTGCGTTTTTGCTCTTTTATATATTATTAACCCTTGGTTTTCCTGTAACCATTCACTGCAAATATTTTTTCTGATCTATCAGCCTGCTTCTCTGTAGTTCTCCTCAGAAAAGTCTGTAGTTCTCTTTGGAAAACTCTGTAGCTTTCCATGGAAAAGTCTGTAGTTTGCCAAAGAAAACTCTGTAGTTTTACAAAAACAAAATACGGGAATGAGAGTAATTTCAAACTACCAACATTCCCGTATTATATCTGCTATCTTATGCTATGCCGAAGATACAAAAAACCAATGACATATGCAAATATGTATTAACATCTAAAAACATTGAACACATGATATAAAACACAAGTTATTTACAACCTCTGTGCCTCGTATATTTGCATCATTAATGATCCGTTATTTCTCCGAGTGTTGTATATTCGTAGTTAATACGGAAAAGAATAGTCTCTCAATTGT
>NZ_QVMJ01000039.1 GCF_010500955.1 Bacteroides sp. 519
TTGCAAAACCAGTAATAGGTCAATATCTTGATATTATAAACAATATTTCAAAGAACGTTAAAGAGTATTAATCGCTTGCAAAGTCAAATGACTTTAGCAGAGGGGGACACCATGCGGCATCAAGTTTTTCTCTTACCGAGTTTGGATATAAACCGCATGGCTGTCCCCCTCTGGAGGGGGTTAGGGGGAGGGAAAACCACATAAAATATAATAATTTAAAATCGTAAATAACACCATGAACCTCAAAAAAATCATCGAATGCGTACCTAATTTCAGCGAAGGTCGCGATTTAGAGAAAATAGAGAAAATAGTATCTTCTTTCCGTGCCAAAGAAGGAGTTAAGCTTTTGGACTACAGCAACGACGAAGACCACAATCGCCTTGTTGTTACTGTAGTTGGCGAGCCCGAAGCATTATCTAATGCCGTAATCGAAGCAATAGGCACTGCTGTTGAGCTAATCGACCTGAATCAGCATACAGGACAGCACCCACGTATGGGTGCAGTAGATGTGGTTCCGTTCATTCCCATTAAGAATGTTTCGATGGAAGAGGCTATAGAACTATCTAAAACGGTTGCTGCCCGTGTTGCCAAGCTATATAATCTGCCCGTATTTCTTTACGAGAAATCGGCCTCAGCCAGCCATCGCGAAAACCTTGCCGCCGTTCGGAAAGGAGAGTTTGAAGGCATGGCCGAGAAGATTAAACAACCGGAATGGAAGCCCGACTTTGGTCCTGCCGAACGGCATGCCACTGCCGGAACCGTGGCAATAGGTGCACGTATGCCACTAGTAGCCTATAATATTAACCTGAGCACTAACGATTTAGATATAGCCACAAAGATTGCCAAGAACATTCGCCACGTTAACGGAGGATTGAGATATGTAAAAGCAATGGGCGTAGAACTAAAGGAAAGAAACATTACCCAGGTATCTATCAATATGACCGATTATTCGAAAACAGCCTTGTACCGCGCTTTCGAACTCACTAAAATAGAGGCACGGCGCTACGGGGTTACCATTGTAGGAAGTGAGGTTATAGGACTGGTACCAATGGAAGCCTTAATAGATACAGCTTCGTACTACCTTGGTCTGGAGCATTTTTCAATGGAACAAGTGTTGGAAGCACGTATCATGGAATAGAAAATGCAGTGCATTCAGGCTGTTAACACCCGGGTCTTCACACCGTGTACACCCGGGTGTTCAAGCCATGTACACCCGGGTGTTAGTGTTGTGTAGACCCGGGTGTTCACGCATTGAAGACCCGGGTGTTAATAAAGAAAATGCAATGCATTCTCAAATAAGATAAACCGTATGAAGGAGAATTTAGTAGTATTTAATGCACGTATAGCTACACCATTAGGATCGACTGCCCGCAAGGGGCACGAAATGGGCGAGCTACATATCATTGAAAATGGAACGGTAGAAGTAACCAATGGCATTATAACCTACGTTGGCCCGCACCGTGGAATAGAGCGCGAAGGCTTTCATTGGGGATACTATCAGTATAATGCGCATGGTAAATGTCTGCTACCAGGATTTGTTGATTCGCATACACATTTTGTGTTCGGAGGTGAGCGTTCGGAAGAGTTTTCGTGGCGATTGAAAGGTGAAAGCTACATGTCTATTATGCAACGTGGCGGGGGAATTGCCAGTACGGTAAAGGCCACGCGGGCGCAATCGTTCGATCAGTTACGTACCAAAGCAGAAGGTTTTTTAAAGAAGATGACTGCAATGGGAATCACCACCGTTGAGGGAAAAAGCGGCTACGGACTTGATTACGATACGGAACTCATGCAACTGGAAATAATGAGAAGCCTCGACACCAACGAGAAGAAACAGGTTGATATTGTTTCTACCTTCCTCGGTGCCCATGCATTACCACAGGAGTACGCCGGCCGTGCAGACGAATATATTGATTTCCTGATTAAAGTGATGTTGCCCGAAATACGGAAAAAGGATCTTGCCGAGTGTTGCGATGTGTTTTGTGAAGAAGGTGTATTCTCAATAGAACAGTCGCAACGGTTAATGATAGCAGCAAAAGAAATGGGTTTCCTCCTTAAGTTTCATGCCGATGAAATTGTATCTTTGGGTGGTGCCGAATTGGCTGCTGAGCTAAATGCCCTTTCGGCCGATCATCTTTTACAGGCTTCGGATGCCGGAATTTGTGCGATGGCAGAGAAAAATGTAGTTGCCACTTTGTTGCCGCTTACTGCTTTTGCTTTAAAAGAGCCTTATGCCCGCGCCCGCGATATGATAAATGCGGGATGCGCCGTAGCGCTTGCAACAGACTTGAATCCGGGTAGTTGTTTCTCCGGTTCTATACCCTTAACTATTGCGTTGGCGTGTATTTATATGGGCCTCACTATAGAAGAGGTAATCACTGCTTTAACCCTCAATGGTGCGGCCGCGGTAAACCGGGCCGATAGTATAGGCAGTATAGAGGTCGGAAAAAAAGGAGATATGATTTTACTGAACTCGGATAAATACAATGTATTACCTTATTATATAGGGATGAATTGTGTGGAGGTAACTATAAAAGAAGGCAGAATGTACTTAAATAAGTTTTGAGTTATGAGTTTTGAGTTTTAAGTTACCATGCGGTTCATAACTTAAAACTTAAAACTCATAGCTCAAAACTCATAACTCAAAACTCATAACTCAAAACTTAAATACCATGTTAACAGATTTAACCGTAAAAGAATTCTTAGATAAAGTAGCCGGAAACGATCCCGTTCCCGGTGGAGGTAGTGTTGCAGCATTAAATGGCGCTATAGCTTCTGCACTTACTGCCATGGTGGCCAACCTTACCATAGGTAAAAAAAACTATGAGGAACATCAGGAGTTTATGCAACGCGCAATTGAAGCAGCACGCGAGGGTATAGACTTATTCGTAGTTAATGTTGATAGAGATTCGGAAGCTTACAACAAAGTTTTTGATTGTTTCAAGATGCCCAAAACTACAGACGAAGAAAAGGCAGCGCGCAGTGCCGCCATTCAAGAAGCCACTAAGTTTGCAGCAACTGTACCAATGGAAGTAGCCCGAAAAGCTTATTATTTGATGCTACTTATTAAGGATGTAGCTCATTTGGGAAACCAAAATGCTGTAACAGATGCTTGTGTAGCCATGATGTCGGCCCGTTCGGCAGTGTTGGGAGCACTGATGAATGTACGTATTAACTTAGGCTCATTAAAAGATAAAGAATTTGTTGCTAAAATGAATGATGAAGCAAACGAACTGGAACTACTGGCATGCGAAGTAGAAAAGCAGTTGCTCGAAGAGGTAAACCAACAACTACAATCATGAAAAATGTATATTACGTAGGTTCCGGCGAACTTACATTCGATATTATTGAACGGATAATCAACGATAATTTAAAACTGGAACTGGCCCCCGAAGCAAAGGAGCGGATTCAGAAATGCCGCGATTATCTGGATAAGAAAATAGAATCGTCCGACAGCCCTCTGTATGGAATAACCACGGGATTCGGTTCCTTATGCAACCGCAACATATCGCCCGACGAGCTAAGTACCTTACAAGAGAATCTGGTGAAAAGCCATGCTTGCAGTGTAGGCGAAGAAATACGTCCGGTAATTATCAAGCTGATGATGCTTTTCAAGGCACATGCCCTGTCTATGGGACATAGTGGTGTGCAGATAATTACTGTTCAGCGCATCCTCGATTTCTTTAACAATGATGTAATGCCTATTGTGTACGACCGTGGATCACTGGGCGCATCGGGCGATCTGGCACCTTTGGCAAACCTGTTTCTTCCTTTGATTGGTGCAGGCGATGTGTATTATAAAGGTAAGAAACGCGAAGCCATCAGTGTACTGGATGAGTTTGGATGGGAGCCGGTAAAACTAAAAAGCAAGGAAGGATTAGCCCTGCTCAATGGCACCCAATTTATGAGTGCGAATGGTGTGTTTGCTATCCTGAAAGCATTCCGCTTATCGAAACGTGCCGACCTGATTGCCGCTCTTTCCCTCGAAGCTTTCGATGGATTGATTGATCCTTTTATGGATTGCATTCAACAGATACGTCCGCACAAGGGACAAATTGAAACGGGAGAGAATTTCAGGAAGTTGCTTGAGGGAAGCGAACTTATTGACCGGGCGAAGGAACATGTGCAAGACCCTTATTCGTTCCGTTGTATTCCGCAGGTGCATGGGGCAACAAAGGATGCAATTCGTTATGTATCATCGGTTTTGCTTACCGAGATTAATTCGGTAACAGATAACCCAACCATCTTTCCGGATCAGGACAAAATTATATCGGGTGGTAACTTCCACGGTCAGCCGTTGGCCATTGCGTATGATTTTCTGGCTATTGCCTTGGCAGAGTTGGGTAACATTTCCGAAAGACGCGTTGCGCAACTTATTATGGGATTACGTGGCTTGCCCGAGTTTCTGGTTGCCAATCCGGGATTAAACTCCGGGTTTATGATTCCGCAATACACAGCTGCTTCCATGGTGAGCCAGAATAAGATGTATTGTTATGCAGCTTCGAGTGATTCGATTGTATCTTCTAATGGACAAGAAGATCATGTAAGTATGGGCGCCAATGCTGCCGTGAAACTATATAAGGTGATGGATAACCTGGAGCATATTCTGGCAATAGAGTTGATGAATGCTGCTCAGGGTATTGATTTCCGCCGGCCGGCGAAAACGTCTCCTATGCTGGAACACTTCTTAAAAGAGTATCGGAAAGAGGTTCCGTTTATAAAGGAGGATATTGTGATGTATAAGGAGATACACAAAACAGTGGCGTTTTTGAATCGGACGAAGTTTGATTATTGACTTTTCCTCCTCCGCCTTTCGGGCACACCGAGGCGGTGATCCAAGCTATCCTTCTTTGGAGGCGGTGCCCAAAGGGCGGAGGAGAAAAATGATAATCTACCGAAAATCGATATGCACAGGCAACGTATACCACACCCTTACAGGTTTCCCATCCTTCATACCCGGTTCCCATTTCGGCATTTCACGGATTACCCGTAGATACTCATCATCAATCACTCCCAGTGATCTGATTACATATACTCCTGTAATACTACCATCTTTCTCTACAATAAAACGGGCAATGAACCGTCCGTGTACTACATCCTCCTGACTTATAGAAGACAATTTAATGTTTTTACTTAAATAAGACATAAAGCATGCAGTTCCACCAGGGAACTCCGGCATTTGTTCTACTATTTCGTACACAATAGTATCCGATTCTATATAGGTACTATCTATTGTTTGACTTTTGCAGTACAGAGAAGTTAATGCCATTATAATTATCAAACAGAATCGTTCCATAGCTAGCCAACTATCCGTTTCACAACCTTTTTCAAATTCCCCTCTTCTGCCCAAGCCTTAAGTTGAGGAATACTTTCCATATTGGCTTTAGCTTGATTCAGAACCAGCAATTCTACATAAATTTCCAATAACTTTTTCAGATTCTTAATAGGCTTTTCGCTCAGTTCGGCCAGCAAAGCCTCGACTAGTTCCAGCAATGCGCGGTTGTGCTGTGCACTGATTCCCATCATATTCAGGCTAATGAGGTCGGTAAGTCTTTTGAGGGGATTCATTTCTATCGATTCAACAATACCGATTGCCTTACCCACACGGGCAGAATCAATGGTACCAGACATCACACGATCTGTCCAAATACTTAAAGCATAATCACGGGCAGGCTTATGATCGCCCATAAATAAAGCCGATAATGCCAGGTAGTGCATCTCGCGAAAAGGAACATCGAGTATTTGCAGTGCTTTGCCTGTACTGATACCCACACGCTGTTCTGCAACTTCCCATCCGCAGAAATTCAGGTATGTTCCCACATATCCTACTATCAAATCGAGGTTGTTGGGAATGGTCATCAACATATATTCAATAAATTCGTCCGAAGGACTGGAATCTAATACATATTCTATAAATAAAGGGTTTGTATGCTTTTTTAGTTCATATTTTGGAGTAGTTAACCTCACTTTGTTCCAGAACTTAGGAACCCGTGTCCACGAACGAGTTTCTGTACTGTATTGTCCGTAACCCAAATACTCTTCAATATAGGTTTCCCAACCATGATTTCCAGAAAGATGTGCTGCCGGAATATCTTTGTATTCAAGGTTTTTTAGTTCCGGGAAATCCACTCCGGGCGAACGTACAATTGCAGCAGTTACCCACCATGCCGGATGCGCAATGGCATCAGGTTGTTGAGGCCAGGCTTCCATGCGGTTAAACAGGAACAACATTAAATCTTTCAATTCTCCTGTTAGCTGTTCGTTTGCCAAGGCTAACGCATCTTGTGTATTATCCAACGCACAACGTTGAATGGCAAGTTGCATATCCATATCAATAGGTGATGTACCTTGCTGCTGATATGCAATAAGCTTTTGTACCAACACGAAAGGATCTATCCAGATTGGCAGATGCGTTGGAGCAGAGAGTAAAGGCAGTTTATCTTGCACTTTAAGCTTTTGAATAACGCCAAGAGCTATTTGTTGAAATCCTGTATAGTAAGATTTTACCTGTAACTCCGATAATGGTTTTTGCCTCTTTACATAATGCTTGTCTTTATCATAAGCAGTCAACTTATCGCGGTACTTTATTAGTGTATTGGTTTGATTGGGAAATTTTTTAATAAGATAAGCCGCATAATCGGTCAATGTTAAGTGTACCATCCCATCAAATTGTGGAATTTCCCACTTGGCAAGGGCCTTATATACTTTTTGAAAAACTGGTTCAAGCAGCACCAATTGTTGTTCGGTAACTTCGTTTCCCCAGACTGCAATACTGTTTAATAAATGATCGAGGTAATAAGGCTCGGGCATTTCCAATGCTTGCGAAAGGGCGAATACAAAGTCTTCTACCGATGTTGGAACCGGGATTCTGTTGCATTCATTTATTAATGGCTGTCTTTCAACAACAATATCTTCGGGTACCGATTCTACCTGAGTTTCTTCCGGAAGAAACTCTTTTAAAGTAGTACGGGTATTACTGAGCAGGCTATCGGCATAAGGCAACAATAGGTTCTGTGCTTCGACACCGGGCGAGAGATATTTAATGAATAGTGTTGCTGTTTTTTGTTGTATTGCTTCGTCTTTATTCAGGAAGGCAGTTCCAAGCACACTGAATATCTCTTCTTTGAAAGTACTCTTTTGTTTTAGTAATACTTCAACAACAGCAAGAGTAGCAGTTACTATTGTTTTTACCTCCGAGTTTAACAACAGAGGTAGCGAAGGAAGAAACTCTTCGGTGCGGAAGCGTGGGTCGGCAGCCAACTTTTTAAATAGCTTCATGGTTGTGCTTACCGGCTTAGACCATACACTGGTTAAGGTAGCAAAGAGCTCGTCTTGCAGTTCAATGAGTTCATCGTTGGTGGGTTGCATCACTACAAAGAGATTTACAAACCAACCTGTCTGCGTTTTATTAAAGTTGCGGGTTACGGTGGTCAGACTTTCTCTGAGCACCCTCATACGGTCGAGGCGGCCTTCGGTAGTGTATTTAATAAAGGTATCTTCCCAATATCCGTATTTGGCAGGCATATTTTTACAATTATTTCTGCTCCATTCTATGCCCGATGGTTCTTCAAACATCCACCAGATATGTTGGTCGAGTGAAATGGGGTACTCTTCAATTATATCAAGTGTATACTCACACTCCCGGGTTTCTTGGTTATTACGGAATATAGCGCGTGGAAATGTGTTTAGGATCCTTGTCCGTGCATTTTTTATATAGCCAGCCTGTTCCCATTTTACCAGATATTGGTACGAGCTTCTGATATTGTATTCCTCAAAATTCTTGGGGCAATACCAAGGTAGTATCTGGTCGAGGATTTCGGCATCAGGTGCCCATCTCCAAGCACTTTTAAATTCTTTAGGCGAGAAACATACAAACATGGCAATCTTGTTTATTCGTTCTTTCTCCCAGATTCGTGGTTCGTTTCTCTTCTCGTAACTGTTATTTATTGAATCATCGTATTCCTTTATGGCTGGAACCAGTGCTTTGCGCTGGTCGGGGGTGAGTGCTTTCAGAAAAGATATCATGCCTTGGGCATCAATATCTTCGATTAGTTTAAGTAGTTGTTGTTCCATTTGTTATACTATTTGTATTGTAACCCAATTCTTCTAAATAATCAATACCATTCTGAACTTCTGTTTTATTGCTGCCAGTCCAGCCATGCTTTATGCCCAGTTCTATAAACTTTCGTATAAGTCCAGGGTGATTGATATTTATAGTTTCGTTACTATTCATTGTTTTATGGAATAGTTTAACTCCCGAATTTAATGGGTTTCCCAGAAAATAATTGTCTAATGTTAAGAACTTAATGATTAAGGGTGTTTTCTTTTCGCCGTTTAAAAATATTCTAATTGTTAGTGTACTGGTTTGGTTTTCTTTATGGTATTGGGTTGTTATACCATATAAATACTCATCACCGTCAATAGTGATTTTCCTCAGTTTGCTCATAATCTCAATATTTCCCCGGATAAAGCACCTCTAGCTTCACTATATAATGGCGCATAATAAGCAACGGAATAATACCGAATATGCCAAACGAACTATCAATCAGTTGCCAGTAGAAAGGTATCTGACGTATTGCACCGCAGATAAAGATAACCGGCATAATGGCCACACACAAAATCATTGCCCAATAAACAATCCAGATGTTGCGCACCGGTTTTACATATACACCAATAAACGCTATGGCAATGCCAATATGTGCAAACGCCAGCCAATCGGTACCATAAGCCAGAAACGGATAGGCTTTGTTGGTTTGATGAATACCTTCGTAAACCCAAGCAATCCAATATTGGAAGCCTGTATATGTTTCGGCAGGTACATCGGTAGAAATACCTAATATGCCACAAAGTAATTTCAGCTCCACCTCTAATGGGAATGCTGTTGCACCCGAAACAATGAGAGCGGCAATAAAGAACAGGGTAAAGAAACGGATAATAAACAGTAACTGTTTTTCTTTTCTGGTTCGATACATTGGATATAACTTAATAGGTTTAAGTAACAAAAGTAAGGTTTTTAAATAAAAAAAGAGAATAAAAGGAGGGAGAAGTGAGGTAAAGTGAGGTAAAGGAGGTAAAGGAGGTAGAGGAGGTAGAGGGAGGTAAAAGTAAGTGAGGTAAAAGTAAGTGAGGAAAGATAAAGGAGATAAAGTTGATAAAGTACCATGCGGCATCGCTACTTTATCTCCTTTACCTCCTTTATCTCCTTTACCTCCTTTACCTCACTTTACCTCCTTTACCTCACTTTACCTCCTTCACTATATTGTTTTCTCAATATTCCACACAAAGGCTCTTAAACCTAGTTGCTCGGTTTTTTGGTCCATCTCGTGTAAGGCATCGAGTAAGGGGTCAACTCTGGCATCATCTACTATGGTAATGATAGCCGAGTTCATGGAAGGCCATGCATGACTACCAAAATGCGGATCGCCGGTTTTGCTTCCACGGCCCTGCACTTTATCGATAAGTGTAAAACCGCGGCAGTTCATACGATCCAATAATGCAATAATTCGTTCGTAATATGCCTGGTCGAATGTTATAAGTACTGACTTCATTGTTTTTTCTTTTTAATCATTGTCTCTTTATGCTCTTCGAAATATTCATCGAGTGCACGTTTATTTCTCAATGCTTTGCGTTGACGTTTAATTCCTGTAGCAGCAAACATACAGTAAAGTACCGGAACAAGAATCAACGTTAGAACAGTTGATATGGTTAAACCACCGATTACGGCTACCCCCATTGGGCGCCACATTTCGGAACCTTGACCTCCACCAATTGCCATCGGAACCATACCCAGAATGGTTGTCATGGTGGTCATTAATACCGGACGCAAACGGCTTCTACCAGCTGTTACTACCGAATTGATTACCGCCTGTCCACGTTCACGGCAAAGGATAATATAGTCGATAAGCACAATACCATTCTTCACCACAATACCAATCAACATGATACCTCCCAGCAAACTCATTACACTCAGGGTACTGCCACTAACAAACAGTGCCATAATTACCCCACTAAATGCAAACGGAATGGAGAACATGATAATAAACGGATAGGTGAGCGACTCAAACTGGGCAGCCATTACAATGAATACCAGAATAACAATCAGCAATCCTAAAGTAGCCAGATCTTGGAAAGATTCTACCTGGTCTTCGTAAGTACCGGCAATCTGTATGTTGATATTAGCTGGTACATCCATCTGATCAATCAGGCGTTTTCCTTCAGCAACTACATCACCCAATGGCACATCCGAAATAACAGCCGATACTGTTACCAAACGTTCGCGGTCTTTACGTTCAATGGTAGGAGGTGCAAAGCGTTCTACCACAGTTCCAAGGTCGCGCACACGTACTGCCTCTCCTTTATTATTGTAAATCAGGATGTTTTCAAGACTTTCAATGCTGGTACGAAACTCGGGAGCGTAACGTACTACAATATCGTATTCGTCACCATCTTCGCGATACTGGGAAGCTTTTGCACCGTTTATACGGTTACGCAAGTAGGTTCCGGCAGTAGCCAGATTCAAGCCATGTACAGCAAGTTTCTCTCTGTCAAAGTCTACCTGATACTCAGGTTGGTAATCACCACGGCTGATGTTAACCTCGGTTACCCCCTTTATCTTGAACAATTCGCGTTTCAGGTCGGCAGCTAGCCGGTCGGTAACAGCCATATCGTATCCATAGATTTCGAAGTCGGCACTAGCTTGTCCTCCCATGCTACCGCCTCCACCACCAAGGATTACCTGTGTTTTACTGAATTCGGGATAAGCACGTAAATCGGCACGCATCAGGTCGGTTATTTCTACAATACCACGTGTACGATCGCCTGGGTCGCTCAAACGGATATTATAAGATACAATGTGGTTTCCGTTGGTTTGCATAGAAGCAAATGTATTGTCGGAGTCGGCCTGTCCTACACGGTAGTTACATACAATGATTTCAGGGTATTTCTCCATCCACTCGTCTGTAAGTCGTTGAGCTACCTCTTGCGCTACTTCTTTCTTTGTACCAATGGGCATTTCTAACGTTGCCGAAAGTGTACCACCATCCTGAGTTGGGAAAAACTCGGTACCAATCCCCTTCATGCTGAATAAACTTAATACAAAGAAAGCCACACAAGCCAATACTACAACCCAACGATGACGTACAGCCCAATCCAACATATTTGCATACCACTTATCCAATCCATCGAGTGCTTTTTGAATAGGGCCATACAGTATTTTGAATGTTTTGGTTTGTTTCTTTTGCAAACGCAACAATTGCGAACAGAGCATGGGTGTTAGTGTTAAAGCAGCTACAGTCGAAATAATCATAATGATACACATCATCCAACCCAACTGTTTGAAAAGTACCCCAGTCATACCGGTAACCATAGTCAGTGGGAAGAATACAGCCAACATAGTAAGTGTAGAGGCAATAACCGAAATAGCTACCTCGTTGGTTCCGTGCATAGCAGCTTGCTTGGGTTCGGACCCACGTTCAATATGTGTAGTTACGTTTTCGAGTACCACAATGGCATCGTCGACCACCATACCAATAGCAATAGACAGAGACGAGAGCGAAATAATATTCAGTGTGCCACCTGTTATGGCCAGATAAACAAATGACGCAATCAACGACAGCGGAATGGTTATCGATATAATTAAAGTAGCCCTCCAACGGCCTAGGAACAAGAATACCACAATAACAACAAACAACAAGGCATAGGCAACCGTTTCGGCCAAACTATTAATTGTGTTCATAATGTTGTCCGAGGTATTATAAATAACTCCCAACTTCACATCCGAAGGAAGAGTTTTCTGTAATCCGTCCATCGAATTTATTACCTTCTGTGCAATAGCTACCGAGTTGGCTCCCGATTGCTTTTGTACAATAATCATCGCCCCACGCTTATTGTTTGTATAAGCTTCCTGGGCACGCTCTTCAACGGTATCGGTAATACGGGCAACATCGCGCAGGTAAACATTTGCTCCGTTAGAGCTACCTACTACAATATTCAACATTTCGGTTGCGTCTTTAAACTCACCTTCTACACGTAAAGCAAATGTTTCGTTACCAACATCGAAGTTACCGCCTGGTATGTTACGGTTCTCGCTTCCTATAATAGCACTGATTGTTTCAATCGTAAGGTTATAGGCTTCTAATTTGTTGGGGTCGCAATATACCTGTATTTCGCGCTTGGGAGCACCCGAGATAGATACAGTACCTACTCCGGGAATACGGGCCAGCGGATTGGCTACATTATCATCCAGTATTTTATACAGTGCTGCCTGACTTTCTTCGGCCTGTACCGACAACATGATGATAGGAATCATGTCGGTACTAAATTTAAAGATAATCGGCGTTTCTGCATCATCGGGTAATACCGAAGTAACCATATCTAATTTGTCGCGCACATCGTTAGTAAGTACATCAATGTCGTATCCATACTCAAACTCCAATGTAATAAGCGACATGTTTTCGGATGATTTGGATGAAATATGTTTCAGATTACTTACTGTATTCAATGTATTTTCAAGTGGACGCGATACGTTATTCTCTATATCCGATGCACTGGCACCCGGATAAGAGGTAATAACCATAATCGTGTTTGTATCAATATCCGGTAGTAAATCTACCGGTAATTTTGATAAGGAAAACAGACCAAAAATCACTATTGCAACAAAACACAGTGAGGTCATAATCGGTTTTTTAACCGCTCCTTCGTATAAACTCATATCATTATTATTTTTTGAACGTTACTGATTGATAGCTATCAATTTACATCTACTTCCATGTTATCGAGCAAACGTGCCTGACCTGCTATTACTACTTGCGAATTGTTATCAACTCCTGAAATTAATTCGTATTCAGCACCCATACGGCGTCCGAGTTCTACTTTATTGTAAGATACTTTTCCGTTATTGTAAACAAACACATACCGGTCACCGGCTCCGGCTTGTTTCACAATAGCCTGATCGGGCACAACAACGTGCTCAACAGTTCCAAAGTTTACAGTTACACGGGCAAACATCCCGGGACGCACACGGCTGTCGAGGTTTCTTAGTTTTACTTCAACCGGAAAAGTGCGGGTATCGGCATTGATGGTAGGATATACCAAGCTAATTTCGCCGGTAAACTCTTCATCGCCATATACATCAAACTTAATTGATACAGGTGATCCCTTCACAATTTTGGTAAAGAACGTTTCGGATACGTTAATCAGTAGTTTAACCGGAGTAATCTGCTCAACTACAAGTACAGGATTGCCACCGCTATACATGTCACCGCTATCATAGTTACGGGCAGTAATAACACCACTAATAGGGCTCAGCAAAGATGTATTTTCCAATAAGTTCTTATACGAGGTTTTTCTAACATCTAATGCTGTTTTTGCAGCATCCCATTCCGATTTAGATACACCACCCACATTGTATAGTTCATCAATACGTTTAAATTCTATTTCTTGATTTTCAAGTTGCAGTTTAAGTTGTTTCAAGTTATTAGCATCCATTTCAACCAATCGTTGTCCTTTTGCTACCCTATCGCCCACTTCTACCAATATTCTTTCAATACGTACCGGAGAGGCAGGTGCAATATTATTCTTCACTTCCGGTTCAACAGTTGCAGTGTATTCCTGAATCTGGGCAACCGGACGCGCAGATACTTTTGCCAGTTTTACAACTGGTTTTTCTTCTTTCTTTTCTATCGTTTCGTTATCCTTTTTACCCGAACACGATCCTAAAATAGCGACTGCTAATACAGCAATCAAATAGAAACCTTTTTTCATTGTGCTTTGTATTTTTTCATTTTTATTTTTCAATTACCCTCACCATCTTTACCCAATACCAGGTCTAAGTCTGATTTAGCCACCAGAAAATCATAAATAGCCTGTGTATACGTTAGTTTAGATTGAGTTAGTGCTAACTCCGAGTCGTTCAACTCCAGAATTGTGCCTTTACCTACTTCATAGCGTTTTTGTGCAATAGTACGCCCTTTTAACGCCTGATTAACATTTTCTTTGTTCGATGCCAATTGTTCAACAGATACTTGCATATTATTCATATAGCTTTCGGCCTGCATATTCAAACTGCGTTGCAGGTTTATTCTGTTCCAATCAACCTGTTGCATCTGTATTTTAGTTTGTTTTATTTTATGCGATCTGGCACCACCTGTAAATATAGGAATAGATACTGTTACGCCCACTGTGCTATATGGACTCCATTTATAATCCTTAAATTTAAAGTCTTCATTCATTGCAATCCATTGCAACATGGCCGATGCCGATACTGTAGGTAAATATTCTGCTTTATTCATTTGATATGTTTTAAGCAGCATTTCTTTTTGGATATCCAGTTGTTTGAGCGAAGAGTTATTTAAAACCAATGTAGTATCTATTTTCATATAGTCTACATACATATTGTCTTCATAATCCGACAACCGTCCAACAATATTCAAATCAGTGTCCGAGTCCATTCCAATTAATACCTTCAATTGCAATTTTGTTAACTGAACAGCATTTTTAGCTTGTAATAAGCTAGGATTAAGATTACGTACTTGTACTTCGGCACGGATTTTATCATACTCCGACACAAGCCCTTGTTGAAACGAGTTGTTTACAATATTGTAGTTATCTTCGGCCTGTTTGTAGCTTTGCTGCAACACTTCGTAAGAGTCTTGAGCCAGTAACAGCTGGTAATAAGCCTTTGTTACTTGGTTTTTAAGATCTTGTTTTGATGCCCGCGATTGTTCAACGGCAAGTTCTACATCCAACCCACTCAGCGAGATAGACTTATATAACGTAGGAGCAAATATTGGTAATGAAAGATTAAAACCTCCACTCCAGTTATTAGCCAATCCAACTTCGAAACCACCATCGCCCGAAGACGCTTCTGTTTCTTCGCCACTTCCCCAATCGGGAGTTAAGCCCAGTTCTTCGTACAGCGGATTTATTATCTTAGCCAATGGTTCCATAATCATAGAAGCCATTCCTCCTCCGCTTCCTCCGCCCATGTACATTACTTGTTTCTTTATGGTGCGGGTGTATCCTGCCGAAGCAGAGATCTGCGGAAACAATTGCGCAACAACTCCTTTTTTTGCATATTGCTTCTTCTCAATTTCCTGGCCTGCTACAATAATTGTTGGGTTTTCGCTCAAAGCAATTTGTAGCGCCTGATCTAGTGAGAGATTCAGCGTTGTTTTTGTTTCCTGTGCCATAGTGTTGTTTAAACTTAACGAAAAAACAACAAGCAGTGCCAAAACACTCTTTTTACTAATCTTTTTCATACCTAAAGTTTCGTCTCTTTTTTATGAATATTTGTTTTCTTCTGATCGTTTTTTGCGAAACTCTTCCATAAATTCGTCGAGTTCGCGAATACCTTTTTCGGTAGATATACCTCTTAAATAGGTTAACATAATCGATTCGTAAACCTCCAGAAAAGGAAATTCATTCAATGCTTTTACTGCAAGTAAATCCATTTGTTCGCGCAAAAGGAAATGAATTATTTCAAAGTTTATATCTTTTCGGAACAACCCCTGGTCTACTCCTTTTTTCAGAAAGTCAATTACCACTTTATTGTCTTTCTCTTTGTTCTTCTTAATCATCTCATGCACTTTGGGGTATTTCTTTATGTCTTCAAAGAAACTCTTATTTACCTTATTATACATTTCAATGCTACCCTGGTAACACTTAAGTATAACTTCCAACACATCCGATGATTCATTTACCAATTGTGTTAAAGCTTTCTGAACATATTGCTGGTGATAGAGAATGCATTCTTTCAACAACGTTTCTTTATCCTGAAATATTTCGTATAACGTTCTTTTTGATATTTTCAAAAGTGCTGCAATATCATCCATTGTTATACTCTTTATTCCGTTTTTGCGGAATGCATCTAACGACGTAAGAATAATTCGTTCTCTTAAATCTACCTTCAAATCTGTCTCTTTTGCTTTATCAACCATCATTTTAATTTATGTTCTTGATACTCAAATTTATAAATAAACTTTTCTTCCGTTTTGAGTTTTCGAGCGGCAAAGATAGATAGAAAACTTAGAATACAAATAAAGTTTTCGTCTATTTATTTACTATTTTGATAAATATTATGATTTATGGAGTAAAACTCAGTTCACTCATATAACATTGCTGGCAAAAAAGGATTCAAAACGGTGTTTTTCGATATAAGAGCAAAAAATATTATCTTCGCAGCCGAAACACTCTTAATTTATTTGATTATGACGAAATTTAAAGCAATATATCTTTTATTACTGTTGCACATAGCAATGGTACAATTTGCAACCGCAACCAACACTGTTTCATCTGTTACCGAAAGCCCGCTGACCGAGAAAGGCTTACTACTCATCCAAAAGATGGGACGGCTTGCTGGTACATCTGCCTATGTAAGAGCAATAAGCTCATCAGGGGATGTTATGGAAATTATCAACGAAATTGCCGGGCAAGAATTCGGCAATCCTTCGCGGATATTCGCTATTCCGGATCTCGACAAGGCTATACGCACCATTCCTTTCATGGCAGAGTTATTTAACAATGTTCCGGATGATATGAAAGACGTGATTGATGAGAAAATGATCCTCAACATCCCAACATTCCTTACCGCAAATAATAACGGAGCCACAAATCTCGCGGCAACTTCTTTTCTAATAACCGATGGAGCATTTTTATGTAGCGGGCTCACTACGCCAACTCTATATATCTATCTCTACGAAGGTAATTATCATGGCATGGTATTATTCATTCCTATGGAAGATAATGTAGTAAAGGCAATAGCCCGTTTTGTAATAGAACCGGAGTGGAGCGGCTTGCAAACAGCCGAAGATGTTGGTCGTATTTTGGAAGAGAATTCGCCGATAACCGGGTTGCAAGTTGAAGTTGTACCTTTTGCCAACAAGTAAATACCAGTTATATACTCCATAAATTTGGTTCAAATCAGATTGGAATTGAATAAAAACACGGAGACACAGAAACACGGAGCTTATCGAAAATGCCCGTAGGGCATTCATATCAATAGAAAGGCAATGATAATACTCTTCACAACCCGGTACGGGTTGCATGGTAGATACGATGCAACCCGTACCGGGTTGAAGATTAAAACTTATTATTATTCTATTGATATGAATGCCCTATGGGCATTTTCGATAAGCTCCGTGTTTCTGTGACTCTGTGTTTTAGTTCAACTCAGCCCTAACCGAACCAAAAATGCAGTTCATTTGCACCTCAAATGCAGTTCATTTATACCTCAAATGCAGTTCATTTAGCATACAAATGCAGTTCATTTAGGGTGCAAATGCAGTTCATTTGTAGCTGAGAGTTGAGAATTGAGAGTTGAGAGTTCCATGCGGCATCGTAACTTTCAACTTTCAACTCTCAACTAGAGCAGCAGCAGTTTCTTTTTTATCTTTTTCTACTGATGTTTTCTTTTCTGTTATGTTATGTTCTGTTGCCATGGTAGTACCATTTTTCTTCTGCCAGCGTTTGTTCGCGTTTTTCTTTCCGACTATACTGCGTTTAACTATCTTATCATTGTAATTTTGCATAACCCGTGTAACATATTCAGACGAAATAATGGGTTGTCATTTTCCATTCTATCTACAGTGGTTGTACAACACATCATCAATCTATTTACAACGAATGTTATACGTATGTGTATCCTTAACTGAACCTAAACCGGCTACAAAATAAGCAATACAGATATATGTTTTTAACTATAGTTTGCGTAGATTGCAAAATAATGTGTTTTGGACTATAAGGTACATCTTCCGGACTATATTGCACCTGTTATCTAGCTGGTGAAGCTATTTTTGATCATTATTATCCTTTCACTATAGCCATTATTACAATGAAAAGAATATCTATTTTCTTCTTGTACTGCATATTTACATTAACCTCACAGGCTATTTTCTTTAAACATATTGGTACGAACGAAGGTCTGGCCCAACTCTCCGTTATGTCTATCTACCAAGATGAACTGGGCAGAATGTGGTTTGGAACCTACGAAGGAATCAGCATATACAATGGAAACCGGATAACCAACCTAAAACCGGTAATAAACCCCGATCACTATCCGGATTTATCGGGAAAAGTAAAAGCCAGCAATACACTTATTATAACTGGCAACAACATGAACAATCTGTTTTTCAGGGTAGATTATGCTTTGGTTAAATACAATATTAAAACAGATGAAATTCAACTGCTGGTACCAGATAGGGTAAATACAGTGGCATCGGTTGATGGTGAAATATGGTATTCGCGAAACGATTCTATCTTTCGTTGGAACGACGAGGCCAACACAGCAGAACTGATTTTGAAAACTGGTTTAAAGAGTCCGATCACCAAAATTCACCGGGCTACAAATAAAACTTTGTGGATTGGAACCTCGTATGGATTCTACAAAAAAACAAATACCGACCAGCACCCTGTATTGGTTATTCCGGCCAAAGATATAGCCGAGATATACGAAACCTCCTCGGGCGACATCTGGATTGGTTGCCGGATGGACGGAATGCACAAAATAGATAAGAACGGGCAGATAACAGAGTTCCTTCATCAACCAGGTAACCCCAACTCTATAGCAAGCAACCAGATAAGGGCTTTTTTGGAAGATAAAAAAGGAAACTTATGGATTGGTACATTTAACGGACTACAGAAGTATGAACCCGAGACTGGAAAATTCACCCTGTATTCGCCTTCTAAACAGCCGGGTAGTTTAAACCATGCATCGGTGTTTTCGCTTTATCAAGATAAACAAGGTACAATATGGGTGGGCACCTATTATGGAGGGGTGAATTATTTCAATCCGGATAGCGACATCTTTACATATTACACCGACGATCCGTTGCGCAGCGATTGCCTGAGCCATGTTTTTGTGGGCAACATGGTTGAAGATAAGAACCACGACATCTGGATTTGCACAGAGGGGGGAGGCTTGAATAAGTTAGATAGAAAAACAAAATCGTTTACTCATTTTATGGCAAACAGAACCCCCAATTCTATTGCCCACAATAACATAAAAGCAATAGTATACGACCAAAAAAGACACTCGCTTTATATAGGTACACACACCGGAGGGATTTCGAAGTACGACATAAGCCGGAATCAATTCACCAATTACCTGTCGGTATGGAAACACACACCCAATACACCCGGCGATATTATACACAGCATGCAAATTGTGGGCGACAGTTTGTTAATTACAGCCCGAAACGGTTTGTTTGTTATGAACATGGCAAACGATTCGGTAAAATACCTGTTTAAAGAAAAAATTATTAATGGGCTTTCTATCCTTGTTGATAAAGACAAGAAATTGTGGATATCGCAAACCGATCGTCTGTTGCAAATAGACCTGAAAAACGAAGCTAATGTAAAAACATATAGGTTTGGCGAAAAAGGACTGGGAAGCTTTCAGATTATGAAAATGTTGCAAACAGCCAATGGCGATATTTACTTTGCCGGTAGAGGCTCGGGAGTATCCCGGTTTAATCCCGAAACAGACACCTTTGAACGCTTTACGGTAGAAAACGGCGCATTGATGAGCAATTATTGCTACAACATAGCCGAAAGCCGGCAAGGAAATCTGGTGCTGACTACCGATAACGGTTTATCATTTTTCTTACCTCAAAAAGGAACGTTCGAACATGTATCTTTAGGTACAAACGGCTTGATTGTATCGGCATTTAACGAAGGCTGTGGTTTGTTGGTTGGCGACAATGGCGAAATATTTGCAGGAGGCACAGACGGCTTAACTACATTTTTCGAGGACGATTTGTTTAACATCAACAAAGATTATAACATCTTCTTTTCGCAACTACAAATATCCAACAAGGTTATTACGCCCAATGATAAAAGCGGCATCCTGAAAAAGGCACTTGCCTACACCGATAAAATTACGCTGAGCCATAAACAAAACAATTTAATTATCTCTTTCACTTCCAATAACTACATCGGAATGTTAGATAATTACATCTACGAATATAAACTGGAAGGATTCGATGCTAACTGGATCAGTACTTTTAAAGATAACATTTACTACACCAACCTTAATCCGGGAGATTATGTTTTAAAAGTACGGCAAAAAGAAATAAACCAAAGCAAATCTATCCGCGAAATCAGTATGGCAATTCATATAAAAACCCCTTTCTATGCCACTCCCATATCAATAGTGTTGTATATATTACTGGTATTGCTCATTATATCTACGTTGGTTTATTTTCAATACAGCAAAATAAAACTCAAAACATCATTAGATCTGGAGAAAAAAGATAAAGAACAGATTGAAATCCTGAATCAGGCCAAATTAAGGTTCTTCACCAACATCAGTCACGAGTTCAGAACCCCTTTAACACTTATCATATCGCAAGTAGAAGTGCTGTTGCAAAACTCCAGTCTCTCGCCCACTATCTACAATAAAATACTAAAGATATACAAGCACACTTATCAGATGCGAAGGCTGATTTCCGAATTGCTTGATTTTAGGAAGTTTGAACAAAACCACGTAGTATTGAATCTTGTAGAAAAAGACTTCGCCTCGTTTGTGCAAGAGATTTATTTAAATTTCTACGAATTCTCGGCAGCACACCATATTACATATACTTTTCAGTCGAAAGCCGAAAAGGTACTTGCCTGGTTCGACCCCATACAAATGCAGAAGGTGGTATACAATTTACTTTCCAATGCCTTTAAATATACCAAAGCCCAAGGATTTATTGAAGTTATCGTAGTTGAAAAGCAAGATACTATTGATTTACAGATTATCGACAACGGTATTGGAATAAACCAAAAAGATATCGAAAAGATATTCGACAGGTTTTATCAGGCAGGTAACGAACCCGAAAACTTACCCGGAAACGGAACCGGTATCGGATTGGCATTAACCAAAAGCATTGTCGAAAGTCATCATGGCACAATATCAGTAAAGAGTCAGCCGGGCTACGGCAGTATTTTTACGGTCACCCTAAAAAAGGGAAACGAGCATTTTGCAAACGACAAAGGGGCTTCGATAGCTACCGATTCGGCCATCGAAAACATTAAACCCGACACCCTGCCCGATCCGTTCTTTATGGATACAATGACCGAATCGCTCGAAACATCTATCAACGATGATATAAAGGAGGAGAAAAACATCATCCTGATTGTTGAAGACAATGAAGAGCTATTGCAAACGCTAATCGCACTATTCAGCCCATTGTATCAGGTGGTTTCTGCCCGCAATGGAGAAGAGGGGCTGCAAAAAGCAATCGACGAACATCCCGACCTGATTCTTAGCGACATTATGATGCCACGAATGACGGGTACGGAAATGTGTATGCGTATAAAAAGTAACATCGATCTATGCCACATCCCTGTAGTACTATTAACCGCCCTCACCTCGAGCGAACAAAACATGGAAGGGCTACAACGTGGTGCCGACGATTATATTGGAAAGCCTTTTAATGCCAAACTATTGATTGCCCGTTGCAACAATTTAATAAGAAACCGAAAGTTGCTACAAAACAAATACAAGCAGCAAACCACTACAGACACCAAATTGCTTGCTACAAACAAACTCGATCTGAATTTTATTGAGAAAGCCGAAAGTATTATTATTGAATATCTCGACGATCCGGAATTCGACATTAATCAGTTGGCACAAGAAATGGCATTAGGTCGCAGTACACTCTTCTCTAAGTTCAAGAGCTTAACCGGAATGACTCCCAACGAGTTTATTCTGAACTACAAACTTAAGCTGGCTGCAAACCTTCTTCAGAATGAACCCGATTTGCAAATCTCGGACATTTCGGACAGATTAGGGTTCAGCTCACCCCGGTATTTTAGTAAATGCTTTAAGATACAGTTTAATATAACTCCGGTTCAGTTCAGGAAGCGGGATTGAGTACCTTTTCGCGCCTTCAGCCCCTTCCTATGTGTTAAAATACCAATACTGGATTATTTGATACCTCTTTAAGATTAATAGCTCCATTGCTTCTATGTATAAACTCTAGTTTTGTGCTATCACATTTCTATAACCTTAAGACGCGTAAATATGAATAATTCGTTAACTCAAAAAATAAAAGTATGATAACATGAACCTATCCTAAGTATTGTTTTACTAATTATTAAAGAAACCTTATTAACTAATTACAAGTTTAATGAAAACAATTAAGACTAAAATTCTCTACGCATTGTGCATGCTGTTTCTAACAGTTAACCTGTTTGCACAAGAAAGTAGAACAGTGAGCGGCACAGTTGTCGACTCATTTGGTGACCCTATGCCAGGGGTAAGTATTGCTATAAAAAACACACAAACGGGAACCATAACAGGTCTCGATGGTGATTTTACAATCAATGTATCCGGTTCTGATGATGTGTTGGTCTTTTCGTTTATCGGATTTACAGCACAGGAAATTAAAGTAGGTAATAACACTACTATTAATGTGAAACTACAAGAAGACTCTCAAGCTCTTGATGAGGTAGTGGTAGTAGGTTATGGTGTACAGAAGAAGGTGAATCTTACGGGTTCGGTTTCGAATGTATCTGGTGAGAAACTAGAAAGTCGCCCAGTAACTAACCTATCCTCTGCACTGGCAGGTTTAGCAGCAGGTGTAACAGTATCTCAAAGTTCTGGTGAACCAGGAAGTGATAACGGAAATATTCGTGTACGTGGTGTAAGTACTTTCACCAGTGACTATAGAGGTCCATTGGTAATCATTGACGGATCAGTTGGAGACATGAATTCTATTAACCCCAATGATGTTGAATCTATTGTAACACTGAAAGATGCTGCTTCGGCTGCAATCTATGGTTCACGTGGTGCAAATGGTGTTATCTTGGTTACCACAAAAAGAGGTAAGCAAGACACTCCTCCAAGAGTTACATACACAGGTATCTTTGCTAGTCAAAGCCCCCAGAGTCGCTTTAAATTCATGTCGAATTATGCTGACTATATGGATGCATTTAATATCGCTCGCAGTAATATGGGCCAAAGTCAAAAATATGGTGATGACACCATTGATGCATGGCGTGAAGCATCAAAAAACCCTAATGCAACAAGCGAGTGGGGAATACCTAATTGGGTAGCTTATCCAAATACTGATTGGCAAAAAGAAATGTTCCAAAGCAGCTTCATGCAAACGCATAATTTATCTGTTACTGGTGGTAGCAAAAACACCAAATACCTACTTTCCAAACTAACCCAGGTATGGTTGCCAAGTATGATGGAAAATTTGGCGCACCTGAGGCTGATGAAGAAAAGAAAGATCTGAATAATGTTTACCGTTGGACTGCAATGTCGGGTGGTAAAAAAACAACTACCCGTATCAGTACAAGTTGGTACGCAGAAGTTGACATAATGAAAGGACTTACTGGTAAAATTAATGCTAATTATCAAGATTATTCGCACATAACAGATACTTATTCGAAACATACAGAAGGGTATAGTTTCCGTAAAGATAAAGTAATAGTTTCTACACCTACACTTGATGCAGCAACAGTTAATTTTGCAATGGACAGACGGTATGAATATACACTTACTGGAACATTGAACTATATGAATACTTTTGGTGATCACGACATCAATGTTCTAGCTGGTTATGAGCAATATTATTACAACACACGTACTGATAATGCACAGAAAAAAGGCCTAATGGATTTCTCCATTCATGATATGCAGTCAGCATCTGAAATGGTTTATATCAATTATCATAAGGACAATGATCTTTCCGAACGCGACTATGGTATGCTTTCTTATTTCGGACGTATCAACTATGCCTATAAAGGACGTTATTTATTAGAAGCCAATGTGCGTCGTGATGGTTCATCGCGTTTCTCACCAGATAATCGTTGGGGTACATTCCCTTCATTCTCTTTAGGATGGCGCATATCAGAAGAATCGTTTATGGAAAATACACGTTCTTGGTTAAGTAATCTGAAACTTCGTGCATCTTGGGGTAAATTAGGTAATGTTACATCAGGTTATTATGATTGGCAATCAGTTTATTCTATTATAAATAGTTCTTTTGGAGGTAATATATCTAACGGTTTAGCTGTAACTAAGGTAGGTAACCCAATTATTCAATGGGAGAATATCAATTCAACAGGAATTGGTCTTGATGCGTCATTCTTAAACAACAAACTAACTCTTGAAGTAGATTTCTACAACAAAGTTACAGAAGGTATTCTAACAAATCCAACTATGCCATTTACTATGGGGTTAGCTACAGCACCAACACAAAATACAGCTGATTTGCGTAACCGTGGTTTGGAAGTTACATTGGGGTGGAATGATCGAATCAAAGATTTCCAATATGGCGCGAATATAAACTTCTCGTATAATCAGAACAAGGTAACCAAATACCTAGGTAAATTTGAAGCTGGTTGGAATGATAAAGGTGAATACACTAGTAATATCGGTAAATCGGCTACAACTCAAAATAATGGTATTCGTACTGAAGGACATATGTTCGATGAATATTATATGTTGCAAAGATATAAAGGAACAGGCAAGTATAAAGACGGAAGTGGAAATGTTGACCCACTTGGAGGACCTAGGGATGGTATGATACGTACACCAGAAGACTTGCAATGGGTAAAAGATATGATTGCTGCTGGATATTCTTTCCAACCTAAAAGCACAGTTGGAAGAGGACAGTTAAATTATGGTGAGTATATTTATGCTGACGAAAATGGTGACAAAATTTTCGGTAATACACACGACCGGGTATTTACTGGTAAATCATCTATGCCTAAATACACATTAGGTATCAACTTGAACGCAGCATGGAAAGGTTTTGATATGAGCATGACATGGGCTGGTAGCTTTGGAATGTACTATTACATGTATGAAAGAGGTATCAATGCTACCAATGTAACTGATGGCGAACAAATTGCATCCAACTTCAAACAATACTATTATTATAACGAGAATAACCCAAATGATCCTCTCAACAACATCAATGCTAAATATCCAAGTTTAAAATATGGTACTGGGTCATTGGGTAACCAAGCTGTAAATACAACAAACCTATATAATGGTTCGTACCTGAAATTGAAAACTTTACAAATTGGTTATTCTTTACCAAACAGTTTAGTTGCTAAAATGCGTATGCAGAAGTTGAGAGTATTTCTGGCTGGTGAGAACTTGTTGACTATTACAGACTTCCCAGGAATGGATCCTGAAATTGGTGCATCAGTAAATAAATACCCGCTAAACAAACAACTTTCGGCAGGTGTAAACATTACTTTTTAATAATAAACAGCATACAAAATGAAAAAAATATTATATACCTTAACAGGAGCAGCTCTCAGTTTATGCTTGTTCACAGGATGTACAGATTTGCTTGATACTCTTCCAACCAACAAGCCTGCTGCAAGTACTATGTGGACAACAGAAAATCTCACAGATATGGGTATTTCTGGGATCTATGCCAATTTGAGAAATATGTGTTATAATACCAACAATGGTAATGGCGAAGCTGTAGGTTTTTATGGTTTTGAGGCTTATGGCATGTCAGGACAAATGGTACGTAACGTTACTTTTACTAGTGGTGTCTCTTCAAGCAGTGGGTTATTTTCGAATACCTGGAAAAAAATGTACGAAGGTATACATAGAGCTAATGATGCTATCGTGAATATTCCAGTAAAATCACCTGTTTCTAATGAAAAGAAAGGTAGACTAGTGGCCGAAGCTCGCTTTTTGCGTGCTTTTCATTATTACATGCTGAACCAATTATTTAAAGGCGTACCTTATTATGATGCTCCAATTACAATTGAAGAAGCTACCAAAGGGCAAGAAACAGAAGAGTTCATTTGGAATAAGGTAATTGAAGATCTTACTGCATGTATTGCTGAACCTAATTTACCTAATAATGATTTTAAAGAAGGACGCGCAACTAAAGGAGCCGCTTATGCTTTAAGAGGAAAAGTATATATGTGCACAAAAGAGTATGCAAAAGCAGCAGACGATTTTGCTAAAGTTGGTGAATGTGGATACAAACTCTTCCAAGGTGGGTACAAAGAACTTTTCCTTGAAAAGAATGAAAGATGTGAAGAGATGATTTTCAGTGTGCAAAATATTGCTCTTACTGGATACGGAAATAAGGTACAACGTTTCTGTGGAACTAACTCTGCAAGTGGTGGTGGTACAACTGTTGGATGGAACGACTACATGGCTACACCAGATATTGTTGATCTTTATGAATATGGAGATGGAACAACTTTCGATTGGAAAGATATCATTCCGGAATACTATGATATACCTGTGAAAGCAAGAGAGGTTTTCTTTTTACGTGATATAAAGAAAGATGGCAAGGAGATTAGTGCAGAGAAAGTAACAACAGCAGTAAAAGATCGGTTAACAGCATTAGAAGCCATACACAAAGGAGTTAGTGCTTATTATCTTGAAGAAGGTAACGAAGCCCGTATACGTAAAGCATACGAAGGACGCGACCCACGTTTAGGCATGAATGTGATAACTCCATATTCTACATTCAGAGGTTGGAGAAATACTCCAGCAGAAGAATTTGTTTCAACTTATCGTATACCTACAGGAAAAGATAGTTCCAGAGAAGATAGAGAACTAGGTGATTTATGGCCAAATAATGCAAATTTAAACAGCAATAATAGCTACTACTTCCACCGTAAATTTGTTTGGGAAGGATACAATACTGTTCAACGTGACTATGGTCCAACTGATGAACCGATTATTCGCTATGCAGATGTGTTACTTGCATGGGCCGAAGCATTAATAGAACTTGATAAATTATCTGAAGCTGCTGATAAAGTAAATATGGTAAGAGGTCGCAAGAGCGTTGATATGCCTGATGTTGTATATAGCGGACAAGCAGACTTACGCGAAAAAGTAAGAGATGAGCGTCGTAGAGAATTTGTGAACGAAGGCGTTAATTTCTTTGATGAGATGCGTTGGGGAACTTTTAAAGAAAAGAAATTCTATGACGGGAATGGTGCAAAAAGCGTTTGGGGAGCTATTATTGGTGGAACAGCATATGTATGGCCAACCACTGCCGACCTTAATGTATGGCCTGTACCCGTAGATGAAGTTGGTAGAAATAGTAACCTTACTAAAACTCCAGGATGGGCATACTAAATAGGTATTAGTATAACAATAGCAATTTGTTAGGGGAGGGAATTATTTCCCTCCCTTTTTTGAACAATTAATTGCTCTTAAACTAATAATCTGATATATTTGTAGCATTTATTAAACTAAATCTCTTAAAAGAATGAAACGCCTTTGTGTATTGCTTTTCATGCCATTGTGTATGATGCAAGCTCAGATTATCACTACAGCCGATATTGATTGGAAAACATTCCTGTCGCAACACGATTTCATTTGGGATACCATCCCACCGAACTATTATGCAGGTGCCATTTTAGGAAACGGACTTTTAGGAACTAATTTTTATGCCTCACCACAAAAGCAAGGTTACCGCTTAGATATCGGTCGAAGTGATGTAAACGAAATGCGCCCGGAAGGACATGCCCTTTATTATCGCGCCCGCTTACCAATTGGATATTTTGAAATAAATCCGGTTAGCACAGTTTCGTCAGAAAAAATGCGACTATCACTTTACGATGCCACCGCCAATGCAACTATTACTACAGAACAAGGAAGCATTGATTTTAAAACGTATGTCGATGCCAACAAGGATGTTATAGTGGTTGAAACAACTGGCAAAGAAACCGACTTTACTTTCAACTGGAAGCCCAGCAAAGCTATTTCACCGCGAACCAATCCTCAATACACACATACAACTACCCCAAAAGAATATCTGGAACATCCTAATCCAGAGGCGATAGTAACTATACAAAATAATATAAACTTGTGTATACAGGAGCTGTATTCCGGATATACATATGTTACTGCCTGGAAAATAGATAAATCAAGAAGTGGAAACAAACAAAACATCTATATTACTGTATCATTCGAAAATTCGACAGAACAGGCCATAACTAAAAGCATCCAAACTATACAAGAATATGTAAAGAGCGGAACAGAAAACGCATACAAACAACACCTGCAATGGTGGCACAATTATTATCCGGCCAGCTTTGTGCACTTCGCCGAAGCCAAAGTAGAAAGCTTTTACTGGATACAACAATATAAACTGGCCTGCCTTACCAGAAGCGATAAACAAATTATCGACCTCATGGGTCCTTGGACACACACAACACCATGGCCTGCCATCTGGTGGAACCTGAACACACAACTTACATATTCACCACTGTTCACCGCCAATCGTCTGGAACTGTCGGAGCCTGTATGGAGCTCTTTTAAAGAGAATCTTCAATCACTTATCAACAATGTTCCTGAAGAAGAATGGCGAAAAGATGCTGCCGCTATCGGGCGCAGCTCATCATACAATTTGGCCAGTCCGCTAAGAAAAGACCTTGTTGAACAGAATCAGTATGAGGTAGGAAACCTCACCTGGATGATGTATTACTATTGGTTGTACTGCGATTATAAAAACGACCGTACCGAAACCATTGAACACTTTTATCCACTTCTGAAAAGATGCATTGCTTACTATATGCATATCATCTATAAAGGAGATGATGGCAAATACCATCTTCCATTAACTGCATCGCCCGAATATAAACCTGCCGAAGATTGCAATTACGATCTGGCCATTCTTCGTTGGGGATTAACTACGCTTTTACAACTTAACACAACTTATAGTTTACAGGATAGCCAAAGGGCGCACTGGCGCAATGTACTGGCCAATCTTGTAGACTATCCCCGCGATGAAGTTCAAGGTTTTATTATTGGTAAGGATGTAAAACTCACCTCCTCGCACCGGCATTACTCACACCTGTTAATGATTTATCCTTTCCGGATGATTACCCCCGATAATCCGGACGAGAAAGAGATTATTTACAAAAGCCTTCATCATTGGATAGGGCAGAAAGGTGCATTGCAGGGATACTCATATACCGGGGCTTCATCTATTTGCTCTTTCCTAAGAAAAGGTGATAAAGCCATTGAATATATTAACGCCCTACTGGATAAATACATTCAACCCAATACCTTGTATAAAGAATCCGGTCCTGTAATCGAAACTCCTTTATCGGCTGTTACCTCCTTACAGGAGTTGTATTTATATAGCTACAATAACATTCTGCGCGTTTTTCCTGCTGTGCCCAATTACTGGCGCGAGGCATCATTTGTTAACTTCCGTGCTCCCAAGGGATTGCTGGTTAGTGCCACAAGATCTGATTATAAAACAGTTTGCATACAGGTAGAAGCACCTCAAGCCGGGAAATATCGCATTCAAACCGATCTGGATTTAGACAAGTTCAAAACAGCCTCATCAAAAGGGAAACTGGAAATGGATATTATTGATTACAGGCAAGGCATTGTTGAACTAACATTAAAAGCCGGTGAAGTAGCCCGGTTAAGCACAGCCGATTATAACCCGGAAAGTCCTCTATTTAAAGAACACACATCAGGAATTAATTCCTATGGATTGAAGAAATAATTAATCGTAAAACTTATCAGCAAATCATGAAGAAAAAAACAATCACATCTAAATTAACCTTAATGCTATTGGCCTGTACAATAGCAGCTTCCTGCACCAACGAGAAGCAAACATTTATTGAAGAAAACGTTACCTTTGCAACAGCACAAACCCGGCTTATGCTTGATAGTGTTGGCGAACCCACGGGTAGGAACTACCCACGTACAATGAATAATAAAGGTAAACTGGTAACTACCGGTATGAAAGACTGGACACCTGGTTTCTTCCCCGGTTCATTATGGTACCTGTATGAACTTACTGGCGATAATTTCTGGAAAGAGCATGCACAAACATGGACTCATACGCTTGAACCGTTGCAAACCTTCACCGGACATCACGACCTTGGTTTTATGATGTACTGTAGCTATGGAAACGCATTGCGTCTTTCGCCACAACCGGAATACAAGGATATTATTATTAAAAGTGCCGAATCACTTTCGAGCCGTTACGACGAACGTGTTAAAAGCATTAAGTCGTGGAATTACCGCCGTAACTGGAACGATACCGTTGAGTGGTTCTATCCGGTAATTGTGGATAATATGATGAACCTGGAAATGTTGTTTGCAGCAACAGAGCTATCGGGCAATAAAAAATACTATGATATTGCCGTGCAACATGCCAACAGTACGATAAAGAATCATATCCGCGAAGATTATGGAACCTATCATGTGGTGAACTACGACACTATTAGTCCCACTGTTCTTGATCAGGCAACCTGCCAGGGATATTGCGATGAATCTACATGGTCGCGCGGTCAGGCTTGGATGATGTATGGCTTTACCATGATGTATCGTGAAACCAAAGATCCTGTTTATCTGGATGTAGCTAAAAACTTAACAGAGTATTACCTGAAAAATCTTCCGGAAGACCTTGTTCCGCTGTGGGATTTCCATGTGGGTAAGGAAGGATATCAGGCTGTTGGCAAATCGTATGCAGTTGAGTTCCCGGGCGAAACCCTTCGGGATGCTTCGGCTGCTGCAATAGCATGTTCGGCACTCTTTGAACTGGGAGAGCATACAAACGATCAAAGATATACCGATTATGCTGTTAAGATGCTTAAAAGTCTTGCATCGCCGGCATATAGGGCCGAGCTTGGTACAAATGTAAACTTCCTGCTTATGCATTGTGTAGGTAGCATACCTCACCGCAACGAAATAGACAAACCGTTGGTGTATGCTGATTATTATTTTCTGGAGGCGCTGATTCGATATAAGAATCTAAAATAAATAAATGGAGATGGATATACGGATGTGTTTATCTGTGTATCCATCATATTACTAAAAAACTAAGGATAAGCACTCACTTTCTTAAAATTATTATGTAGATTTGCCCGAAAAGAAATATCTGGCAATGGAGGAAAGCACAACCGATATTTTACTATATAAACTAATACGGCAAAATGACGAAAAAGCACTCACCCATCTTTTCAATAAGTACTTTGTTCATTTGTGTCGGTATATCAATCTATTCATTACCAATCAAACCGATTCGGAAGATCTGGCCTTAGAAATATTTGTTCATCTGTGGGAGAACAGGCACAAACTGGATATTGTAGACTCGGTAAAATCTTATCTCTTCCGAACCGCCCGTAACCGCTCACTAAACTATTTGCGAGATAAAAAAGAAACAATCTCTATTCATACTCTTTCCCTGGATCCTATATATCTACAAGACGATTCTCTTGAATTGGAAGAGCTTGATCATCTTTTGTGCGAAGCTATTGAATCCTTACCCGAGAAATGCAAAAAGGTATTCATTAAAAGCCGCGACGAGAATTTAAGTAATAAAAAAATAGCCGAAGAGCTTCAGATATCCATAAAAACAGTAGAGGCTCAAATAACCAAAGCGCTAAAACATATACAAAAATATATAGATAGAGGGAAGTAAAGTGCTTTGTATAAAATATGTTCGAGAGTTTATGAATTATCATTTATCTTTGTCTCTCAATAATGAGATACGCCGACGTAATATTACCCTTGCCGCTTCCTCGTAGCTTTACATATTCAATTCCAATCGGAAGTGAGGAATCCATTAAACCCGGATGCCGGGTGGTGGTGCCTTTCGGGAAGAAGAAGTTCTATACAGCAATTGTAGAAACAGTGCACGATAAAGCTCCATCGGAGTACGAGGTTAAGGAAATATCCACAGTTTTGGATACAATCCCTATTTTGTATCCCAACCAATTTAAATTGTGGCAATGGATAGCCGACTATTATCTCTGCACCATTGGCGATGTTTATAAAGCCGCTTTACCATCGGGGCTTAAGTTAGAAAGCGAAACAATTGTAGAATATAATCCGGAGTTCGAAGCCGACGAGCCTCTACAGGCTAAAGAACAATCAGTGCTTGATTTGCTGGCTGTTAATAACGAACAATCACTTACCCGGTTAGAGAAAGACAGTGGAATCAAAAACATCCTTACTGTTGTAAAATCATTGCTGGAAAAGAATGCCGTTTTTATTAAAGAGGAACTGCGACGATCATATAAACCAAAAACAGAAATACGGGTACGCCTCAGTCAGGCATTTTCGACAGAAGAACAGCTTAGGAAACTCTTCGACGAATTAAATAGGGCACCCAAGCAATTGGTTTTACTGATGAAATATGTTGAGCTATCCAATTTCATGGGTGGCTCTATAAAAGAAGTATCAAAGAAAGAACTGTTACAACAGTCTGCTGTTTCGGCTGCTGTATTCAATGGTTTAGTAGAGAAAAATGTTCTTGAGATTTATCATCACGAAACCGGACGACTTACTACTTTCCAGAATACCACTATCGACCTTAATCCCCTGAATACATATCAGGAAGAGGCTTTCAACTCAATCAACAATTCATTTAAAGAAAAGAATGTATGTTTGCTGCATGGGGTAACCTCGAGCGGAAAAACAGAAATCTATATCCACCTCATTAATGAGGTAATTAAACAAGGTAAACAGGTACTTTATCTGCTTCCCGAAATAGCGCTAACCACCCAGATAACCGAAAGGCTGAAGCGTGTTTTTGGTTCTCGTTTGGGAATCTATCATTCTAAATTCCCTGATGCCGAACGAGTGGAAATCTGGCAAAAACAACTCAGTGATAAAAGTTATGATATTATTTTAGGTGTGCGCTCGTCTGTATTCCTGCCGTTTCGTAATCTTGGGTTGATAATTGTAGACGAAGAGCACGAAACAACTTATAAGCAACAAGACCCTGCACCCCGTTATCATGCGCGTAATGCTGCCATTGTTCTAGCTGCTATGTATGGAGCTAAAACGTTGTTAGGCACAGCAACCCCTTCGGTCGAAACATACTATAATGCCCAAACGGGTAAGTATGGGTTGGTAGAGGTTAAAGAGCGGTATAAAGACATACAATTGCCCGAAATACTTCCTGTAGATATCAAAGAACTGCATCGCAAGAAACGGATGACAGGACAATTTTCTCCTTTCCTGTTGGAACATATCCGCAAAGCGTTGGATAATAAAGAACAAGTTATTCTTTTCCAGAACAGGCGGGGATTTGCTCCAATGGTTGAATGCCGTGTTTGTGCCTGGGTGCCCAAATGCGAGAATTGCGATGTTAGTTTAACCTATCACAAAGGAATCAATCAGCTTACCTGCCATTACTGCGGATACTCCATCCCCCTGCTTCGTTCGTGTCCGGCATGCGAAGGAACCGAACTTGTACACCGGGGATTTGGAACAGAAAAGGTAGAGGATGAAATAAAACTGATTTTTCCCGAAGCCTCTGTTGCCCGCATGGATTTGGATACCACCCGCTCGCGAACATCTTATGAAAAAATCATCTCGAACTTCGAAGATGGTAAAACCGATATTCTGATAGGCACCCAAATGGTATCGAAAGGATTGGATTTTGACCATGTTAGCATAGTAGGTATTCTTAATGCCGATACCATGCTTAATTATCCCGACTTCCGTTCGTACGAACGTGCATTTCAGTTAATGGCACAGGTAGCCGGACGTGCCGGAAGAAAAAACAAACGGGGAACCGTAATACTGCAAACCCGTAGCATGGATCATCCTATTATTGACCAGGTTATCAATAACGATTATGAACAGATGGTAAACACGGAACTAACCGAACGCCAACTGTTTCACTATCCGCCTTATTACCGGTTGGTGTATGTTTATCTTAAAAACCGGAATGCCGATTTGCTCGATCTGATGGCAAATACTATGGCAGGAAAGTTACGGGCTGTATTCGGCACTCGTGTTCTTGGGCCCGACAAACCTCCTGTTTCCCGGGTACAAACCTTCTTTATAAAAAAGATTATTGTTAAAATAGAATATAACGCCCCCATGCACCAGGCACGCAAATTATTGCAGATGGTACAAAAAGAAATGATTGAAGACGAGCGATTTAAATCGCTTATCGTTTACTATGATGTAGATCCTATGTAATATGCCAATATGCTAATGTGCCAATGTGGATAATATGCCAATGTGCCAATGTGCTAATGGGGGAATGTGAGAATGTAAGTAATGTATAAATTAAAATAATTAATAACAGGTCCATGTGCCAGCCAATTGACACATTAGCATATTGGCACATTGACACATTAAAACCATGCGCCAGCCAATTATCACATTGGCATATTGGCACATTAGAACATGAAAATACTATTTGTCTGTTTAGGAAACATCTGCCGATCACCAATGGCAGAAGGAGTAATGCTACGTTTGATAAAAGAAGCCGGGTTGGAAGATAACTATGAAATTGATTCCGCAGGAACAGCAGGATACCATACCGGAGAACTGGCAGACTCGCGAATGCGTGCTCATGCCTCAAAAAGAGGATATAATCTGGTGCATCGCTCACGGAAAGTAAAAACCGAAGATTTTTATGATTTTGATCTTATTATCGGTATGGATGATAATAATATCTCTGATCTGAAACGCATGTCTCCATCGGCCAACGAAGAATTAAAGATACGCCGTATGACAGATTATGCTACCCACCATACAATAGATCATGTACCCGATCCGTATTATGGTGGCGACTCCGGTTTTGAATTTGTAATAGACTTACTGGAAGATGCATGTTCGGGCCTATTGGATGAGCTAACGAATAGATGAAAACCTGGATACATTCTTTTTTTTCAATTCTATTTCCAAAGTACTGCCCTGTATGTGGTTGCATATTATACGAAGAGAATTTCTTTTGTATAAAATGTGATCTGGATTTGCCGCGTACCCATTTTCATCTGAACCGTGATAACAGTTTAGAAAGTCAATTCTGGGGTAAGGTAGATATACAACGAGCTACAGCATATTTTTATTATAGAAAAGGAAGTCCATACCGGGAACTATTATATGCTCTTAAATACCGGGGACAGAAAGAACTGGGCCAAAAGCTTGGTGCCCGAATAGCTACCGAAATATCAGAAAGTGATTTTTTCGATTCTATAGATTTACTTATCCCGGTTCCTCTGCATAAAAACCGGTACAAAGAGCGAGGGTATAATCAAAGTGAACAGATTGCTATTGGCATATCTAAAGTAACGGGTATCCCAGTAGAAACCGGGGTTATAATCAGGCAGCAACAAACAGAAACACAAACGCGAAAATCTCACTATGCCCGGTTGGAGAACATGGAAGGTGTATTTGAACTTTCGCCCTTGTGTAATTGTGACAACAAGCATGTATTGTTAATTGATGATATTATTACTACCGGTGCCACAATTACATCTTGTGCACGCGTATTACAAACAAACCTGCATAATATAAAGATCAGTATTTTAGCTATCGGATTTGTTCCTGCTTCTTGACACAGAACAAAATCCCTCTCTCTTTTGTTACCAAAGCATACTATTAACTTATTAAAAGCAGTATGTTATGGAGCTTCAACTTTTGTACAAAGACATTTTAGGTATGCTTACCGTTATTAAGAATGATGAGAATAAACTTCAAACAGTTTTAACCTATCTGAAGGATCAGGTATTGGGCAGTTACAAATCGAACAGGAAAGGTGAAACAACACCCGAGTACAAGGCTAGCATTTTACAGATCGCCGATTCACTTTTCAATGGATACGAATGTTACCTCAACCCGGAAACGCTTGAGATGGAACAAGTTCAAAACGAAAGTTCTATTAAGTTTGAGCCTCCCTGCCCGAATGAGTTATTATGTATGATGGAAAAATATGTAGGTCAATTAAAAGATAACCTGGTAGGTTTTAAACTGGTGTCTGCTTTGGAAGAGCCTACTCCCATATCGAGTTTTCTTAAATCAATAGATAAATGTGGGCAAGAAGAGGATTGGATGGAATTCAGAAAACAAGAAACAATTGCGTATGTAAACAATAAACTGAGTTTTGAGTGATGAGTAGTGAGTTATGAGTAATGAGTTTTGAGTTGCGATGCCGCATGGTAACTCAAAACTCAAAACTCACTACTCAAAACTCATTTAGTTTTTATTTGCTCTCTTCCGTTCATTCTCATCCAGAAGTATCTTACGCATACGCATATGTTTGGGGGTTACTTCCACATATTCGTCTTCCTTAATATACTCTAAAGCTTCTTCGAGCGAGAACTGAACCGGAGGAATAATTCTGGCTTTATCATCTGCCCCTGAAGCACGCATATTGGTAAGCTTCTTCGATTTAGTGACATTAACCACCAGATCGCCATCGTGAGAGTTTTCGCCCACAACCTGTCCGGCGTAAATTTCTTCTTGTGGGAAGATAAAGAAACGTCCGCGGTCTTGCAGTTTATCGAGTGCGTATGCAAAAGCAGTACCCGACTCCATTGCTATAATAGAACCATTGGTGCGTCGTTCAATTTCTCCTTTATACGGTTGATATTCTTTAAAACGGTGAGCCATAATTGCCTCTCCGGCAGATGCGGTGAGCACATTTGTTCTTAAACCAATGATTCCGCGCGATGGTATGTTAAATTCCATAGTAACGCGTTCGCCATTGCTTTCCATCATCAACATTTCACCTTTACGGCGGGTTATCATATCAATCAGCTTGCTAGAGTATTCTTCGGGCACATTGATTGTTAGTTCCTCTATTGGTTCGTGTTTCTTGTCGTCAATGGTTTTAAAGATAACCTGTGGCTGTCCTACCTGCAATTCATACCCTTCACGTCGCATGGTTTCAATAAGTACCGACAAGTGGAGTACACCACGACCGTACACCAGCCACTTATCATCAATCTCATTCTTAACAACCCTCAAGGCAAGGTTCTTATCCAGTTCCTTTGTCAGGCGATCGTGAATGTGGCGCGATGTTACATATTTACCATCTTTACCAAAGAATGGCGAATCGTTGATGGCAAAAAGCATACTCATGGTAGGCTCGTCAATAGCGATAGTTGGCAATGGTTCGGGGTTTTCAAAATCACAGATGGTATCACCAATCTCAAATCCTTCAATCCCAATCAAAGCACATATATCTCCCGAAGAAACTTCGGCCACTTTTACATGTCCAAGACCTTCAAAAGCATGTACCTCTTTTATCTTTGCTTTTTTCAAACTTCCATCACGTTTAGCCAGGGTAACATTCATGCTATCCTTCAACGTTCCGCGGTGAACACGGCCTACAGCAATACGTCCGGTGTACGATGAATAGTCGAGCGAAGTAATCAACATCTGCGGAGTTCCTTCCAGTTGCTCGGGAGCAGGAATGTTTTCAATGATACAATTCAGTAAAGGAACAATGCTATCAGTTTGATTTTTCCAGTCTGTGCTCATCCATCCGTTTTTAGCCGAACCGTATATTGCCGGGAAGTCTAACTGTTCTTCTGTAGCATCGAGGCTGAACATCAAATCGAATACCATTTCGTGTACCTCGTCTGGTCGACAGTTGGGTTTATCAACCTTATTTATTACAACAATGGGTTTCAATCCCATTTCAAGGGCTTTTTGCAATACAAACCGTGTTTGAGGCATAGGCCCTTCAAAAGCGTCGACAAGAAGAATACATCCGTCGGCCATATTTAATACCCGTTCTACCTCGCCACCAAAGTCACTGTGTCCTGGGGTATCAATAATATTAATCTTTGTACCGTTATAATTAATGGAAACGTTTTTAGAAAGAATAGTTATACCACGCTCCCGCTCTAAATCATTATTATCCAGAATCAACTCACCACTGGCCTGGTTCTCTCGGAATAAATGTCCGGCCAATAACATTTTATCCACTAGTGTTGTTTTGCCATGGTCAACATGGGCAATAATTGCAATGTTTCTTATATTTTGCATATAATACCTATTAAAATCGGGCGCAAAGGTACGGATAATTAGTTGAAATATTTAAGGAATTCTTTTAATTTGAATCCGGCTTTCAATTTGTTTAGTTGTTTTACAGCCGCTAAAATGGTGATAAAACAGAAAATCGTCTTGGTTACCCCTGTTATATGCGTTGTGAGGCCGATTTTATGCCGTATTTTCAAAATGCTGCATTTTGCACTTACGAAATGCTGCATTTCGTTCAATCAAAATGCTGCATTTTGAAAGTGTGAAATGCTGCATTTTGAAATTGCGATTTGCAGCATAAAAATTAGTAATGATTTATGAAAGGATAGAAATTGACAGATATAAGAAAAGAGAATGCTCTTGAGTAAGCAAGGGCTGTAAGCCCGTTCGATTTATTGTATGCTATCCGCATGGTGAATCCCTTGGGATTCAATTTGAATAACCCCCAGTGAAGGGCGAAGCCCGACTGGGGGTAAGTCAATACATACACAGTCTGAACCCCGATAGTGGGTTCAACACCTTCGGCGTTGTGAGTTATAGGGATACGCATCCCCCCAGTCGGGCTTCGCCCTTCACTGGGGGTTATTCAAATTCAATCCCTTCGGGATTTCTTAACTTGA